>CBDALO010000214.1:0-204666 GCA_965196985.1 Gammaproteobacteria bacterium | reverse complement strand
TGATGTACACCTTCATACCTTTTTTGTATAAGCAGGATAGAGCGCAATAATTTTCACCCAAAGGTCTTCTGGAATCTCCCATGGCTCTTTTGATGATGAACGCCATGACTTGAGCGATTGAGCAATATTATCTAGTGTTGAAGGTGTTGCTGACTTGGGTGTAACGACTTTTTTATCAAATGTTTTGCCAAACATAATAGGACCTTTCTAAATAGTTTTACTATCGGTCCTTTAGGATAAAGTAACTAGCTGACCTAATGCACACATGCTTGCCGCAAGCTCACAGAAAGCCGATTAATTTTTTAACAAAACATTCTTTATCAGAAATTAATCACTGAATTATTATTAATTTTCTTGAAAGGAAGATTATTTTTGCTTATCATCGTTTGTCGTTGTGTACAGCTTAGGACTATAAAAACATTAAAAAGTAATTAATTTGCATTTTATTGAAATAGAAGGACTTATACGAATGAGGTTTTACTGGTTGTTATGGAAAACTTTCGTTTTATTTGTTGCTGTGATTTTAATTGGAGGATGTCATGACGATGGCTCAAATGGAGGTCCAAGTTCACAGAGTTATCAACTGCAAGCTACTCTCAATCAACCTGTTATTTATTCCTCACTCCAAAGTCCTCATTCTAGCTTAGTCACCCTTTCACTAGTTGGTACAGCTAATTTACAAACAAGGGTTGCTAATAATGGATTATCTCACCCCGTAGAAATTAGTGGTGCAAGCATACCTTTTAGCATCACGGATAATCAGTGTGCATCTGGTTTAGCAGAAGGCGGGAGCTGCACTTTTAAAATCACTTACAAGCCACAAAATATTACAACGGATTCTTTTAAAAAATCAGTGATCACAGTAGTCGCAGACTCACAAACAATCAAAGTGGCAGCAATGGGCACACCTGCTTCATTAATGGAAGCGAATTCTCCTATTCGAGTGATACCTGGAGTGAATAATTCACTGAATTTTGGTGCTTGGCTTGATGATGTAACCCATAACTATAACTATACATTAGCAAATACTTCCGGGCAGCAGCTCACTGATGTGCATTTAAAGGCGACCTTCCCACCAAACGGGGTGACTTACTCTCCAGCCATAGTCTGTAATACGGGAGGGAATTGCCCGTTGGGTATTACTTACAATCCAAGTGCTTTAACCCCTCAAAGCGATGGATTTGCTGTATCAGCGGGTTCAATGACTAGCCTATCGTTTAATTATGCAGGATTCGCGGTCAGTTATGAGCTTGATCATCAATGGGTTAACGCTTATGGCCATAATTTTCTTGTGAATCCTTTTTTTGATTTAGGGCAATTTAATGGTTATTCAACAGGAAATAAGACATTAATAGTTAAGCAGTACGGAAATATTATTTTGTCTGGTGGAGAGCAAGGGTTAGCTGTTAGTAGTAATAACGGAAAAACCTGGCACCGTGTGCCAGGAATTTATAATGTTCTAAGCCTTACGGTCTCGGGCAACCACGTGTTAGTGGGGACTGACGGTGGTGGTTTAGTGGTGGGGGACTATAACAGCAGTACCGGCGCCATCACGAATCCAACGGTGTATAACACCAGCAGCACCGTGGCACTGCCAACTAATCGGGTGTCGAGTGTCACGGTCTCGGGCAACCACGTGTTAGTGGGGACTAACGGTGGTGGTTTAGTGGTGGGGGACTATAACAGCAGTACCGGCGCCATCACGAATCCAACGGTGTATAACACCAGCAGCACCGTGGCACTGCCAACTAATCGGGTGTCGAGTGTCACGGTCTCGGGCAACCACGTGTTAGTGGGGACTAACGGTGGTGGTTTAGTGGTGGGGGACTATAACAGCAGTACCGGCGCCATCACGAATCCAACGGTGTATAACACCAGCAGCACCGTGGCACTGCCAACTAATCGGGTGTCGAGTGTCACGGTCTCGGGCAACCACGTGTTAGTGGGGACTGACGATGGTGGTTTAGTGGTGGGGGACTATAACAGCAGTACCGGCGCCATCACGAATCCAACGGTGTATAACACCAGCAGCACCGTGGCACTGCCAACTAATCGGGTGTCGAGTGTCACGGTCTCGGGCAACCACGTGTTAGTGGGGACTGACGGTGGTGGTTTAGTGGTGGGGGACTATAACAGCAGTACCGGCGCCATCACGAATCCAACGGTGTATAACACCAGCAGCACCGTGGCACTGCCAACTAATCTGGTGTTGAGTGTCACGGTCTCGGGCAACCACGTGTTAGTGGGGACTAACGGTGGTGGTTTAGTGGTGGGGGACTATAACAGCAGTACCGGCGCCATCACGAATCCAACGGTGTATAACACCAGCAGCACCGTGGCACTGCCAACTAATCAGGTGTCGAGTGTCACGGTCTCGGGCAACCACGTGTTAGTGGGGACTTACGGTGGTGGTTTAGTGGTGGGGGACTATAACAGCAGTACCGGCGCCATCACGAATCCAACGGTGTATAACACCAGCAGCACCGTGGCACTGCCAACTAATCAGGTGTCGAGTGTCACGGTCTCGGGCAACCACGTGTTAGTGGAGACTAACGGTGGTGGTTTAGTGGTGGGGGACTATAGCAGCAGTACCGGCGCCATCACGAATCCAACGGTGTATAACACCAGCAGCACCGTGGCACTGCCAACTAATCGGGTGTCGAGTGTCACGGTCTCGGGCAACCACGTGTTAGTGGGGACTAACGGTGGTGGTTTAGTGGTGGGGGACTATAACAGCAGTACCGGCGCCATCACGAATCCAACGGTGTATAACACCAGCAGCACCGTGGCACTGCCAACTAATCGGGTGTCGAGTGTCACGGTCTCGGGCAACCACGTGTTAGTGGGGACTAACGGTGGTGGTTTAGTGGTGGGGGACTATAACAGCAGTACCGGCGCCATCACGAATCCAACGGTGTATAACACCAGCAGCACCGTGGCACTGCCAACTAATCAGGTGTCGAGTGTCACGGTCTCGGGCAACCACGTGTTAGTGGGGACTAACGGTGGTGGTTTAGTGGTGGGGGACTATAACAGCAGTACCGGCGCCATCACGAATCCAACGGTGTATAACACCAGCAGCACCGTGGCACTGCCAACTAATCTGTCGAGTGTCACGGTCTCGGGCAACCACGTGTTAGTGGGGACTTACGGTGGTGGTTTAGTGGTGGGGGACTATAACAGCAGTACCGGCGCCATCACGAATCCAACGGTGTATAATACCAGTGGCACTGCCAACTAATCTGGTGTTGAGTGTCACGGTCTCGGGCAACCACGTGTTAGTGGGGACTGGTGGTTTAGTGGTGGGGGACTATAACAGCAGTACCGGCGCCATCACGAATCCAACGGTGTATAACACCAACAGCACCGTGGCACTGCCAAATAATCTCGGGTGTCGAGTGTCACGGTCTCGGGCAACCACGTGTTAGTGGGGACTGACGGTGGTGGTTTAGTGGTGGGGGACTATAACAGCAGTACCGGCGCCATCACGAATCCAACGGTGTATAACACCAGCAGCACCGTGGCACTGCCAACTAATCAGGTGTCGAGTGTCACGGTCTCGGGCAACCACGTGTTAGTGGGGACTTACCGTGGTGGTTTAGTTGAAGGAAGGGTGGCTTAGAGTTGGACTTTGGATAAATTTAATAGAAAAGGCTAAAATTCGCTTGACATACAACTCATTGCTAGTTTCTAAAAGTGCATTATGAAGATTATTTTCTAGCTGGGGTTCTATTGATACAATGGCATTCGGTTAACGTGATTTTATGCTATTCTCTTGCTCCCTTGAATAACTAGCGGTGAATTTAACCGAAGGAGCGGAGCAGGTATGCAGGACTTTTGGATCCAGTTGCACGCAATATTAGCAGACTGTTGTGCAAAATTTGATGAAACCTGGCAGCAAAGAAAACGAGCAATAACGACTGAAATTCTAGTTGTTTTCATTTTAAAACTAGTACTGAGTAAAAATAATCAGGGTTATCAAATTTTATTAAACGAGCTTTGGGAGTCATCAGAATTGGCCTGTATTCAGGAAAAGCCGTTCGCTGCTTCATCCATATGTGAGGCTCGCCAAAAGATGCCGGAAGTGATATTTACCGACCTCAATCGTGCTGTTTTATTGGCGCGAGAAAAGCAGGAGCCATTACCTTTATGGCAAGGACATCGTGTTTTTGGCGTTGATGGCTCCAAAATAAATCTACCTCATGAATTACTCGCCGCTGGTTACATGGCACCTAATAAAGGCCAATACTACCCACAAGGAATTATGAGCGCATTATATCATTTAGGTAGTGGCTATATTTATGATATTACTCTCAATGCAGAACGAAGCGAACGGCATATTTTATTGGCGCACATGGAGACGATGCAACCTGGTGATGTCTTGGTTCTTGACCGAGGGTATTTCAGCTATTTGATTTTAGTAAAAGCGATGGAAAAAGGCATCCACCTTATTTGTAGAATGCAGAGTGGCACTGTAAATACAGCCGTAAAACGTTTTTGGGAAAGTGATAGTCAAGATGAAATCATTACTTATAAGCCGTCAGTAGCTGTAAAGTACGAAAGTCGAAAGCAGGGTTATGAACTCGATATAAAACCGGTGAGGTTGCGATTAATTAAATATACTATTGGTGATGAAACTTATGTTTGTAGCACCACGTTGTTGGACCAAAAAAAATACCCGCTGGATGAATTTCCTAGTGTATATCATGGTCGCTGGGGAATTGAGGAGCTTTATAAAATATCCAAGGTGTTTATTGATATTGAAGAATTTCACAGTAAGTCAGAGCTTGGTGTAAAGCAAGAATGCTATGCGCATGCGCTAATCATAAACTTCGCACGAATTTTTGAGTCTGAGGCTAATAATCAGCTTCCACCACCCTCACCGAAGGGAAAGAATAAACCTGAAAAGCAAGATGGCTATTGGCAAGATTTTGTTGGGGAAATAAAAAATATTAAAACTAATTTCAAAAACACATTACTGGTTATCGGTCGAAGTTTAGAAAAATTATTGTTGCCAGAAAATGATTCTGGTTTTCTTTGTATCCCGCTCATGCTTGGCAGCATTGCTCGCGTACGTCAAAAAATAAGAAGGGGTAGGCATTCACCACGGCAATCTAGAAAGCCGGTTACAAAATGGTTAAATATTAGTGGAGGATCTGCCAAATATGCTTAACCGAATGCCATTGTCTATTGATATCCCCCATTTTCCTACCGTACAAAAAATAGAGCATGAGGTCCGGCCGGAATCCTGGTTAAAAGGGATCAAATCTCAATGATTAGCTAATTTATAATCAATTTCTGTAGTATTTCTTTCCATATCAAGTGTAAAAACACCAAATCGATTGAGATGATCGCGCCAGTAAGGTGAAAGGCTCGCTAAAACCTCATCAGGTATATCGTGAGCTTGCGGTAAGTTTGTGTGAACCAATAAGTTGGATAAGGTAAACTTTCGTTGCCGAGTACTTTATTGGGCTTGATAATTATCCATTATCTTCATTAACCTATTGACTTAGAAAAGAAAATTATTTTATTGTGACGACAGTTTCTTACGCATCACGTGAAATAATTATGCCAACCGCAACTGAAATACCGGATATAGCGACTAAATCAGAGCATGAATTTGCAGAATTTCGTGCTCGCTTGAATCAGTCCAATCTTGGTGATGAGGATAAGGAGCTTGCAGGTGGTTGTTTGGACCTTGCTCTTTGGTTGCCCGAGGTGCTTCAACAGCAGAAAATTACAATTAAACAATTACGTGAACTTATTTTTGGAGCTGACAGTAATCAGTCACCCAAGAAGAATCAGGAGAATAAGGGCCAAGAATCTGAAAGTAATATTGAGGGTGTTGGCAATAACTCTGACGATAATACATCAGGCAATAAAAAAGGTGATAGTCAATCAGATAAGAAAGGGAAATCCGGTCATGGCAGGCGAGTTAATCACGATTACCGGAATGCCACTGATGTTTATTGCCATGTTGCTGACCATGCATGTGGCGATGCCTGTCCTGGAGGATGTGGTGGGAAACTGTATAAGGTTAAAAAAGCCGGTGTAGTTATTCGTATAACTGGCAACTCATTAGGCACGGCAACACGGTATCATTTGGAAAAGCTTCGCTGCGCCTTGTGTGGGCTTATTATCACTGCCCAGTTACCTACGGATGTTAGGAAGCAACCAAAGTATGACGCTAAGTTTAAAGCAATGCTGTGCTTGCAAAAGTATTACATTGGCGTGCCTTTTTACCGTCAAGAAAAGTTCCAAGAGTTACTAGGCTTTCCGTTACCCTCAAGTACACAGTTCGAGCTTTGTGAGCAGGTGGCTGATATCGGCTATCGTGTGTTTGATGTTTTAGAACAGTATGGCGCGAACGGTGATATTATTCAGCATGATGACACATTCGCAAAGATACTTTCGATACTATCTGATAACAAGGCGGACCTTAATAAACCAAGAAAAGGGATGTATACAACAGCCATTTTAAGCAAGACTATTGGTGCTCACCAGGTTGCTCTATTTTATGCAGGCGAGCATCACGGCGGCGAAAACTTATCACAACTATTAGCAAACAGGGTGGCTGAAAAAAAGAAGGTGATTCAAATGTGTGATGCGTTAGCAGCCAACATGCCGAAAGAGTTACAAACTATCATCTGCAATTGCTTAGCTCATGGTTTTAGAAAGTTTCGTGATTTACTTGAGCAAGAGTTTCGTAAAAGCAAGCGCAAACTTGCTGATAGTTAGAAGATGGATGAGACTTATATTAAGGTCAATGGCAAGCAAGTTTATCTTTATCGTGCAGTTGATAAGTACGGTAACACCGTTGATTTTATGCTGTCAGAGAAGCGTGATCGTAAGGCAGTTCTAGCTTTTTTAATAAAGCGATTGGATCAAGCGGGTTACCCAAAAAGGTTAACATTGATAAAAGTGGTGCAAATACAGCAGCGTTGGAAAGACTCAATACCTTATTATTTTTATCTGGATTCTGGTTTGCGATGGTCGAGGTTAGGCGCATTAAATACCTCAATAATTTGGTCGAGCAAGACCATCGATCGATAAAGCGTATCACGAAATATACACTGGGTTTTAAAAAGTTCAATTCAGCTAAGGCAACAATGTTATCTCCCTACCTGAACTGAATTCGATAATTCTTTTTGTTCTTCTTGAGAAACACTATTTTCTTTAAAAAATTGCTCTACTAAGTGATACGTTAGAAGTTTTCTAATACCCTTCGCAATAAAGTGTCGTGTCACCTTGCCCTTACCATCTCCTAATTTAGCTAGCATAATTGCGTAATCGTCATAAGCTTTTTCCTTACCTATCTCATACAAATATGAGGCCACATAAAAACATACAGCCAGTAGATTTTGTATCCCTTTAAAATTTTTTATCTGCATATTTTCCCAGCCTAGTCCTTCCTTGAGAAATTTAAAAACATATTCAATTTTCGCACGAGATAGATAGGCTATGTATACCTCATACGCCTCATCAAAAGTCGTTACTTTTTTATTAGTTAATAGCAGCATGTCATTCTTAAAAATTCTCCTACCATCTCTGCCTGTAATTTGGATTTTAATTGCATTGATGTTCTCAAACTCTCCAAAATAAATAGTTATTTTTCCGTCTTGTACGCAATTCTTTCCAACTGTTAACTTTTGGAATTGCTTTTCGCCTTGAGCATCAAAATCAGCGTTAATCAGCTTAAGCTTTTTACCATCATCACCTCTACCTTCTATTGTTCTTGTTATTTTTGAGCGAATAATAAAGTCTTGATCTAGGTTTGTATCAATTAGTGAGAGATAGTCATTATCATCAAACTCTCTATCTAAAATATGGGTAATGGTTGCATCTTCATTCTTTGATTTTAGGCAGATTCCTATTTTTTCTATTTCACGAATAGACAGCAGCTTTTTATTAAAGTAATCACCAGATTCATAAAGACTCTTGGCCTCTTTATCTCCCTCAAATGGCTTTCCAGCCTCTATTTTCTTAATATGCTCAGCTTTTAAAAACTTAGGGTCTTTATTGCTGTAGCTTACATGCGATAGTAGATGCACAGCCTTATCACCAGGTACTAATGCAACTGCGTTATGCGTGCTGTAACCATTGATAATATCCCCGTCCAGACTCCTTACTTTACCTAGATTTTCAGTTTGCTTGCTATGTGGCTTTCTAATATCAGAAGGATCATGAAGAACATCAATTTTACTGGCGTGTGAAAGTTTTTCACAGCTCTGTTCTAGCAATACATCATTTGTTTTTATTGGATCTAAATCGGTGCTTTTATTTTCACCGGTAAGTGTACGAATCATCTTTTTATACTCATTGTTATCTTTTGATGAACTGAACAACTTACAACTACCTTCAGTTAATAGCTTTCCTACAATCGTCGATAGATTTTTTTAAAACAACTTTCCCAGTTAATTTTGAAAAAAGAGGGGCAGCGTAATCGGCGAAGTTTAACATTTATACTCATCTCGTTAGTCTTGTTAAAAAGACAAAGCATAGTCATTTTTACACAATATTTCAGCATTATTTTGCTGATTTAAATTTTGGGTAGTTTTCAGTTGAGTTATGCCATATGCTAAAAAAAGGGCAGATGCGAGGCAATAGCATGATGCCAGCCTGGCAGCAGTTCCACACGCTCGCAGACTAGTTGCGCCCAAAAATAGGCTACCTCATCTAGGTGTAAATTTTTCGACAGAACCTTTCTTTTTACCAGAATAATAATCTTTACGTGGCTTCTTCTTTTTGGGGCGCTGAATAGGCTGCTCCGTTACATCCATTAATATAGCGCAAACCGCATCTTCTGTTAGGGTTCTGTCTTTTTTAATATGAATATGCTTGGCCACTAAGGGTTCTAAGCGTTTAAATAAGCGGCAGACATTACTGTCATCCAAACCAACAAAGTAACCTAAGAATTCATGTGTTACATAAGTGCGATAGTACATCATGAGAAGCAAAAGGCGATCATGGTGCGTGGTGAGTTTCGGGCGCCTTCCCAGCTTACTAAACTCATCATCAAGTGATGACTTCACTTGTTGGTGTATCGTTTCAAAATCATCAAGGGTCAAACCAGTTAACTTTTTAAAAATACGCGGGCGGTTACTGAGTTGCTGATAACTTAATAGCATATGCCTTTCCATGAATGATTATTAATCAGGCAATTATAAGCAAATTTTAGCTAGTTTCTAGAACTGCCCTTAGTTACGCAGAAGGTCTACTGATAAGCAGTTTGGAAAAATTGAGGTCTTCTATGGAAAAAATCGTAAGCTCCCAGAGGAAACACCGCTTCAGCTCCAGTTTTTTTAGATATGAAACGGTGATTAACTCAATACAATCAAGCGGTTATGATAACTATAAGTGTACCTGACTAAGGTCTATTCGCAAATCACAACCTTTTTAGCATGTGGTGTAGCTTCAATATGGTTCTGTCGAAAAATTTACACCTAGATAAGGTAGCCTATTTTTGGGCGCAACTAGTCTGCGAACGTGTAGAACTGCTGCCAGGCTGGCATCATGCTATTGCCTCGCATCTGCCCTTTTTTTAGCATATGGCATAACTCAATACCAGCTATTGTTGCCTTAGTTGAATTGAACTTTTTAAAACCCAGTGTATATTTCGTGATACGCTTTATCGATCGATGGTCTTGCTCGACCAAATTATTGAGGTATTTAATGCGCCTAACCTCGACCATCGCAAACCAGAATCCAGATAAAAATAATAAGGCGTTGAGTCTTTCCAACGCTGCTGTATTTGCACCACTTTTATCAATGTTAACCTTTTTGGGTAACCCGCTTGATCCAATCGCTTTATTAAAAAAAGCTAGAACTGCCTTACGATCACGCTTCTCTGACAGCATAAAATCAACGGTGTTACCGTACTTATCAACTGCACGATAAAGATAAACTTGCTTGCCATTGACCTTAATATAAGTCTCATCCATCTTCCAACTATCAGCAAGTTTGCGCTTGCTTTTACGAAACTCTTGCTCAAGCTGGGGCGCATAGCGAACCACCCATTTTTGTACTGTAGAGTGATCAACGCTAACACCACGTTCTTCCATGAGCTCTTCAATATTTCGGTAACTTAATGGGTACGCAAGCTTCCAGCGTACTGCTGTTAAAATAATCTCTTTGGGGAAATGTCTTCCTTTAAAACTAATCGCCATAATAACTCCATTATTATTCAATGCTAAATTTGGTCGGTATTATATCAAATAACCATTAATTTGCGACAGAACCGCAATGAGTACATCCGGAAAAATAATCAACGTCTCTCAAACAATGCCTGGGAGGGTTCATGATATTAAGATCCGACAACGTGGCAGCCCACTGCCACCAGCAGAAAAATATGCTGATCTAGGATACCAAGGAATTCAACATACTGACCCCTTGGTTAACTTACCTCATAAAAAGCCCAAAGGCGGCAAATTAACTACTCAACAAAAAGAGGATAACCGTAATCACAGCAAGATCCGTATTAGGGTTGAACATCAATTCTCAAAATTTAAAAAATTCCGCATTCTTGGGGAGGTGTATAGGAATTTTCGCAGAAAACACAATATGAGATTTAATATTATTGCTGGGATCCTCAATCTTCAAGCCGGATTCTAAAACTACAAACGAGCATAAGCTCGCCCAGTATTTAGTTTCGCAGAAGGTCTAGTTATTTTAATAATTCTTACTTCACCGTTATCAGGCAGTCTATCTCTTACTCTTTTAGTGTGAACTTTAACATTTTCATCACTACTACTATGACGTATATAAACAGAGTACTGCATCATGGTAAAGCTATCATTAAGTAAAAACTTTCTAAAGCGAGCATACTCCTTACGCGCAGCTTTGGTATCTGTTGGAAGATCAAATAGGACTATTATCCACATTGTGTGTAATCCACCAAATATCATGCGGTTATTCTAGCCTCCAATAATGGGTATTCTAAAGACCTTAATTCATTTGTATAACATCTTTTTAAATCTGCGATAAAATAGATAGAGCGTTATTTTGTCTGTAAAAACCAACTTCAGTACTTAGAAAAACCTTTAAAATTCTAAATGGCACTCTATTGTACCTGTCTCATCGCATAATATCTTAAATTAATTATGCTAATCAATCTAAAAAATTATTTATACCTCAAATTTTTCTCCTCTCAAAATAAATTATTAACTTTTAGGTAATAGCAATTATATCTCGTTAATAAGAACAAGAATGATCTATCCTAAAACCCTATGAAGCCTTATTATTCACTTCAACTTAAGTATCTAGGTGATCCGCTCCACTGGTCATCAATTTCCACTAAAACAGCTGATACGAGCCTTAGGCACGATTCAGTATTAGGGAAAATTCCAACTGTATGCGTCCTTCTTTTTACCTCTCTGTTTACGCGCTCAGCTATGTTACTGGTTCTTAATCTTTTTTGATGCGGCCTGTCAAAGTTCGGCTCTATGAGGTTTCCCGTGGTGCGTTTTACCCTATATTTATAGAGTAAAGCTCATATCCATTAATATCAATATACAGTCTTTTGAATAGTGTTTTTGGGTCAAAAATCCCATAGCATCTACGCTTCAAAACTTTAATCTTATTATTAAATCCTTCAACAAACCCACTATTCTTTCCCTCTGAAAAATAATTACAGATTTCCACTTTGAAGGCTTTAAGAGTTTTTATGAATTTTTAAAGCAATTAATCTTTTTACTTTGAACCTCCTGAATCCAGGCATCAATACTTTTAGTACCAGATTTTATTGATTGCTCCTTATTAAAAATGCTCGTTAGCTTTCTTACCATTCGGTATGACTCTGTTAACTCAAAGGAGTAGGAGAATAATGTATTCAGCTTTTCATTTTCTTCTTTGGTAAAAAACTCTTTATGTCCCCTGAGCAGATTAGTTAGGTTTTTAACTTTATCATACTCATGAGGAGGTAGCTCCTTTTTTAAATCGGCTAGCACCTTTTGACGCATCTTGTCTAATGCTCGCCGATACAGTTTAGCAACATGATAACGGTCAACAATAACCTGCATTGGAGTAAAAACCTCTCTGGCAGCGTTAACATAACCCTTATACATGTCAGTACAAACTGACACAACTGTCTTTCTAAGCTTTATAGGAATCGAAAGCAGAAAATGCTTTATATCACGCTTTTTTCGACCTTTAATGATTGAAAGTATCCTAACTTTACCATTAATCCTGGCTGTAATAATTGTCATATAGGCGCCTTTTCCTTTTTCTAAACTAATCTCATCAATCCCTAAATCACCTAGAAATTTAAATTGCGACCAATTAATCTTAGGTGAGATATGGCGATTAATTATTCCTTCGATCTTCTTCTCTGTTGTGTCATTTTTCAATGCTACATCTTTTACTGTGCTGTTAACTAATTCGCGCAGTAAATATAATTCTAGTTCATAACTAAATTGACTATCACTTGAATGAAAATCCGGTGTTGCAGTAGTCGTTGGGCAATGGCAGCCATGTTCAAAACAGATATATCGCTTAGGCTGATAAATTAGATAGGTCTGCTTGTTCATAATGAGCTCTGAAGCACGAAGCAGCAGAATCGAGTTATTTTTTAACCACTTGTTAGTTTTATTATTTTTCCAGCAGCTTTTCGTTTTATCCCCGCTAATTTTACCTAAAACACCTATACAAAATGGTGCTTTTTTACCTGCTTGGCTCGATAAAGGCAAGCCTAGCTCCCGCCTATCGATGCGCTAATCAACCTGACTGTCAATCTGAGTAGCGTTAGCTACTCTAATTGCAATCTTAATTGGGGCGTTAACAACCTTTGCTCTTGGTACCATTCAATCGGTAACCAAGGATTCACTAATGTTTCTTTAATTTGTTTTAAAGTCGCTGCAACACCATACGTAATGACCGTTTGTTTGATCCCTTGGCAAAACTCAGACAGTGCATTTAAAGCATGACCCAATCGTAATAAATAATGAAAACCTTGCATCGCATGCCAGTCATAAGAATAGGCGTGTTTGTAATGATAGCCGCGGTTTTTTTCTGTGTTATGACTGTCTTCAATGAATCCTTTTTGACGAGCCGTTAAATTAAACAGCTCATGCACCTGACCCAGTGAAACACGCAAACTGGAAATCCAGGCTCGTTCAACAAAATGCTCAACAATCTCTCCCGTCTTTTGATCAACCTCTTCGTAGCGTTCCTTGCAACCCGCTAAATGAAGCGTGAGTTCCCAATCATAACCATAAGTCACGTCATTCTTCCAATAAAATTCCTGCCGCCTTTTTCGATATGCCGGTTGCCCTGGAATTTCCTGGGCCAACGCTTTCTGTTGATTCAGTTGCTTGGCTAAGTCTGTGCATTTTTGCTTGGGTAAATTCAGAATAAACGCCCAGTGGTTTTTATGCAGAATTCCCATTACCGTTTGCGTAGCAAACATAGCATCCGCTAGTAATAATAATTTTAAGCGCGGAAAATAACTTTTTAAGCGAGAGGCTAATCGTTCAAATGCTGTCGTTTCACTATCTTGTTTACCCTCAGCTTGCAATAACTCATTCGTTTCTCGATAAAGGTATTCCGTCATTAAGGGGACGGTCAACCCATTGTTAAAAGTCAGGTTTGCCTCTAACACATAAACGTATTGTTGCTTGTTTCCCGCTTCAGGGTTGCCAACCACTCGCTCACACCAGCGCTCATCTTGCAGTAGGCCATGACGCACAACTTTCTGGGTGCCATCTAACGTAATGGGTAGGTGACCCTGGACTAGCAATGATTTAAATTTCTTATTTTTAATCAGTTCCTTAATAAGCTGGATATGGGCCGACTCAATGGATTTAGGATCAATTTTCTCTAGCAACCTCGTGATCGTATCAGCATGAGGAATACTCTCAAACTCAGGAAAAACAGCGGCTAGATGAGCAACTAGCACAGGGCTGGTTAACTCACGGTTCATCTCACGTCGAGATTTGAGTTGAAAGACAAACAACAACAAACCAAAAAGTAACAACACCGTCAATTTATGTTGCACTTTGCCAGGCTGCCTTGGGTCAGGGATCTCGGCAAACTGTTGTATCAAGATCGGCAATAAACATCGCCAAGTTTGCAATTGTGGGGAAAGTAAATTGGCTTTGGCTTCGCGCATCTCCTCCAAGGTTTGATGGGAGCACTTGCTATTTTGAGCCTGAGTGCGGGGCTTAATCGCTGCGTTGAGTGCTCGGATATTGTCACGAATTAATTGCTCACTGGCTCTGATTTTTGCTTTCAGCTTTTTACCACGCCAATGACCAAACAGAGACGTAGGCTGGTTGAGGTTAATCAGCTTGCTAGGCGGTTTAACTTCCGGCGCTTTAGGGACTTCATTGGCCGCCTGCTTTTTCTCTTCAATCGATTGACGAAGGTCGGGGTAAGTTTGCCAGTATTGTTCCGCCTGCTGTTTGCATTGTTGGAAAGCGCTATCAAAAGGAATACTTTCATCGGGCTCAAGAAGGAGAGGTTGACGTGCCGGATTGCCCATTGATTGACCTCCTTGCCAGCTTTGGCTACTTATTGGGCTAAAAAGACGGCTAGTTTAGCTCGACGATAATTTTCCGTTTACCTCCTAATTCATTGATTTATAGGCACCCTTTGCTTCGTGCTTCAGAGCTGGCAGCTGACCAATTACGACAAGAAGGCCATAACCAAGGCTTAAAGCAAGGGATGCTGGAGGGAATGCAACAAGGAATGCAACAAGGAATGCAACAAGGCGAGTATAACAAACAACGTGAGATTGCAATCAATATGTTAAAAGAAGGCTTTGGTGATCCTGTTGTGACCAAAACTACTGGCATTTCGCCAGAGGTTTTAGCAAAAATTAAAAAAGAACTCGACCTTTAGTCCTGCTTAAAATTAGATCGATTTAGACTTGTTTATTAGTCAGATAATACCCAACCCCCCGATAACGCTGGTTATGGGGACTAGAATTACACGGCTTATTTTTCAATGTGCATCAAACTTAATTGTAATTACCCTACCGTATATTAAAAGTTACTAAAATATTTAAAAGACTCACCCTGTATACTCAAACAATATTTTATAACAGCTATAACAGCATTATTAATGAAAATGAAAACTATAGAAGAACGACTAAATAAACTCGGTATAACTCAGCAATTTTATCAGCATCATAAAAAAAGTTTAACTCAATTAGGTTTCACTGAGGTGCAAGCTAATAGAATTATTATAAGGAGAAGCTCTAACAACACTATTTTAAAAGTTGTTGAACACACACCGGAGTTAATTAAATACTTTACCGCCGAGCAAATCGTGCAAATTGCCTCTCATGACGGTGGCTCGAAAAACATTGAGGCCGTCAAATCGTCCTATCACGAACTCAAGGGACTTGACTTTACCGTCGAGCAAATCGTGCAAATTGCTGCACACGGTGGGGGCTCGAAAAACATTGAGGCCGTCAAATCGTCCTATCACGAACTCAAGGGACTTGACTTTACCGCCGAGCAAATCGTGCAAATTGCTGCACACGGTGGGGGCTCGAAAAACATTGAGGCCGTCAAATCGTCCTATCACGAACTCAAGGGACTTGACTTTACCGTCGAGCAAATCGTGCAAATTGCCTCTCATGACGGTGGCTCGAAAAACATTGAGGCCGTCAAATCGTCCTATCACGAACTCAAGGGACTTGACTTTACCGCCGAGCAAATCGTGCAAATTGCTGCACACTGTGGGGGCTCGAAAAACATTGAGGCCGTCAAATCGTCCTATCACGAACTCAAGGGACTTGACTTTACCGTCGAGCAAATCGTGCAAATTGCTGCACACGGTGGGGGCTCGAAAAACATTGAGGCCGTCAAATCGTCCTATCACGAACTCAAGGGACTTGACTTTACCGCCGAGCAAATCGTGCAAATTGCTTCAAATAATGGGGGCTCGAAAAACATTGAGGCCGTCAAATCGTCCTATCACGAACTCAAGGAACTTGACTTTACCGCCGAGCAAATCGTGCAAATTGCTGCACACGGTGGGGGCTCGAAAAACATTGAGGCCGTCAAATCGTCCTATCACGAACTCAAGGAACTTGACTTTACCGCCGAGCAAATCGTGCAAATTGCTTCAAATAATGGGGGCTCGAAAAACATTGAGGCCGTCAAATCGTCCTATCACGAACTCAAGGGACTTGACTTTACCGCCGAGCAAATCGTGCAAATTGCCTCTCATGACGGTGGCTCGAAAAACATTGAGGCCGTCAAATCGTCCTATCAAGCCAAAAGTCCTGCTCCAGAACCCGATAGCACATCAACTATTGCGCCTCATTATTCATCTAGCATGGTTCATAATAACGTCCAGTCAGGCACTGATCAGCACCTTGTGCCTCCTGTACAACCAACCCATGCTTTGCACTCTTCTCTTCATAATCCAGTAAGCGCGCAACAACAAGTGCATAACCCTACTCCAATTATTCATAAACCAATTCCTATTTATCCTACATTCAGTGCGGACCAGAGTAGAAGCGCAATACCTCAACCAGCTTTAGATGGTCAGCCTAACTGGATTCACTTGCTCCTTCTTGCTGCTCAGTCTTTAAATACGAATAACGCTTCGGCTACTTCATCAATAATACTGGGACAGGAGCAACACACAATGTCAGCATCAACATCTGGTAATAGCAATGTCGCTAGTAGTCATTCTCAAGCTGAGGTATGCCACACATGCGATGATGTTCCAAATATAGAACAATTAAGTAATACTATTGCACAGCAAACCCAACCACTTAAGCGCACGCATCAAGAAGCCTTTAGCCTCTCAGCAGAACATGTTCAGTCTAATTCAGAACAACAAGAGATCTATAATCATAAAAAATTTCGCAAAGACATTCGGCTTACTCAGACCAACTCAACTTTTTTCACCCCTAATACCTCTACTAGCCATGAGAATACTCATTCAGCAAAACAATTTTCAAATCCTCGGCGAATGTGAGCATATAATTTTCAGCTCTCTTTTTTGATGATTATATTTTGATACATTCCCATAAGGTTCCTTATGGGGGGCTATCTTTACAGGTGGTTTCGGGTTGCTTTCTGCCCACCTCTCCCTTATCCTTATCTCCGGTTATCGTATCTCCGGTTATCAGCGTTTTTTGACGATCAAAAAATCGAGGAATTTTTCGCTTATTTTTCAACCGGTTAGAAGTGGGGAACATCGGGGTGCTTGTGGAACCTTGTTTTTTGCGCCCTACTCCTTCAGCAAAGAGCGAACCAGCGAGGAAAAGAGGATGACCCATTCAAAGCAACCTAGTAGTTTAGCGCAACGCCTCGCCCAGCAAGCGTATCGGCGAAAACAACGCGAGCGTGAGCTGGTGCGCGTCGAAATTCAGATGAAGCAAGCCTATAAATACCGATTTGATGAGTTGGTCGCTGCGAAAGCGAAAGATCTGCCGGAAAACTGGCATCAGCATAAGCGATTAGCCCAGGCTCGCCGGTTAGTGATCGAAGAGGCACTGGCCAACACCCAAACCAGTTTCATTACCTTGCAAGATCACATTGCCCAGCTGAAAGCGGAAGTGAGTGCCCTTTCCCCCGCTTTTTTTGAAGCAGCGCTTGAGGCCCCCACTTCCTTTTTGCCCGAAGATACAAGTCAGGCCGGCTTCGCCGGCAACTTTCTAAGCCTCTAAGAGTTTAGTCTTTACAAAGCCACGAGTATTATTAAGTCTCAAACTAGTCAAACCTGCCCATGGAATAATAACGAATAAAAATAACACACCTGCTATAGAAATTGCTTCAGGTAGCTGAGCAATAACTCACCTACTATACGCGCTTCTCATTTTACTCTAAGAATAATGAAACGCTTTAGTATCAAACAAATCTTGGTAACCAATCAGAACTGGTGGAACTTTCACACCAAGTACAAAGATAAAATCAGAGAAGCTATTGTCATTGGCATTGTTAAGCTGCTTAGCTGCAAACATCCTATGCGTGGCCATAAAGAGTATCATTGCAGTAATCCAAACTGTTCACACGTCAAATACATCCGCCATACCTGCAAAGCTAAAAGCTGTTCATCGTGTGGTAAAAAAGCCACAGAAGTATGGATACAACAACAAATGGCAATCTTACCCAACACTGCATGGCAACACATCACATTCACCATGCCCTCTACTCTTTGGGACTGCTTTTGGACAAACAGAGAGCTTCTTAATTTACTCCCACCATTAGCAGCAAAGGTGTTACTCAAGCTTGCTAAAAACAAGAGGGTTAAACCCGGTGTATTTATCGCGCTTCACACCTTTGGCAGAGATCTAAAGCGCAATGTGCATCTTCATGCGTCAATCACTCTGGGTGGTATCAACAAAGAGTTAACACAATGGAAAAGCCTCTACTTCCATCAACCTACACTAATGTCCATGTGGCGTTATGAGGTCATTAACCTTTTTAGAAACCACCACCAGGACAAAGGGCTTATTCTGCCAAATCAGTTAGCCTCTACACTGAACCACACTTTCAACTTTAATCAACTGCTTGATCAGCTTTACCAAAAACGATGGGTAGTACATTGCGCAAAGCCCTCAAAGAATCACAAACAAAACGTTAAATACTTAGGTCGATACACCAAACGTCCTCCTATTGCTGAGTCAAAAATTAAAAACTTTGATGGGAGCAGCCTCAGTTTTAATTATCTTGATCACGTCTCTAAAACCTACAAGCAATTTAAATTAACCGCGGAAGAGTTTATTGCTCGATTTATTCAACACATTCCTGATGTTGGCTTTCGTATGGTGCGTTATTATGGGTTTCTTGCTAACCGGGTGCGAGGTGAGATGCTACCCAAAGTCAGACTCCTATTAGGTGAAACTGATCCAAACACACCCCAGGTCAATTACCGCACCTTAATGCAAAATAATTTTAACATTGACCCCTATGAATGTGTTCTATGCGGTAGCCAAATGTTTTTAGCTAACTGCTGGTATAGACAACCTAACCGTTACAAATTGCTATCAAAGCATCGTGAACTCGCCTTACTGAAAAAAATCTAATAACTTCCTAGGGGGGTAGTCCGTCCAAAACAACAAATAACAGCTAGTTTTGGCTATTGTTTGTCATAACTAACCCTGCCCCACCACTAAATCGATTTTATAAAAAATACCTGTGCTAAAATTACTCATTTTAATTGGTGGTATTTTTACCAATTGACACATTGAAATTCCTTAATATCAAGCCATCAAAAGTCTACCCAATGAAGCTACTTTTTTAAAGCAGCTCTTAGCGCAGTTTTACAAAGCCAAAGTGTTGGCTGAACGCCAGCAGGTTCAACAAACCAATGCGGCTAACCAGTATAAAAAGCTCTATGAGGCGGTTGAACAAGAGAATCAGCGTTTACGGGAAAAGTGTGCCACAAAGGAGCCTTAAAAAAGTAAAAATAAAAAAAGAATAATTTATTTGATGTAAATAGATTAATCATCCGACACTTAAGCCCCGATTACCTGACACTTAAACTGGGGACAACTCGATTAATGAACATGATGGGGTGTCGCGGTGGATAAAAAGTGGGCTTGAGGGATGGGGTTTAAGGGCTTTTCAGACGTTCTGAGGGCAAAAAGCGAGTTGCGAGTGGCTTAGGCTGAGGTTTTGGTGTAATCAGACCACAGGAAGCCCCTACCGCATTGTAGTGAGTTTATTGGGTTAAGGGGTAGCTAGGCCGGTGGTGCGCCTAAACGGGCGAGAATGGCGGCGTCATCAAGATCCGGCTCAGCTTGCAATAAGTGCATTTTCTTTAAAAACCACTGATTGCGTTGCTTGGCTAAGGCTTGTTGCTGTTGGGTTTGATCGTGAAGCTGTTGTTGCGCGGGCAGTAAGTTTTGCACGAGCTTCGCCAAGCCAGTCGTTTTTGGGCCTTGGGGCTTGTTGGTGGGCTTTTTAGTGTGATTGTGCTGATTGGCCAGATACGCCAGTTTCGCTTCCGCTTTACTGTGTTGTTTCTGGCGGCGTTCCAGGCGTTTTTTAGCCCATTGGATGCACTGGTTGAGTTTACCCCACCCGACGCCTAAATGATGGAATAACACGGCATTCAAGCGTTTAATCGAGACTAAGGCACGAATAGCCCCTTTTTTGAAGGTAAAGCGTTTTTCCAGGGTTAAGTACCCTGCTCGCTTGAGATCTTTTAACGCCCGCTCGCAGCGTTTAACAGTAATGTTCGCCAGCTTAGCAATCTCAGTGATCTTCATGTCACGCCAGCTCGTGCCATTGAGATATCGCACTACTCGTAAGTGGGCCATGTCCGCATGATTAATCAGTACCCCTAACACTAAACTGACGGCCTCACGGCGTTCTGATCGGACTTGTCGATCCGATTCACGACTAAAGTCAATCAGATCTAAGACCCCTTCAGGGCTGAACGCATAGCGTTGGGCATTCTCTGAAGCTATTTGGAGTGCATCGAAGGTTTTTTTATGGTCGGAGCCACGGGTATAGGTGCGCGGGTTCGCAGGGTCATGGCCACAGCGGTTTCCCGAAAGATTAAGGTTTTCATTGTTATCTATTTTACTATTAGCTTTATAACTCATTTTCAATCCCTGTAATTGCTTTTAGGGATTTAATAAGCTAGTATTTACTACGAAATACCTGCTTTTACCCTATAGCAGTTATTTATTAGGAGTAGTGATGCGAACACTCACCTAAATTTAATTTTGTGGTTATAAAAGTCCGCTTCGGCGGACTTTTTTATTTTTGGTCTATTTGTTTTTCAATTAAATCAATAATTCCTTTGTTAACTTCATCTTTATTAATAACACTATTGTTAATTAACTTAACTATATCTTTTGGAAAATGAATACTTGGTTTTTTATTATTATCTAAACGCCATGTAAATAAATGTCTTCCTGTATTACTATATATTTTATCGTTTTCTACATTATGTGTGGTTTCGTTAAGTTTATATTTATTTTTTTTTATAATACAATTAACCAAGCTTTCTAGTTTTTCATGACCTATTTGTGCTTCTCTCAATTTGTCGGCTAGAGATATAATCGCTTCAACGTAACTATCTCCTTTTCCTGATAGCTGCTTAATTTTTTCCGCTGTTCTTGCGGAAATCTGTGACATATCATCTATTTCTTCTAAAATTGCTTGAGGGATTTTTGAAAATGACAGTAGTGCGGAAACGTATTGTTTTGATTTCCCAAGCTCACTAATTAAATCCTTCTGCTTAATGAAGCCTTTTTCAATTAATTTAGCAAAATGGACTCCTTTTGCATAATCAGATAGATTTTTTCTCCTGTCATTTTCAGCAGCCTGTGAAAGTATTGCTTGTTTATCAGTAAAGTCTTTTATTTCAACTTTAAGTTTTAAACCTAAAAGCATCACTGCTCTCCAGCGACGTTCTCCTATAATTAATTCATACATTGAGTCTTTATTTGGGTGTGGTCTAACTACACAAGGTTGCAGTTGACCTATTTGTTTTATGTTATTAGCTAAATCTTCAATATTTCCTAACTCATTTTCAGGTCGATCATGTAGCTCCCAGTTTATTATTTTATCTGTGTCGATTTCTTTAATTAATATGTTAGTCTCACTTTGCTCTTCATCCTTTTTATTAAAAGGGTCGTCGAATACTCTGTGATGTGAATACTTTTTCTTATGTAAGGCAGAAGTGAGTTTTTCATTCTTTTTTGATTCTGCATATTTATTAAATTGACTTTCACTTATAGCCATTATGCAATTAACTCCTCATCAACATATTTAGTGGTAGAGTAGTTTGTATTAATATATTCATCATACTTTTGCGTCAGAGCTCTCCATAATAAGCATATTAACTCATAATATTGGCTTGCAAGCGGAGAGGAGGGCGCATATTCAAGTATACTTTGTCCGTTCAATAAGGCCTCCTCTCCAATTACTGTGTATTTAATAGGGCAATTAATAATATAATCAGAAAATCTAGTGAGATATTGACCGTATGCCTGTTGGCTAATACCAGAATTATTTAGCATAGTTGGATAACTAATCAATTTTTGCATATGCAAATGCATAACCTCTTGGAATTCTAACAATGAGGCAACGTTTGTTTCTGAAGCAATATATGGCAGTAAACTACATCCTAAAGGAAAAACAATGGCATCTGAGGCTACAATTGCATTTTCAACTAAATGGGTCCAACCTGGATTGTTATCAAATAAAATAACATCATAATCACTTAGTTTATTAATTAACCTATCTTTATAAATGTACTCTCTGCGTTTTTGCTGGGCTAACCATTTATCGAGGACACTTAAATCATGTGTTTCTGGTATGTAATCTAAAGTTGGTAAGTCAGTTTTTTTTATAATTTCAGTTAATGAAGCCCCCTCTAAAAAAAAGTGATATAGCCCTAATGGAGTTTCAGTATCTTCAAGCTTTACTATCTCACGTTGTGGTTTAATAATATCAGTCAATGAGCATTCAAAATCTTGACCAACTAATAGTGTTTTAATGCCATTTAATGCTAATAATCTAGCTTCATTAAAGGTTGTTGTTGTTTTTAGCACCCCACCTTTTTGTATATATTTACAAACAACTATTTGTTGTTCTGGCGTAGAAAGAAAGCCAAATTTCTTTCCTATATATGGTAACTGGTTTGTTTCCCAGAGACGTACTTTAATTTTCCCTCTAGGAACTCTTTTTGCTTTAGGGATTTCCCCTTTTGATTCAGCATTGTATAAAGATTGCATTGATTTTAATTTATTTGTTGTACGATAAATTTTCTTTATGTCTGCGCTTGTCCAAGTATTCTTAGGCATTTTAAACCCTTTTTAGATGTTTTATTTCAACAAATAGTAAAAACATATCTAAACTACCCTCCTTTATAGAAATGTCAAGCGCTTTTCTGCTGATTGGTAAAAAAGCGCACTCTATAGAGCGTGGCTTAATAGAGGTAATGTCTCATTATATCGATCATGAGTAAAAAAAATGAGTTAATAAAGCTTGGTGAACGAATTAGAAAACTACGTAATGATCGTGGTTATTCACAAGAAAGCTTTGCAAATGAGGCGGGTTTGGCTAGGTCTTTTTTTGGTTGTATAGAGAGGGGTGAAAAGAATGTCTCTGCTATTAACCTTATTAAAATAGCAACAGCCTTAAAATTGCAAGTTGGTGATCTTTTTCCAATGATTGAATATATAGGTAAAATGGATAGCGATGAAAAATAAAGTTTGGCACTTATTAGGTTTAACTGTTGCGTTATTAGCATCTATTAACTTTTTAATATCTGTAGTACCTGCATTTATAAATGATGATGCTAACGCTAATATTAATTACTCCTACACATAGTTTATTTTAATTTTAGGATGGATTTTTTATGCTTGGGTTTGGTGGATATTTATTGATGTAAAAAGGAAAAGATCTAGTAAAAAAACTAGAGATTAATCTAGTTTTTCAAGTGTTAAACTCTTTATTTTAAATCTTCGATGTTGAATTGCAGGAAGTTTTTGTCTAATGCTTTTTATTCTTTCAAGATTTATTTCGTTGATTATAACATTATTTTTTGTATCCTTTAATTCTTTAAGTGTCTGACCCCATGGGTCAATAATACAAGTATGACCATAAGATGACCTGATAGAGCGTTATTTTGTCTGTAAAAACCAACTTCAGTACTTAGAAAAACCTTTAAAATTCTAAATGGCACTCTATTGTACCTGTCTCATCGCATAATATCTTAAATTAATTATGCTAATCAATCTAAAAAATTATTTATACCTCAAATTTTTCTCCTCTCAAAATAAATTATTAACTTTTAGGTAATAGCAATTATATCTCGTTAATAAGAACAAGAATGATCTATCCTAAAACCCTATGAAGCCTTATTATTCACTTCAACTTAACCCAAGTTTGGCCATTTCACCCTGAAAATCAAAAATTTCATCACTATTTTTAACTCAACCCATTGATTTTACTTGCCTAGAAACGTGAATTCTCGAATGTAGTGACACATAATGGCAATAAGGGGTTGCATGGGCTGGTGAAGTGATGAGAGTATTGAGTTATGTATATTCGAACCTCTACACAAAAGAGTCCTCGGACAGGTAAGTCTTACGCAACCTACCGACTTGATATTAAGGAATTTCAATGTGTCAATTGGTAAAAATACCACCAATTAAAATGAGTAATTTTAGCACAGGTATTTTTTATAAAATCGATTTAGTGGTGGGGCAGGGTTAGTTATGACAAACAATAGCCAAAACTAGCTGTTATTTGTTGTTTTGGACGGACTACCCCCCTAGGAAGTTATTAGATTTTTTTCAGTAAGGCGAGTTCACGATGCTTTGATAGCAATTTGTAACGGTTAGGTTGTCTATACCAGCAGTTAGCTAAAAACATTTGGCTACCGCATAGAACACATTCATAGGGGTCAATGTTAAAATTATTTTGCATTAAGGTGCGGTAATTGACCTGGGGTGTGTTTGGATCAGTTTCACCTAATAGGAGTCTGACTTTGGGTAGCATCTCACCTCGCACCCGGTTAGCAAGAAACCCATAATAACGCACCATACGAAAGCCAACATCAGGAATGTGTTGAATAAATCGAGCAATAAACTCTTCCGCGGTTAATTTAAATTGCTTGTAGGTTTTAGAGACGTGATCAAGATAATTAAAACTGAGGCTGCTCCCATCAAAGTTTTTAATTTTTGACTCAGCAATAGGAGGACGTTTGGTGTATCGACCTAAGTATTTAACGTTTTGTTTGTGATTCTTTGAGGGCTTTGCGCAATGTACTACCCATCGTTTTTGGTAAAGCTGATCAAGCAGTTGATTAAAGTTGAAAGTGTGGTTCAGTGTAGAGGCTAACTGATTTGGCAGAATAAGCCCTTTGTCCTGGTGGTGGTTTCTAAAAAGGTTAATGACCTCATAACGCCACATGGACATTAGTGTAGGTTGATGGAAGTAGAGGCTTTTCCATTGTGTTAACTCTTTGTTGATACCACCCAGAGTGATTGACGCATGAAGATGCACATTGCGCTTTAGATCTCTGCCAAAGGTGTGAAGCGCGATAAATACACCGGGTTTAACCCTCTTGTTTTTAGCAAGCTTGAGTAACACCTTTGCTGCTAATGGTGGGAGTAAATTAAGAAGCTCTCTGTTTGTCCAAAAGCAGTCCCAAAGAGTAGAGGGCATGGTGAATGTGATGTGTTGCCATGTAGTGTTGGGTAAGATTGCCATCTGTTGTTGTATCCATACTTCTGTGGCTTTTTTACCACACGATGAACAGCTTTTAGCTTTGCAGGTATGGCGGATGTATTTGACGTGTGAACAGTTTGGATTACTGCAATGATACTCTTTATGGCCACGCATAGGATGTTTGCAGCTAAGCAGCTTAACAATGCCAATGACAATAGCTTCTCTGATTTTATCTTTGTACTTGGTGTGAAAGTTCCACCAGTTCTGATTGGTTACCAAGATTTGTTTGATACTAAAGCGTTTCATTATTCATAGAGTAAAATGAGAAGCGCGTATAGTAGGTGAGTTATTGCTCAGCTACCTGAAGCAATTTCTATAGCAGGTGTGTTATTTTTATTCGTTATTATTCCATGGGCAGGTTTGACTAGTTTGAGACTTAATAATACTCGTGGCTTTGTAAAGACTAAACTCTTAGAGGCTTAGAAAGTTGCCGGCGAAGCCGGCCTGACTTGATATTAAGGAATTTCAATGTGTCAATTGGTAAAAATACCACCAATTAAAATGAGTAATTTTAGCACAGGTATTTTTTATAAAATCGATTTAGTGGTGGGGCAGGGTTAGTTATGACAAACAATAGCCAAAACTAGCTGTTATTTGTTGTTTTGGACGGACTACCCCCCTAGGAAGTTATTAGATTTTTTTCAGTAAGGCGAGTTCACGATGCTTTGATAGCAATTTGTAACGGTTAGGTTGTCTATACCAGCAGTTAGCTAAAAACATTTGGCTACCGCATAGAACACATTCATAGGGGTCAATGTTAAAATTATTTTGCATTAAGGTGCGGTAATTGACCTGGGGTGTGTTTGGATCAGTTTCACCTAATAGGAGTCTGACTTTGGGTAGCATCTCACCTCGCACCCGGTTAGCAAGAAACCCATAATAACGCACCATACGAAAGCCAACATCAGGAATGTGTTGAATAAATCGAGCAATAAACTCTTCCGCGGTTAATTTAAATTGCTTGTAGGTTTTAGAGACGTGATCAAGATAATTAAAACTGAGGCTGCTCCCATCAAAGTTTTTAATTTTTGACTCAGCAATAGGAGGACGTTTGGTGTATCGACCTAAGTATTTAACGTTTTGTTTGTGATTCTTTGAGGGCTTTGCGCAATGTACTACCCATCGTTTTTGGTAAAGCTGATCAAGCAGTTGATTAAAGTTGAAAGTGTGGTTCAGTGTAGAGGCTAACTGATTTGGCAGAATAAGCCCTTTGTCCTGGTGGTGGTTTCTAAAAAGGTTAATGACCTCATAACGCCACATGGACATTAGTGTAGGTTGATGGAAGTAGAGGCTTTTCCATTGTGTTAACTCTTTGTTGATACCACCCAGAGTGATTGACGCATGAAGATGCACATTGCGCTTTAGATCTCTGCCAAAGGTGTGAAGCGCGATAAATACACCGGGTTTAACCCTCTTGTTTTTAGCAAGCTTGAGTAACACCTTTGCTGCTAATGGTGGGAGTAAATTAAGAAGCTCTCTGTTTGTCCAAAAGCAGTCCCAAAGAGTAGAGGGCATGGTGAATGTGATGTGTTGCCATGTAGTGTTGGGTAAGATTGCCATCTGTTGTTGTATCCATACTTCTGTGGCTTTTTTACCACACGATGAACAGCTTTTAGCTTTGCAGGTATGGCGGATGTATTTGACGTGTGAACAGTTTGGATTACTGCAATGATACTCTTTATGGCCACGCATAGGATGTTTGCAGCTAAGCAGCTTAACAATGCCAATGACAATAGCTTCTCTGATTTTATCTTTGTACTTGGTGTGAAAGTTCCACCAGTTCTGATTGGTTACCAAGATTTGTTTGATACTAAAGCGTTTCATTATTCATAGAGTAAAATGAGAAGCGCGTATAGTAGGTGAGTTATTGCTCAGCTACCTGAAGCAATTTCTATAGCAGGTGTGTTATTTTTATTCGTTATTATTCCATGGGCAGGTTTGACTAGTTTGAGACTTAATAATACTCGTGGCTTTGTAAAGACTAAACTCTTAGAGGCTTAGAAAGTTGCCGGCGAAGCCGGCCTGACTTGTTGATACTCATCGCACTGCTGACGGCAAAGTACGTCAAAGACTGATTTTAAATCTTGGTGCGAATTTTTCAGTAAAGAAGGACAGTTGGAAATTGCTTGCTGACCGTATTGAGGAAATTTTAACGGGTCAAGGCACGTTAATTTCAATACCAGCACATCTCGAAAAACAGGCGCAAATGTATGTAAAACGCATTCGCTCTAGGTTTGCTGATGACAATGAGACAAGTATCGCTGTTAATTCAGTAAGCGCGGTAGAACCTGACTTTAAAACAGTGGATGTTAACTCCATTGAGAGCGCGGACATACGACACGTTGGAGCTGAGGCGTTGGGCTTACATGCTGCCAGGCAATTACAACTTGAGGAATTGTTCAGGGCTTTGGGCTTTAATCAAAAACAATGTCACCTGATGCTTGCTACCATCATTGGGCGGCTAGTTGCCCCAGGAAGTGATTTAAGTACGCACTATTATTTAAGCAATCAAAGTGCGTTAGATGAATTACTGGGTACTGATTTCTCAGAACTATCACTCAAGAAATTCTATAAGACTGCTGATGAGTTACTCAAACATAAGCAAATGATTGAAGATCAATTATTCGAACGTGAGAAAAATCTCTTTAGTTTAAATCAGGTGATCACTCTCTACGATATAACCAATACCTACTTTGAGGGTAGAGCATTACAGAATGATCACGCACAGCATGGTCGATCAAAGGAGAAGCGGTCTGATTGTCCGCTTGTTTCTCTAGGACTCGTGCTGAATGGCTCAGGGTTCCCGCAACGCAGTGAATTTTTCAAAGGGAATGTTAGCGAGCCTAAAACATTATCCGAAATGCTAACTGAGCTTCATGCACAGCCAGAGGCAACAATTGTCTTAGATGCTGGTTTTGCAACTGAAGAAAATATTTCATGGCTTACTGAAAAAGGTTTCCATTATATTGTAGTGAGCCGTAGAGCATTGCCTGTTGTCGATGAAAACATTGATAAAGTGCTAGTAAAAGAATCAGTAAATAATACGGTTACATCGCAATTAATTAAAGATACTGAAGCAAATGAAGTCTTACTGTACTGCCATTCTCAGGCTAAGGAAGAAAAAAGCTTAAATCTGATTAGTAAGGCTGAGACTCGTTTCGAAGAGGAATTAATTAAGTTAGCTAATGGACTCACTAAAAAAACCGGAATGAAAGCAATTGAGAAAGTAACCTTGCGTTTAGGTCGAATAAAGGAGCGCCATAAACGTGTTTCAGGTCGATACACTATCACGCTTGATATTAAGGAATTTCAATGTGTCAATTGGTAAAAATACCACCAATTAAAATGAGTAATTTTAGCACAGGTATTTTTTATAAAATCGATTTAGTGGTGGGGCAGGGTTAGTTATGACAAACAATAGCCAAAACTAGCTGTTATTTGTTGTTTTGGACGGACTACCCCCTTAGGAAGTTATTAGATTTTTTTCAGTAAGGCGAGTTCACGATGCTTTGATAGCAATTTGTAACGGTTAGGTTGTCTATACCAGCAGTTAGCTAAAAACATTTGGCTACCGCATAGAACACATTCATAGGGGTCAATGTTAAAATTATTTTGCATTAAGGTGCGGTAATTGACCTGGGGTGTGTTTGGATCAGTTTCACCTAATAGGAGTCTGACTTTGGGTAGCATCTCACCTCGCACCCGGTTAGCAAGAAACCCATAATAACGCACCATACGAAAGCCAACATCAGGAATGTGTTGAATAAATCGAGCAATAAACTCTTCCGCGGTTAATTTAAATTGCTTGTAGGTTTTAGAGACGTGATCAAGATAATTAAAACTGAGGCTGCTCCCATCAAAGTTTTTAATTTTTGACTCAGCAATAGGAGGACGTTTGGTGTATCGACCTAAGTATTTAACGTTTTGTTTGTGATTCTTTGAGGGCTTTGCGCAATGTACTACCCATCGTTTTTGGTAAAGCTGATCAAGCAGTTGATTAAAGTTGAAAGTGTGGTTCAGTGTAGAGGCTAACTGATTTGGCAGAATAAGCCCTTTGTCCTGGTGGTGGTTTCTAAAAAGGTTAATGACCTCATAACGCCACATGGACATTAGTGTAGGTTGATGGAAGTAGAGGCTTTTCCATTGTGTTAACTCTTTGTTGATACCACCCAGAGTGATTGACGCATGAAGATGCACATTGCGCTTTAGATCTCTGCCAAAGGTGTGAAGCGCGATAAATACACCGGGTTTAACCCTCTTGTTTTTAGCAAGCTTGAGTAACACCTTTGCTGCTAATGGTGGGAGTAAATTAAGAAGCTCTCTGTTTGTCCAAAAGCAGTCCCAAAGAGTAGAGGGCATGGTGAATGTGATGTGTTGCCATGTAGTGTTGGGTAAGATTGCCATCTGTTGTTGTATCCATACTTCTGTGGCTTTTTTACCACACGATGAACAGCTTTTAGCTTTGCAGGTATGGCGGATGTATTTGACGTGTGAACAGTTTGGATTACTGCAATGATACTCTTTATGGCCACGCATAGGATGTTTGCAGCTAAGCAGCTTAACAATGCCAATGACAATAGCTTCTCTGATTTTATCTTTGTACTTGGTGTGAAAGTTCCACCAGTTCTGATTGGTTACCAAGATTTGTTTGATACTAAAGCGTTTCATTATTCATAGAGTAAAATGAGAAGCGCGTATAGTAGGTGAGTTATTGCTCAGCTACCTGAAGCAATTTCTATAGCAGGTGTGTTATTTTTATTCGTTATTATTCCATGGGCAGGTTTGACTAGTTTGAGACTTAATAATACTCGTGGCTTTGTAAAGACTAAACTCTTAGAGGCTTAGAAAGTTGCCGGCGAAGCCGGCCTGACTTGATTCAGAGGCTGATAAGGTTACGAAAATCAGTTGGAGTAAAGTTAACTCTGAGAATCTGGGCGCATATTGTTTGCGTAGTAACAGAATGGATTTAGATGAAAAAACAATTTGGAGAATCTATACAACTCTAACTGATGTTGAATCGGCATTCAGATCATTAAAATCAGAGTTAGGCCTGCGTCCTATCTACCATCAAAAGCAAGAGCGAGTTGATGCCCATCTGTTTATTAGTATTCTTGCTTATCACTTACTACACACTATTCGCCATCAACTTAAATTGCAGAACATTGATAGTAGCTGGCAAACTATACGGCAGATTTTTAGCACTCAGGTTCGTATCACGACTACGATGCGGCTTGAAAATAATAAACTACTTTCTGTTAGAAGAACCTCAAAGGCAACTCCAGAGCAAGTTGTGATCTATAAATCGTTAGGCATGAATTCACAACCTGGGCACACTGAAAAAACAATTTGTTAAGTTGTAGTGACCCTAAACGTTTTTTTAAAATGTAAGTCATTGATTTGGATAGGTTTAATTTTAGAAAGGGCAAAGTTGGGTTAAGTATCTAGGTGATCCGCTCCACTGGTCATCAATTTCCACTAAAACAGCTGATACGAGCCTTAGGCACGATTCAGTATTAGGGAAAATTCCAACTGTATGCGTCCTTCTTTTTACCTCTCTGTTTACGCGCTCAGCTATGTTACTGGTTCTTAATCTTTTTTGATGCAGCCTGTCAAAGTTCATCACTACTAAGCCCTCCGGTATATTCACTTCCAACCAAGAAGAAAGCTCTGGTGCTGTTTGCTGATATTTATCTACCGCCATAGCCAATAGTCTTTCCGACTCATGAATGTTTGAGGCATTAAATATAGCTGTAATCTCCTCAGCTACTGGTTCCTTCATTGAGCGCTTTGGTATGTGAGCCTGAGCATTTTGCTGCAAATGAAATTGGCAGCGTTGCCAAGGAACACTGGGGAACACAGCTCTTCTAGCGGCTTTTAGGCCAGTATGAGCGTCGCTAGTAATCAACTCAATACCATGTATACCTCGCTCAACCAACTGCTGAAGAAAATCACGCCAATGTACCTCAGCCTCTGATAACGCAACAGAAACACCTAGCACTGTTCTCTTGCCGGTTGATTCATCAAAGCCATAGGCTATCAATACCGCACAGTCTTGTACTGTGCCGCTAGTGCGCACCTTCTCATAACGTGCATCTAGCCAAAGATATTTTATCTTTCCTAACGGCTTATTTCGCCATTTCTTTAAATCTTCATCCAACAATTTAGCGCAACGGCTTACCTCTGTGCTTGAAATATCTGTTCCACAGAGTTGCTTTAGCACCTTTTCAACTTTGCGCGTGGAAACCCCATGCACATACATTTCAGCGACAGCCAGCTTAAGTGCTCTATCAGAGCGTACACCTCGCTCTAAGACTGATGGATAGAAGGCTTCATTGGAGTCTCTAACCTGCGGTATCTGTAGCTCAAGCTGACCTTGACCTGTGTTAATTAACCTTGGTTTAAAGCCGTTCGCATATCCGTTTCTATCGCCAGTTCGCTCATAAGGACTAGCATTTAAATGGCGCTCCCTTTCTATTAACATAGCCTCATTCATCAACCTGGAGACAAGCTTAGGTAAACCTTCAAACCCCTCCATCGCTAAAACATGTATGGCTTCTTCGATTAAGTTCTCATTTTTATAGCAGCTCATTGTCATTCCTCTTTTTTGGTTAAGTTTACCTTAAAAGGAATTTCTAATCTGACTGAGTCGCCTGCTTATTTTCAGCAAGTCAATGGAATTTACAGAAAGGATGGCGCACTAGCAGGACAAAAGATCTTCCCGCCTTTAGAGGTTTGATAAACATAACGCTTAACTCGAGCAACTCCATAAGGCGTTTGGTAATTTGCTTCATCTCTACTTCGTGCTGTTAGCTTTATTTTTCCAACATGGATAGGAGAGCCATCTGCATCAAACTTACTTAATGCTTTTTCAGTGGCTAATGTTCCAACCTCATTAAGCCCGTCAAGAATTGCGTCCTCACATTCAAGCATAGATCCTTTTAGTGGAAGCTTGAGTTCAATAGTTAATTCATTATTTTCATCAGAGATAATTCTAGCTGACATCCAAACACCATCCGTAATCAAGTTAAAGTGTATATTATGCTATATTTTCTACATTATATAAAGGCAGCACCCTATTACCAGGTACAGTTGTTATAGATTCAGTATATTAATTAGATCTAGAAAGGCGTGCATCAAACAAATGTATTTTATCGTAACGTGCAACTACCTGTCCATAATCATCATATAATAAGCACGCAGCTTTTACTTTTTCTGGCTCACTAGAAGTAATTGGAATTGTACCTCCTACTATCCAAACCTTATTTGCCTTAGCTTCATAAGATAGAAAAGATTGTATTTTTCCTTCACCATAACGTTCTTTAATAGCCAGTTTGTCTTGAGGATTTTTTCCCATTAGTGGAAACATCTCAGGCAAAACTACAACACAAGCCCCTTTAAGTGCTGCGCATTTTATTAAATGTGACGCTTTATCTAAATTCTCATCCAGTATATCAGACGAGCACATTTGAATAGCCGCAATCTTTTTCATAATTCTGTCTGCTTCATTTATTTATTCTGTTTAAAAGCAAAAGGATTGTAGTTAATGCTTTGGTCAAAAACATCGATACCTTCAGCATCTTTTAATTTTCTACAAACAAAGACATTGACAGGCGTCATAATAATTTCAAATGAAAGCTTATAGCAATAAGAAAAAATAACAAAAGGTAAAATTTCAGTTGTAAAGTGTAGATTACCAAGCCATGCTGCACTTGATATTAAGGAATTTCAATGTGTCAATTGGTAAAAATACCACCAATTAAAATGAGTAATTTTAGCACAGGTATTTTTTATAAAATCGATTTAGTGGTGGGGCAGGGTTAGTTATGACAAACAATAGCCAAAACTAGCTGTTATTTGTTGTTTTGGACGGACTACCCCCCTAGGAAGTTATTAGATTTTTTTCAGTAAGGCGAGTTCACGATGCTTTGATAGCAATTTGTAACGGTTAGGTTGTCTATACCAGCAGTTAGCTAAAAACATTTGGCTACCGCATAGAACACATTCATAGGGGTCAATGTTAAAATTATTTTGCATTAAGGTGCGGTAATTGACCTGGGGTGTGTTTGGATCAGTTTCACCTAATAGGAGTCTGACTTTGGGTAGCATCTCACCTCGCACCCGGTTAGCAAGAAACCCATAATAACGCACCATACGAAAGCCAACATCAGGAATGTGTTGAATAAATCGAGCAATAAACTCTTCCGCGGTTAATTTAAATTGCTTGTAGGTTTTAGAGACGTGATCAAGATAATTAAAACTGAGGCTGCTCCCATCAAAGTTTTTAATTTTTGACTCAGCAATAGGAGGACGTTTGGTGTATCGACCTAAGTATTTAACGTTTTGTTTGTGATTCTTTGAGGGCTTTGCGCAATGTACTACCCATCGTTTTTGGTAAAGCTGATCAAGCAGTTGATTAAAGTTGAAAGTGTGGTTCAGTGTAGAGGCTAACTGATTTGGCAGAATAAGCCCTTTGTCCTGGTGGTGGTTTCTAAAAAGGTTAATGACCTCATAACGCCACATGGACATTAGTGTAGGTTGATGGAAGTAGAGGCTTTTCCATTGTGTTAACTCTTTGTTGATACCACCCAGAGTGATTGACGCATGAAGATGCACATTGCGCTTTAGATCTCTGCCAAAGGTGTGAAGCGCGATAAATACACCGGGTTTAACCCTCTTGTTTTTAGCAAGCTTGAGTAACACCTTTGCTGCTAATGGTGGGAGTAAATTAAGAAGCTCTCTGTTTGTCCAAAAGCAGTCCCAAAGAGTAGAGGGCATGGTGAATGTGATGTGTTGCCATGTAGTGTTGGGTAAGATTGCCATCTGTTGTTGTATCCATACTTCTGTGGCTTTTTTACCACACGATGAACAGCTTTTAGCTTTGCAGGTATGGCGGATGTATTTGACGTGTGAACAGTTTGGATTACTGCAATGATACTCTTTATGGCCACGCATAGGATGTTTGCAGCTAAGCAGCTTAACAATGCCAATGACAATAGCTTCTCTGATTTTATCTTTGTACTTGGTGTGAAAGTTCCACCAGTTCTGATTGGTTACCAAGATTTGTTTGATACTAAAGCGTTTCATTATTCATAGAGTAAAATGAGAAGCGCGTATAGTAGGTGAGTTATTGCTCAGCTACCTGAAGCAATTTCTATAGCAGGTGTGTTATTTTTATTCGTTATTATTCCATGGGCAGGTTTGACTAGTTTGAGACTTAATAATACTCGTGGCTTTGTAAAGACTAAACTCTTAGAGGCTTAGAAAGTTGCCGGCGAAGCCGGCCTGACTTGTACCAACTAGTTGTAGAACCGCTTCTCCAACTGCTGTAGCTATAATGAACCTAATAGCAAGGTACTTGCCTTTAAATTTATTTTTTAGTTTTGATACAATATAATTATTAATTAAGTTACCCGTAAATATAGCAGTTAATAATGCTGCTAGGTGTCTAGGAAGCGCATTAAAAACTGTATTATACGAATAGTCTATGTTACTAACCCCAGGTATAGGCAATAAGCTAATGCACTTTGTGTAAATAATGTAGAAAGTTAATATAAAAATAGATACCTGTACAAGCTGTCTACTTTTGGAATAACCATAAACTTCTGTTGTTATATCCTGAATAAAAAAAGAAATTGGTATCGTCCATGTTCCCCCTGTTAACAATATAGTGATATCAGTCATTGGTATATGAAAAGGGAAAAGCCTAGCTGAAACAGTTAGAGATGTCATCATCCCAGCAATGTAAATTGCGGATAGGATAAAAAAATATTTTAGCTGTTGTTTATCTTCTGAAATATTAGTTGGCAATTTCTTTTCTTGCATTATCCATTTTCCTTGATATTTGTCGCATGTGAGATTCGCTGGCATCATAACCAATTGAAACTGCTTGAGATGAATCTAGGGCATATAATAAAGCTGGGTTATTTGATAGATCAATTGTAGGTATGATGATCTCCTTATTTAAATACAAACATTTCAGAACAGTCATTTCATTTCCATGTGAATTAAAGTGATGGCCAACAACCTGCAACACTGGTTTATTTTTTATGAAGCAGCAATTATGGTTTAATCTTTTCATATTTTGCCAACCGCTGTTTCTTTTATCAAATACACCATTTCGTGCATTATTGCTTAATATTCCTATGATACAGGCATCAAGTGGGTGAAGCTCATTTATTAGGGTGTTATCATTTACTGCTTCACTGATAGCTATTGTATCTATAATTCTTTTATTGCGAACCTGTAAAATAACCATAATGGTATTTTCTTTTTGGCAATAGAAATACCCATCAACCTTCAAAAGGTATTCTTTTTTTTGCTTTGTATTAATGAATGGCAAGTAAGCCTTATATAAAAAACCAACTATAAAAACCACCTTATGTGCAAGAGATGACAAGAGCATCTATAACTCCTTTTACAACGAAATAATCCATTAAAGTTATTTACCTAAGTTAGTTATTGATTGTATTACAACGCCAATTATTTTATCTGTATCACTTAGTTGGATGACAGGAAAAATATCATTAATAGGTTTTGCAAATTGATACTTACCTTCAATTATTAACTGCCTGAACAGGCTCTCATTGAGGCTCTCTATGTAAACTACAACAAAGTCTCTATTACAAGGTGTAGTTTTAGGGTTAATAATTATGACCGAATTGTTTTGGAACTGAGGACTCATAGACTCACCAAACACATTCAGTGCAAAAGATTGATTGCCAGGTGCACCATTGTTGATAGAATCCCATGCTAGCAATGGTGTGGAGTCATGTATTTCAGTCATAGCAGATTCAGTATTATCGTCAATAGGTAAAGGCTGCTTACCTAAGAGTTGATCAACGGTAACGTTAAAATATTTCGCTATTGCTGTTAGAGTCGAAGCCCTAGGATCAGGCGTTCTTCCTGAAACTATTCTATTAATTGTTGCCCTTGGAATGCCTATTTTCCTACTGAGCGCAGCTTCACTAAGGCCACTTTTATTTAATAAATAAGCTAGTATATTACTAATATCCAAAATATATTCATTCATAAAAAATTCTAAAAGATTTCCTAAAAAACTTGATATCTGCTAGTTTACGAGACATAATGCTCGTAAATGAGCAGTTAAGCGTTTATAAACTAACATTGAGGTGTTATGTAACATATTCTACCGCAATATGCTCTTTAAAGTAACGCGGTATCGCAGGTTCTTTGGGATTTAAAACCGCCAGCTTAGGATGCCCCCTAATCCGGCGGACTTGTAACAAAAGAGGTAATTTGGTCGACACCCGAATTCCCTCAAGTGACTGATAATACCAGTTATCACGGGTATTAAGCAATCACATGGGGGAATTCTCTCATAGCCAATGTCTTACCTCGCACAGTAGTTAGGTGCGAGTGCTGAGTTCAACGTAGGCACTCGTTGTTATTTTGACCATGTTGTCATTGCAACAGGAGTGCTTACGTGATTGCAAAATCCACTGCTTCTCAAATTTATAATTTAGGTGGCACCTACACAACCCTTCCTAATGAATCGCTTTTAGCCATACGTGACGCCGCAGCTATTGGTGTCTGGGCTTATTTAGTTTCTAAAAATGAAAGCTGGCGACTAGAGCGCAGCTTTCTTTGCGAGGAGCTTGGTCTTAACCCAACTTTGTCCGTTCTACAATTAAACCTATCCAAATCAATGACTTACGTTTTAAAAAAACGTTTAGGGTCACTACAACTTAACAAATTGTTTTTTCAGTGTCCCCAGGTTCTGAATTCATGCCTAACGATTTATAGATCACAACTTGCTCTGGAGTTGCCTTAGAGGTTCTTCTAATAGAAAGCAATTTATTATTTTCAAGCTGCATTGTAGTAGTGATACGAACCTGAGTGCTAAAAATCTGCCGTATAGTTTGCCAGCTACTATCAATGTTCTGCAATTTAAGTTGATGGCGAATAGTGTGTAGTAAGTGATAAGCAAGAATACTAATAAACAGATGGGCATCAACTCGCTCTTGCTTTTGATGGTAGATAGGACGCAGGCCTAACTCTGATTTTAATGATCTGAATGCCGATTCAACGTCAGTTAGAGTTGTATAAATTCTCAAAATTGTTTTTTCATCTAAATCCATTCTGTTACTACGCAAACAATATGCACCCAGATTCTCAGAGTTAACTTTACTCCAACTGATTTGCGTAACCTTATCACCCTCTGAATCAAGCGTGATAGTGTAGCGAGCTGAAACACGTTTATGCCGCTCTTTTATTCGACCTAAACGCAATGTTACTTTCTCAATTGCTTTCATGCCGGTTTTTTTAGTGAGTCCATTAGCTAACTTAATTAATTCCTCTTCGAAACGAGCCTCGGCCTTACTAATCATATTTAAGCTTTTTTCTTCCTTAGCCTGAGAATGGCAGTACAGTAAGACTTCATTTGCTTCAGTATCTTTAACTAATTGCGCTGTAACCGTATTATTTACTGATTCTTTTACTAGCACTTTATCAATGGTTTCATCGACATCAGGCAATGCTCTACGGCTGACTACGATATAATGGAAACCTTTTTCAGTAAGCCATGAAATATTTTCTTCAGTTGCAAAACCAGCATCTAGGACAATTGTTGCCTCTGGCTGTGCACGAAGCTCAGTTAGTATTTCGGGTAATGTTTTAGGCTCGCTAACATTTCCTTTGAAGAATTCACTCCGTTGCGGGAACCCTGATCCATCCAGCACAAGACCTAAAGAAACAAGCGGACAATCAGACCGCTTCTCCTTTGATCGCCCATGCTGTGCATGATCATTTTGTAATGCGCGACCTTCAAAGTAGGTATTGGTTATATCGTAGAGAGTGATCACCTGATTTAAACTAAACAGATTTTTCTCACGTTCAAATAATTGATCTTCAATCACTTGTTTATGTTTAAGTAACTCATCAGCAGTCTTATAGAATTTCTTGAGTGATAGTTCTGAGAAATCAGTACCCAGTAATTCATCTAGCGCACTTTGATTGCTTAAATAATAGTGCGTACTCAAATCACTTCCTGGAGCAACTAGCCGCCCAATGATGGTAGCAAGCATCAGGTGACATTGTTTTTGATTAAAGCCCAAAGCCCTGAACAATTCCTCAAGTTGTAATTGCCTGGCAGCATGTAAGCCCAACGCCTCAGCTCCAACGTGTCGTATGTCCGCGCTCTCAATGGAGTTAACATCCACTGTTTTAAAGTCAGGTTCTACCGCGCTTACTGAATTAACAGCGATACTTGTCTCATTGTCATCAGCAAACCTAGAGCGAATGCGTTTTACATACATTTGCGCCTGTTTTTCGAGATGTGCTGGTATTGAAATTAACGTGCCTTGACCCGTTAAAATTTCCTCAATACGGTCAGCAAGCAATTTCCAACTGTCCTTCTTTACTGAAAAATTCGCACCAAGATTTAAAATCAGTCTTTGACGTACTTTGCCGTCAGCAGTGCGATGAGTATCAACAAGTCGGTAGGTTGCGTAAGACTTACCTGTCCGAGGACTCTTTTGTGTAGAGGTTCGAATATACATAGTGACTGACAGAAAACCCGCAAAGCCTTTTATTTTCAATGTTTCGGGGCGAACTGGTCACATGAAGATTTTCAAAAAACAGCACTAAATACTCGTTTTCCAGCTATTTACAGCTTATTTTCGATATAATGCCTTAATCTTCGATGATTTTTCGCCACAGCATGGTAACTCTTCACTGGAAAGCAAGAATGACAAGACTAGCCCAAAATCCACAAATGCAAATTGGCCAAGTAGATATTTCTAAAATTCAAATCAGCTCTAAATCACGGGATGACATTCCAAAATTATTAAAAGGGCTACAGTTTATTTATAGTACACCCTCTGTACGGAAGGAGATTTTCGAACTACTAGAGGCTCGGATTGCACCTGAGGTTGACAAGAATAATGGACGCCCTGGTATGGAATTATGGAAAATATTGGTCATGGGAGTACTCCGCCTGAGTCTAAATTGTGATTATGATCGACTGCATGAACTTGTGAATCAACATAAAACCATTCGTGAAATGCTAGGGCATGCTGATTTTTTCGATAAAATAGAGTATCAGCTGCAAACAATTAAAGACAATGTCTCGCTACTCACTCCCGAGTTGTTAGATGAGATTAATCAAGTTGTTGTGAAAGCTGGTCATTCATTGTTAAAAAAAAGTGAGCCTCTGCGAGGCCGTTGCGATTCCTTTGTGGTTGAAACAGACGTACATTTTCCAACAGACATAAGCTTACTGTTTGACGCAATGCGCAAAATAATTCAGCAGGTGGCCAAGCTGTGTGAACACAGCGGATTGAGTGACTGGCGTCAATATCGATATAACATCAAGCATCTGAAACGGCTCATGCGAATAGCTCAACTAAAAAAGCGCAGTAAGAGCAAGCAAGCAGATCAACAAAACAAAAAGGACAAGGCAATCAAGGATGCTCATCAGGAGTATCTCAATATTGCGCAAAAATATTTAGATAAAGCACATGCCTCAATAAACGCTATCCAGAAAGCCGATCTACTGAAGCCGCAAGATGCGCCACTGGTTGAAAGTATAGAAATGTTCACGGTTCATGCAGATCGCCAAGTTGATCAAATTAAACGCCGAATATTATTGGATGAAAAGATCCCGCATGAAGAAAAAGTCTTTTCTGTCTTTCAGCCACATACTGAATGGATTGTAAAAGGAAAGGCTGGTGTACCAGTCGAATTAGGAATGAAAGTCTGTGTCTTGGAGGATCAACACCAATTTATATTGCATCATCGTGTGATGGAGAATGAGACTGATGACAAGGTCGCCGTATCTATGGTTCAAGAGACCCAACAAAAGTTCCCAGAGTTAAACACATGTAGTTTTGATAAGGGCTTTCATTCAAAAGAAAATCAATCTGCGTTAGCAGATATTTTGGAAGTTGTTGCATTGCCGAGAAAAGGTCGACTCTCAAAGGAAGCACAGGAAATTGAAAAGTCAGACTCGTTTGTGAAAGCGAAACAAAAGCATTCTGCGGTAGAATCCAGTATTAATGCTCTTGAAGTTCATGGGTTGGATCAATGCCTAGATCACGGCATTGATGGCTTTAAGAGTTATGTTGGCTTAGCGATTGTTGGAAAAAACATAGATCGTATCGGAAGTCTTATACAAAGAGCTGAGCAAAGGAAAGCAGCGCGACTAAAAAAACGCATTCGAGGTCGCAGCCCACCGTTAGCTGCCTAGTCAGCCTCAGAATATCCCATTGTATTCCAGAAAGCAGGATGCTTTTTTTCGTATCAAAACAGCGAGATTTCATTTTTTTGTACGCGGCCAGGGCTTAACATGCTATTTTTATTATGATCTCGCGCGGATATAAAAAAATGAAAGTGTAATAAAACAACAAAGACTAAGAATTAGTAGGTTTTCTGTCAGTCACTACATAACTCAATACTCTCATCACTTCACCAGCCCATGCAACCCCTTATTGCCATTATGTGTCACTACATTCGAGAATTCACGTTTCTAGGCAAGTAAAATCAATGGGTTGAGTTAAAAATAGTGATGAAATTTTTGATTTTCAGGGTGAAATGGCCAAACTTGGGTTAAAACGAAACAATACCACCAAATCTTAAACCGGCTAAAAGTCGTTGGTTTAGCGCGTGAATACTGTGTTCGCAAAAACGGTCGATTACATGGTAAGGAAATTGTCATCGTGTCAGCAGTGAGCGACTGGTTGGTCGCCGAGGCAAAGCTTCAAGCAGCGGGCGATGAAAAGGGGCTCAAGTTTGTTGATATCACCGCATCCAGTATTGAGCGAGCAACCGCTAAAGCAAAAGAAGCTGAGGAGCACAAGGCCGAAAAATCAAATACTGAATTGTCGGCAGGTGAGAATTCAGTAACGGCGAAATCTCTATTATATAATAAAGAAATTAAAGAAAGAGAAATAAAAGAAGAAGCAAAGGGTAGTGCTTGTGCTGCTGATTTTTCTGATGGTAGTTTTTTAAATTCTTCTTCTCAACCTGAAGCAGCTCCTACAGAGCTACCCACAGCACCACTAACCAGCGAGGTTCCAGTCGATGAGCAGGTGATAGGGGAACGCTTATCCGACTTTCAGCATGAGTTTGTCAAACGCAAGCTAGCTGTGCTGATGCAAGGTACTTCTGAATCGGAGTTTAGTAAACACTTGCAAGGCGTTGTTTACGATCTGGAGTCTAAAACCGCATTCACCGAAGCGGATGATGATTTTCTGAAAAAGGCGAACACGATTTTTAAATTGATTCGCTTAAAGCGTTGGCATATCCCCAGAGCACTCGAAAAAACCTTGCTTTCCAAGCAGCAGAGCGAGCAAAAGGCTCGTTCGATTGAGCTAAGCAAGTTAGTGGGTGAGCGAGATTCCATTGCTCGTATGCTCAATTACACGAAACCGGATGCGACTGGTCAGCGAGAGAGCCTGTTGCAGCAGCTCAAAGCGGTTGAACATCGGATTCATGCGTTCACAAAAAACGCCTACACCCAGACAGCTTCAAGCCAAGGAGCTGCGTCAGCATGAACAACTGCCACCCCAGTCAACCTGTTGTTTCTGGCATCACTAAGAACAACCAAGAACTTGCTAGTCGGCAACAGGGCGTTATTCACCATCCCCGACCGTGGTCAGGTTGGGGTAAGGAGTCCGTCATGCAGATTAAGGTGAGCTCACAGCAAATTGAAAACCTGCTGTGTGAGGTGAGTGGGCTACTTACCTCACTGTATGCAGAAGAACAAGCTGGGTTAGAAAGCACTAGCCTTCGGATTGAAATTAATGCGCTTGAATCGGTTAACCGTCAATTACGCGAGCTGGTCAGTGATCCCGTTCGTGTTGCACACAAGGGGATGCGTTAATGGAGCAATTAGTCTTTCAACACGCTGACATTGAAACACAACCCGATCACGGCTTCCTTGCCCCTGTGACGCACAACCTTTCAAGGTCTCAGCCGTGTGTCGTGGATTTGTTTTGCGGGTGTGGGGGCTTTGGGTTAGGTGCGGAGCTGGCTGGTTTTCAAACAGCCATCGCGGTTGATTGTGATACCACTTTACAATCCGCTTATCGGCTTAACTTTCCTCGCACGCAAGTCGTGCAAGCTGATGTGTCGCGTTTAACAGCACAACACTGGTCAAGGTGGCTAGGCAATCAACCGGTTGACGGCGTGATTGGTGGGTCACCGTGTCAGGGCTTTAGTCGGATTGGTAAACAAGACCCAACTGATGTACGACGCAGTTTGTTGTTTTCGTTTATGGAGCAAGTCAATACGCTGCTGCCTAAATTCTTTGTGTTAGAGAATGTGTTGGGGTTGCTCGATCAAAAAAACGAGGCGTTACTTCAGCAGGTTATCCAATGTATTGATTCGCGTTATTGCGTGTTAGAGCCGATTGTGATTGATGCGTCGTTATGTGGCGCAGCTACTCGACGACAGCGCGTTTTTTTGATGGGGTATAACCCGTTACAGATGAACCCCCTTAGCGCTCGAGAGTTTGCGCCACTTTATCCTGCCACGACTGTGCGTTCAGCGATTAGTGACATTAACGACCCGTGTGTTGAGTCCAATGAGTACGGCTGGTCAACGTACCGTGCACAGACGGATTGCTCGTTGTATTCCAACCACTTGCGCCAACTGCCACCTCACGGCTTAGGTGCAGACTTTGCGGTTAAGCAACTGCAAGCAGGTTACGTCTCAGGTCATTTTTCCACACAGCACACTGATGCCGTGAAAAAGCGTTATCAAACCGTCAAGCAAGGCGAGCGTGATGCGGTGAGCCGGTCGAAGCGATTAGCGTGGAGTGGACTGTGTCCGACCTTACGAGCTGGCACTGGCTCAGATCGTGGGGGCTATCAAGCGGTCAGGCCGTTACACCCAGAACAAGATCGCGTGATCAGTGTGCGAGAAGCAGCACGATTACAAGGCTTTCCGGATTGGTTTGTGTTTCATACCACGCAATGGCACAGCTTTCGGATGATTGGCAACAGTGTGTCCCCGATGGTGTCACAGTTTGTGCTATCAAAATGTTATGAACGGCTTGAAAGACCGCTTTCAAGCCACTGGCAATAAGAGGAGAAAATGATGAAGTTAATTTTTAAAAGTGGAATGAAGCGTGCAGCACTCGCATTACTGACTTGCACGTTAGCTGTTGGTTCATTGCAAGCCGTCACCGTGCAACAACTCCAACAGAAAAAAGCGCAGATCAATCAGGTAGAAGCGCGCAAGCAACGTGCGCTCAATCAACTGCTTAACCAACTGGTGGAAATCAAGCTCAGCAACCCAACCCGTTACGCGGTCTTAATGGATTGGCTGCACCTCGAGCAGCAAACCGCCATTCTGACCACCTTACAACGCATGGCGGATAGCACACGCAATGCTCGACCTGCCTCAACGGTTGTCATGAACCTGCAAGGTGAAGTGCTCGAGATGATAGGGGACGGGTTAGCGGCATTAGCACCCATGAAACAAGCAACCAATTAGGACATGAGTATGCCAAGCAATCGTAACGAACAGACCCGCAAGACTCAGCACAGTGTTTATTGTGGGATAACTCAATCAGCCCCGGCACCAGTGAGCACGGTCGCGCAATGCACCAAGACGCTGATGTTACCCAGCGTGTTAGTGCAAGACGGTGTTCCGCCGGAGCACAGTAAAACGTTGCTGAACGAAACCGGGTTGCTTGCTCACGACTTAGCGTACCGCTGCCACGTAGGGATGGAAGCGCAAGAGCTGGTTGCACTGAAGACAATTTATCAAGGCGACACACTCGGCTTAAAAGCGTTGTTATACCATGAAAGCGAAGCGGTTAATTCGTTACTCGCCTTAGCTTGCCGAAGCAGCAAGACCTTGGCGTTGGTCAAGGATCTGTTTACACGGGAAGAATGGCAAGCCTTAATTGATCATCAGCTGAGTACCCACGCGCTTTTGTTCAATGCGTCTGAGTTTGAGGTGTTGACGTGGTTGCTGGCCTTTTATCCGCAAGCCCAGTTAGACGCCGCGTTGCAAGCAACCAATGCCTTGGGTGACACGTTGTTATCGGAATTTTGTGAACAACCCCAAGCGATCAAAGCGTTACTGGCCCGTGTTCCTGCGTCTGAACGTGACAAAGTGATATTAACGGAAAACACCTTCGGCACGCGAGTGCTGGAGAATGCGATCAGCACCAACACGGAAAGCTTTTTGCTGTTATTTCACGCCTTGTCCCCTGAGAAACAACGCGAGGTCGTCTGTACACGCACGCATTCGGGTTCAAATCTCTTGCAACCCTTAGCGCTTTGTTGTCCTGAAGGGTGTGAAACAGTCTTAGCCGAGTTAATGACACACTTACCGCCCGTGCAGCGTTTGGATTTTATTCGCACGCCCAGTTACTTGAGTTACTCGGCCTTGCAAAACGTGATCAAGGCGTTAGTAAACGCCAGAACCGCAGGCGAAGAAGCGCGGGCTTTCTCGTTGCTTAAAGCGTTACTCAGTTACTTAACACCGCATGAAGTCGTCAAAGCATTAGTGACGCGTGCGATGGACATCGAGTGCAACCGCTTAATGACGCTGTTAAAAGCGAAACCCGCCTTTTATCAAGAGGTGGTGTCGCTGGTTTACGGTGACGAGCATTTGATTGAGGAGTGCAGTGTATGCCAGTAAAGCCGTTAGCCCAGTGCTTTAAAACGAGCGTGGCAGTACTCGTGAGTGTGAGCGTGTTAGCACTGTCTGCGTGTAAACCACCCGGGAGCGATGATGATGACAGCACCGGTGGGTCACCAAAACCGACACCACCGCATAACGTGTCGCTACAGCTCACTGCTGGCGCAAGTCAAGTGGGGAGTGGGGGAGTGGTCACGTACCATTTACAAAACACCGGCAGCGATTCAGTAAGTGGTATTGCGTTAGGTGTGAGTGATACAGCCAGTGTAACGACTGCCCGCTCATCTGCAGCCGTAATTACCAACAATCATTGCAGCGCACAGCCTTTAGCAGCAGGGCAAGCGTGTACGTTTTCAGTGACCGCAAAGGCAACGGATCCTTCGTGTCAGGTGATTGTGAGTGCGCGTGTTGCTAATACCGTGAAAGCGCAACAAACGTTGACCATACTTCGTCCGCAATTAACGATTGTACCGAGTGACTCATTGGTGGGGTTTGACTCGCAGCTTCCTTTACGACTTCAAGTGGCAAGACAGCACGCACAACAACACCAAACGGTTACCCTTATACCAGGCGCGCACCGCACCCTCTTCATTAAAAACACCAGTGCTGTGCCTGTGCAACAGCTTGCCATCAAACTGCCGTATGTGGCAGGGGTGACGGAAGATAAAAAAAGCACCTGCCTTGCCGGTCAAGCACTTGGTGCATTACAAACCTGTACCGTGACACTGGATGGAAGCTTAACGCAGTTTCCAAGTGGCAGTGACAACCTCAGCGTTTCAGGGTCAAATGCGGATACCGTCAATCAATTAATCACGGGTTCCAACGCGTCCAGTTACTTAAGTTTAAGTCGCAATAGCCATGTCGTGATGACGCAAGGGCTGGATGAAGAAATCCCGTTAACCGCACATAACAGCGCGTCAGAACCGTTGACTCAATTAACGCAAGTAATGACTCCTGTTGATTCGACATTCGTGAAAAGCCCTCAAAATAATTGCGGTGATCAGCTAGCGGGACAAAGTAGTTGCCGTGCGAACGTGCATTTCACATCCGGCAAATTAGGTCGAGCACAAGCTCGCTTGACTTCATTCGTCTATGGCAATACGCCACAACAAGGCGAAGAGGCTGCCGGTGTGTTACTCACCAGTAATACCTATCCTGACTTTTTTGATAGTGCGAATCTCTCCAATCAATTAGGCAGCAATGCTGTTAACGAAGTAACTGTGTCCAACCATACACTTTATGCAGCGACGCTAGCAGGATTGTCAATCTCTCACGACCTTGGCAAGCATTGGGTGAATGCCACAACCGCCAATGGCTTAGTGAGCAATGTGGCGTTTGATGTGGCCGTGTCTGGCAAGGTCATTGCACTAGCGACTGACTTTGGGTTATCGCTGTCGCTAGACGGTGGAGAAAGCTGGAAGACCATTAATACTCAGCAAGGGCTGCCCAGTGACGGTTGCAACAGTGTGGTGATCTTAGGGAGCACACTTTTTGTCGGTACTGGCAAGGGTCTTGCGAAAAGTGAGGACTGGGGGGAAAGCTGGCAAGTTGTTTCAGCGCTGGGTACTGCACCTATTATCTCAATCAAGGTTTTTGATGGCGCACTCTTTTTAGTGACACCAGCCAAGTTATGGGTGAGTGAGAATCAAGGCATGTCTTGGCGTTCATTTGGCAGTGCTCAAGGATTAACACTCTCAGGTCTTCAAGACGTGAGTGCAAGCAATCAGATCTGGGCGGTGGCAAGTTTACAAGGCGTAGCCGTGAGCACCGATTTAGGTCAGCACTGGCACATCAAAAAACAACAAGATGGGCTAGGGTCTGATGAAGTTAATGCCGTGAGCATCGTGGGTGAGTCGATTTTTGCAGGGACTAGCCAAGGGCTTTCAATCAGTCAGGACAAAGGCCAACACTGGCTGACGCAAACGACCCAACAGGGGTTAGGTTTGAATGAGGTGGTGGGCGTGACTGTTGATCATGGCACGGTGTTTGCTGCCACGCGTGGTGGCTTGGCTATGCGTGCTGAGGCAGACAAGTTCTTTCACAATGTCACGATTGGTGCAAGCTTACCGCAAACCGATCTGCGTGATATCGTGGTGGCTTCGGATGGCACCGTTTATGCAGCTACTGATTTAGGAATTGGTGTGAGCCGTGATGGGGGTTTGACGTGGATAATAAAAACGTCATCCGATGGGCTTGCAGGCAACGATGTGCTGGCATTAGCAACTGAGGGCAACACGGTTTACGCAGCCATTAATCAGGGCGCACAGCAAGGTGATGGTGGCCTCTCCTTTTCGACTGACAGTGGCAAGACGTGGCACTCGGTTGGAAAGCAACAAGGCTTGAGTCTTCGTGATGATTCTTCCGTGTGGGTGTCTGGAAAAACGGTTTTAGTGGGTACTGATCATGGGTTAGGCATGAGCATCGATGGTGGCCAACACTTTACTATGCACAACGTGGGTTTAGGGACTGAGGTTAGTGATGTTTTTATTCACAATAACACGTATTACGTCAGCACGGATTTTGGCGTGGCGATTTCATCTGATCAAGGCAAAAGCTGGCAGCACCTAACCAGTGGATCGGGTTTGGCAGGTGATTACGTGCATAGATTTCGTGTCATCAACAGCACTTGGTTTGTTTCAACCGATCAAGGGCTTTCAATTTCCAGCAATCAAGGCCGGTCATGGCAAACGGTCACAATGAACAATGGCCTTGGCTCCAATAACGTCTATCGCGTACAAGCGGTTGGCAACACGTTGTATGCCGGCACCGAGGGTGGTTTATCCATTAGCACTGATAATGGCAAAAGCTGGACGAACCAAACCATGAAGAACGGATTGAGTGGTAACAATATTGGCTCAGTGGCACAAGGCAACAACCTGTTGTTTGTGGCGACTGATAACGGGTTGTCATTCAAAGGTAAGGCGGTGATCCAAGATGATTAACAACCTACCAAGCAGCGGAACACAACAAACTCACTTAGCGAGGAAACCGATGACGAACACACTCTATCAAGGCTACGCGATTGCTGCGTTACTGCCTGCGTGCTTTCAGGACTTTAAGCACACCATCCAAGCGCGAGTCAAAGCGGAAGAACGCTTTGACCATCCGATGAAGGAATACGTGCCACACTTAACCGTGGCACGCGAATTGCCTAAAAAGGCGTTAGCACAGGCTTTAACGGTATTACCGACTGAGCCACTCACCATCGAAGTCGGTGAGCTGGTGTTGCTGCCTACGCAAAAAGGCTATGCTTTATTAGCCTTGTCGATTCATTCGCCAGAGCTTGAACAGCTCAACCGCTCGATCACTGAGGTGTGTGGTCACACCGAAATTTTTCAGTATCGCCCGCACGTCACTTTGGATTGCATCCGTGACGACAAGTGCGAGATTCTCGCGTGCAAATTACCCAAGCACTTACTCCCGCAGTGGCCGAGTGAGCCACGCTGCACCTTACAAGGTTTTGGTGTTTACGATCAGGCAGGCACGCTCAATACCCTCACCACCATTTTTTCCACGTTACAACAGGAGTCTTCTAACCATGCGTAACCGTGTGCTGTGTTTTTTGTGTTTAACCGTGTTGTCCCACTGGGCACTGGCGAGTTCGCCACTCGTGCAAGTGGGGCGGTTTAGTACCGTAAAAGCCGTGGCGACCCCCGCGCAGCAAGACCCGTTAGTCGCCATTGCTCGCTTTCGGTTTAGCCCTTCGGTGCAAACGATTCAACAAGCTCTCACGCAGGTGTTGGCCAATACGGGCTATGCGTTAGTGCCAACTGCCGTGTTACCGAAAGAGGCGCAAGTGGTGTTAGCCAAACCCTTGCCGATTACCCAACGCGAGTTAGGCCCATTAGCCATTCAACGTACCTTAGTGGTGTTAATGGGCACGCAAGCGTTTCGATTGGTGGTGGATCCGATTCACCGTTTAGTGTCATTTCGAGTGAACCAACCGTTTGTGTTGCGCCACTCTCATTCTAAAAGGAAACCTCACGCATGATGTGGATTGCTATTTTTATTATTGCTTCGGTTGGCGGTTTAGCGGCGATGCACTCACACAGTGACCAGCGCACGCACCGTCTCGAACAAACCGTGAAACGTTTAGAGCGTCAGCATCACGTGACACACCGGCACGTGCCGAAAGTCTTACCCCGCAAACCCACCTTACAAGGTGTTGAAGTCGCTAATTTAGAGGAGGCCCCGCATGCCTAAGTTACTCACCCACGTTCACTCTCAGCTCGTACGATTACGTGCGTTGCTACGCGCACTGGGTCGCAAAAGGTTAGTAATACTCATTGGTGCGCTACTGGTGTTACTAGCCTTAGTTGCAGTGGCGAATCACCTTAAAACCACGACACCCGCTCATCATGACGTAGCCACTCCTGCGCTTGCACCCGTTAATCAAACAGCGGTGCTGACGGCGTCCTTATCGGCGATTCAAGCCAAATTGAGTGAGGTGCAACAACGCTTATCAAAACCGGCCTCCTCAACCATTAATGCCCAAGTGAAAACCACGCTTGCAGGTGTGATGAGCAATCTCTCGCAGTTACAAACCAGTAATCAGCAGCACTATCAAACGTTACATCAACAAGTGGGGGAGCTAGCCTCCACCATCGCCAGCAATCAACACGACACGGTCAAACAGCTCACCGCGATTGAAAAGCTCAATCGTCATCAAACCTGTTTGAGTGCCGATCACCTACCGTTCACGGTACGCGCCATCGATTGGATTAACGGGCAAGCGGTGGTCTCGGTAGCGTATAACCACAGCGTTGTGCCGTTAGAAACCCATTTAACGCTGGCGGGTTGGCAGTTAACCCACAGTGACTACGAACACCAAACCGCGCAATTCACCAATGCCAAAGGCGTGTGTGCAGCGGTGCAATTACACTGAGAACTACCCAAAATTGTTATCTCCCTACCTGAACTGAATTCGATAATTCTTTTTGTTCTTCTTGAGAAACACTATTTTCTTTAAAAAATTGCTCTACTAAGTGATACGTTAGAAGTTTTCTAATACCCTTCGCAATAAAGTGTCGTGTCACCTTGCCCTTACCATCTCCTAATTTAGCTAGCATAATTGCGTAATCGTCATAAGCTTTTTCCTTACCTATCTCATACAAATATGAGGCCACATAAAAACATACAGCCAGTAGATTTTGTATCCCTTTAAAATTTTTTATCTGCATATTTTCCCAGCCTAGTCCTTCCTTGAGAAATTTAAAAACATATTCAATTTTCGCACGAGATAGATAGGCTATGTATACCTCATACGCCTCATCAAAAGTCGTTACTTTTTTATTAGTTAATAGCAGCATGTCATTCTTAAAAATTCTCCTACCATCTCTGCCTGTAATTTGGATTTTAATTGCATTGAAGTTCTCAAACTCTCCAAAATAAATAGTTATTTTTCCGTCTTGTACGCAATTCTTTCCAACTGTTAACTTTTGGAATTGCTTTTCGCCTTGAGCATCAAAATCAGCGTTAATCAGCTTAAGCTTTTTACCATCATCACCTCTACCTTCTATTGTTCTTGTTATTTTTGAGCGAATAATAAAGTCTTGATCTAGGTTTGTATCAATTAGTGAGAGATAGTCATTATCATCAAACTCTCTATCTAGAATATGGGTAATGGTTGCATCTTCATTCTTTGATTTTAGGCAGATTCCTATTTTTTCTATTTCACGAATAGACAGCAGCTTTTTATTAAAGTAATCACCAGATTCATAAAGACTCTTGGCCTCTTTATCTCCCTCAAATGGCTTTCCAGCCTCTATTTTCTTAATATGCTCAGCTTTTAAAAACTTAGGGTCTTTATTGCTGTAGCTTACATGCGATAGTAGATGCACAGCCTTATCACCAGGTACTAATGCAACTGCGTTATGCGTGCTGTAACCATTGATAATATCCCCGTCCAGACTCCTTACTTTACCTAGATTTTCAGTTTGCTTGCTATGTGGCTTTCTAATATCAGAAGGATCATGAAGAACATCAATTTTACTGGCGTGTGAAAGTTTTTCACAGCTCTGTTCTAGCAATACATCATTTGTTTTTATTGGATCTAAATCGGTGCTTTTATTTTCACCGGTAAGTGTACGAATCATCTTTTTATACTCATTGTTATCTTTTGATGAACTGAACAACTTACAACTACCTTCAGTTAATAGCTTTCCTACAATCGTCGATAGATTTTTTTAAAACAACTTTCCCAGTTAATTTTGAAAAAAGAGGGGCAGCGTAATCGGCGAAGTTTAACATTTATACTCATCTCGTTAGTCTTGTTAAAAAGACAAAGCATAGTCATTTTTACACAATATTTCAGCATTATTTTGCTGATTTAAATTTTGGGTAGTTTTCAGAATTACAAGGAGACTTTGCCTAATGCGTTTGATTCAACACGGTTGCTTACTGTTACTGGCAGGGCTGGGTTTAGCCGGTCAAGCCTTCTCGGTGGATTTCAGTCAAGTGCGCTTAACACAAGTGATGCCCACCCAAGCGTTGTTACAAGCCGGTGCGAGGGATCCTGCCACCGCGTGGCGAGGATTAAAAACCTTCCGCGATGACATTTTACCGAGTCAATCGATACAGCAGGTGACACTCACCGCGCAAGAAAAACACCAAGCGCAAGTTTGGCGTTTAACCCCGCAAGAAGAAGCCCGCTACACACTTCTCAGGCAAAACCGCTCCGGTGTGTGGTGGTGGGATCATTTAACGCCGGTGGAAGTGTTGGGACTCAATGCCCGCAACCAAGCCGAACGCCAACGCTACGCGCACTTGTACGCCCAACAATTACAAGAACGCGTGGCGAAAGAACTGGCGTGGCAAGCCGCAGCGAATGACGCCAAGGCCAAGATCAGTCGCGGGCTACCGATTATTCGCCCGTTTGATACCTCACGCTTTAGTCCGTTAGCGTATCACCCGATTGTGTTAGCTCCACACGATCAGGTGTTTTTATTAACGCGCTTAACACTCAACAGCACCCGACTGATCAATACCTTGTTGGTGCAGTTGCAGAAACAGCCGAGTGCGTCACTCAATATTTACTTTGCGGATCACCCTAGCCCACAAGCGGTGCGTGCGTGGGTGGCCAAAGCGGGTTTGCCGGTGCAGTGGATTCACTCGCACCGACTGACGGTCAATACCGATGAAGGCACGTTCGCACAAGTGCCAAAAGCACTGTCACACCTGCCGGTGTTACTGCAAGTGCGTGCGGGCAAAGTCCGTGTGGTTGACACAGCGAGGTTTTAAGCATGAAAACCGGTTTATTAGCGAGTCTATTGGGTTTACTGAGTGGGGTGGCTCTCGCGCACTTAACGGTGATAGCGACCACAGGGCCAACCGTGCCAGCGAAGCCGTACTTAGGGCCGTTTCAATCGCTTAAAGAGACGGTGTCCGAGCAAGCGATCAAAACCAATCCGGCGTTCACGCACCCCAAACCCATTGCCTTTCATCGGTTAGCGTTTCCCGCGAAAAGCCCTTTAACCGCAGGGCCACTGGTGAGTCGTGCGTTAAAAACCGATTGGGTACGCCAGCCGTTGTTTGTGATCGGGGATGACCCGCGTTCGATTCAATGGGCGGTGACGAATGCACGCACGTTAAATGACTTACACGCGTTAGGGCTGATCACGAATGTACGCAGTGCCGAACGGGTGGCGGTCATTGAACGCCAAACGGGCCTGGCCCTTAATCCCGTGTCGTTATCGGGTGACGGGTTGCCGGTATCGCATTACCCGTTTTTACTCACCGCCACCGACTTTGAACAATAGGACAGACGATGCCAGCTCCAAACCCGTTACAAAAAAAACAAAGTAAAGCCTTTAGCGGGAAACGCTTAGTGCATGCGGTGGTCAAAGGCGTGCTATGGGGTTGGGTGTTGGGCGTGGTGGTGAGTGGTTGGTGGTGGTTTCAGGTGGGGTTTGAAACAGCCAATCAACGACTGGTGGATTCTGTGGCCAAGCAAACGCAGGTCACCGCGCAGTATCACGACACCGCGCTCTTTGCGTGGCTGCACGCAGGCTTGTTACGCCTTGAGCACGCCATGCAGGCAGTCGATCACAGTGCGTTCGTGAAAACGGCTAAGACCGAGCTTCACCAAGGCATGAAAAACGAACAGCACGGCGTGTGGGCAGAGGCACTGGCCACAGCAGGTGCTGACTGGCAACAGGTTAAGGTCACGAGTACGCAGGTCTGGCAGCTCCTTAAAAACACCACGCTGCTAGTGGCAGGGCGGTTGTTGCTGGCCCTGTTAGCTGTGCCGTTATTGGCGTTGTGTTGGGTGTTCGGAGTAGTGGATGGCTTTGCGCTGCGTGAGATTCGCACCGCGGAGTTTGGTCGGGAATCGAGTTTTATTTTCCATCGGTTTTTAGGGGTGGTTCCCACGGTGTTGTGGTGGTTGTTGGCGTTTTATTTGGTCTCACCGTGGTGGTTGAATCCGGTGATGTTTTTTATTGGAGTGGGGTTGATGACGTGGTGGTTATCGGCTCGCACGGTCTCGAAGTTTAAGAAGTATTGGTGAGAAGGAAGCAGCAATGAGAAAGCAATTGATTAGCGGGGTAGTGGGGTTGGTGCTGGGTAGCAGTGTGCTGGCGAGCACACCGGCCTTTCATCAAACCTGTGTGCGTTTGATTCAACAGCTCGATGCCATGCAGCCGGTGATGGACGAAGCGCAACGTGAGCAAGACCCCAAAGCCCGTGTGCAATTTCATTTTGATGCGTGGCGCGATAATCACGGTCACACCCACGCGGGGTTTCGACAGAATCTGTTGCAGTTACGACAGGCGTTAGTCGATCAGATTAACCAGCCGGATTTAACGCCCAACACCTTTGCGCCGATGACCGGCGATTTTGTGGGGCGATGATGAGTATGGACGCGTTTCAAGAAGCTGCTGGGTTTTCCGCGCATACCTTATCGCTGTTGATTCGCTCGTTAATCTTTTTACTGAGCATGGCGTGGGGCGCTTTCATTGTGAAAGGGATCCTTACCCAGATGCAAGAGTCGGACGACCCGATGGCTTGGTTTGTTCGGTTGGTGATGCTGCTGTTCTTACTCACGGCTTTATGGATTTTAGTTTATTAACGACAAGAGGAAAATACGATGAAATTTTTACACCCTGTTAGACAACGCACCAAAGCAATCAAAGACCGTGTGCTGACGTGGAGTCTCACGCAGCCTTGGCTAGTACGCCTATTTCTGGTCAGTGTGAGCCTTGTGTTGAGTGAGCCGGCCAGTGCTGATGGCGCCATTCCAACCCCTTCGGCAGACGATGATCCAACCCAAGGAGGCGGTGATTTTGTCACGGTGCTGAAAAATATCATTAAAAAAGAGGTGGGACCGGTGTTGATTTACGGCGGAGCAGTTTTTTTAGTGGTGATGGCGGTGTTTGACATGTATCGCGGGTACAAGAAATACCAAGACACCGATGATTTCGGCAAGTTCAAAATGTCGATTGTGGCGGGTGGCTTAATGATTGTGGTGGCGTTAGTGCTGTTCTTTTTAGGTCAACACATTTTAACGGCGTGGACGTAATGAAGACGCCACGCAGTCGTTATTTAACGCACGCTTATCCGATGTATCGCGGGTGCGATCTCATTGAGCTGCTGTGGTTAGGCCTAGCGATTGTGTTAGGACTGGTGTTGCTGTGCGTGAGCTTTTCGTTGCTCACCGGCTGGTGGCAATGGTGGGTGAAGTTCATTGAGCTGTTTCTCGCTGCGCCGGTAGGCATGGTGAGCTTTCGGCTTGCCACCGCCAAGATTGCTGAGCTTAAGAAAGACAAGCCCCCGCTGTATTTACTTAATCGCTTTTCACAGCGTTTGAGACTGAATGAGTCAGGGCGTGTGCAGCGAGTCGGCGACCGGGAAGTCAGTCGCACGATTGAATGGAAGGAGAACGAGTAATGTTTGATACGTGGCGAGCGAGCGACGCTCAAAAACAAAAGATCGCGTTGTTGTGGGTGTTCATTGGCATCTTACTGGTGATCATTGGCCTGTTTTGGTCAAGTCTCATAGGCATTAAAGGCGCATTGCGCCATCAACGCTTATACCTCACACCGGCGAACGTGTTGCAAGGCGGGTATTACCGAACCAACACCGTGTCACCGGCGTTTGTGTACGGCTTTGCCTATCAAATGCTCGTGGCCATTAATACGTGGTCAACGGATGCGCGAGTGGATTATCCCAAAGCCATTACAACGTATCGCTATTACCTCACGCCTGAGTACCGCACGCAATTACAAAATGATTTTCAGCAAAAAACGGCGAGCGGTCAGTTGCTTGATTCCGTGCAAACGCTGTCTCCTTTTAATGGCATCGGCTTTCGGGATGGCCGACAAGTCAAGCAAGTGAGTCAAGACAGTTGGGTGGTGGACATGAAATTACGCATCACCCGCTACAAAGATCAAGCGGTGTTGATGGATGCGTTGTACGACTACAAGGTGCGCGTGGTGCGTAGCGCACAGAGCTTGTCGTTTAACCCGTGGGGACTGGCGCTAGCCGGTTTGGTGAGTAAAACCCGATTAAAAACCTTTGTGTAGGAGAGACGATGAAACGTATAAGGTCATTATTGAGCGTGTGCTTACTGGTGTGCCCGCTGTTAGTCAGTGCTGCGCCCACCGTAGTAGCCAACACGGAAGTACCGGATGAGCACGCGGTATGGATTAAACAACCGATTCACTTTGCCATACCAGTGGGCCAGCAACGCTTGTTGTCGTTTCCCAAGCGGGTCGAGCTGGTGAACAGCAATTCAGCGTTAACGACTGACAAGGTGTCGGTGCTCAATAACAACGGCACGCTCTACATCACCGCGAAAAAACCCTTCGCTCCGCTGTTAGTGAGCGTCCGTTTGGTCGACTCCGGCGAGGTGGTGTTGGTGTCGCTCTCAGGCTCCGCTACTGCTAAAGACAACACCCCGTTGGATGTGGTGTTACCGGCTGGGCCTTCGGTCTATCACGCTACTCCCCAACAACCCAACGTCACGGTGGACTTGGTGTCGTTAATGCGCTTTGCCGTCCAACAGTTTGGCGTGGCACGGGTGGCGAGTCATCCAGCAGGTATTGTCCGCACCCCGATGTACACGCATCAAGCCGTGCCGTTAGTAGCCGGCGGACAAGTCGAAGCCTTTCCGCTGGTGAGCTGGCGCGGTGGCGGGTTAACGGTGACCGCGGTGGAGCTTAAAAACCTCTCGCACCACACCTTAACGTTGCACACCCGTCAGTTAGTCGGTGATTGGCAAGCAGCGAGTTTTTATCGCTTTGATCAAATGCGCGATTTAATCCATCCGCGTGTGCCTTTTCGTGTGGTGACACCCGTGGGCACCAAGCGCGATTTTACCTTGGTGTTTGTGATTTCCGATCAACCGTTTGGTCAAGCCTTAACGGCGCAACGCGCCTTTGTGAAGGAGCGAGCTGATGCGTAAGAAAATGACCTTAGCAAAATGGGTGGGCTTAGGCGCGGTGGGCGTGTTACTCGGTGTGTTGGTGCTCTCGCACTCAGGCGCGTCTTCTCACACCCACACCAGCACCGATCAGACGAGTGACAACCCCTCTAACACCGTTGGGGTGAGTACCAACGAAGAGTTGCGCTACTTGACCGAAGGCTTGCACAAGCTGACGGAGCAAAACCAACAGGTGTTGAAAGACAATCAGGTGTTGAAAGCCAAATTAGCCCGCAGCGATCATCAACCCGCACTCGTGGCCGAGCAACAGCACTTGCAAGCCGTGTTAGCCAACCAACAACACACGCTTCATGCGCTAACCGCAAAAATTGCCGCGTTAAACGCCCAGAGCAGCCGATCCAATTATCGATTAAATCAAGGGGCAGGGGCGAAGGGTCAAGCGAGCGTCACTACGCACGTCATTACCACGGTGCAGGATTTATCCTTACCGGCGTTACCCGACAAAACCACCGCCTCAGGCTCAGGCTATCAACCGTTGTTACCCACGGCGAAAGCCGGTGGTGTACCAACAACCACGGCTGCACCGAAACAGGCTGCAAAGACCATTCCGTATTACACGATTCCCGCCAATGCCACCCTGGGGGACGTGGTGTTGATGAACAGCATTTTAGGGATTGTGCCGGTGAACAATAAACTCGAAGCCCCTGCGTTTCCGTTTAAAGCCTTAGTGGGACGTGATGCCTTGTTAGCCTCGAATGGCTTGCACTTGCCACCGAATTTAAAAGGCATGGTGGTGACGGGGTATTCCATTGGCAACATGACGATGCGTTGTGCGCGGGGTTACATTACCAGCGTGTTATTCACGTGGGACGATGGCAGTTTTACCGTCTATCCCAAGCAACCGATTGGTAATGATTCGTTAAACCCGCAAAACGCCTTGGGGTATATCTCCACACCGGATGGCAATCCGTGCCTACCAGGCCAATACCTTACCGATGCACCCAAAGTGATTGCGAGCATTGCTGCACTGGGTGGACTCGCGGGTGGGGCGAATGCCTTCGCGCAGGGTGAGACGACTGAATCGTCCTCGGTCTATGGCCCGATCAGTCAAGTCACAGGCAATGCGTTTAAGTACATGGGTGGGAAGACCGTGGCGACTGGGGCGGATAAAGCATTGAGCTGGTACACGGATCGCGTCAAGGGCATTTTAGACGTGGTGGCAATACCCGCTTCCATCGGTCATCGCCCGACTCACATTGTGGTGAACATTACCCAAACCATACCTATTGATCAAAACCAACACGGGAGGAAACTCGATTATGCACAAGGCCATTCCAATCGCCTCGCTACTCGCGAGCTTGACTAGTTTGTTGTGCTTGGGTGGCTGTGTGTCGCCAGGCCAAACTATGCTGCCACGCGGTGAGCTGAGCATGGCGCAGATTTACGACCATCAAGCGAGCCAACCGGCAGACCGCGCTGTGAGTTCGTGGGACACCACGCGCTTTCAAGGCGCACGCTATGCAGTGAACGCGCGTCCGACTGCCGCACGGGGCGGGGCGAGTGTGATGGCACACGCCTCAACGAGTCGGGCGCAATTTCAGCTCTTGCCGAACCCTGTTGTGCCGTTAACGGTGTTTCCGCACTTAGCGGAAGGGCAAACGCCGGTACCAGGGTATCAAACCGCCTTTTTTGTGTACGACAAAAACCAATTTGCGCTACCGAGTGAGGTGTACTGATGGCAAAGACGTTAGTGAGTGCGTTCAAGGATTACTGGCGAGCGGTGTTTCACTCGCGCACCAACGCCCAACAAGCCAAGACCTATGCCTTCTTGCCGTCACTGGTCGATGAGATGGGCTTGGTGGAGTGGGACGATGAGGAGAATGTCGGGCTACTGAATGACGGGCGTTCCTTGATTGCGTTTTTGGAAGTCAAAGACTTGGCGTGTGAGACCTATTCGCCGGAGCAGTTACAAGCCCTGTACCAAACCTTAAAAAAATGGATTGCCTATTGCGTACCGATTGAAGCGGTGAACCCGTGGACGGTGTCGTTTTACGTGCAAGACGAAATGACACTGACCGGCCTTGAAAAACGCTTAACCCAACTTTGCCCTTTCTAAAATTAAACCTATCCAAATCAATGACTTACATTTTAAAAAAACGTTTAGGGTCACTACAACTTAACAAATTGTTTTTTCAGTGTGCCCAGGTTGTGAATTCATGCCTAACGATTTATAGATCACAACTTGCTCTGGAGTTGCCTTTGAGGTTCTTCTAACAGAAAGTAGTTTATTATTTTCAAGCCGCATCGTAGTCATGATACGAACCTGAGTGCTAAAAATCTGCCGTATAGTTTGCCAGCTACTATCAATGCTCTGCAATTTAAGTTGATGGCGAATAGTGTGTAGTAAGTGATAAGCAAGAATACTAATAAACAGATGGGCATCAACTCGCTCTGGCTTTTGATGGTAGATAGGACGCAGGCCTAACTCTGATTTTAATGATCTGAATGCCGATTCAACATCAGTTAGAGTTGTATAGATTCTCCAAATTGTTTTTTCATCTAAATCCATTCTGTTACTACGCAAACAATATGCGCCCAGATTCTCAGAGTTAACTTTACTCCAACTGATTTTCGTAACCTTATCAGCCTCTGAATCAAGCGTGATAGTGTATCGACCTGAAACACGTTTATGGCGCTCCTTTATTCGACCTAAACGCAAGGTTACTTTCTCAATTGCTTTCATTCCAGTTTTTTTAGTGAGTCCATTAGCTAACTTAATTAATTCCTCTTCGAAACGAGTCTCAGCCTTACTAATCATATTTAAGCTTTTTTCTTCCTTAGCCTGAGAATGGCAGTACAGTAAGACTTCATTTGCTTCAGTATCTTTAATTAATTGCGCTGTAACCGTATTATTTACTGATTCTTTTACTAGCACTTTATCAATGTTTTCATCGACAACAGGCAATGCTCTACGGCTCACTACAATATAATGGAAACCTTTTTCAGTAAGCCATGAAATATTTTCTTCAGTTGCAAAACCAGCATCTAAGATAATTGTTGCCTCTGGCTGTGCATGAAGCTCAGTTAGCATTTCGGATAATGTTTTAGGCTCGCTAACATTCCCTTTGAAAAATTCACTGCGTTGCGGGAACCCTGAGCCATCCAGCACGAGTCCTAGAGAAACAAGCGGACAATCAGACCGCTTCTCCTTTGATCGACCATGCTGTGCGTGATCATTCTGTAATGCTCTACCCTTAAAGTAGGTATTGGTTATATCGTAGAGAGTGATCACCTGATTTAAACTAAAGAGATTTTTCTCACGTTCGAATAATTGATCTTCAATCATTTGCTTATGTTTGAGTAACTCATCAGCAGTCTTATAGAATTTCTTGAGTGATAGTTCTGAGAAATCAGTACCCAGTAATTCATCTAACGCACTTTGATTGCTTAAATAATAGTGCGTACTTAAATCACTTCCTGGGGCAACTAGCCGCCCAATGATGGTAGCAAGCATCAGGTGACATTGTTTTTGATTAAAGCCCAAAGCCCTGAACAATTCCTCAAGTTGTAATTGCCTGGCAGCATGTAAGCCCAACGCCTCAGCTCCAACGTGTCGTATGTCCGCGCTCTCAATGGAGTTAACATCCACTGTTTTAAAGTCAGGTTCTACCGCGCTTACTGAATTAACAGCGATACTTGTCTCATTGTCATCAGCAAACCTAGAGCGAATGCGTTTTACATACATTTGCGCCTGTTTTTCGAGATGTGCTGGTATTGAAATTAACGTGCCTTGACCCGTTAAAATTTCCTCAATACGGTCAGCAAGCAATTTCCAACTGTCCTTCTTTACTGAAAAATTCGCACCAAGATTTAAAATCAGTCTTTGACGTACTTTGCCGTCAGCAGTGCGATGAGTATCAACAAGTCGGTAGGTTGCGTAAGACTTACCTGTCCGAGGACTCTTTTGTGTAGAGGTTCGAATATACATAACTCAATACTCTCATCACTTCACCAGCCCATGCAACCCCTTATTGCCATTATGTGTCACTACATTCGAGAATTCACGTTTCTAGGCAAGTAAAATCAATGGGTTGAGTTAAAAATAGTGATGAAATTTTTGATTTTCAGGGTGAAATGGCCAAACTTGGGTTAAAAGGCGCGGTGAAACCGGCGCTCAAAGACGACCCACTCACCATGCATTTTATTGATGAGGTGATGAGTGAGCACTTTCGTTTGTTGTGCCAACCGCAGGGCTTGTTTGAAGATCCCATGTCAGGGGTGGCGTTTCGAGGGCGCAGTCGGCGCATTCGCATTGCCTTGATATTAAGGAATTTCAATGTGTCAATTGGTAAAAATACCACCAATTAAAATGAGTAATTTTAGCACAGGTATTTTTTATAAAATCGATTTAGTGGTGGGGCAGGGTTAGTTATGACAAACAATAGCCAAAACTAGCTGTTATTTGTTGTTTTGGACGGACTACCCCCTTAGGAAGTTATTAGATTTTTTTCAGTAAGGCGAGTTCACGATGCTTTGATAGCAATTTGTAACGGTTAGGTTGTCTATACCAGCAGTTAGCTAAAAACATTTGGCTACCGCATAGAACACATTCATAGGGGTCAATGTTAAAATTATTTTGCATTAAGGTGCGGTAATTGACCTGGGGTGTGTTTGGATCAGTTTCACCTAATAGGAGTCTGACTTTGGGTAGCATCTCACCTCGCACCCGGTTAGCAAGAAACCCATAATAACGCACCATACGAAAGCCAACATCAGGAATGTGTTGAATAAATCGAGCAATAAACTCTTCCGCGGTTAATTTAAATTGCTTGTAGGTTTTAGAGACGTGATCAAGATAATTAAAACTGAGGCTGCTCCCATCAAAGTTTTTAATTTTTGACTCAGCAATAGGAGGACGTTTGGTGTATCGACCTAAGTATTTAACGTTTTGTTTGTGATTCTTTGAGGGCTTTGCGCAATGTACTACCCATCGTTTTTGGTAAAGCTGATCAAGCAGTTGATTAAAGTTGAAAGTGTGGTTCAGTGTAGAGGCTAACTGATTTGGCAGAATAAGCCCTTTGTCCTGGTGGTGGTTTCTAAAAAGGTTAATGACCTCATAACGCCACATGGACATTAGTGTAGGTTGATGGAAGTAGAGGCTTTTCCATTGTGTTAACTCTTTGTTGATACCACCCAGAGTGATTGACGCATGAAGATGCACATTGCGCTTTAGATCTCTGCCAAAGGTGTGAAGCGCGATAAATACACCGGGTTTAACCCTCTTGTTTTTAGCAAGCTTGAGTAACACCTTTGCTGCTAATGGTGGGAGTAAATTAAGAAGCTCTCTGTTTGTCCAAAAGCAGTCCCAAAGAGTAGAGGGCATGGTGAATGTGATGTGTTGCCATGTAGTGTTGGGTAAGATTGCCATCTGTTGTTGTATCCATACTTCTGTGGCTTTTTTACCACACGATGAACAGCTTTTAGCTTTGCAGGTATGGCGGATGTATTTGACGTGTGAACAGTTTGGATTACTGCAATGATACTCTTTATGGCCACGCATAGGATGTTTGCAGCTAAGCAGCTTAACAATGCCAATGACAATAGCTTCTCTGATTTTATCTTTGTACTTGGTGTGAAAGTTCCACCAGTTCTGATTGGTTACCAAGATTTGTTTGATACTAAAGCGTTTCATTATTCATAGAGTAAAATGAGAAGCGCGTATAGTAGGTGAGTTATTGCTCAGCTACCTGAAGCAATTTCTATAGCAGGTGTGTTATTTTTATTCGTTATTATTCCATGGGCAGGTTTGACTAGTTTGAGACTTAATAATACTCGTGGCTTTGTAAAGACTAAACTCTTAGAGGCTTAGAAAGTTGCCGGCGAAGCCGGCCTGACTTGTGTCGGGTGCATAAGCGAGAGATCAACGGCTTTGATTACCGCGTGGACGGACTCAACGAATTGCACGAGGTGGTGGTTCGAGTCAAAGAAGCCTTGCAAGGCATGCGGTTGAAAGTCACCTCGTTGCACGGCAAGCAAGTCTATCACTGGTTAACGCGCTGGTTTAATCCGCATCCTGAGAGCACCGAAGGCGATGTCGAGGCGTTGTTAGCGAAACGGCCTTACCTCACGCCCGCGCAACGCCCGTTCGGGTGGAACTTAATGCAAGCGGTGTTTCACGCCTTTCCCAAATCGCTTAAACGCGGTTGGGTCTTTGATGGCATCGAGCATCGGGTGTTGGTGTTGCGCGAATGCACCAAGCAACCCAAGCTCGGTGCGATCACTCGTGAGCGGGAGTTAGCCGGTAAACGCGCGGCGTTAATGGATTACTTGCCTCCAGGCAGTGTGTACGTGATGCACTGTGTGTTTGAAGACAAAGACACCATTGACCGTCACTTAACCACGATTCGCTCCCGCGCCATTGGTCGCTCCAAAAAACCGCGTGAGATTAAACGCGATGTGGACGTGGCACTGGAGGCACAAGAAAACGAGAACCGCTTAATTCGTACCACGCAAGCGATTTACTTTCGTGGCGAAGACGAGGTGGCACTCAATGCCATTGAGCGTCACTTAAAACGTTTGCTCAACGATCAAGCCAACCTTGAAGTGATTGACACCCGTTACGATCTCTACCCGCTGGACAGTTACTTGCGGTTCTTACCAGGGAACTTTGATCCGGTGTTTGCGAAACGGCGTATGCGGGTGGGCAATTATTTGTATGCGAGTGATCTCGCCTGTTTGTTACCGTTTTACGGGCGGTTTCGAGGCGATGAACGCCATGTCTTATTCCCAAACTACAACCGTGGCGGGGAAGGGGTGTACTACAACCCGTATCACACCGAGTTTAAAAGCAATAACGCACACATGGTGCTCTTTGGCACAACAGGGGCGGGTAAGTCGGTGTTACTCAATTATATGACCTTGCTGTTACTGTCGGTCAATCACTCACGGGTGGTGATCTTAGAGGCGGGTGGCTCGTTTGATTTGCTGACCTTGTATTTATTGAAACAAAACAAGCGCGTGAAGTACCTGAAATTCAGCAAAGCGACACCGATGGCGATTAACCCGTTTGCCGAAGCCTACGCCTTACTCGCGCAAGTCAACAAAGAGCAAGCCGAGCGTGAAGCGGTGTTGCGTGAGCAACAAGTGGCAGGGTTAACGCTTGATCTTGATGCCGAAGGCTTACAAGCCGAGATTCTCGCCGATCATGCCGAGGCGCAAGCCAAGCTCTATGAGGAGCTCAATCAATTAGCGAGCGAGAAGGAGCAGCAAGCCGATCAAGACCGTGATTTACTCAATGAGATGGCCTTGGTGGTGAGCTGCATGGTGACAGGGGGTAATGCCAAGGAAGAAGCGGCGTTGACCCGTGCGGATCGTGGGCGCATTAACAAAGTGATCTTAGCGACTGCAGCACGGTGTTATGAGGCCGGTAAAGAACAAGTGCTGACCGAAGACATTCTCGAAGGCTTTCAGTTAGCTGCAACCGCGCACCCTGATCCGATGATCGCGCAACGGTTGAATGAGTTTGCCGAGAGTTTAAGTTTGTTTACCACCGGCGATTTAGCGATCTTTTTTAATCGCCCCGCCCAACCGATTGGGGACTTTGATTACTTTCACATTGATCTCGGCTTTTTGAAAAACAACGGCCAAGAAACGGGGTTAAGCGTGGTGGCGATTTCAGTGTTATCACGGGTGTTAGGCTTAGCCGAAGCCCACCAGCGTGGTGATCGCTCCACGATCTTTATTATGGATGAGGCGCATTTGCTCTTTAAAAACCCCTCCATTGCCGCCTTTGCGGTGTTGATGGCGAAAGTCGCGCGTAAGATTGGCTTGTGGCTGATTATCGCCACGCAAAACATCACCGATTTAAGCGGGAACGAAACCAAGAAACTGCTCTCGATGATGGAGAACTGGTTGTGTCTGGCCTTATCCAACAGTGAAATCGAACTCATCCCGCAGTTTCGTACCTTAACGGACGAACAACAGCGTTTACTCGGTAGCGTGAAAAAATACGCGAAGCTGTATTCCGAGGCGGTGCTGTTAGCGCATCGCTACCAAGGCATTCTACGCAACATTCCGCCACGGTTGTGTTTAGCCTTAGCGATGACCGAGCAAAACGAAAAAGCCCGCTTGCGTCAATTAGCCAATGAGTACGGCTATGACAACCAATGGGATGCGATTGAGCATCAAGCCAATGACTTAAAACAACACAGGAACACGCTGCATGATGACAACGTCTTTGATGATTAACGCGATGATCGATCTCGCGCTGGCACTGGCTGTCGGTGTGGTGAGCGCTGCGCCGGTGACCGTGACGTATTATGGCCTGACCGCGCAACCGCCCTTAGGCTCTACCCAGAAGGTGCAGGTCTGTCTGCTCGATCAAGGGCAACAGCTCAAAGCAAGGCTCAACGATCAGCTTCGGGCGTGGCATCAGCAAGGGGGGTTAACGCCACAACAGCTCGCGAGCCTAACGCCTGCCTTTCATCAGCTCGAAGCGGTACAAGCCTGTCAATGGCAAGCGAGCCAAGACGGTCTTACGCAATTACCGGCGGTGGTGATCAATCATCGCTGGGTGGTGTTGGGTGAGCGCAACGTGCAAGACGCATTAGCAATTTATGAGCGAGCGCAACGCCAGCATCGATTGGTTAACACGGGGGAGGGTGGCGCATGAAACTTTTTTACACTCACAACGGAAAAGCGAGGGGTGGTTGGCAAGCAAGCGTCACTGTCGTTCGTGCCTTCGTGCGGCGTGTGCAGCGGTTACTGCGAGCGGTGCTCACACTGCTGTTAGTGAGTGCGGTGATCGTGGCAGGAGCCAGCACAGCTCCACCGAGTCGTTTAAGCACGCTGACGTTAGCACTCGATACCGCCAAGCACGTTTTTACTGCCACGCACTTTAAACCCATTGGATTGTGCGTGTGGCTCGATCACGGCAAGTTCGGTGTCCCGTACCTTGCCACTACCTTAGAGTTGGACGAGCACTTACCGGACTTAGTGGTGACCAGCTTTAACCAAAAGAATGATGATCCGTGGTGGCTTGCTCACACCACCTTGGATCCGGTGAGTTATGCAGCAGGGGATACGACAGTACGTGCCTCAACCGGCAATCTGGCGCACTTAGGCAATGCGCCGACACCGGCGAGCAATGACGGCTTGCAAGGCAATGGTGTGTTGTTGAAGTATGTGGACGTGATTGGGAATCCGGATCCCTTGGCGTACTTTCCATTTATCAGCTTGCGTTTAGACACCCGTCCGTTATTGCCCTATTACAGCTCGGCAGCCGATACCCCAGGGCGATTAGGTGTAGCCGAAGCGATTCGCTTGGTGCAAAGCCTCGATGTGTTTCATTACTTCATTGGCAAAAGCTTCACGGACAAGTGGGGCTATGAGTTTCCGCGTGAGATGAGCGTGAGCACCAGTAACGACTACGAAGCAGCCGTCATTGCTGCGTTGCGAGCAGCGGACATTGTCACGAATCAGCACGTGATGCACGTGGTACACGGTGTGTCAGATTCGTGCGGGAAGAACTGTGCCGTGGCTGCGGTCACGGAGTCGAGTGGTGACCACGTCCTGTGGCAAGAGGTCTACCCGCACGAGCACTTTATAACGATTGGTCAAAGTGAACAAGGCCTTGGGGCAGGGCATGAATTAGGCGAGGCCGATGACAAAGCGGGTAATGGCAATTACGTGTTTGTGCTGTGGCGCGAGTACAAAGGCTGCGTGCAGCACTCAGGCAAATTACTGTGGGCGAGCATAAACGTCCCAACAACAGAAAAACGATAGGAGTGTGTATGAACAAACAAGTGATAGTCGGACTGGTAAGTGTGTGCTGTTTGGCAGGCGTGGCTTCTGGGTTAATTCCGTTAAAGTCGGCTAATTATTACCGCTTAAACGGCGGGTCGGATTTAGCGTTACCGCCCATTAGCGATGGCGCGGATTTTGAAGTCGGGGGCAATGTCGATGCGAACCTTGGCCTATCGAGTTGTTATAACTTTAATCCAGCCTTATCGATTTCACACACCATCGGGGATTTGTCGCAATCGATTGAAGGCATTAGTGGTGCATTGATTAAAAATGCCACCTCGGCTGCGATGCAGATGGGGATGTACGAGTTACAGAAAACCAATCCTAAACTGTACAACATGTTTCAAAATGCCATTAACGGGGCTAACGAGCGGTTTCATTTTCATGTCACGCAATGCACCGATCAGCTCACCAAAAACGGGCAGCTTAATTATTCCAAGTGGTTTAGTGTGGCTGACAGTAACGGCTGGTTATCGCACACGCAAGCGGTGGCTCAAGGCGGTGACGTGGATGTCAATGCCGCGTCCAAGGATGTTGCCAAAAAAGGCCCTGAGTACGGGGTGCAATGGGTGCATCAAGCCAAATCCGGTGGCTCGATTGGTCAGCAAGTGCCAATCAAAGTGATCTCCGATGTGGTGATGGCAGGGTATAACATTTTAGTTGATCCCAATCGTCCTTTGGATGATCAAGACCCACCCGCGCCGAAAGCCAATCCGGAGTTAACGCGTTTTTGGGCGACACCGAAACAAGCAGGCGCGTTTGCACGGTTGGTGTTAGGCGATATCACGATTACCACCAAGAAAAGCGATCAAGACCAAGCGACACAAGCAGGGGTAGGCTTAGTGTCGTTACTCACCGCGTGTCCTGCCACCGCAGACGGCGCACGCACCTGTGTCAAAACGCTGCGCGATCACTTAGTGGATTGGGTCACGCATCCCGATCAAGTCCCCACACCGGCTGATCTTGAAAAAGTGAGTGCTAATGCGCTGACCATCACACCGGAAGTGGTGGAAGGGTTACGCAATTTAGACGGGGAGAGTCGGGCACTCTATATCAATCGCATTGCCCAAGACCTTGCGATTCAAAACTTGATTGATGAAGCCCTTTTATTACGCCGTTTATTGATTGCCGGTTCGCAAGCGCAAGTGGTGCAAAACTTGAAACCCGCCTTAGCCGTGATTCACGACACGATCACGCGCTTAGATAAAGACATTCAAAACGTGTTGTTTGAGCATCAAGTGCGCTCACAGATTAGTTCCAACACCTTAGCCAATTTAATGAGTCAATTAAAAGACCATCAAATTGCTGCCGAGACCGGTGAAGGCCAAGCCGAACCCAGTGCGCCGGTGCATAACGGTGCGGTGTATCAACCCAATCATTCACAGGAGTCCTAAGCCATGATGGTTCCCAGTCCCTTAAGCTTATACACCACGTATTTAGGGTTTAAGTATTACGACCTCATTTGGGAGTTGTGTTCCAAAACGGGCTTGGTGTATTTTCCGTTTTTGATTCTACTGTTAAATAGCATTACCAAGCCCTTTGAAACCGCTATCGGGAATGGCGCAGACATTTCCTTTCGGCGCACCTTCATTGAATTCTTTTTGATGGTGTTGGTGTGTTACTTAGCGGTGGCTCCTGCGTTTCATTTGGATGTGAAAGAGATTCAATACCAGCCGGTATGCAGTAATAACCAACAAGGATTTAAACAAGCCGAGGTGGCGACACCAGGGCACAGTGGCACAACCTATGACACGATGTTTCAAGGCATGGTGTTAGAGTCGGTGAAAGTACCGGCGTTATTAGGCTTAGTGATGGATGTCTCGTCAGGGTTGACCTATGCCATGATGAAAAAAATTAGCTGCACGCAAAACATTAACCAAGTGATGCAAGCGGTGGTGATGACACGGTTCTCCCCGCCGTTACAGCAACAAATCCAAGCGTTTGATAATCAGTGTTACTTACCGGCTAAAACCATGTTTAACATGCGTAACCCTGCGTTAAGTACGTACCAGGACACGTATAAAAAGTACGGTGGCAACAGCGATTTAGCATGGATGGGATCGCACGTCTTGCAACAGCTTTACTATTCACAGTTACGTCCCACGCAAGCGATACCCCCGTTTCCTTACAGCGGGGCGTTTCGATCACCCATTGTGGATGCCAACATTAAAAGCGGTGAAATGACCGCACCTCAGTATGGCTTTCCGACTTGCAAAGACTGGTGGACAGACTCGCGTTACGGGTTGCGACAAGCGATTGTGAAAGAGGTGAATGCCAACACCCCGAATAATAAGTACCTCAATGAGTTACCGCTTGGTGATCGGGTGTCTGCGTGGCTCAAGCAAGTGGGTGCAACCTTTAGTGGGGATCAAACCGCTGTTGCAGACATTATTGCGCGTGGCGCGTTATACGATGCTAACAGCATGGCGGATCGTCATATGGATGCCGGTGGGGGATGTTGTCGCATCTTGCGAATATCGGCGTTACGATTGGGCAGCTTAAAAATAATATATTTAAAGAGCCAATGGATCAGGCAAAAGCGCAAGATACACTACCCATTGTGCAAGCACTGATTATTTTCTTAGTCATCATGTTTTATCCAATGGTCATGATTGCCGGTAATTATAATTTTAAAGTCGTAGGCGGGTTGTTCTTCTTACTGTTCAGTTTGATCTTCACCACCTTTATTTGGCACGCCTTAACTGCGTTGCAAAACACCGTGAACGACAGCTTAAGCTACGTGAATTTTCAAAACCCCGAAGAAAAACCATTGTTTCAAAACTTCTTCACCATTCTCTATTACGCTGTTCCATTATTATTTAATTCTTTAATAGCAGGAACTGGAGTTTTACTTGGAGATAAACTTTCACAATTAACCAATACTATTACTGGTGACAAACCTAATAGTGGCAGCTCGTCTGGCGGTGGGTTTTTAGGTGGTGGAGGTGGCTCATCAGGTTCTAGTGGTGGCGGCGAGGCGGGTGCTGAAGAGGCTGCAGAAACCGCAGCCGAGGTGGCGGCTGCGCTATGAATTATAAAAACCGCTTACTCATCTCTAACCCAATCCCATTCTTCGGTAATAGGATCTTCAATATACTTTATTTTAGGGTCATAAGTAGAAGCACGCCAAAACTCACGAATAAACCAAACCAAAAACCCAAGCGCACAAAAGCCCGCGACTTTACCCAACAGCTTCAGTCGAGTTTTATTGTCTGCTTTTTGCAGTTTGTCGGCGAAGGCCAAGGTTTGATTCCCTGCGTGCATCGCTTGTTTCACGGTGCGTTGCGCTCTGATCAATTCTCTCATGAGGAGCACTCCCTATGCTAAAAAAACGTCATTCAATCCTTCATTCTACGCCTAAACGGCCCCGCCTGCAAAAAACCCGCTGGGTGATGGGCTGGCTGGTGGTTTTTCTGGGGCTAGTTGTCGCGGGTGTGTTTTTAGGCCCTGTGTTAGTTGGCGCGCACCCTCAAATAGCGCATTTTATGCCCTTTTTTAAACGCCACACCGGCTGGTTTTATGTAGGCCATGCGGTGTTTATTGGCTCCACGTATTGGTGGTGGCCTGCGGTCATTCGAGCGCGGGGGAAACGCAAAGGCTGGCCAGAGGCAATGATCGTGAAAGCGTGTCAGTGGAAGTGGGCGGTGATGCTCATGCTGGGTGTTTTGGCTGTGTTGTTCTTAATTTAAGGAGTGATGACGGATGAGGAATGCTTTGATTATTGCCCGATCGACAGGGCATGGCAAAACCCGCTTGATTGCTCACGGTGAGTGCTTTGCTCAGGCGGTATGGTTTGTCGATCCGGTGGGTGAGTGTAACCAGTTAGATTGGCCCCACGTGAACAATTTAGTTTGGCCCCACCGAGACCGAGCGGTGGAATTCAATCCACTCAACAGGAGGGGGTTGTGATGCAAACGCATTATCACGTTGAAAACCCGTTTCGCAATGCCGTGGAGTGCTACGTGGCATTAACCTTCTTAGCCGGTGGGTTACTGGTGTTTTGGATGCCACACGTATTCTTATTAGACGGCACGATGCTGTGGGCGTTTGAGGCCATCGTATTAGGCATGGCACTGTGGCGCGGTTGGCAGGGTGTGCGTTTGATTCGCTTTCAGCAACGCTTGTTGCAATTGCGCTTAGTGTCACTGGCGACTGATGAAGTGCCGTTAATTGACGGGTTGCAATACGTGGGGGAAGGCTTTGCGTGGGAAGGGCAACATACCCAGCGCAAAGCGTTTTTGCAAGAAGTCGAAAACGCGGCGTATCAAAAAAAAGGCGCGTGCTATCACTGGGCAAGAACCTATGAGCGCAATCACCATAATGCACTGGCCTCAGCACTGCAATGGCAATCGCCGTTAAACCCGTTACGTGCCCTACCGCCTATTGGCGGGAAACCGTGGCTACACGGATTAAGCGAACACGAAAAACCGCTTGGCATTTTAGAAAGTCAACGCGCACAACACACCTTGATTTTAGGGACGACTGGGGTGGGGAAAACCCGCTTGCTCTCGATACTTGCTAACCAAGACATTCGCCGAGGCAAGGCAGTGATTATTTTAGATCCTAAAGGCGACACGGACTTTTTACGCGATGTCTATGCGGCGTGTCAGGTAGCAGGGCGGTTGCCAGATTTTAAGATCGTGCACGTGGGCTTTCCGTCACTTTCTGCCAAACTCAACCCGCTGTCGTCTTACAGCGACATTTCCGATGTCGCCACACGGGTGACCGCAGCCATTAATGCGTCAGGTGAGGGGATGCAGTTTAAAGACTTTGCGTGGAAGTACGTCAACATTGTGGCCAAGTGTTTGGAAGAGATGGGCGAGACCATTAACTACCGCTTAATTAGTTTCTACATCATGCGACCGGATTTGTTGTTGGTGAAATACGCGGACAGTGTGTTTGTGCACAAAGACCCCGATTACGCAGCCGGTATTCAAGCCATTCAAGACGCACACGAGCTGGCGTGTATTGAAAGCAAAACACCGTTTGCTCCGCTTCCGCGCACCGTGGTGGTGAAACGCTATTTTAAAGACTTTACCGAAGCGCAAACCACGGGCGGGAATACCGACTTTGTGGTCAATGAGATTATCACGCCCTTATACGAAATGGCGAAGCTCGATAAAAACTATTACGACAAAATTACCGCCAGTGTGGGACCGGTGCTCGATAAAATTAATCAGAGTAACGCCAAGGACATTTTTTCGTTTGAGGGGGACACGGAGCAGCCGGTGGTGACGCTGATTGATGCGATTAAGCGCAAGCAGGTCATTTACATTGGCTTAAATGCCTTAGTCAATGCTGAGGTGTCCTCAGCCTTGGGTAAAGCGATTATTTCGGATTTAGTCTCGTGCGCGGGGCGTATCTATAACGCCAACGAAGTGCATCCGGTCAGTTTGTACTTCGATGAGTTTTCCGAATTGGTGCAAGATGAATTTGTCACCTTACTCAATAAATCGCGTGGTGCAGGGTTTGAGGTCACAAGCTTAGGACAAACCTTACACGACATTGCCGAAGGCTACGGGGGTAATCACGATAAAGCCAAGATGACCGAGGGGAACAAACAAACGCTCATTATGATGCGGGTAAAAACCAAAGAAACCGCCAACCTGTTAGTGGAGCAATTACCGGAGGTGGAAGTCTTAGCCCGTACCGAAGGGTCATCGGCTTCGGATACCCCGCACGGGGAAGAAGGCATTTATTTTAACACCGGCAATGACGTGCGCTTAAACCTCAAAGCCACGCCCATGTTAGCAGTGAATGATTTAGTCAGTCTGCCGGTGGGGCATGCGTTCTTATTTACCAACGGCGGTGAGCTGTACAAGCTGCGCTTGCCGTTACCGGCGAATGAAACCTTAGCTCCACGGGATTTCGTGGAACTCATTGAAACAGTCAATACAGGGGAGGCGTGTTATGTGGCGTAAAGTCGTTGTGGTGTTGAGTTTAGGGTTACTGCTGAGTGTGGCGCAGGCAGGGATTGTGCTCGGCAATCCTAAAGGTGCGGTGACACTGGTGGAAGTGATGGATTATCAATGCGTGCATTGTCTGCACTTACAACCTTCGATTGATTGGCTGATTGAGCACGACCCGCAGCTTAAAGTGGTGGTGATGCCGGTTCCACTCATCAATCAACGCTCACTCATTGAAGCAGCGAGTGTGTTCGTGCTGGCGCGTCATCACGGTGACGTGGCGCGTTTTCATCACGCCTTAATCGATCACGCAGCGAATCCGTTGCCCATCGTGCGTAAGCTGTTACACGCGCATCCTGGGTGGGTGCGAGAGCTGCATCAAAGGTGGGTCAAACATCAGCTTGATCAAGGACTCGCGTTATTACAACAAGCGCAGAGTGGGACGCCGTTATTACTCATTGGCCAGACTGAGCATCCGCAGCACGCACAGGTGTTGCGTGGGGAAGTCTCACTACGGCAATTACTCACAGTTATTCAAGAGGTGTCACAATGAAAGACGTTAAAAAAGGTCATCATGCGCTTTTTTGGTTGTTAGTGCTCAGCGCGAGCTTGACGCTTTTAGATCTGATTTTTTTCTCTGGGGCTGGTGTGCTGACGTGGCTGATCGTGATGGGTTTGTTGGTCTTGGCCGGTGTGGCCTTCGCGCTGTTAGTCAAAGTCGATGGTGATCAACAGGACGGTGACGCGTTGTTTCCTGAACACGCCACACTCGAAGCCTTGATGCCACAACAAGCGTTAAACTTATATCGCAACGGCTTATTGCCGAGTCTCACGCATTGTTATGTGCGCCAGTCGAAAAAGCTCGAAGCCGAAGCCTTGCAAGTATGGGCGCATCAGATTGTGCAAGCCGTGCGACAAACCTTTGATCGAGCTTTTCCCAATAGTGTGTTGTATCAAGTACAAGAACAGCGCAACCGTGATCATGCGGTAGTGGCGTTATTGTTTGTGGTGAGTGTGATGCGAGTCTTAAAAGAAGAAGCCCGCACGCAAGTCTTTGGTCAGCCGGTCTCACCGTATCGAGGGGTGTTTGATGCCTTTCCGCTTACCCGCTTGTTTAGCTTGTTGTTTCGAGAAAGCTACCGGTTGTATGAGCTGAGTGTGTTAGTGGCGGAAGAACCTGCGCCGTTAGTGTTTAACCGTGACGTGGATCTTTTTTTACGCGGGGCGTTATCACCACGCTTATTGGCTAATCCGAAAAAGTCGAAGAAAAAGAAAAAACGCAAGAAAGCAGCAGAGCAGGGTGAGGCGGTGACGGTTGCGGTGAGTACGGCGGGTGAGGCTTCGCCGGTTGAAACGCCACCTACTCCTTTGTCATCGGAGATTGAAGTTAAAGTGGACACCGCACCGGCAACCGTCTCGGCTACAACTTCACCTGAAAAACCCAAGTCCGCGAAAAAGAAAAAAAGCAAAGCGAAAAAAGCCAAAGTCGCGTCTGTCCAGGAAGCAGTGCCATCCAGTACCGAGCACCCACCGGTACAACAAGCAAGTGAGGCAAGCGGTTCGCTGGCCTATCAGAAATACCAAACGTGGTTGGTGCGCCAGCTTAAACGACAGCCGGTTAATGCGGGACGGTTTTTTTATACCAGTGAGCAGTTTGATTGCAACACGGTGTTTGTGGCCGAGGCGGGGTGGCAAGATTTCTCACGCAAGGCACAAGTGGACGTGGGCGCACTCAAGCGTGAGCTGGTCGAGCTAGGGGATTCGGATGGTTTGCCGTATCGCTTAGTAGCTGGTGAAACCCTCACGCCGTTAACGCGGGTGTTATTGGACCAACCCTTAGCAAAGCCCGCCCCGTTACCCGATCAAGCAACCCTTGAGGAGTGCGTATGAGAACCACTATTCAATTTCAGCCATGCTCACCGAGCACGCATTGGTTACTGATGTCACCGCTTAATGCAAGTCGTACTCGTGTGAGTGCTACTCTTAACCGATTAAACCGTACTTCACAGGCAGTGGTGTGGCAGGAAAACCCTGCCTTGTTGTTAGCGTTAGCTGATTGGCAAGCGAATTTTATCCGCATTGAACGCTTTTATTCGAATCAATGCCAACGCTTGGGTAAGTTTGTGAAAAAGCAGGTTTCCTTAAAAAGTTTATTTCGTGCGGGAAATCAAGCAGGCTCGCAATTGGTGTTACGTTCTGCGCTAGGGGCTGATTTTTATCACTTGTTAGTTTTACACGATCAATTGCAGGTTTTATTAGAAGCGTGCTACACGTTTAAACTCTTTAAAAAGCGTACCCAACGTATTAAGAAGCAACGCGGTTACAGTAAGCCCTTGCTGCAAGTGATGCAGCGTATTGGCGCAGCCTCGTTAAAACCACGTGATTGGCTGTCATTCACCCCAGACGAAGTCCAGCAGATTGCTCACTACTTAACGGGTGATCATGGACTCGAACTGTCCTCGTATCAAATTAGCGATTATTTAGATCGCTTGGAGGTGACAGCATGAAGTGGGTCTTCAGGGGTCATGTCAAACAATCTCCCTTCATTAATCAAACAAACTTGGTGACTTATTTTTTAAAAAGGAAAATTCTATGACCACGTTATACCTGTGCGAAAAACCCTTGCACAAGCCAAAGACATTGCCCGTGTCTTAGGCGTGCATGAAAAACAAGACGGCTAATGAATAGGCGGTTAGTTTGAAATTTGTTTCCAAATTATCACCAGAAGCTACAGACACACTGCATGAGGTAATAAAGCACCACCCTAACCATAGAGCAAGAATGCGTGCACATGCTGTTCTATTAAGCGACGCTGGATTTAGCAGAAAAGAGCTTGCCGCAGTCTTTTTTATTTCACAGGCGGACACCATTTCACAATGGTTTAACCGGTGGGAACATAAGGGCTTATCAGGATTATTAGATGAAGAACGGAGTGGACGTCCTGAAATTTTAACCGATGGTGAAAAAGCTGACGCCATAGAGGTGGTTAAGTCGTCTCCACGAAGTATGAAGCAAGCACTAGACCTTCTGCGTAACTAAGGGCAGTTCTAGAAACTAGCTAAAATTTGCTTATAATTGCCTGATTAATAATCATTCATGGAAAGGCATATGCTATTAAGCTATCAGCAACTCAGTAACCGCCCGCGTATTTTTAAAAAGTTAACTGGTTTGACCCTTGATGATTTTGAAACGATACACCAACAAGTGAAGTCATCACTTGATGATGAGTTTAGTAAGCTGGGAAGGCGCCCGAAACTCACCACGCACCATGATCGCCTTTTGCTTCTCATGATGTACTATCGCACTTATGTAACACATGAATTCTTAGGTTACTTTGTTGGTTTGGATGACAGTAATGTCTGCCGCTTATTTAAACGCTTAGAACCCTTAGTGGCCAAGCATATTCATATTAAAAAAGACAGAACCCTAACAGAAGATGCGGTTTGCGCTATATTAATGGATGTAACGGAGCAGCCTATTCAGCGCCCCAAAAAGAAGAAGCCACGTAAAGATTATTATTCTGGTAAAAAGAAAAGACATACTCAAAAGGTGGAGATAGCAATGAGTACATCCGGAAAAATAATCAACGTCTCTCAAACAATGCCTGGGAGGGTTCATGATATTAAGATCCGACAACGTGGCAGCCCACTGCCACCAGCAGAAAAATATGCTGATCTAGGATACCAAGGAATTCAACATACTGACCCCTTGGTTAACTTACCTCATAAAAAGCCCAAAGGCGGCAAATTAACTACTCAACAAAAAGAGGATAACCGTAATCACAGCAAGATCCGTATTAGGGTTGAACATCAATTCTCAAAATTTAAAAAATTCCGCATTCTTGGGGAGGTGTATAGGAATTTTCGCAGAAAACACAATATGAGATTTAATATTATTGCTGGGATTCTCAATCTTCAAGCCGGATTCTAAAACTACAAACGAGCATAAGCTCGCCCAGTATTTAGTTTCGCAGAAGGTCTACTAGCTATATTATGCGAAAAGGTCAATAAAACATTAAGTATTGATACATTGAAGCGTATTGTTAAAGCTAGTAATTTTAGTTGGAGAAGAGCTAGAAAAAGCCTAGCAAGTATGCGTGATCAGGCTAAATTTGAGCAAGCTAAAGCAGAAATCGACTTGCTAAAAGAACAGCACAAAAGTGGTAAAATTAACTTATGCTATTTCGATGAAGCGGGGCATGATCTAACCCCTCCAATTCCTTATGCTTGGCAAGAGAAGGGGCGTACAATTGAACTTCCATCGTCACATTCGAGGCGAGTTAATATATTGGGTTTTATGAATTTAGACTGTCAATTAGAGCCATATGTTTTTAACTGCTCCGTAACGGCTGATGTGGTGGTTGCTTGTTTCGATAATTTTGTAAAAAGTGTAAGCAAACCTACTTACGTTGTCATTGATAACGCCTCTATACATACCGCCGCAGTTTTTAAAGAGAAAATTCCAGAATGGGAACAAGCTGGCGTATTTGTTAGGTTTTTACCGAGCTATTCTCCTGAATTAAATCTAATTGAAATTTTATGGAGATTCATAAAGTACCAATGGCTCAGATTTGATGCCTATAAAAATATTGAATCCCTAGTGAGCGCTCTGGAGGAAGTCCTTATGAATGTCGGCCAAAAATACCGGATTACTTTTGCCTAGGTACTTATTAGAACTCGCCCCACCGGAGCAGTATTGCGACAACCTCAGCCCGTGGCGATTATCGGTGTTACCAGTCGTACCGGAGCAATGGGTTTTGCAACCCAAACCAAAAACAATCAAACAGTTTAAGGTCTTACAAGCCTTACTGAAAAAAGCCAATCAGGTTGTGATTGCCACCGATGCGGATCGTGAAGGCGATGTCATTGGTCGCGAGGTGCTGGCCTATTGCCAGTATGAGGGAAGCATTCAACGGCTGTGGTTATCAGCCTTAGATGAAGCCTCGATTCGCAAAGGCTTAGCCTCGCTCCAACCGAATGAGTCGACCTATTCGTTGTACTTGTCCGGCTTAGGCCGACAACGTGCGGATTGGCTTATTGGGATGAACATGACCATGGCAACCACCGCGTTGTTTGGTGTTCCAGGAGGGGTGCTGCCTCTATATAATGTAGGCTATATTACTGCTGGCACGCCAAAATCATTGACCTTCTCCCAAAACTGATCCCATCTGCCTTTAGTCTTTACTAGTGTTCTCAAGCATAAAACGATTTTCATTCCCTTGTCTTTCCAGCGCATTCCTGATCCGCCTAATCTTTGTTTAACAATTGTTTTACATGCTGCTTCAGTGACGCCAGAGCCAATTGGTGCATTCTGCTTAATCAAATTATGATACGACATTCGCTTTTCTTTAATATTATTTTCAAAATACGTAATTGTTCCTTCTAGCTTTTCTCTAAGCGATTTATTCAGTTTTTTATTTAGATGCTCTTTAAGCTCAGCAAGTATTCTACCTGCCGCACCTTTCTTGTGCTTTAAGTCATGACATCTCTCTTCGAGCCAAACATCACGCTCATCTCTTTCAGATTTTTTGGTAAATACTGCCTTTGATGCTTCGCCGAGATATTCAGTTGCATGCCAAAAATCTAAAATTTGCGTATCAGTATGTTTTTTTAGAAATGGCCAATTATTTTTTGCTCCATCAGCAACGCCAATTGTTTTAGCATCAGGGTAATATTTCTTTTTCAGCTTTATTTCCTTTTCAAGCCTATTAAAGAATTCATCTTTTCCATATTCTGGTGATGCTGCAACGTAGGTTGTGTGCAGGCGTGCACCATGCTTATCATACATGGAAATAGTTCCAACCATGCTCTCTCTATAACCATCATCAACGGTGAGAACATATGCACCATCTAAGCTAATACTTAGCATCTCAATGCCTGCATCAAGCTTTGGCTCTTCATATTCCCACTCAGCCTCTTTGGCTTGTGCAATACCGCCAACAAAATCAGTTGCCCGTTGCAAGTATGAATGTGAGATTTTACGGTTATGATTGACCTTGAGATCATCAATAACACTAGGAGCAGGTAAGTTTGAGTATTTATGTGAGATTATTTTTGCAAATCGCGGTGTTGATCCTTGGATAATTCTAGCCTTATCTTCTAAAGGACAAAAGATCTTCCCGCCTTTAGAGGTTTGATAAACATAACGCTTAACTCGAGCAACTCCATAAGGCGTTTGGTAATTTGCTTCATCTCTACTTCGTGCTGTTAGCTTTATTTTTCCAACATGGATAGGAGAGCCATCTGCATCAAACTTACTTAAAGCTTTTTCAGTGGCTAATGTTCCAACCTCATTAAGGCCGTCAAGAATTGCATCCTCACATTCAAGCATGGATCCTTTTAGTGGAAGCTTGAGCTCAATAGTTAATTCATTATTTTCATCAGAGAGAATTCTAGCTAACATCCAAACACCATCCGTAATCAAGTTAAAGTGTATATTATGCTATATTTTCTACATTATATAAAGGCAGCACCCAGGAGCAGGTAAGTTTGAGTATTTATGTGAGATTATTTTTGCAAATCGCGGTGTTGATCCTTGGATAATTCTAGCCTTATCTTCTAAAGGACAAAAGATCTTCCCGCCTTTAGAGGTTTGATAAACATAACGCTTAACTCGAGCAACTCCATAAGGCGTTTGGTAATTTGCTTCATCTCTACTTCGTGCTGTTAGCTTTATTTTTCCAACATGGATAGGAGAGCCATCTGCATCAAACTTACTTAATGCTTTTTCAGTGGCTAATGTTCCAACCTCATTAAGCCCATCAAGAATTGCGTCCTCACATTCAAGCATAGATCCTTTTAGTGGAAGCTTGAGTTCAATAGTTAATTCATTATTTTCATCAGAGATAATTCTAGCTGACATCCAAACACCATCCTTCATCATGTTAAAGTGTATATTATGCTATATATTCTACATTATATAAAGGCAGCACCCGCTCAGAGTACATTAATCAGCATGTAGCTAAACTATTGCAAAAGTTATTTATTGAACTCACTAAATCGAGGCCAAGGCATAGTAATGACAACGGTTTGGTGGAAAGTAAAAATGGCTCGGTTGTTAGAAAGCATTTTGGCTACATACATATTCAACAACGTTTTGCCCCGCAAATTAATGAATTCTATAACCAGCATTTTAACGACTATATTAATTTTCACAGACCTTGTTACTTCCCTGTAACCAGCATTAATAGCAAGGGTAAGCAAACTAAACTTTACCCTTACGAGGCCATTATGACTCCTTACGAAAAGTTCAAATCAATTGAAAATGCTGAGCAGTATTTAAAGGAAAATGAAACCTTTGAACGACTAGATAAATTAGCGTATTCTCTGACTGATCATGAATCTGCACAAAAGATGCAGGAAGCAAAGAAGACGTTATTTGAGAGAATAACAAAAGAGCAAATAGCTGATACTATCAGCACTGAAGACTAACCGATGGACCATCATGGTGACATCTGTTCAGATGCTGCTTCAGGCTCATCTTACGATTGGAATATACTGAACCCTCGGCTTTCCTGCCTCGCGCGTTGGCTCTCCAGTTGCTTGGATTTTAGAAGCAACTGGAGTAGTTTTAAGTTAAAAGGCTGTCACACCAACTCACCGGAACTATATAATAAAACCCAAGAGAGCCTTCTCTTTTCCAGGTAGGCTCTTACAATCCTGCATCTGTAATACTATTAAAAACCGACCCATATCCTTCACAATCATCTACAGCATCTCTTGGTTCGCAACAGGTATCAACTTTAGCAGTAGAAGCATTCGTAAAAAAAGACGCTGAACTGTTAGACATAAATTTACCTGCGTCATATACAGGAAGGTTAAGATTTGTAGCAAGCTCATCATGTTTTATTCTAAGCTGTCCTAAATTTGATTTTGGCTTATCCACGCCCACAGGTGTAAACCCAGTCTTTTTGTAAAATATTTTATATAAAACATGGTCCTGATCAGTAAGTGCAGAATGAATTACTTTATACTTTTCTGTATCATCATCCTCGCCAACTAAAATCTGTTTCAGTAACTCTTTTTTATGCCTTATTAACCACTGATAAATAGAAGTAGAAACCGTTTCTCCAGTTTTCAATCGTGGAAGAAGAGCATTTATTAAGTTATTCGGCGTAAAGAATTGACTACCAGTGCTCAGAAGATCGCTTATTTCGCGATCTAGGAAGTTGCTGAACGATACAACCGCTCGATCGTAAAGCACTATTGCCGCCACGTAATCTTTTGAGCCACCCAGGCCGTGTTGATGCATATATGCGCGATTACGCATCGCATAGGCATTACCCAGCTTAATCGCTTGCTCGTAAAGCACTATTGCCGCCGCGTAATCTTTTGAGCCACCCAGGCCGTGTTGATGCATATATGCGCGGTCATTCATCGCAGTGGCATTACCCAGCTTAATCGCTTGCTCGTAAAGCACTATTGCCGCCGCGTAATCTTTTGAGCCACCCAGGCCGAGTTGATGCATATATGCGCGGTCACGCATCGCAGTGGCATTACCCAGCTTAATCGCTTTCTCGTAAAGCGCTATTGCCGCCGCGGAATCTTTTGAGCCACCCAGGCCGTGTTGATGCATATATGCGCGATTACACATCGCACAGGCATCACCCAGCTCAATCGCTTTCTCGTAAAGCGCTATTGCCGCCGCGTAATCTTTTGAGCCACCCAGGCCGTGTTCATGCATATATGCGCGATTACGCATCGCAGTGGCATTACCCAGCTTAATCGCTTTCTCGTAAAGCACTATTGCCGCCGCGTAATCTTTTGAGCCACCCAGGCCGTGTTGATGCATATATGCGCGGTTATTCATCGCATAGGCATCACCCAGCTTAATCGCTTGCTCGTAAAGCGCTATTGCCGCCGCGTAATCTTTTGAGCCACCCAGGCCGTGTTCATGCATATATGCGCGGCCACTCATCGCACGGGCATCACCCAGCTTAATCGCTTGCTCGTAAAGCGCTATTGCCGCCGCGTAATCTTTTGAGCCACCCAGGCCGAGTTGATGCATATATGCGCGATTACGCATCGCAGAGGCATTACCCAGTTTAATCGCTTGCTCGTAAAGCACTATTGCCGCCGCGTAATCTTTTGAGCCACCCAGGCCGTGTTGATGCATATATGCGCGATTACGCATCGCACAGGCATCACCCAGCTCAATCGCTAGCTCGTAAAGCGCTATTGCCGCCGCGTAATCTTTTGAGCCACCCAGGCCGAGTTGATGCATATATGCGCGGTCACTCATCGCAGTGGCATTACCCAGCTTAATCGCTTTCTCGTAAAGCGCTATTGCCGTCGCGTAATCTTTTGAGCCACCCAGGCCTTGTTCATGCATATATGCGCGATTACACATCGCAGTGGCATCACCCAGCTTAATCGCTTTCTCGTAAAGCGCTATTGCCGTCGCGTAATCTTTTGAGCCACCCAGGCCTTGTTCATGCATATATGCGCGGTCACTCATCGCAGTGGCATTACCCAGCTTAATCGCTTGCTCGTAAAGCACTATTGCCGCCGCGTAATCTTTTGAGCCACCCAGGCCGTGTTCATGCATATATGCGCGATTACGCATCGCAGTGGCATTACCCAGCTTAATCGCTTTCTCGTAAAGCGCTATTGCCGCCGCGCAATCTTTTGAGCCACCCAGGCCGTGTTGATGCATATATGCGCGATTACACATCGCACAGGCATCACCCAGCTCAATCGCTTTCTCGTAAAGCGCTATTGCCGCCGCGTAATCTTTTGAGCCACCCAGGCCGTGTTCATGCATATATGCGCGATTACGCATCGCAGTGGCATTACCCAGCTTAATCGCTTTCTCGTAAAGCGCTATTGCCGCCGCGCAATCTTTTGAGCCACCCAGGCCGTGTTGATGCATATATGCGCGATTACACATCGCACAGGCATCACCCAGCTCAATCGCTTTCTCGTAAAGCGCTATTGCCGCCGCGTAATCTTTTGAGCCACCCAGGCCGTGTTGATGCATATATGCGCGATTACGCATCGCAGTGGCATTACCCAGCTTAATCGCTTTCTCGTAAAGCGCTATTGCCGCCGCGCAATCTTTTGAGCCACCCAGGCCGTGTTCATGCATATATGCGCGGTCACTCATCGCAGTGGCATTACCCAGCTTAATCGCTTTCTCGTAAAGCGCTATTGCCGCCGCGTAATCTTTTGAGCCACCCAGGCCGTGTTGATGCATATATGCGCGATTACACATCGCAGTGGCATCACCCAGCTCAATCGCTTGCTCGTAAAGCGCTATTGCCGCCGCGTAATCTTTTGAGCCACCCAGGCCGTGTTGATGCATATATGCGCGGTCATTCATCGCAGTGGCATCACCCAGCTCAATCGCTTGCTCGTAAAGCGCTATTGCCGCCGCGTAATCTTTTGAGCCACCCAGGCCGTGTTCATGCATATATGCGCGATTACGCATCGCAGTGGCATCACCCAGCTTAATCGCTTGCTCGTAAAGCACTATTGCCGCCGCGTAATCTTTTGAGCCACCCAGGCCGTGTTGATGCATATATGCGCGTTCACTCATCGCAGTGGCATCACCCAGCTTAATCGCTTGCTCGTAAAGCACTATTGCCGCCGCGGAATCTTTTGAGCCACCCAGGCCGTATTGATGCATATATGCGCGATTACACATCGCACAGGTATCACCCAGCTCAATCGCTTTCTCGTAAAGCGCTATTGCCGCCGCGTAATCTTTTGAGTCACCCAGGCCGTGTTGATGCATATATGCGCGATTACGCATCGCACAGGCATCACCCAGCTCAATCGCTAGCTCGTAAAGCACTATTGCCGCCGCGTAATCTTTTGAGCCACCCAGGCCGTGTTGATGCATATATGCGCGGTCACTCATCGCAGTGGTATTACCCAGCTTAATCGCTTTCTCGTAAAGCGCTATTGCCGTCGCGTAATCTTTTGAGCCACCCAGGCCTTGTTCATGCATATATGCGCGATTACACATCGCAGTGGCATCACCCAGCTTAATCGCTTTCTCGTAAAGCGCTATTGCCGTCGCGTAATCTTTTGAGCCACCCAGGCCTTGTTCATGCATATATGCGCGGTCACTCATCGCAGTGGCATTACCCAGCTTAATCGCTTGCTCGTAAAGCGCTATTGCCGTCGCGTAATCTTTTGAGCCACCCAGGCCGAGTTGATGCATATATGCGCGATTACGCATCGCAGTGGCATTACCCAGCTTAATCGCTTTCTCGTAAAGCGCTATTGCCGTCGCGTAATCTTTTGAGCCACCCAGGCCGTGTTGATGCATATATGCGCGGTCACTCATCGCAGTGGCATTACCCAGTTTAATCGCTTGCTCGTAAAGCACTATTGCCGCCGCGTAATCTTTTGAGCCACCCAGGCCGTGTTGATGCATATATGCGCGATTACACATCGCAGTGGCATCACCCAGCTCAATCGCTTTCTCGTAAAGCGCTATTGCCGTATCGTATAAAGAATTAGCGTGGCTAAGACCCACAACGCCACGTTTATTAAATATAGATAAAACATCTACATCATTATAAAATGAGTCTTTACTAGGATCATCATGTAATTTTTTAAGGCCCTCTTGATTGATGCTGTTACTTTGCGCTCCTACTATAGAGTTCATCATACTTTGAAAACTTTGACTTTGGTTTGATAACCATCTCAGCTGGTCATGACTTATCATACCGTTATTACCATTAGCTACAGCAATAATGCTGTCATAGTATCGACTAGCTCTGTCTTCCCGATAGCCACTAGCTTGTATATCCATTACTACCATGTTATATAAGGCGTCAAGATCATTATTTCTTGCTACTAACAATAAGCAAGTGAAATAATCTGGGCGTGAAGATACAATAATATCCCTAATCAATTTTAAATCTGTATTATTTGAAATTGAAATATGTTTGGATTGAACCATTGAAGTAAGGTAATTTAGTACTTGTTTGTCGCTAGCTAAATTTACCGCTATGTCAAACGGTATAGTTTCTCTACCATTCTGAGAAATAGATAACAACCAACTCTTTATTTGATTGGTTTCATCTGTTAATAAGTCATAAAGTTTGTTAGCGTCTTCAACCTCATAATCAGTAATTTTATATACTGTAATTCCTGTATCACGTTTAATTTTATCTTTTAAATCAGAGCCAGCACCCATAACTAAGTTTCCTCAAAACAATCAACAATATGTTTCATGATAATCGCTCATCGTTAATATAATATGATAAAATCATGGTTGTTTATGTGGTATTTCTTACGCATAGTTCGGGTATCTCCATAGCCCGGGACAGTGAAACATCTTAGGATTCTTTCCATGTGTCATTCATTTTTTTGACCATGTCACGCTTCGCAAGTTGAAATTCTTTGTAAGCGATCCACGGGCGTCCTTGCTTCCGTAGCTAACACGTGCTAGGTGCTAGGTGCTATCCGGCGGCACATTCCATGGCAGCAGTGCCTCAATATCTTCTAATGTTTTGCAATGTGGTAGGCGCTCATAAAGATAGGTGAAGTATCGACAGACATTGTGATGATGCAGTTCAGCAGTTAGAGCTAGACTTGCATGCATTGCTAGTGCGTTAGCGCCTGGCATTGTGTCGCAAAATAGAAAGTTCTTCCTTGCAAGCACTAAGAGCTTAATGTCTCTCTCTGTGTGATTGTTATCAATCTCACATCTACCATCATCAAGAAACCGAGTCATGTTTTCCCAATGCTTGATGACATATTCCATTGCCCTGCCAAGATGAGATTGTGGTAGAACCTTTGGATAATACTCCTCTAGCCACTCCTTGTACTCATCCATAATCGGTTTTGATTCTTTCTGCCGAAGCGCAAGGCGTTGCTCAGGCGACATCTCTTCTTCTTTCGCCTTTCTTTCAATCTGGTAGAGTTTTTTATAGACCCGCATAGCATGAGCGGCTAACCCATTCTTTTTGGTCGCCTTGGTGATCTCTTCAAATTTCCTGCGGGCATGAAGGTTGCACGCAATGATCGTAACGCCGGTATTTTCTAATTGGTCGAATATAGGGCTTGCATCAGTATGAAGCTTGCCAGTCCACCCTTGAAACCATTCTACTAGAAACTCACTGTGGTCACTTGGCGTATAGGCAAACAGGATAACCTCACGACCAGGAGCACCACCTCGCATGCAATGAATCAGTGACTTAGTTTGTGGCCGTCGACCAGGCTCTTTTAAGACTTGTAATTTAGTCGCGTCACAACTTGCTATTTCATAATCCAGCAGCTCATCCTTCAATAGATTATAAATCGGCTGTAAAGGTTTAGTCAGCTCAATAAACCAACGTGACATAGTTTGCCTGGATAGATTGACGCCGTATTGTGAGCGTAGTTGTTTTTCTAAATGATAAAAGGGTTGTCTATCCCTGATTTTACTAGACACTAAATGCGCTAGTAATGATTCAGACGCCTCGGCCTTAGGTAGGATATGTAAAGGCTTAGGTGCAACCGTAACACCACCTTGCTCGCAATCACAGCCTAGTTTTTCACGGCGCTCTTCAATCATTTCAAAGACAGCTGGTTTGTAGTTCAGTATTTTTTTAGTCTCAAAACCCATTGGGCATTTTTCTTTACCGCAAGGACAAATACGCTGGTCATCAGGTACTGGAATGATTCTCACCGTCACAGGTAATTCATTCTTGACCTTCTTCTTACGTTTGTGAGAAGAGACAACAACTGCTTCATCATCTTCTTGATATTAAGGAATTTCAATGTGTCAATTGGTAAAAATACCACCAATTAAAATGAGTAATTTTAGCACAGGTATTTTTTATAAAATCGATTTAGTGGTGGGGCAGGGTTAGTTATGACAAACAATAGCCAAAACTAGCTGTTATTTGTTGTTTTGGACGGACTACCCCCCTAGGAAGTTATTAGATTTTTTTCAGTAAGGCGAGTTCACGATGCTTTGATAGCAATTTGTAACGGTTAGGTTGTCTATACCAGCAGTTAGCTAAAAACATTTGGCTACCGCATAGAACACATTCATAGGGGTCAATGTTAAAATTATTTTGCATTAAGGTGCGGTAATTGACCTGGGGTGTGTTTGGATCAGTTTCACCTAATAGGAGTCTGACTTTGGGTAGCATCTCACCTCGCACCCGGTTAGCAAGAAACCCATAATAACGCACCATACGAAAGCCAACATCAGGAATGTGTTGAATAAATCGAGCAATAAACTCTTCCGCGGTTAATTTAAATTGCTTGTAGGTTTTAGAGACGTGATCAAGATAATTAAAACTGAGGCTGCTCCCATCAAAGTTTTTAATTTTTGACTCAGCAATAGGAGGACGTTTGGTGTATCGACCTAAGTATTTAACGTTTTGTTTGTGATTCTTTGAGGGCTTTGCGCAATGTACTACCCATCGTTTTTGGTAAAGTTGATCAAGCAGTTGATTAAAGTTGAAAGTGTGGTTCAGTGTAGAGGCTAACTGATTTGGCAGAATAAGCCCTTTGTCCTGGTGGTGGTTTCTAAAAAGGTTAATGACCTCATAACGCCACATGGACATTAGTGTAGGTTGATGGAAGTAGAGGCTTTTCCATTGTGTTAACTCTTTGTTGATACCACCCAGAGTGATTGACGCATGAAGATGCACATTGCGCTTTAGATCTCTGCCAAAGGTGTGAAGCGCGATAAATACACCGGGTTTAACCCTCTTGTTTTTAGCAAGCTTGAGTAACACCTTTGCTGCTAATGGTGGGAGTAAATTAAGAAGCTCTCTGTTTGTCCAAAAGCAGTCCCAAAGAGTAGAGGGCATGGTGAATGTGATGTGTTGCCATGTAGTGTTGGGTAAGATTGCCATCTGTTGTTGTATCCATACTTCTGTGGCTTTTTTACCACACGATGAACAGCTTTTAGCTTTGCAGGTATGGCGGATGTATTTGACGTGTGAACAGTTTGGATTACTGCAATGATACTCTTTATGGCCACGCATAGGATGTTTGCAGCTAAGCAGCTTAACAATGCCAATGACAATAGCTTCTCTGATTTTATCTTTGTACTTGGTGTGAAAGTTCCACCAGTTCTGATTGGTTACCAAGATTTGTTTGATACTAAAGCGTTTCATTATTCATAGAGTAAAATGAGAAGCGCGTATAGTAGGTGAGTTATTGCTCAGCTACCTGAAGCAATTTCTATAGCAGGTGTGTTATTTTTATTCGTTATTATTCCATGGGCAGGTTTGACTAGTTTGAGACTTAATAATACTCGTGGCTTTGTAAAGACTAAACTCTTAGAGGCTTAGAAAGTTGCCGGCGAAGCCGGCCTGACTTGATCCTCCGGTGTTGAGAGATCACCGAAGAGTGGCAACTGATCTTCTATGTAGCGCTCAGATTTACTACCAAAATGCTGTCGTTGGAGCTTAGCAAATTGTATCTTCAAATGATCATAAGCCTCGGCATACTGTTCAACACGAGCATGTTCTATTTCGGGTGCTGCCTCTATATAATGTAGGCTATATTGCTGCTGGCACGCCAAAATCATTGACCTTCTCCCAAAACTGATCCCATCTGCCTTTAGTCTTTACTAGTGTTCTCAAGCATAAAACGATTTTCATTCCCTTGTCTTTCCAGCGCATTCCTGATCCCCCTAATCTTTGTTTAACAATTGTTTTACATGCTGCTTCAGTGACGCCAGAGCCAATTGGTGCATTCTGCTTAATCAAATTATGATACGACATTCGCTTTTCTTTAATATTATTTTCAAAATACGTAATTGTTCCTTCTAGCTTTTCTCTAAGCGATTTATTCAGTTTTTTATTTAGATGCTCTTTAAGCTCAGCAAGTATTCTACCTGCCGCACCTTTCTTGTGCTTTAAGTCATGACATCTCTCTTCGAGCCAAACATCACGCTCATCTCTTTCAGATTTTTTGGTAAATACTGCCTTTGATGCTTCGCCGAGATATTCAGTTGCATGCCAAAAATCTAAAATTTGCGTATCAGTATGTTTTTTTAGAAATGGCCAATTATTTTTTGCTCCATCAGCAACGCCAATTGTTTTAGCATCAGGGTAATATTTCTTTTTCAGCTTTATTTCCTTTTCAAGCCTATTAAAGAATTCATCTTTTCCATATTCTGGTGATGCTGCAACGTAGGTTGTGTGCAGGCGTGCACCATGCTTATCATACATGGAAATAGTTCCAACCATGCTCTCTCTATAACCATCATCAACGGTGAGAACATATGCACCATCTAAGCTAATACTTAGCATCTCAATGCCTGCATCAAGCTTTGGCTCTTCATATTCCCACTCAGCCTCTTTGGCTTGTGCAATACCGCCAACAAAATCAGTTGCCCGTTGCAAGTATGAATGTGAGATTTTACGGTTATGATTGACCTTGAGATCATCAATAACACTAGGAGCAGGTAAGTTTGAGTATTTATGTGAGATTATTTTTGCAAATCGCGGTGTTGATCCTTGGATAATTCTAGCCTTATCTTCTAAAGGACAAAAGATCTTCCCGCCTTTAGAGGTTTGATAAACATAACGCTTAACTCGAGCAACTCCATAAGGCGTTTGGTAATTTGCTTCATCTCTACTTCGTGCTGTTAGCTTTATTTTTCCAACATGGATAGGAGAGCCATCTGCATCAAACTTACTTAAAGCTTTTTCAGTGGCTAATGTTCCAACCTCATTAAGGCCGTCAAGAATTGCATCCTCACATTCAAGCATGGATCCTTTTAGTGGAAGCTTGAGCTCAATAGTTAATTCATTATTTTCATCAGAGAGAATTCTAGCTAACATCCAAACACCATCCGTAATCAAGTTAAAGTGTATATTATGCTATATTTTCTACATTATATAAAGGCAGCACCCTCCAGGAGAAGGCGCGTTGTCGGTGGGCCGTGTGCAAACGCCCACGCTGGCACTCATTGTGGCGCGGGATCACTTAATAGAACACTTTCAAGCTAGCCCTTACTATGAGTTACACGTCACCTTTCAAGCCAAGGCGGGTGAGCTGGTGGCACACTGGCAACCCGCTGAGGAATTCACGGACACGGAGGGGCGTTGTGTGAATCCGGCGTTTGTGCAAGCGGTGATTGAAAAAGTCGCCAACCAAACCGGTGAGGTCACGCAAGCGAAAGACACCGCGAAGAAACAGCCCCCACCATTGTGTTATTCCTTATCGAGCTTGCAGAAGGTGTGTAGCAGTCGTTTCGGCTTAACCGCTAAAGAGACTTTAAGTATCGCACAAGCCCTGTATGAAAAACACAAAGCCACGACTTACCCAAGAACTGATAGCGGCTATTTACCGGAAGAGCAATGGAGCGAAGCGAGCACGGTGTTAGCCGCATTAGAACAAGTCGATAGTACAGTAGCGCAATGGGTGGCCCGTTGTGATACTTCACTGAAGGCTCCTGTGTGGAATACCCAGAAAGTCACCGCGCATCACGGCCTGATGCCCACCGCGAATGATCGGGTTAATCTGGCTGCGATGTCTGGTGATGAGCGCAAGGTGTATGAACTGATTCGACAAAGCTATCTCGCACAGTTTTTAGGGGAGTATGACTACGTGCAACGCAAGGTGATGATAGAATGTCAAGGCGAGACCTTTAGTGCTCAGTGCCACCTACCTCAAACGCAGGGCTGGAAAGCGTTGGTGCAGGAAGAGAGCGACACCGCTGATCACTCAACAGCCCTCTTGCCGAAGCTCACCGCGCAAGAGCCAGTGACCCTGTTGTCGTGTGAGCAATCGGATAAACAAACCAAACCACCGGCACGGTTTACCGAGGGCACGCTCATTGCGGGCATGAAGTCCATTGCCAAAGTAGTCGATGATCTTGCTTTTAAAAAAACGCTCAAAGACACAGCAGGCATTGGCACCGAAGCCACACGAGCTGACATCATCGAAAAGCTGTTGACGCGTGGGTTTATTGAACGAAAGAAAAAGCAATTAGTCTCCACCACCAAAGGCCGTGACTTGATTGCGTTATTACCGGATCCGGTGAAAAACCCTGCAACCACGGCTGAATGGGAGCAAGCCTTAGACGACATTGCTCAAGGGCAGGGGTGCTTGGGGGAGTTTTTAGAAGATCAAGCCGAAGTCTTAGACTTTTTATTAGCGGATTTACAAGAACACCACCGCTTGCACCCGCCTGCCGATCAAGCAACACCGCATGCTTGTCCAAGCTGTCAAGCCCCCTTGAGACGGCGTAAGGGGAAGAAGGGGTTTTTCTGGGGTTGCACCCGTTTCCCTGAGTGTGACGTGACCTTGCCGGATAAAGACGACCAGCCGGTCAATAAGCCTAAAGCGAAAGTCTCTGACATTTCTTGCCCGCACTGCAAGGAAGGCAAACTCGTTAGACGACAGGGTAAGAAGAAACCGTTTTGGGGTTGTAATCGTTATCCGACCTGCGAGGCTCTCTACTGGGAAGAGCAGGGCAAACCACTCTTACCTACTCGATCAGTGAGCGAGGAGAACGCATGAGATACCGTTACTTCATCGCCTCCTTGGAATACCAGGAGAATGAGCTGAGCGTTAAAGAAGCACGCGAGCTGCGCCAATTAGAGCAAGTGTTATTGGAACAGCAAATCCAACGTTACCACCAAAAAGAAAAACGCTAACACGAGGATTGCTAATCGGTGCAGAATTCATTATTGTTGGCATCGGTTGATTTGTGCGAGAATACTGACATGAAAACAGTTGATGTGACTTTATTGGAAGACGAGCGCGATTTCATCGTGGAGTTAATTCATTACGCGCTCAGTGATGAGCTACTGGAAAAGCTACAAGCTGCAATACCCGATAGTGAAGGCCAGTTAAGTGTGCCGATGACGCTAGGGGATTTTGAAGAATTGATCAGCAATCTCAGTCTTGAAGCGAACAACCACGAAGTGGACGAGATCAAAGAAAAAGCATTTGCGTTAACGGAAATTCTTGAGCCCTTTGAATTTCGTTTGAAAGACATGGACGTACACTAACCATGATTACCCCACTAAAGACGAAGGAGTAAACAGTTGGCTAAAGGTGACTTAAAACGATTACGGACTGCAATGAGCCGAGTTCACACATTGATTCATTTGGTTAACGTGGATGAAGAATCACTCACGGAGTTTGCGAGTGAAGACGAATACCAACAGATCATTAAAACGCTAGAACGCGCTGTCTCTGGAATGAAAGAAAAAGCCAAAACTCTACCCCTCGGCACGCGATACACCGGCACATTCTACATACGAAAGCCTTATACGATGCCAACCGAATCCGTTCAGGTCACCGGTTCTGCGTTTATGCGCGAGGATTTAATCTCATGGTCAATTGATGAGTCGGTGCGTCCTGATTTTGTTTATGGCGTGTTGCGTGATATCTTTAAGGACAAGGAGCTAAAAGAGCCAATCAAGCGCGAGGAAGGCGAGTTAGTGTTTGCTGACGACTAAGCGTAACCTTTCACACTGAGAAGAAGAACAATGGAAAAATCAGACTGGCATTCTTTTGCTCTAACGAACCGTTTTATTGTGTTACAGCTTTTCATTGCTCTTGGCATGATGAGCCTTTTATTCTTCATGCACCCAACCCCACATGAAAGCCTGAGTTTTGGTTTGTTGCTGGGCGCAGGTGTGATTTTTTATGGGGCGTTTTTAGTCTCTTTAATTGCCCAAGTCTATCATCAGAAAAAACGACTGTTTTGGCCGATTGCTTGTCTCTTACTACTGAGTTATTTACTGCTCTTTTTTCACGTAATCGGGCGTTTTTAGCTTGTTTTTAAAGGGTTTCTTGGTAAACTATCAGTTGGTAATACTGAAGAAGGCCGAAAGCCTGAAACGTCTTGTACGTCTATTACTATTCGTCACAGTTGTCCCACGTGTCGTGAGCCTAGCGAAAGCTAGCGGGACTTACCAAAGCATGGAGCGAGTGACAAGAGTATTCTTGTCCTAAAAGTTCGGGTTCGCCAATGCGGCCAGTGCTCTGACAGAGCATAAACGAATGACGCAAACTGCCTTTGGCATTAAGACCGATAAGTGGTGTTATCTGCTTATCTTTAACCTTCGTTAGGACTAATGCTGTCGCAGAAGGGGCTTAATGATCTCATTCTATCGACCAAGATCGATAGCTAACTATTTGCACACGAGTTCGTGTGCTTAACAAAACGTATTGTAGCCACTTCGCGTTAAGCGGGCAGACTGACTGTGTGGTTTGAAGTCAGAGAGCTTCGGATTGACACGCTTGCGCGTTGGATACGTTTTGCAAGATTGCCATTGGCTTGGCGTGCCGTAATGGCAATCGTTCTTTAACAATTGAGAGTTTAAGCGCAGGCGTTCGCCTGTTTCACCCTACGGGGAAAGTGTTACTTTCCTCTGGGAAAGGCATGCTTTCTCCTTTTTTTTAACTACAGAAGGAGACTGTTATGTCCAATGAATCAGGTAGAAAGCAAGAAAGTCACACAAAACAAGCCATGCAAGCTCGATTGCAAGCCAAAGCGGATGCACAGGTTAAGGCTAGAGCAGCAGTGAAACCGACTGCTCCGGCTAAACCGACTCAAGCAACGAAAGCACCCGTTGCGTCCAGTGTGCCGTGGCTGAAATTACAAGCAGCGCAATTACGCCAAGTGACACTCGGTGACAACGGTGAGTTTCTCACCTGCACCAGCAGTAAAGAAGCCCTTGATTTGGTCACGCATATTAAAGGGGTCTTTCGGTCACGAGGGTTTGGTTGTTATGCCTTGCATAATTACGTTTGGATTGTGCCTTTCGTGCATACTAGCGTTCATATACCCGATTTTGAACGGGCAAAAGCCGTTTTGCCCGATTTGAAAGGCGAGTTATTAGCGAAAGCGTTTCCACAAGAAACGGCTGACGCTAAGAAGTCCGAGCCAACCGTCACCACGAAACAATCCGCAAAAAAAGTCGCTACGGCGGTGTTTTTGTTCATTGCAGCGATGGCGAGTTTGGCAACCGCCGTGGTATATCGAATGGTGAACGCACGTTAATTGTCGTTTGTTCAACAACCCCGTTAGGGAGGTGATTTTCCCTAATGGGAAAATCTGACCTTTCTGACGGTTTTTTATTAAGGAGAATCCGATGGAAGATGTGATCGTAACAGTACAAGGAACGATTGAGGGCATCACCTTTATTGATGATGCGCCACACTCGTTAATTGTGCGGGTCATATTAAAGGCTGAACAGACTAAGCACACGTTATTCTTTTTGGGTGACTTGGCTCATGTGTTTATTAAAAAGCAACCTCGCCTTGGCGAGACGTTTCTGGAAGCAGGATGTTACATCCGGCTGAAAGGGGCGTTGCGTTATTACGATAAACACGGTCAGGTTAACAAGAATAAAAGCAGTAATGCCGTTTGTGTCACTGAGATACTGACCACCACACCGAAAAAGGTTGTCGAACTCGAAGGGTTGATTACCTGTATTGAGGAGCTGAGAGACGAGGAGGGCTATTCTGTGATGAAAGTCACGGTGTATTCTGATCAAACTCATCACACGCTCTTTTTTACAGGACAGTTCATCGAGTGTTTTCGGCGTGCGTGTGAGGGATCTAATGTTCACACAGCGGACACCCCGTTGATTGTTGGTATGTACATTCGGGTGATCGGTGAGCCGGTTTACTGTGATGACAAAGGGGTGTTAAAGGTGAATCAGAAAACGAATGCCGTACATGTTTGTGCGATGCCTTGGTCATGGAGCCCTTTTTCACTTTGACGATTCATGTCTGTGAGCTGTTGTTTGTTCAATAAACCCGTTAGAGAGGTTTTCTTTCCCTAACGGGAAAGTCTGACTTTCCTGACGGTTTTTTTATTAATTAAGGAGAAACCTGATGTATTCGTATGAAAACACCGTCACGCTTACTGGTAGTATTATTTCGATTATGATTATTCAATCAAAAGATTGTGCACCGACTGCGAAAGTAGTCATTCGCTCCGGTTCTGAATGGCATACACTTTTCTTTTGTGATGAGTTAACCCCTGTATTCATAGAACAGCAACGTCGTATAGGCGACCCAATGCTGATTGTAGGGACAGACATTAAAGTACGAGGGAAATTAGCTTATTACAATGATGAGGGTCGTCGTTTCCTGAATCACGCGAGTAATGCAGTCTGTGTTTTAGATCTCATTAATACGGGTCCTGTTCAGTATGTCACGCGAGAAGAACGCGCAAGGCTGGATAGGTTATCAGTTGAGGCGGATAGGTAAGGCAGTGAGACTTGAGAGTCAGTTGTAATGCGGTAACGCAACACAGCTTGTCTTTTTGAGTGTCGTTTGTTGAATCAACTTGATATTAAGGAATTTCAATGTGTCAATTGGTAAAAATACCACCAATTAAAATGAGTAATTTTAGCACAGGTATTTTTTATAAAATCGATTTAGTGGTGGGGCAGGGTTAGTTATGACAAACAATAGCCAAAACTAGCTGTTATTTGTTGTTTTGGACGGACTACCCCCCTAGGAAGTTATTAGATTTTTTTCAGTAAGGCGAGTTCACGATGCTTTGATAGCAATTTGTAACGGTTAGGTTGTCTATACCAGCAGTTAGCTAAAAACATTTGGCTACCGCATAGAACACATTCATAGGGGTCAATGTTAAAATTATTTTGCATTAAGGTGCGGTAATTGACCTGGGGTGTGTTTGGATCAGTTTCACCTAATAGGAGTCTGACTTTGGGTAGCATCTCACCTCGCACCCGGTTAGCAAGAAACCCATAATAACGCACCATACGAAAGCCAACATCAGGAATGTGTTGAATAAATCGAGCAATAAACTCTTCCGCGGTTAATTTAAATTGCTTGTAGGTTTTAGAGACGTGATCAAGATAATTAAAACTGAGGCTGCTCCCATCAAAGTTTTTAATTTTTGACTCAGCAATAGGAGGACGTTTGGTGTATCGACCTAAGTATTTAACGTTTTGTTTGTGATTCTTTGAGGGCTTTGCGCAATGTACTACCCATCGTTTTTGGTAAAGCTGATCAAGCAGTTGATTAAAGTTGAAAGTGTGGTTCAGTGTAGAGGCTAACTGATTTGGCAGAATAAGCCCTTTGTCCTGGTGGTGGTTTCTAAAAAGGTTAATGACCTCATAACGCCACATGGACATTAGTGTAGGTTGATGGAAGTAGAGGCTTTTCCATTGTGTTAACTCTTTGTTGATACCACCCAGAGTGATTGACGCATGAAGATGCACATTGCGCTTTAGATCTCTGCCAAAGGTGTGAAGCGCGATAAATACACCGGGTTTAACCCTCTTGTTTTTAGCAAGCTTGAGTAACACCTTTGCTGCTAATGGTGGGAGTAAATTAAGAAGCTCTCTGTTTGTCCAAAAGCAGTCCCAAAGAGTAGAGGGCATGGTGAATGTGATGTGTTGCCATGTAGTGTTGGGTAAGATTGCCATCTGTTGTTGTATCCATACTTCTGTGGCTTTTTTACCACACGATGAACAGCTTTTAGCTTTGCAGGTATGGCGGATGTATTTGACGTGTGAACAGTTTGGATTACTGCAATGATACTCTTTATGGCCACGCATAGGATGTTTGCAGCTAAGCAGCTTAACAATGCCAATGACAATAGCTTCTCTGATTTTATCTTTGTACTTGGTGTGAAAGTTCCACCAGTTCTGATTGGTTACCAAGATTTGTTTGATACTAAAGCGTTTCATTATTCATAGAGTAAAATGAGAAGCGCGTATAGTAGGTGAGTTATTGCTCAGCTACCTGAAGCAATTTCTATAGCAGGTGTGTTATTTTTATTCGTTATTATTCCATGGGCAGGTTTGACTAGTTTGAGACTTAATAATACTCGTGGCTTTGTAAAGACTAAACTCTTAGAGGCTTAGAAAGTTGCCGGCGAAGCCGGCCTGACTTGTTGTGCAATAACCCCACGGGGAATGTGTCATTCCCTGCGGGGCGTGATGCATTCTCTTTTTTTATTAAAGGAGAAAGTGATGAGCAAAGAAAACATTGATTGGAAAGCGATTGAAGCAGAGCTGGAGCAAGCCATTGAGCGTCTTGCACCCCTTGGATTGCCGATTGAAGTCATCGGCAATTGGTTGTGGGTGACAGGCGCAGAAAAGGCCGATGCCCCTGCTTTGCAAGAAGCGGGTTTTTGCTGGTCAAAGAGTAAGGCGCGGTGGTATTACCATCCGAAGTCGTTACCCTTTAACAGTAAAGGTGAGAAAGCATGGCCGATGGAAAAGATTTATCAAACCTTCGGCTCGCAATCTCGTATAAAAACTCACACAACCGCTTAACCTGTTGTTAGCAGTACCCCAGTAGGGATGAAAGGCCCGAACGGGTCGCTCATCCTTTTTTTTAAATGAAAAGGAGAAAGACTATGTCTTATTGTCGCAATGAAGTTCAGCTTGTTGGTTATGTTGGACAAATCAATCATTACGAGGAAGCAGGGAAAACCCCGTTTGCTCGCTTTAGTTTAGCCACCAGTCGTCATTATAAAAATAAAGCAAACGAAGAGGTGGAGAAAACCACTTGGCACACGATCTATTGCTTTGGTAAACGCGCTGAGTTTATCAAAGGCAAAGTCGTGACGGGCAGCTATGTCTCGGTTTCCGGTTCCTTGGAAACCAATGACTGGCTAACCGAGTCCGGTGAGAAGCGAACGAGCATGGTGGTGCATGCCAATCACCTGCATCGATTGATTGATCGGAAACTACAAGAAAAACTCGACACACTTAATCAGGTGTCCCCCCCTGTGCAAGCCTCACCTAAGCCACCGGCTTATCCTGATGACTTGCCCAGTTCGGATGACATCCCGTATTAAGGGGTGTTGCTGCGCTTAAACAATCAGTAAGAATGACGGGCAACCGTCATTCTTTTTTTAACCCCAACCGAGGGAGTCATCCCTCGTTGCGGGGTTGCTCCTTCGGTTTTTTTGAAGGAGCGTTGCTATGACAACAGAAAATCGTGTTCATAACAATTTGAAGGCGTTGCGAGCCTTGCGAAACGGTCAAACCGCTGACGACTTAATGGCGTATACCGGATGGGGTGGCCTGAGAGAGGCCATTTACACCCCTGCTATTTTTAAGGAGTTAAAAGGCTTGATCGGCGAGCAAGCGATTGCAAGTTTAAAACAGACGTTAAAGTCCGCTTATTACACACCGGCTTGGCTGGTTCGGTTTATGATGCAATGTTTAGCCAGTATACCGAGCTTGTCCTTAGAGGCAGTACTTGAACCGAGTGCAGGTGTAGGGAATTTTCTTAACGGGCTTAAACACTTAAATCGCCCTGAGTCTCAACCCTCGCGTGTGGTGGCTGTGGAGATTGATCAGGTCAGTTGTGAACTGTTAAACGTGATTTACCCCGATGTTGAGGTGCATCACACCGGCTTTGAACGTTTTCAGTCGGACGAACAGTTTACCTTGATACTGGGCAATCCGCCGTTTGGTCAAATCCAAGTGGACGATCCCGTTCATCAGGATTTAACCCGCTACAGCATTCACCATTACTTTGTGGCCAAAGCCATGCGGTTATTAAAACCCAATGGGCTACTGGCCATGGTGTTACCGCGCTACTTTTTAGATGCCTCCTGCAAGCAGGTGAGACACATCATTGCAGAGGAAGGGGGAACCTTGGTGGCGGCGTTTCGGTTGCCGGATAATTTGTTTAGTGACGCTAAAGTGACTGTGGATATTGTCTTTTTACAAAAGACCACCGGCACACTGCCTTGGCGAGAAGCCAGGCGATTTAGCCGTGACGGAAAAAGTGCTTATTTGAATGAGTATTTTTTTACGTACCCCAGTCATATTTTAGGGCGACTCGAATTTTTTGAAGTCTATGGCAGAAATGAATTGACCTGTAAATCGACAGGCGATTTGGGTCAATCCTTAGCGATGTCACGCAGGTGTTTGCAATTGCAGTTAGAACTGCAATGCCTACAGGCTCGTTGTGAAACATTAGTCGCTAATGAGCGTTGGTTGCAAGCTCTGCAAGCAGAGTTAAACCAGCGTTTTGCTAGTAAGACGAAAGTTTAAGAAAAGAAGCGGGAGCGTTGATTAGTAATAATCAAGGCATCTCGCTTTTTTTTCGTGTACAATCCGCGCTCTTTATTAATCAGAAGGACACTTTTATGCCTGCCAAGAAAAAACCCGTTCAAGCCAAACACGCTGCAACCCCTTTACAACAAATCACCGAGTTTAAGCAAACGCTCGCGGCCACTGAATCAAAACTCGAAGGCGTGTGTGAGAAAGCCGTGTATGATTGCACCCAATCAGTGGCGAAGATGAAAGAAAAACTATTGGGCGCGAAAGAGAAACTCACTACTCAAAAAGCAGCCTTAAAAGAAGCCAAAGCACAACATAAAGCGAAGCCAGGCAAACAAACCGAAAAACGGGTTGCTAAAGCAAAAGAGACTATTGAGGCCATTGAAGCACTGATTGAGGGTGTTAAAACAGAGATGGACGCATTAAAAGTCCAGCAAGCCGAGATCACGCAAGAGTACAGCTTTGTCATTAACCGCGCCAAAGCCTTAGCAAAGTTTGAAAAAGAATGGGCGAAGCAAAGCAAGCAAAAAGCGCGAGCCAAAAAGAAACCTGCTAAAAAAAGCAAAACGACTGCCTCTAAAGCCAAAGCTGAGGCTACGCCTGCTGAGCCAGATGCGTAACTCACGCTGACTTGATGATGATATGAGTCATTAGCATGGATGAGTTATCTGCTAAATTAACCCAATACAACATTGCGCTCACTCGCTACCAGGACGAGTGTCGTCAATTAACTACGTTAGGGTTTACTGAGAAGCAAGCGGATAAGCTCATCCTTGTTACGTCTATCTTTATTTAGGGGAATTGAGCTAGTTTTATCTCATAATAAACAAGGTTTTTAGTAACCTATCAAGGTAAAATAACTTGATATAAAAACTATAGTGAAATTAGTCATGCGCAGAATCATAAAAGCGATTAAAAGCCTGAGTGATTACCTGATCCTGCTGAAAAAAAATCCAGAGCTACTAAGGCCAGAGCAGTGCAGCCATTGCGGTGCAGGTGGACTATGGTCACATGGATCATATGATCGAAAACCAGATAGGAACCCAGGTAAAGGACGCTCTTTAAATCCCACCCCTGTTTTGAGATTTTATTGTCATCAATGTAAACGTACTTGTTCAACCCTACCTGAGATACTTTCTCCAAAGCGTTGGTATTGCTGGTCAGTTCAGCAGGCAGTGTTAATGAGCGTGCTCCTGGGAAAAGTATTAGCTCATCAGGTCAGGAGCAAGGTGTTAGTCGACACACCGTTGCTAGGTGGTTTCACTGGTTGGTTGACCACTTCGTTGATTACTCCTTCCATATCAAAGCACATCCGTTGTGGTTACAGCTTGGGCGACATAGTGATCCACAAGCGTTTTGGTTGGCCTGCCTTGGTGAGCATGATTTATCGAGCATCATGCTTTTTCTTAACCCAAGTTTGGCCATTTCACCCTGAAAATCAAAAATTTCATCACTATTTTTAACTCAACCCATTGATTTTACTTGCCTAGAAACGTGAATCCTGGAATGTAGTGACACATAATAGCAATAAGGGGTTGCATGGGCTGGTGAAGTGATGAGAGTATTGAGTTATGTATATTCGAACCTCTACACAAAAGAGTCCTCGGACAGGTAAGTCTTACGCAACCTACCGACTTGTTGATACTCATCGCACTGCTGACGGCAAAGTACGTCAAAGACTGATTTTAAACCTTGGTGCAAATTTTTCAGTAAAGAAGGACAGTTGGAAATTGCTTGCTGACCGTATTGAGGAAATTTTAACGGGTCAAGGCACGTTAATTTCAATACCTGCACATCTGGAAAAACAGGCGCAAATGTATGTAAAACGCATTCGCTCTAGGCTTGCAGATGACAATGAGACAAGCATTGCTGTTAATTCAGTAAGCGCGGTTGAACCTGACTTTCAAGCAGTGGATGTTAACTCCATTGAGAGTGAGGACATACGACACGTTGGAGCTGAGGCGTTGGGCTTACATGCTGCTAGCCAATTACAACTTGAAGAATTGTTTAGGACTTTGGGTTTTAATCAAAAACAATGTCATCTGATGCTTGCTACCATCATTGGGCGTTTGGTTGCCCCAGGAAGTGATTTAAGTACGCACTATTATTTAAGCAATCAAAGTGCGTTAGATGAATTACTGGGTACTGATTTCTCAGAACTATCACTCAAGAAATTCTATAAGACTGCTGATGAGTTACTCAAACATAAGCAAATGATTGAAGATCAATTATTCGAACGTGAGAAAAATCTCTTTAGTTTAAATCAGGTGATCACTCTCTACGATATAACCAATACCTACTTTGAGGGTAGAGCATTACAGAATGATCACGCACAGCATGGTCGATCAAAGGAGAAGCGGTCTGATTGTCCGCTTGTTTCTCTAGGGCTCGTGCTGGATGGCTCAGGGTTCCCGCAACGCAGTGAATTTTTCAAAGGGAATGTTAGCGAGCCTAAAACATTATCCGAAATGCTAACTGAGCTTCATGCACAGCCAGAGGCAACAATTGTCTTAGATGCTGGTTTTGCAACTGAAGAAAATATTTCATGGCTTACTGAAAAAGGTTTCCATTATATTGTAGTGAGCCGTAGAGCATTGCCTGTTGTCGATGAAAACATTGATAAAGTGCTAGTAAAAGAATCAGTAAATAATACGGTTACAGCGCAATTAGTTAAAGATACTGAAGCAAATGAAGTCTTACTGTACTGCCATTCTCAGGCTAAGGAAGAAAAAAGCTTAAATATGATTAGTAAGGCTGAGGCTCGTTTCGAAGAGGAATTAATTAAGTTAGCCAATGGGCTCACTAAAAAAACCGGAATGAAAGCAATTGAGAAAGTAACCTTGCGTTTAGGTCGAATAAAAGAGCGCCATAAACGTGTTTCAGGTCGATACACTATCACGCTTGATTCGGAGGGTGATAAGGTTACGAAAATCAGTTGGAGTAAAGTTAACTCTGAGAATCTGGGCGCATATTGTTTGCGTAGTAACAGAATGGATTTAGATGAAAAAACAATTTGGAGAATTTATACAACTCTAACTGATGTTGAATCGGCATTCAGATCATTAAAATCAGAGTTAGGCCTGCGTCCTATCTACCATCAAAAGCAAGACCGAGTTGATGCCCATCTGTTTATTAGTATTCTTGCTTATCACTTACTACACACTATTCGCCATCAACTTAAATTGCAGAACATTGAGAGTAGCTGGCAAACTATACGGCAGATTTTTAGCACTCAGGTTCGTATCACGACTACGATGCGGCTTGAAAATAATAAACTACTTTCTGTTAGAAGAACCTCAAAGGCAACTCCAGAGCAAGTTGTGATCTATAAATCGTTAGGCATGAATTCACAACCTGGGCACACTGAAAAAACAATTTGTTAAGTTGTAGTGACCCTAAACGTTTTTTTAAAATGTAAGTCATTGATTTGGATAGGTTTAATTTTAGAAAGGACAAAGTTGGGTTAACAACACAGGAGTGAGCATCCCATAATTAATTAACGTGAAAAAAAGTTGAGATGGATATTTTCTGTAAACCTCACGACCCCACACAGTTTGAGCGTAGCATTCTCAACTCAAGTTGTGATTAACTCATTGCAAGTAGTTAAATCACACAGGAATTGCAAAATGACCAAGCCCATTCACCCAACAGCACTGTTTCGCCTAAGTGTTTTAGGTGAGCTATGTAGCCGAAATAGTTTTGAGCATGGTGAGCTCAAGAGCATTATTAAAAGGTTGTCCCAGCAAACCTACAACATTCCAGGTAGTAAGCGTGTTCACCTCAGTGCTAAAACAATTGAGAATTGGTATTACGCCTGGTTAAAGCAGGGTATTGATGGATTAGTTCCTAAAACTCGACGAGACAAAGGCCAGTGTCACATCAATCCAGAGCTACAAGAGTTAATTATTTCCACTAAACAGGAAAGCCCTTCAAGATCAATTCCGACCGTGATTAAACTCTTAGAAACTCAAGGGAAGGTAGCACGAGGTGAATTATCTCACGCAACAGTTCACCGCTTATTAGTAAAACACGGCCTGTCTAAAAGAACAGTCACACCTTCTAACCAAATTGAGCGCCGCTCATTTGAGGCGCTCACAGCTTGTGATATTTGGTATGGCGATGTCATGCATGGTCCAACGATTTACGATGGCCAAAGAAGAGTTAAAAGCTATTTGGTGAGTATTTTTGATGATGCCTCAAGGTTGGTCTGTCACAGTAAATTTTGTACTGATGAGAGTGCCATTACTATTGAGCATGTGTTGAAAGAGGCATTACTCAAACGTGGGCTTCCTGTTAAGCTCATCATTGACAACGGCCCTGCCTACCGTGCTAAAACGTTGCAAACCATTTGTGCTCGTTTGAAAATTCAATTGATTTACGGCAGGCCCTATGAACCGCAAAGCAAAGGCAAACTAGAGCGTTGGCATAGAACAGTACGCGAGCAATTCCTAGCTGAATGCAACCTGGATTCCATTCATAGTTTCAATGCGCTGAATGATCGATTTTGGGCTTGGGTTGAGCGTGTTTATCATCAAGCCTCGCAAAGCGCCCTGCCTGACAAGATGACCCCGTTACAACGCTATCAGCAAGACCTCACTAAAATTCAGCCGTTAGGTTGTTTGGCCGATAAGCTAGATGATTACTTCCTGCATCGCATTAAGCGCCGAGTCAGGAAGGATGGCACGGTAAGCTGGAATAATCGACTCTTTGAAGTTCCATTTGAACTGGCTCAACAAGAGGTTTATTTAGTGGTTGATCCGCATAGTGACTCCGCCCGTCACGTCGAATCATTGGAATATCAATACCTTGGTGCAGTGGGAGAGCTGGACAAACATAACAACCTTTCTAGAACCCGAGCTAGACCTCAGATGCCGGAACAACCAGCAAGAAAAACCTCGCTAGTTGAGATTGTTTATAACCAAGTTAAAGAGGATTTGGATATCACTGAGGAGGATGAGTAAGATGTATCTTCAACATTTTGGCTTGAAATTTGATCCATTGGGTAAATCAAACATTATTGAATTGGCGCAGTCAAAGCGACTAGAGCAGCAACTTAATGGTTTGCTAGAAACACGCGGCTTAGCAGTGATTACTGGCGACTCAGGGACAGGAAAGACCACGGCGCTAAGATACTGGAGCAATAAACTCAACCCGCTGACCCATCAAGTCATTTATCAATCAGACACTCACTTTCGGTCATTTGATGTGTACTCTCAGCTTGCCGAAAATCTAGGTTTAGAAAACTATTACCGATTCTCTAAACTTTGGAGAGACTTGAAGCAGAGCTTGATCGCGCTCTACCATGATAAAAACGTTCAGCCTATTTGGATCCTAGACGAGGCGCATCAGCTTAGTAATGATTTCATTCTACGATTACCTGACTTCCTTAATTTCAGTTTTGACAGCAAAGACGTCATGACGATTATCTTATGTGGACTCCCATCACTTCTAGCAACATTGCAGAGACCAGCCTATGAACCTATCAACTCTAGAATTCAGTGCTTTATTAGGTGGCATGCAATTGAAGATAGCAGGGATTTTGAGAGCATTATTCACGCTGCTTTTGAGAAGGCAGGAATGAGCAGCAGCTTATTCACTGAAACAGGTATTCGTGCAGTACACATGGCCACAAAAGGTAGGCTTCGTTATGTTGATAGGCTCATGCGACATGCGTTGCTAATCGCCGCTAATATGAATTTAAACCATATACCGGATGATGTCATTAATCAGGCAATTCATGAGCTAAAAGGTTAACTATTTGACACCATCTCACGCAAAATAGGTTGAGATGGTTTCTCTAAATTATTGTGGGACGTTACAATCCTAAAAAAAGCCTCACGCGAAACCGTGGCAACCATTCTAGAACAGTGTGCCTTATTTGAAGTCCGATTAACTAAAGCAGAGATTACGCGGTTAGGTTCCATTGATGCGGGTGGGTTAACACTGACTAAATTGATCAGCGTGTACCCGCAATTAATAGAGCTAGGGTACACCCATGACCAGCTCATTAAATTAGGGAGTAATACCGGTGGCTCGCAAGCATTGAATGCCGTGATCACCCATCACCACACCTTAGTTAGTCGTGGCTTAACCCCTACTGACATTGTTCGCATTGCTGGGAATATGGGTGGCGCACAAGCAGTCACTGCGTTTCTTGAGCACCAACAAACCTTATTGCGGTTAGGCTTTTCCACCACGGATTGCTTAAAAATCACTGGCTCAATGGGAGCTAATCAGACGATCACTGCTCTACTTACTCACTACCCCGCCTTGATTCAATGCGGGTATACCCGTGCTGATTTAGTGAGTATTAGCAGTAAAACCGGTGCAGCACACACACTGGCGGTGTTAGTGGAACAGCATGCCGCACTGAAAAGTTTGGGCTTTTCACACGCAGAACGGGTCAAGATTGCTCAACAAAACAGTGCGTCCAACAGCTTCAAGGCATTGTTGCAACATCACTCGGCTTTATTCGAGTTAGGTTTCAGTATCACTGACTTGGTGCGTATCGCCAGTCAAGACGGGGCAGCGCAAGCGTTCCAAGCGGTACTCGAACACCACGCGCTATTGACTCAGTGGGGATTTAGCCAGTCTGAAATCGTGGCATTATTGAGCAAGGATGGTGCAGCAAAAACGATTACAACGTTACTGCATCAACCGGAACTCTGGCAAAACGCAGGCTTAACCCATGCGGAATTAGTGCAATTAGTGACCCAACGGGGAGCTTCACTGGCCTTGCAAGCCTTGCATCAATACCGTGCTGTGTTAGAAACCTTGGGGTTTCAGCACGCTGATTTGGTTAAGATCTTTTCGACTGAGGGTTGCACTCAGGCCGTAGAATCTTTACTCACTCACCAGCAACAGCTTCAAAGTTGGGGCTTTAACACCGAAGAATTAGTCCCTATTTTAAGCCATTCCGGCGCAACCAAAACACTCGATGCACTCGCTAAGCACTACCCCGCTCTGCTAAATCTGGGTTTTCAGCACAAACAAATTGTCAAAATACTCAACAAACGTGGACGTGCGCCTGCCATCCAAGCCCTACTCACGCATCACGCTACCTTGCTGAATCAGGGCTTTAATGACTACGATTTAATCAGAATAGTCAACCAAGACGGAGCCAGAGTCACCCTCACGTTACTTGCTGAGGAGCAAAATGCATGGCAAACCCTCTCACTCACACCCGCTGATTTGGTCAGTATCACCGCAAAAAGTGGCGGAGCGAAGACCCTGCAAGCCCTGCAAACGCACGCTAAAAAATTGCTAGGGTGGGGTTTTTCGGAACCAGAACTTGCTCAAATTGCACGTTGTCGCAGTGCAGGATCCACACTCAACACCCTCGCCAGCCATTACAACACCCTCCGCCAGCAAGGCTTACCGCATCAAAAGATTGTCCAGCTTGCGAGTCAACCGGCAGGCTTTGTTGTCTTGCAGGCGGAACTCTCCACTCGCTAGAGGCTTTCCAAGCACCTCGATTTTCAGTTCCGCCAACCGTTCCACCGGTTGGCTTCGGCCCCCGTTTTCGCACGGGGGCTGTTGCAATCCTCCCGCGTCACTTCCTATAAAATAGGAAGTGACGCGGGAGCGTTTTCCGGCGATTTTTTAATGGAAACAAGCAGTTACACGCGAAATTCTAGCCCGTGTTTACGGGCTAACTTATTTTGCTCTGATTTTGGTTAAAGAATAGCCTGACTTGGCTCCCGCCTAGGCCACAGGTGCAGGGCCTCAATTTATCCCCATGAGTTGGGGATTCCATAAAAAAATCCCCAACGATTGTGGATAAATTGTCGGCGCGAAATTTCAGTTTGTACTCACCATTGGCATCAGGGTTAATGGGTCACTTTGTTTTGCTGTCGCTGCTGCGCTTTTTTAAAATGGCTCAGCACAAACCACTTGCTGGTTCTGCTGCTGCTTTTTTTTGTTTGATTGAATTTGCTTTTGTGGTGTCAGCTCGGTAACATTGTTTGAGGTAATACTGAAGAAGGCCGAAAGCCTGAAACGTCTTGTACGTCTATTACTATTCGTCACAGTTGTCCCACGTGTCGTGAACCTAGCGAAAGCTAGCGGGACTTACCAAAGCATGGAGCGAGTGACAAGATTAACCTTGTCCTAAAAGTTCGGGTTCGCCAATGCGGCCAGTGCTCTGACCGAGCATAAACGAATGACGCAAACTGCCTTTGGCATTAAGACCGATAAGCGGTGTTATCTGCTTATCTTTAACCTTCGTTAGGACTAATGCTGTCGCAGAAGGGGTTTAATGATCTCATTCTATCGACCAAGATCGATAGCTTACTACTTGCACACGAGCTCGTGTGCTTAACAAAACGTATTGTAGCCACTTCGCGTTAAGCGGGCAGACTGACTTTGTAATTTGAAGTCAGAGAGCTTCGGATTGACACGCTTGCGCGTTGGATACGTTTTGTACCGCTCCATTCACATTGGCGAAGGTCAGGTGGAGGGTGAGCACTGCTTCCTAAGCACTGGGGTTACAGCTTGCTTAGGAAATTAATTGGATGAAAAACATTAAGAGGAGAGAAGAAAAGAGAAGAACAGATAAATTTTGTAGTTCGTGTTTTTGACAAATGGTAGACCCTTGTCTGAGACCCATATGCCCTTCGGGGATTAACGGCATCACTTACTGTCGTTTTTGGTCTTAATAGCACTAAGCCAATTAAGCCTAGGTCTAATAGCGCAAACCACCGATTATAAATTGCCTGCTCTTTCTTTCTCTCCCTTGGTCAGTGACCTGAAGGCTTGTGTCTTTTGTGGCGTTGAGCACGGTGAGTCGTGAAACTCACTCCCTTGGGTTTTGGGGTTGATCGTTTTTGCTCAAAGGCGTTGAGAGTAGCGAGCCTTCAGATCACTGACTGGTCAATAGAAGGAAAACCTCGTATGGGGCGACAGCACAGTTTATTAAAGAAAGTCGAGCAAGTGCTCGCACAAGATAGGCAATACTCGTATCGTACGCGGCAAGAGCACCGACGTATCGTTCGGCAATGTTTTGCTGACTGGGCGAAGTTACGGTTGCTACCTTATCGACTGGATCAATTAACACGGGATCACTTTGTAGAGCTGGTTGCTTATTATCGCCAGCAAGACAACAACGACAGCACCTTAAAAAATAAGCTCGGCGCGTTACGTCATTTTATTGCCTTAGCCGAATTAACGGTCAGTATTCCAAGTAATGCGGAACTGGGGATCCAGCGTGATGAGTGCATCACACCGCAGCCGGTTGTACCGACACCCTCGCTGTGCCACCCGATCACTCAAGTGTTAGTGGCATTACAGCAAAGCTTTGGTGTGACCCGCTTCGAGGCAATTAAGGTGTTGCTCTCATTCATTCAAACCACCAAGCAATCATTATGGATTGATCGTACCTTGGCTCATAACCATAAAACACGCCAGATTCCGATTGTAACGAATGAGCAAAAAGCTTGCTTGCAGCGGTGTAAGGAATTACAAACACGCTATTCTTTGGAACACACACCAGAATTCGTGACGTATTGTAATCGGCTTTATCAAGCGGAGTTAGGGATCTTGAAACTCAATCCACGTTTGCCTTACCGGCAACACTATGCACAACAACGCTACCAAGCGTTATCTCAGCAGGATGAGAGTGATCAGGCTATTCAAACCTTGTGTCATGAAATGGGCTGTCACAGTACCCATCGTATTAAAAAGGAGTATTTGCATGAGCTTACAACCGCTTAGACGATTAAACTATTCGTTGTTTGAGTTTATGAAACAATATAAAGGCAGCAAGCAAATGTCACATTCAACCCGTATCTGCCGGACTAATCGGTTACGAGCCATGTTTGCTGAGCTACACGGTTTGGGTTATAAAATTAAACACATTCGAGGGTTAAAGCAAAAGCACGTTGCCTGCTTGGTGGCACACTGGCAAGAAAAAGGGATTAGTGTCGGCAGCATTAAAAACCGCTTATCTGACTTGCGCTTTGTTTGTCGCCAGCTTGGCAAACACCGCTTAGTCCAAACCAATGACTTTTACCAGATAGGCTCTCGGCAATTAATCCCTACGGAAAGTAAAGCGATTCATTCGCCCAACTTTCAAGCGGTGGATGATGAACGGGTCTTATGTTCGTATGAGCTGCAGCGCGTCTTTGGTTTACGGGCAGCGGAGTCCATTAAAATTATTCCCACCGTTGCTGATCAGGGCAATCAGCTTTTTATCTATCGTACCTGGGCGAAAGGTGGGGTGGAGCGATACATCCCCATTCAAACTGAGGAACAGAGATATTGGTTAGACAGAGCAAAGGTGCTTGCAGCAGGTGGCTCCTTAATTCCACCGAATAAAAGTTACATTCAACAAAACAAACACTATTATTGGGTGGCAAGTAAAGCAGGGTTAAGTAAGCTACACGGCCTACGTCATGCTTACGCGCAACGGCGTTATAAAGAACTCACAGGATGGGAATCACCGTTGAACGGTGGGCCGAGTCGTAGCTCATTAAAAGGCGAGGATGCCATTTTAGATCGCAAAGCCCGTTTTCAGGTCTCAGTCGAGCTAGGTCATGGTAGGCTGTGGATTACGAGTAGCTATTGCGGGACGTAGAAAAGTTAACGTTTTCCCCAATCCAGAAGGACTGGTGATCATGGTGCTAACACGGTGATTTTTTTGCTAGGTGTTTTAAACGTTTTCGAGTAAACTGCGTGCCGTTTTAGCAATGAAAGAAAGGGTGGCTCGGTTACTGATGGCAATGTCTGCAAGTAAAAAAGCATTAACCTTGTATACAGCGTCCGATGAGATTGATAATCATCGCACACGCCTTGCTTTAGCAGAAAAACACTTGTCGGCTGAGATCATTGAGGTAGATCCTGCTGCCCCTCCTCGAAGCTTGTTAGCCGTTAACCCTGCTGCGGAGCTTCCTACATTAGTTGATCACGGGCTTGTCTTACCAGAGTCGTACTTAATTATGCAGTACCTTGACGAACGTTACCCCAGCCCTCCCCTACTCCCTGACAACGCAGTGTTTCGTGCGGAAACGCGGATGAAGGTCATGCAATTAGAGCGTGATTGTTATCCCTTGTTTCATCAGATTTTAATGGGTAATGAAAAAACAGCTAAACCTGCTCGTAAGGCGTTGCAGCAAGCCTTACTAAACTTTGTGCCATTGGTTCAGGAACCAGAAGCCCCTTATTTAGGCGGTGAAACCATCTCACTGGTAGACTGCTGTTTAGCCCCGTTGCTATGGCGTTTACCTGTTCTAGGTATTAAACTACCAAAACGTGCGCAACCGCTGACAGATTATGCGGAACGGGTTTTTGCGCGCAAGGCATTTCAACGTAGCTTAACTCTGACTGAACGTGAGATACACTTAGACCCTTTAGAGTAAGAGGTGTTCAAAATCGGTGAGTTAAAAAATCATGGGTTAACACACGAGTGCTAAAAAGTGTAACGTCCCACAATAATTTAGAGAAACCATCTCAACCTATTTTGCGTGAGATGGTGTCAAATAGTTAACCTTTTAGCTCATGAATTGCCTGATTAATGACATCATCCGGTATATGGTTTAAATTCATATTAGCGGCGATTAGCAACGCATGTCGCATGAGCCTATCAACATAACGAAGCCTACCTTTTGTGGCCATGTGTACTGCACGAATACCTGTTTCAGTGAATAAGCTGCTGCTCATTCCTGCCTTCTCAAAAGCAGCGTGAATAATGCTCTCAAAATCCCTGCTATCTTCAATTGCATGCCACCTAATAAAGCACTGAATTCTAGAGTTGATAGGTTCATAGGCTGGTCTCTGCAATGTTGCTAGAAGTGATGGGAGTCCACATAAGATAATCGTCATGACGTCTTTGCTGTCAAAACTGAAATTAAGGAAGTCAGGTAATCGTAGAATGAAATCATTACTAAGCTGATGCGCCTCGTCTAGGATCCAAATAGGCTGAACGTTTTTATCATGGTAGAGCGCGATCAAGCTCTGCTTCAAGTCTCTCCAAAGTTTAGAGAATCGGTAATAGTTTTCTAAACCTAGATTTTCGGCAAGCTGAGAGTACACATCAAATGACCGAAAGTGAGTGTCTGATTGATAAATGACTTGATGGGTCAGCGGGTTGAGTTTATTGCTCCAGTATCTTAGCGCCGTGGTCTTTCCTGTCCCTGAGTCGCCAGTAATCACTGCTAAGCCGCGTGTTTCTAGCAAACCATTAAGTTGCTGTTCTAGTCGCTTTGACTGCGCCAATTCAATAATGTTTGATTTACCCAATGGATCAAATTTCAAGCCAAAATGTTGAAGATACATCTTACTCATCCTTGTATCTTAAATAACTGTAGAGATATGACAATATTGCTACAATCCCAAGGATGCTTGGGTAGGCGGAAGGTGAAGCCGTGTTCGTCCTTAGGATTTAATCCTGTTGAGGAGATTTAGCTCCCTTCCACCCTCATAAGTTCATGAGATCGAACGGTATCTTAGGCCATTGTGAGCCTGTATTTGCAAGGTTGATCCGAACTATGATTTCCCAAGTTTGTTAGTGTAATAAAATTTAAGAGGCTCTAGCAAATGAAAAAAAATTGTGTTGGTATTGATATTGCAAAATCTGATTTTGTTGCTGCTATCACCACTAGCGGAAAAGATCACGTTAAACATTTTAATAATAATCCTGAGGGCTTTTCTGAGTTATTAGAATGGACGCAATCTTTATCTGATCAGTCACTTCATTTTTGCATGGAATCAACAGGTAAATACGGTAATGCATTGGCTCTTTATTTACATAGTGAGAAGTGTGATGTCAGTATAATTAATCCTGCACGAATAAAGTTTTTTATGAAAGGACAGCTAATACGAAACAAGACCGACAAGGCCGATGCGGTCAGTATTAAGGACTATTCAAATCATTTTACTCCAACGCTATGGCAGCCTTTGCCAGCTAATATAGAGGCTCTAAGAGCTTTGATACAGAGATCTGAAGTATTAACCTCCCAAGTCAGCAATGAACAAAACAGGCTGGAGCTAGCGGAAGAAACAATTATTAGCTCTATACAAAATCATATCGATTATATGGAAAAAGAAATTTTACGACTGCAGGAAGAAATTAGTAAGCTGATCGCGAGTGATGATGATCTGAAGAATAACACAGAGCTGCTTAAAAGCATCCCAGGCATTGGTGATAAAACCGCTCAAACACTAACTGCTTTTTTTAATAATATTGAAAGATTTTCTGGCGCAAAACAATTGGCTGCTCATATTGGTTTAAATCCCAGCCAGTCACAATCAGGCACTTCATTGAATTCATCACGGCTCTCAAAGGTTGGTAGTGCTTGGTTGCGAAAGGCGCTTTACATGCCGGCATTAGTGGCTATAAGGCATAATCCTATTTTGAAGAAATTTTATGAAAAGCTGCTCAAAAAAGGCAAGCCAAAGAAGCTAGCCATTTGTGCTGTTATGAGAAAAATGGTGCATATGATTTATGGCATCCTAAAAACACAGCAGCCATTTTCAGCGGATGCCTAGTAAAAATTTTACAATTTATTGTTGACGTTTATGACGGTATCTCCTCAGTGATATCCAAATCCTCTTTAACTTGGTTATAAACAATCTCAACTAGCGAGGTTTTTCTTGCTGGTTGTTCCGGCATCTGAGGTCTAGCTCGGGTTCTAGAAAGGTTGTTATGTTTGTCCAGCTCTCCCACTGCACCAAGGTATTGATATTCCAATGATTCGACGTGACGGGCGGAGTCACTATGCGGATCAACCACTAAATAAACCTCTTGTTGAGCCAGTTCAAATGGAACTTCAAAGAGTCGATTATTCCAGCTTACCGTGCCATCCTTCCTGACTCGGCGCTTAATGCGATGCAGGAAGTAATCATCTAGCTTATCGGCCAAACAACCTAACGGCTGAATTTTAGTGAGGTCTTGCTGATAGCGTTGTAACGGGGTCATCTTGTCAGGCAGGGCGCTTTGCGAGGCTTGATGATAAACACGCTCAACCCAAGCCCAAAATCGATCATTCAGCGCATTGAAACTATGAATGGAATCCAGGTTGCATTCAGCTAGGAATTGCTCGCGTACTGTTCTATGCCAACGCTCTAGTTTGCCTTTGCTTTGCGGTTCATAGGGCCTGCCGTAAATCAATTGAATTTTCAAACGAGCACAAATGGTTTGCAACGTTTTAGCACGGTAGGCAGGGCCGTTGTCAATGATGAGCTTAACAGGAAGCCCACGTTTGAGTAATGCCTCTTTCAACACATGCTCAATAGTAATGGCACTCTCATCAGTACAAAATTTACTGTGACAGACCAACCTTGAGGCATCATCAAAAATACTCACCAAATAGCTTTTAACTCTTCTTTGGCCATCGTAAATCGTTGGACCATGCATGACATCGCCATACCAAATATCACAAGCTGTGAGCGCCTCAAATGAGCGGCGCTCAATTTGGTTAGAAGGTGTGACTGTTCTTTTAGACAGGCCGTGTTTTACTAATAAGCGGTGAACTGTTGCGTGAGATAATTCACCTCGTGCTACCTTCCCTTGAGTTTCTAAGAGTTTAATCACGGTCGGAATTGATCTTGAAGGGCTTTCCTGTTTAGTGGAAATAATTAACTCTTGTAGCTCTGGATTGATGTGACACTGGCCTTTGTCTCGTCGAGTTTTAGGAACTAATCCATCAATACCCTGCTTTAACCAAGCGTAATACCAATTCTCAATTGTTTTAGCACTGAGGTGAACACGCTTACTACCTGGAATGTTGTAGGGGGTGCTGCCTTTATATAATGTAGAAAATATAGCATAATATACACTTTAACTTGATTACGGATGGTGTTTGGATGTTAGCTAGAATTCTCTCTGATGAAAATAATGAATTAACTATTGAGCTCAAGCTTCCACTAAAAGGATCCATGCTTGAATGTGAGGATGCAATTCTTGACGGCCTTAATGAGGTTGGAACATTAGCCACTGAAAAAGCTTTAAGTAAGTTTGATGCAGATGGCTCTCCTATCCATGTTGGAAAAATAAAGCTAACAGCACGAAGTAGAGATGAAGCAAATTACCAAACGCCTTATGGAGTTGCTCGAGTTAAGCGTTATGTTTATCAAACCTCTAAAGGCGGGAAGATCTTTTGTCCTTTAGAAGATAAGGCTAGAATTATCCAAGGATCAACACCGCGATTTGCAAAAATAATCTCACATAAATACTCAAACTTACCTGCTCCTAGTGTTATTGATGATCTCAAGGTCAATCATAACCGTAAAATCTCACATTCATACTTGCAACGGGCAACTGATTTTGTTGGCGGTATTGCACAAGCCAAAGAGGCTGAGTGGGAATATGAAGAGCCAAAGCTTGATGCAGGCATTGAGATGCTAAGTATTAGCTTAGATGGTGCATATGTTCTCACCGTTGATGATGGTTATAGAGAGAGCATGGTTGGAACTATTTCCATGTATGATAAGCATGGTGCACGCCTGCACACAACCTACGTTGCAGCATCACCAGAATATGGAAAAGATGAATTCTTTAATAGGCTTGAAAAGGAAATAAAGCTGAAAAAGAAATATTACCCTGATGCTAAAACAATTGGCGTTGCTGATGGAGCAAAAAATAATTGGCCATTTCTAAAAAAACATACTGATACGCAAATTTTAGATTTTTGGCATGCAACTGAATATCTCGGCGAAGCATCAAAGGCAGTATTTACCAAAAAATCTGAAAGAGATGAGCGTGATGTTTGGCTCGAAGAGAGATGTCATGACTTAAAGCACAAGAAAGGTGCGGCAGGTAGAATACTTGCTGAGCTTAAAGAGCATCTAAATAAAAACCTGAATAAATCGCTTAGAGAAAAGCTAGAAGGAACAATTACGTATTTTGAAAATAATATTAAAGAAAAGCGAATGTCGTATCATAATTTGATTAAGCAGAATGCACCAATTGGCTCTGGCGTCACTGAAGCAGCATGTAAAACAATTGTTAAACAAAGATTAGGCGGATCAGGAATGCGCTGGAAAGACAAGGGAATGAAAATCGTTTTATGCTTGAGAACACTAGTAAAGACTAAAGGCAGATGGGATCAGTTTTGGGAGAAGGTCAATGATTTTGGCGTGCCAGCAGCAATATAGCCTACATTATATAGAGGCAGCACCCGTTGTAGGTTTGCTGGGACAACCTTTTAATAATGCTCTTGAGCTCACCATGCTCAAAACTATTTCGGCTACATAGCTCACCTAAAACACTTAGGCGAAACAGTGCTGTTGGGTGAATGGGCTTGGTCATTTTGCAATTCCTGTGTGATTTAACTACTTGCAATGAGTTAATCACAACTTGAGTTGAGAATGCTACGCTCAAACTGTGTGGGGTCGTGAGGTTTACAGAAAATATCCATCTCAACTTTTTTTCACGTTAATTAATTATGGGATGCTCACTCCTGTGTTGTTAAGAAAAAGCATGATGCTCGATAAATCATGCTCACCAAGGCAGGCCAACCAAAACGCTTGTGGATCACTATGTCGCCCAAGCTGTAACCACAACGGATGTGCTTTGATATGGAAGGAGTAATCAACGAAGTGGTCAACCAACCAGTGAAACCACCTAGCAACGGTGTGTCGACTAACACCTTGCTCCTGACCTGATGAGCTAATACTTTTCCCAGGAGCACGCTCATTAACACTGCCTGCTGAACTGACCAGCAATACCAACGCTTTGGAGAAAGTATCTCAGGTAGGGTTGAACAAGTACGTTTACATTGATGACAATAAAATCTCAAAACAGGGGTGGGATTTAAAGAGCGTCCTTTACCTGGGTTCCTATCTGGTTTTCGATCATATGATCCATGTGACCATAGTCCACCTGCACCGCAATGGCTGCACTGCTCTGGCCTTAGTAGCTCTGGATTTTTTTTCAGCAGGATCAGGTAATCACTCAGGCTTTTAATCGCTTTTATGATTCTGCGCATGACTAATTTCACTATAGTTTTTATATCAAGTTATTTTACCTTGATAGGTTACTAAAAACCTTGTTTATTATGAGATAAAACTAGCTCAATTCCCCTAAATAAAGATAGACGTAACAAAAGAGGTTTGGTTAAAACAAAATGCTTACGAAGCTGGCCATGTAAGGTTTTCTAAGTACACCCGTAATTGGCTGCCATTGGAAAACTGCTGTCGAATCAAAGTGTGCTTACGACCTAAAATAATGCGCTTGACCTGTTGAGGTAAACTCGCGTAGTAAGACTTACCACCCAAGAGGTCATAGAGCACGGCAATCAGATCAATCATGTCTTGTTGGATTCTGGCTTTTGTGCTGCGACCAAAGTGCAACACATCAATGAAATTAACCTCAAAGCTTAAGCCGTGTTTTTTCATTAAGATATTATTGAGATGGATGTCACCGTGGTATTCACCTTGCAAGTGAATTTGTTCGACTCCTTTGGTAATCGCATAAAAGAGGTGCAAGGCTTCAAACACAGGTAGACGTTTCTCGTTCTGTCTCGCTAAATACTCTGAGAGCATCTCCCCATCAATAAAATCAGCAATAAGAAAATCAACGGTCTTTTTTTTAAAGACTAAGGTATCTAAATGGTGATACTTAATGACAATCGGGCAATGCTGTAGAGCATGGAGTTTTTTTGCGTACTCAACAGGCGGTACTGAGTGTTTCGTGTAGCGATGTGGGTAAAACAATTTAGCTGCTCGAATAATGCCAGTTGTCAGTTCTTCAACCTTGTAAACTTCGCCTTCCCATCCTTGCCCTAAAAAACTAATCACGCGATACTTTTTACCCAGCATTCGACCCGAAGGAAAATCATAGCGCGTTGTTTTCATGGATGACGACTCACTGGTTGGTTAGGCGGTAATTCTGCCACTGACCTTAACGGTAATGTAATCGAGAATTTGCTCGGCAATGGTTTCACCAACCACCAGCTCTAAGCCTTTAAAGCCAGGGGATGAATTAGCCTCACAGATTTTATACCCCTCCTCATCAAACAATAAATCAATACCTGCAATATCAAGGTTAACCAGTCGTGCAGTTTCAGTGGCCAGCCACTCAATTTCAGGAGTTAGCGCAAAGGACTCTACTTGGCCACCGCGAGAAAAGTTCGCCTTAAAGCTTGTTTCCGAGTAACGCTTCATGCAGCCAATGACACGACCACCAAGCACAAAGACCCGTAAATCACGACCTCGACTGTTGCTGACAAACTCTTGCAAGATGATGTTTGGCTTAGTGTGCTGACTATCGATTAACCCCATGAGATCGCTAAATTGTTCAGGTGAATCACACAAATAAACACCCTTCCCTTCGGTACCGGTTAAGTTCTTCACAATCACGGGGAAGCCAAGCTCACGTTTGACCAGCTCGCTGTCTACGGGAAATTTAACCAGCATCGTTTTAGGCGAGGGCAGATTGCTTTGCGCTAAAAGCTGATGGATGTGTAATTTGTCTTTGACAATCTCGATGGTTTCAGAGGAGTTACACGAGTACACATTTAGTCGTTCCAATTGCCGAATAACCGCCAAGGCAAAATACGGTGTGTTAGCACCAATTCGAGGAATTAAGAAGTCAGGCAGCGGAGTTGGTTTACCATCGACCAAAATGCTTTTACGGTCATCTCTGGTCACCACGAGCTCAAACTGCTCAGGGCTATACACTGTTAGATCAATCCCTTTTTGTTGGCCAGCCTGTAACAGGCGATTAATCCCGTAGGCATTCGTACCGAGGTCTGCTTGTTTTTTGGAGTACAGGATCCAGCCTTTCATGCGCCATTACCTTTGTGTAAAAGGGAGCATTATTTCCTTGCTCAACCTAAAAAGCTACGATTATTTTCAGTCTGATGCTAAAAAAAATGACTGGTATCGACTTGGTCTATTTTACGTGAAATTCTCTAGGCATCACGGCCTAGCCACAGTAAAATAGCGCACTATCGAGGACTGATTGCTGGCTAACTTGAAAGAGACCAGATCAACAACCGCAATCGTCATAACACCTGTTTTGTGTGGTGGCCTGTGAGCCACTTAGTTTTGCAAGGTCATTGATGTAAGGACGACAAATGAAGAGTAAACACGCCATTAAGCATCACGATCTTTTTTTTAAAAGCTCGCTCCAAGACATCGAAATTGCCAAGGATTTTTTTAAGGCGCACTTGCCTAAAAAAATCCAAAAGATGATTGACTGGGAAACACTGCATTTAGAAAACGATAGCTTCATCGAAGAAGATTTCCAAACTGCGTTTACGGATGTACTCTACCAAGTGAAGCTCAAAAAACAGTACGGTAAAGAGCAGATTTTTTTATACATTTTGAGTGAGCACCAATCCACCCCTGACCCTCTTATGGCATTTAGGCTGTGGTATTATCGTTGCAAAATCTGGGATCGGTTTTTAAAACAAATTGACAAAAAAGAGCAAAGCGACACACTTAAACTGCCATTAATTCTTAATTTGGTTTTCTACAATGGTAAACAAAAACCCTACCCGTACACGCTCAATTTCTTCGACTTGTTTGAGGATGCGGCACTCGCCCAAGAGCTTTACAATGCCCCTGCCCCATTGATTGATTTATCGGTCATACCGGATGATGAGCTATTAACGCATGGGCATGTGGCTGCCATGGAGCTATGCCACAAGCACGCGTATAGCCGTGATCTTATACCAATTATTAAAGCGTTAATTCAGCATGACTTGCTACAATTAATCAAAACACTTGATGGTGGAAAACACATTTCTAGACTGGTAAAATATGCGCTAGAATATGAGAAAGATAACTATGGTAGTGAAATTGTCACGCTATTAACCGATGCACTACCAGATATGAAGGAGACGATTATGTCTGCAGCAGATCAATTACGGCAAGAAGGCCATAACCGAGGGATGCAACAAGGAATGCAACAAGAAAAAATTTCCATTGCTTCAAATCTATTGAAAGAGGGATTAGGTGAAGACCTTGTGACTAAGGCTACTGGTCTAGATACAACAACGCTAGCTAATCTAAAAAAAGAAATTGCAAAGCAGTAAGTTAGATATAACTTTTAGAGAGGTATAAGCGGTCAAGTTGTTCTAAATCGTCACTTAAAACACGCTACTGATCACCCGGTAGCTCTGGTAAGCCAAGCTCTTTTAAAAAAGTATTATGCTTTTTTAAAGCAGTAGAAATATCGCTTTCTATGTTATGTAGCTTTTTATTAACCTCAGCTAAATCAATTTCTTTTTCTGGTTCTGCGGTACTCACATAACGAGAGATGTTGAGATTATAGTTATTCTTTTCTATTATCTCTTGCATAGACACTCTACGCGAGTAGCGATCTTCTTCTTGACGAAATTGGTAGGTCGAAATAATCTTTTCTATATCTTGAGTTCTTAATTTATTTTGTCGCTTGCCTTTCTCAAAGTGCTCACTTGCGTTAATAAAGAGTATATCATCAGGTTTTTTACATTTTTTAAGAATGACTATACAAACAGGAATACCTGTTGAGTAAAACAAGTTTGACGGCAGCCCTATTACTGAGTCAATACTTCCATCATCTAAAAGTTTTTTTCGTATGCGTTGCTCTGCTCCACCTCGGAACAAAACACCGTGCGGCATGATAATTGCCATTGTTCCATCATCCTTAAGGTAATGAAAGCCATGCAATAAGAAAGCAAAGTCAGCGGCTGACTTAGGTGCTAACCCGTATTGCTTGAAACGAATGTCATCAGCGTACATGTCCAGAGGTTCCCACCTTAAGCTAAAAGGTGGATTAGCCACTATTGCATCAAAATAGGTTTTTTTAGCGGGATTGGTTTCACGCAGCACCTCCCAATCATTCTTTAATGTATCACCATGAAAAATCTCAAACTCTGAATCTTTTAGCCCATGCAATAGCATGTTCATACGAGCTAAGTTAAAGGTAGTGATATTGCTTTCTTGACCATATATTTTTCCAATACCATGATCGCCTAGCTGGTGACGTACATTCAAAAGTAATGAGCCTGATCCACAAGCAAAATCAAGGATACTTTCCAGGTATTTCTTTTTACCAGCTGATGGATCCTGACTATCTAGCACAACGATCCGAGAAAGAATGGTTGAGATTTGCTGAGGGGTATAAAACTCACCTGCTTTTTTACCACCACCGGCTGCAAACTGCCCTATAAGGTATTCATAGGCATCGCCTAATGTATCTTGATCGGTTGAAAATTCAGCGAGCCCATCAGCGATCTTACTAATGATCGCACATAATTTATCGTTTCGATCTACAGGGCGTTTACCTAGTTTTTCGGAATTAAGATTGATTTCAGAAAATAAGCCTTGGAAGGTGCTTTGGAAGGATTCGTTTTCAATGTAATTAAAACCATCCTCTAGTGTTTTAAGCAGTTCTTTGTTATGGGTTCGTGCCAGTTCGGCAATATTGCCCCACAAGTAATTAGGTTTGATAACATAATGCATGCGTCTTCGCATGACTCTCTCAAATTCTTTAACATCAGTCTTTGAGCTTTGCTCATACCAATACTGTAGTGGTGTAATATTATCCAAGCATGAAACTTGAGGATACTCCTCACCAAGTTCGTTTTTAGCTGCTTCTTCATAATTATCGGATAAATAGCGTAAAAATAAAAAGGATAACATGTAATCCCTAAAGTCATCCGCATTCATTGCACCGCGTAACTTATCGGCGATTGCCCAAAGAATCTTACCAAGCTTTTTTTGCTGTTCTTCAGTCATATTGTTAATCCTCTTGCTTTTGTTCTGCTAACGCTGAAAATATCTCATCGTTAAAGTCATAATTCTGTAAAAAGTCATTCAATATCTGCCTGAAAAACTCTTTGTTTTCTTGCAACATTTGTTGCGGCTCATAAAGTGAATAATTGCCGTGGTTAAGGATATTGATCAGGCGAGTATGTAATAAACCCTCTTTGTCATCATTGTCTTTCTTAATACAATGAGCAAAGCCATTATAACCATGAAAGCTCGCAGTTTTTTCCAGAATAATTCTAAGCATATTAAAGTGGTAGGTATACAAATCGCCAGATTCAGCAGCTTGCTGCAACTCTACCAACATGGCTACGTGATAAAAAAAGGGGGTATCACCAGTATATTTTAATTCATAGGTTTCATCTTTCTTGTCCTTGCTTAAAAATAACGTCTTTACTAATTTTTTTTCACTTTTTAGCTCATTACAAAGTACGTTAAAAAATAGCGTGTGATGTGAAGAAATCACTGTTTTTAGTGAATGTTTCTCATTTTTAAGAAGCTGTGCTAAATGATGCGCGACTGCCACCGCGTTATTTTCATCTAATGATGAAATAGGATCATCAATATAGATATACTTAACCCAACTATACGCTTCAATATCTTTATCCATCGCTAATTGAACAACAGCTAAGAAAAAACACCAAATAAACATATTTTCTTCGCCACGTGAAACCTTGATGCTATCAAAATACTCTAAGGTCTTTCCGTTGTTCACTTCCCTTGAAAAACGAACCTGCCAATTATTTGTATCTATTTTAAAGTCAAAGTCAGCATATCTATTAAGAAATGGTCTAATCCTGTTATCCATTTCCAGTTCTTCAAAGCCAGAAAAAAAACTAGAGTTTGAGTTAAGCTTTAGAACACGGTCACAATCACCCTCAAGATCATTGTCCCAATAAAACAAATCTTCAGTGAACGCATTAAAATACAAGGTATCACGCTTATCATATTGCTTGCCGTACTCTTTGAAGGACATAGAAAGCCGTGTTTTGCCTGTGCCATTATAGGCAAAAAGCAGAATATACTTTTTTTTCTGCAATATACCCCGTAGGTGAGCTGCTACCTCTCTCAATGAATCGAAACGGGTCATTTCACCACCTCATTCACTGAAGGAAATAACTGCTGCATGAGTCCTTTTTTATGCTCTTCTAGTGTCTCGACTTTCTGAGACTCGGATTTTATCAGCTCATCAAGTGAGGTAAGGCAATCGGCTATTTTTTGTTGCTCGGAAGGTATCGGGATTGTAACATCTAATTTTGCAAACTTTGAAATCCAATGTCTTTCATGTGAACCTATTTCATATTTAACGACCTGCATTGCTTCATAAATGAATTTAGTATTGGTTTTTTTTCGGCCACTAATATTTTCATTGCAGACGACTTTGCTTTAAAGGGAAACTCGACAAATTTTGTTGCTGTAGTGAAATCATCAAAAATAATTACAGGCAGCTTATCTCTATATATCCCATGTGTCTCATTAGTATATCCTAAAACAAAGGTTTTTCCTGCTGTTAGGACAGGGGTTTTATAACTATCATCATATCTCGTGCTTTTCACTAAGTACTGAGTTGGCTGAAGATAATCTAAGCATTCGCCTAACTTCTTCACTTTCCACTCTCCCGAATCCTTAAACTCAGGAAAACGAAGCTGAGGCAGGCTATTCCCATCTACTGGAAATAGCTTTTGCATTAACCCTTTTTTATGTTCTTTGAGTATCTCGACTTTTTGAGATAGAGCTTTTATAAGCTCATCAATTGAAGTGAGGCAATCGGCTATTTTTTGTTGTTCTTTAGAGGATAGTGGCAATGCAATAGGAATCTCTTTCAGTTTACTGAGTGTTAGTTTTGGCGGCGCAGCACCTGTAACAAAACAGCTTAAGTCTAGTTTTATTAAATAGTTTTCAAAAAAATAAGGGTTAACATGAATTGGTCTAATAACATGTGCATGATTGTTTACCCAAATTTTTCCAGACACAATAAAAGCAGTCTTATCGTATGCTCCCCACTTTGCCCCATCTTCGCCAACTAGTATTAGCAACTCATCAAAAATAAAGCTATCAACATAATCTACTATACCACTAGCTCCATAGTATGGGTATATACCTTTTTTTCTCTTACTACTAGAAATTGGTTTTCTACGATTATTCAGTATTTCACACAGATCTATTAATGAATATATAGTCCATTTATCTACTTCTGTGAATTCAGGAAAACGAAGCCTGGGAACAATACGATTTTTTTTTTGGTTACTCATACGTGTTTAAACCTGATATTTCACGACCATTGCTGTATTTTTTTAATAACGGGATTAGCTCTTCCATGAGTGAAAGTTTTTTCTTGGTTCTCTCCCGCCATCCTAAACCCAGGGGAGAAAGTAAGTGCGTCAGTTCTTCATCATCAAATACCTTTCTTCTTAGAATAGTATCTACAAAACCCTGTAGGGCTGCTGGTTCAAGTTTATTGTGCTTGGCAAGAATAGCTATTTCATTCTGGTGTTTATTCTTTTTAAAAGTCTCATATCCTTCATGAATTTGTTTTTCGGTACTGAAAACTACCCAAAATTTAAATCAGCAAAATAATGCTGAAATATTGTGTAAAAATGACTATGCTTTGTCTTTTTAACAAGACTAACGAGATGAGTATAAATGTTAAACTTCGCCGATTACGCTGCCCCTCTTTTTTCAAAATTAACTGGGAAAGTTGTTTTAAAAAAATCTATCGACGATTGTAGGAAAGCTATTAACTGAAGGTAGTTGTAAGTTGTTCAGTTCATCAAAAGATAACAATGAGTATAAAAAGATGATTCGTACACTTACCGGTGAAAATAAAAGCACCGATTTAGATCCAATAAAAACAAATGATGTATTGCTAGAACAGAGCTGTGAAAAACTTTCACACGCCAGTAAAATTGATGTTCTTCATGATCCTTCTGATATTAGAAAGCCACATAGCAAGCAAACTGAAAATCTAGGTAAAGTAAGGAGTCTGGACGGGGATATTATCAATGGTTACAGCACGCATAACGCAGTTGCATTAGTACCTGGTGATAAGGCTGTGCATCTACTATCGCATGTAAGCTACAGCAATAAAGACCCTAAGTTTTTAAAAGCTGAGCATATTAAGAAAATAGAGGCTGGAAAGCCATTTGAGGGAGATAAAGAGGCCAAGAGTCTTTATGAATCTGGTGATTACTTTAATAAAAAGCTGCTGTCTATTCGTGAAATAGAAAAAATAGGAATCTGCCTAAAATCAAAGAATGAAGATGCAACCATTACCCATATTCTAGATAGAGAGTTTGATGATAATGACTATCTCTCACTAATTGATACAAACCTAGATCAAGACTTTATTATTCGCTCAAAAATAACAAGAACAATAGAAGGTAGAGGTGATGATGGTAAAAAGCTTAAGCTGATTAACGCTGATTTTGATGCTCAAGGCGAAAAGCAATTCCAAAAGTTAACAGTTGGAAAGAATTGCGTACAAGACGGAAAAATAACTATTTATTTTGGAGAGTTTGAGAACATCAATGCAATTAAAATCCAAATTACAGGCAGAGATGGTAGGAGAATTTTTAAGAATGACATGCTGCTATTAACTAATAAAAAAGTAACGACTTTTGATGAGGCGTATGAGGTATACATAGCCTATCTATCTCGTGCGAAAATTGAATATGTTTTTAAATTTCTCAAGGAAGGACTAGGCTGGGAAAATATGCAGATAAAAAATTTTAAAGGGATACAAAATCTACTGGCTGTATGTTTTTATGTGGCCTCATATTTGTATGAGATAGGTAAGGAAAAAGCTTATGACGATTACGCAATTATGCTAGCTAAATTAGGAGATGGTAAGGGCAAGGTGACACGACACTTTATTGCGAAGGGTATTAGAAAACTTCTAACGTATCACTTAGTAGAGCAATTTTTTAAAGAAAATAGTGTTTCTCAAGAAGAACAAAAAGAATTATCGAATTCAGTTCAGGTAGGGAGATAACAATTTTGGGTAGTTCTCAGTTCGGTAAGCCCCTCACCGACTTTTAAGGTGTTAATGTAAGCCTCAATATCATCAACATCATTCATGAACTTAGAATCTGATCGAATCAAGCCGATTAACTCATTGCGGGTTAATTTTTGTTTAGATCTCGTACCTTTTGAGTATCTGGCAAGTAATTTCATGATATAGTCATAATCAATGAGTTCTGATGCAAAAAGGACAAATTCAAAGTCAAGATCTTCAACTTCACTGGAAGCATCCTTACCTTTTTTACCGTGATCAGATCTTAATCTTTCCGCAACTTCTAAGTAAGCTCCACGAAAACCTTGAAGCTGGTCTTTAGGAAGTAACGTGTTAATAGTTTGTTTTTGTTTCTCATTAAGATCCGTATATTGGTCAAGCTGTGTTTTAGCACGCTGAACTTCTTTGAAGAGATTAATAAATTGACTACGTGCAGCTTCCCCTTTTAGATTAGGCACATCTGAGGGTTTATTTTCTAACCCTTGTGACTCCATAAACTCAGCAAGCTTTTTGACCGAATCATCTAACGTTTCAATAACAGTTTCGGCAGGATCAACCAACCAGATTTTTTTAACCACTTCCGGCGAGCTTTCCCCAGAAAACAAAGCGATTGCATCACTGACCGCATCTTGCTGCTGGCGAAAATCTAAGATATTCCCATAAGGCTTTGTGTCATTAATAACACGATTAGTTCGTGAAAAGGCTTGGATTAAACGGTGATAGGTTAAGTTTCTATCAACATACAGGGTATTGAGAAACGGTGCATTAAATCCTGTCAGTAACATTTCAACAACAATCAGAATATCAATTTTCTGGTTATGAGGCAGATCACGGTTAGGAAACTCCTGAGATTTAACGCGGCTTTGCACATCACTGTAATACTGAGTAAACTCAGTAATTTTATGATTCGTTCCATACTTAGCATTATAATCTTCTATTATCTGTATTAGTGCTTGTTTTTTCTTTTCAGGTTCTACTGTATTATCACGCCGCTCTTGATCGAGATCTTCTTGCATCTGCCTCACATCTTTATTTCCCTCCGCTGGAGGGGTGAAGACACACGCTATGTTTAATGGTTTAAATTCAGGATGAGTCGTTAATCGCGCTTCCTGTAGGTTTTTAAAAAGCTCGAAATACTCAATTGCGTCATCAATTCCTGCGGTAACCAAAATCGCATTAAACTTTCTGCTAGCTGTAGCAGCATCATGTTTCTCAAAAATTGAGTTAATAATCGCTTTCTTAGTGATCGCTTGGCCTGGCTGAGGCGGATTCTTTCCCTTCGGTTTATAGTAGTCTAAGTGAAATCTAAGTACATTGCGGTCTTCAATAGCATGAGTAATCGTATAGGCATGTAAAAGTCTCTCAAAAACATCCTTTGTGGTTTTAAGGGTTTTTTTCTCACCCTCTATTTTATAGGTTGATGCGTTTTGCTCAAAAATCGGCGTCCCCGTAAAACCAAAAAGCTGCGCGTTAGAGAAAAACTCCTTGATAGCCGCTTGGTTATCACCAAACTGTGATCGATGGCATTCATCAAAAATCAAGACCATCCGCTTATGACGAAGCGGCTCAAGCTGTTTTTTATAATTTTTCTTATTGCTACCACTTAAGGCTAATCCAAGCTTTTGAATGGTGGTGACAATGACCTTATTAGAATAATCATTTGAAAGCAATCGGCTTACTAGATCTTCCGTGTGCGTGTTTCTAGTTACACAGCCCTCTTGAAAACGGTTGAACTCTTCAACAGTTTGTTTGTCGAGATCTTTACGATCAACCACAAAAAGGCATTTTTCAATCTCAGGGTTTTCTTTGAGCAGTGTTGACGTTTTAAATGAAGTGAGCGTTTTACCACTACCAGTCGTATGCCAAATATAACCGTTACCACAGTTTGTGTGTACACAATCCATAATTGCCTTGACAGCATAGATTTGGTAGGGACGCATAATCATTAGTTTTTGCTCACTATCGACTAAAACCATGTATCGACTAATCATTTGGCCAAGTGTACATTTTGCTAGGAACTTTTCAGTAAAGGTTTCCAGATGTGTAATTTTTTTATTATCCTTGTCAGCAAATTGATACAAAGAAAGAAAACGTTTTTCAGCATCAAAACTAAAGTGTCGCTGATTGTTGTTAGCAAAGTACCATGTATCATGTTGGTTGCTCACAATAAAAATCTGTAAAAAACACATTAAGGTTCTAGTATAACCGTTACCAATGTCGCTCTTATATTCGATAATTTGCTCCATAGCTCTGCTAGGACTAATTTGTTGGTTTTTTAGCTCAATCTGAACAACAGGAATACCATTAATCAATAAGACCACATCATAAACATGATGGGTATAGTCAGCTAGTGCGCCATCCTTTCTGTAAATTCCATTGACTTGCTGAAAATAAGCAGGCGACTCAGTCAGATTAGAAATTCCTTTTAAGGTAAACTTAACCAAAAAAGAGGAATGACAATGAGCTGCTATAAAAATGAGAACTTAATCGAAGAAGCCATACATGTTTTAGCGATGGAGGGGTTTGAAGCTTTACCTAAGCTTGTCTCCAGGTTGATGAATGAGGCTATGTTAATAGAAAGGGAGCGCCATTTAAATGCCAGTCCTTATGAGCGAACTGGCGATAGAAACGGATATGCGAACGGCTTTAAACCAAGGTTAATTAACACAGGTCAAGGTCAGCTTGAGCTACAGATACCGCAGGTTAGAGACTCCAATGAAGCCTTCTATCCATCAGTCTTAGAGCGAGGTGTACGCTCTGATAGAGCACTTAAGCTGGCTGTCGCTGAAATGTATGTGCATGGGGTTTCCACGCGCAAAGTTGAAAAGGTGCTAAAGCAACTCTGTGGAACAGATATTTCAAGCACAGAGGTAAGCCGTTGCGCTAAATTGTTGGATGAAGATTTAAAGAAATGGCGAAATAAGCCGTTAGGAAAGATAAAATATCTTTGGCTAGATGCACGTTATGAGAAGGTGCGCACTAGCGGCACAGTACAAGACTGTGCGGTATTGATAGCCTATGGCTTTGATGAATCAACCGGCAAGAGAACAGTGCTAGGTGTTTCTGTTGCGTTATCAGAGGCTGAGGTACATTGGCGTGATTTTCTTCAGCAGTTGGTTGAGCGAGGTATACATGGTATTGAGTTGATTACTAGCGACGCTCATACTGGCCTAAAAGCCGCTAGAAGAGCTGTGTTCCCCAGTGTTCCTTGGCAACGCTGCCAATTTCATTTGCAGCAAAATGCTCAGGCTCACATACCAAAGCGCTCAATGAAGGAACCAGTAGCTGAGGAGATTACAGCTATATTTAATGCCTCAAACATTCATGAGTCGGAAAGACTATTGGCTATGGCGGTAGATAAATATCAGCAAACAGCACCAGAGCTTTCTTCTTGGTTGGAAGTGAATATACCGGAGGGCTTAGTAGTGATGAACTTTGACAGGCCGCATCAAAAAAGATTAAGAACCAGTAACATAGCTGAGCGCGTAAACAGAGAGGTAAAAAGAAGGACGCATACAGTTGGAATTTTCCCTAATACTGAATCGTGCCTAAGGCTCGTATCAGCTGTTTTAGTGGAAATTGATGACCAGTGGAGCGGATCACCTAGATACTTAAGTTGAAGTGAATAATAAGGCTTCATAGGGTTTTAGGATAGATCATTCTTGTTCTTATTAACCCAACTTTGCCCTTTCTAAAATTAAACCTATCCAAATCAATGACTTACATTTTAAAAAAACGTTTAGGGTCACTACAACTTAACAAATTGTTTTTTCAGTGTGCCCAGGTTGTGAATTCATGCCTAACGATTTATAGATCACAACTTGCTCTGGAGTTGCCTTTGAGGTTCTTCTAACAGAAAGTAGTTTATTATTTTCAAGCCGCATCGTAGTCATGATACGAACCTGAGTGCTAAAAATCTGCCGTATAGTTTGCCAGCTACTATCAATGCTCTGCAATTTAAGTTGATGGCGAATAGTGTGTAGTAAGTGATAAGCAAGAATACTAATAAACAGATGGGCATCAACTCGCTCTGGCTTTTGATGGTAGATAGGACGCAGGCCTAACTCTGATTTTAATGATCTGAATGCCGATTCAACATCAGTTAGAGTTGTATAGATTCTCCAAATTGTTTTTTCATCTAAATCCATTCTGTTACTACGCAAACAATATGCGCCCAGATTCTCAGAGTTAACTTTACTCCAACTGATTTTCGTAACCTTATCAGCCTCTGAATCAAGCGTGATAGTGTATCGACCTGAAACACGTTTATGGCGCTCCTTTATTCGACCTAAACGCAAGGTTACTTTCTCAATTGCTTTCATTCCAGTTTTTTTAGTGAGTCCATTAGCTAACTTAATTAATTCCTCTTCGAAACGAGTCTCAGCCTTACTAATCATATTTAAGCTTTTTTCTTCCTTAGCCTGAGAATGGCAGTACAGTAAGACTTCATTTGCTTCAGTATCTTTAATTAATTGCGCTGTAACCGTATTATTTACTGATTCTTTTACTAGCACTTTATCAATGTTTTCATCGACAACAGGCAATGCTCTACGGCTCACTACAATATAATGGAAACCTTTTTCAGTAAGCCATGAAATATTTTCTTCAGTTGCAAAACCAGCATCTAAGATAATTGTTGCCTCTGGCTGTGCATGAAGCTCAGTTAGCATTTCGGATAATGTTTTAGGCTCGCTAACATTCCCTTTGAAAAATTCACTGCGTTGCGGGAACCCTGAGCCATCCAGCACGAGTCCTAGAGAAACAAGCGGACAATCAGACCGCTTCTCCTTTGATCGACCATGCTGTGCGTGATCATTCTGTAATGCTCTACCCTCAAAGTAGGTATTGGTTATATCGTAGAGAGTGATCACCTGATTTAAACTAAAGAGATTTTTCTCACGTTCGAATAATTGATCTTCAATCATTTGCTTATGTTTGAGTAACTCATCAGCAGTCTTATAGAATTTCTTGAGTGATAGTTCTGAGAAATCAGTACCCAGTAATTCATCTAACGCACTTTGATTGCTTAAATAATAGTGCGTACTTAAATCACTTCCTGGGGCAACTAGCCGCCCAATGATGGTAGCAAGCATCAGGTGACATTGTTTTTGATTAAAGCCCAAAGCCCTGAACAATTCCTCAAGTTGTAATTGCCTGGCAGCATGTAAGCCCAACGCCTCAGCTCCAACGTGTCGTATGTCCGCGCTCTCAATGGAGTTAACATCCACTGTTTTAAAGTCAGGTTCTACCGCGCTTACTGAATTAACAGCGATACTTGTCTCATTGTCATCAGCAAACCTAGAGCGAATGCGTTTTACATACATTTGCGCCTGTTTTTCGAGATGTGCTGGTATTGAAATTAACGTGCCTTGACCCGTTAAAATTTCCTCAATACGGTCAGCAAGCAATTTCCAACTGTCCTTCTTTACTGAAAAATTCGCACCAAGATTTAAAATCAGTCTTTGACGTACTTTGCCGTCAGCAGTGCGATGAGTATCAACAAGTCGGTAGGTTGCGTAAGACTTACCTGTCCGAGGACTCTTTTGTGTAGAGGTTCGAATATACATAACTCAATACTCTCATCACTTCACCAGCCCATGCAACCCCTTATTGCCATTATGTGTCACTACATTCGAGAATTCACGTTTCTAGGCAAGTAAAATCAATGGGTTGAGTTAAAAATAGTGATGAAATTTTTGATTTTCAGGGTGAAATGGCCAAACTTGGGTTAACGAGATATAATTGCTATTACCTAAAAGTTAATAATTTATTTTGAGAGGAGAAAAATTTGAGGTATAAATAATTTTGTCACACCAACCCACCGGAACTATACACCCGCTTGATCCAATCGCTTTATTAAAAAAAGCTAGAACTGCCTTACGATCACGCTTCTCTGACAGCATAAAATCAACGGTGTTACCGTACTTATCAACTGCACGATAAAGATAAACTTGCTTGCCATTGACCTTAATATAAGTCTCATCCATCTTCCAACTATCAGCAAGTTTGCGCTTGCTTTTACGAAACTCTTGCTCAAGCTGGGGCGCATAGCGAACCACCCATTTTTGTACTGTAGAGTGATCAACGCTAACACCACGTTCCTCCATGAGCTCTTCAATATTTCGGTAACTTAATGGGTACGCAAGCTTCCAGCGTACTGCTGTTAAAATAATCTCTTTGGGGAAATGTCTTCCTTTAAAACTAATCGCCATAATAACTCCATTATTATTCAATGCTAAATTTGGTCGGTATTATATCAAATAACCATTAATTTGCGACAGAACCGTAAAAGCTGAGTCGTATAACCAGTAGTATTTTCATCGCAATGGTCATTTATTATTTAAATCCTGTTGCTGGCGAGCCTCAAACCCGTGATAATTTGTGGTTATCACGGGTATTTACCGCTACTTTAAGGCAATGCCATCGGTATATTCTGTAGTAGCCTGAATAATAACTAAATAATCTGTTAATTTTTATCCTTTATTATATTCGAATATCTACTTTAGAAAATAATTTTATATATTAAACCACATGCCTAGTTATCACTTAAGAAGTTCGCGCAACGATGAAGCAATAAGCACATTACGCAAGCAAATATTATTACAACAGATTACTGATGAACAGATAGTTAGCCACTTTCAAAATAATGCACTTGAAGCAAGTTTGTTTTTACAAGAAAGCGTGTATGTTTTTGTGCACAGGATGAAAAAAACTCCCAGTCTTGATCAAACCCTCATCATACTAATAAATAACAAACATTTCCTAGTGAAGGAGAAGGACACACCACATTTATGGCTTGATGAAAAAGAAAGGTGGACTTTTTTAACCTCTCTCGCAAAATATGGTAACGGTCAAATCATTAACATTGCATTGCAAAAATTAGACACCGCCTTTGGCGGCAAGAACACTGACGGCTTTCGCGCGTTTCTGACTCATAAAGATAAAGATCAGTTCTCCCCCTTGAATACTGCTTCGAAAGAAGGTCACCTCAAGGTGGTGAAAGACTTAATCGCGGCGGCCGACACTGCCTTTGGCGGCAAGAACACTGACAGCTTTCGCGCGTTTCTGACTCATAAAGATAAAGATCAGTTCTCCCCCTTGAATTCTGCTTCGAAAGAAGGTCACCTCGAGGTGGTGAAAGACTTAATCGCGGCGGCCGACACCGCCTTTGGCGGCAAGAACACTGACGGCTTTCGCGCGTTTCTGACTCAACCGAATAAAGATCAGTTCTCCCCCTTGAATACTGCTGCTTGTGCGGGTCACCTCGAGGTGGTGAAAGACTTAATCGCGGCGGCCGACACCGCCTTTGGCGGCAAGAACAGTGACGGCTTTCGCGCGTTTCTGACTCATAAAGATAAAGATCAGTTCTCCCCCTTGAATTCTGCTGCTTGTGCGGGTCACCTCGAGGTGGTGAAAGACTTAATCGCGGCGGCCGACACCGCCTTTGGCGGCAAGAACACTGACGGCTTTCGCGCGTTTCTGACTCATAAAGATAAAGATCAGTTCTCCCCCTTGAATACTGCTTCGAAAGAAGGTTACCTCGAGGTGGTGAAAGACTTAATCGCGGCGGCCGACACCGCCTTTGGCGGCAAAAACACTGACGGCTTTCGCGCGTTTCTGACTCAACCGAATAAAGATCAGTTCTCCCCCTTGAATTCTGCTGCTTGTGCGGGTCACCTCGAGGTGGTGAAAGACTTAATCGCGGCGGCCGACACCGCCTTTGGCGGCAAGAACACTGACGGCTTTCGCGCGTTTCTGACTCAACCGAATAAAGATCAGTTCTCCCCCTTGAATTCTGCTGCTTGTGCGGGTCACCTCGAGGTGGTGAAAGACTTAATCGCGGCGGCCGACACCGCCTTTGGCGGCAAGAACACTGACGGCTTTCGCGCGTTTCTGACTCATAAAAATAAAGATCAGTTCTCCCCCTTGAATTCTGCTGCTTGTGCGGGTCACCTCGAGGTGGTGAAAGACTTAATCGCGGCGGCCGACACCGCCTTTGGCGGCAAGAACACTGACGGCTTTCGCGCGTTTCTGACTCAACCGAATAAAGATCAGTTCTCCCCCTTGAATTCTGCTGCTTGTGCGGGTCACCTCGAGGTGGTGAAAGACTTAATCGCGGCGGCCGACACCGCCTTTGGCGGCAAGAACACTGACGGCTTTCGCGCGTTTCTGACTCAACCGAATAAAGATCAGTTCTCCCCCTTGAATTCTGCTGCTTGTGCGGGTCACCTCGAGGTGGTGAAAGACTTAATCGCGGCGGCCGACACCGCCTTTGGCGGCAAGAACACTGACGGCTTTCGCGCGTTTCTGACTCAACCGAATAAAGATCAGTTCTCCCCCTTGAATTCTGCTGCTTGTGCGGGTCACCTCGAGGTGGTGAAAGACTTAATCGCGGCGGCCGACACCGCCTTTGGCGGCAAGAACACTGACGGCTTTCGCGCGTTTCTGACTCAACCGAATAAAGATCAGTTCTCCCCCTTGAATACTGCTTCGAAAGAAGGTCACCTCGAGGTGGTGAAAGACTTAATCGCGGCGGCCGACACCGCCTTTGGCGGCAAGAACACTGACGGCTTTCGCGCGTTTCTGACTCATAAAGATAAAGATCAGTTCTCCCCCTTGAATACTGCTTCGAAAGAAGGTCACCTGCTTGTGCGGGTCACCTCGAGGTGGTGAAAAACTTAATCGCGGCGGCCGACACCGCCTTTGGCGGCAAGAACACTGACGGCTTTCGCGCGTTTCTGACTCAACCGAATAAAGATCAGTTCTCCCCCCTGAATTCTGCTGCTTGTGCGGGTCACCTCGAGGTGGTGAAAGACTTAATCGCGGCGGCCGACACCGCCTTTGGCGGCAAGAACACTGACGGCTTTCGCGCGTTTCTGACTCAATCGAATAAAGATCAGTTCTCCCCCTTGAATTCTGCTGCTTGTGCGGGTCACCTCGAGGTGGTGAAAGACTTAATCGCGGCGGCCGACACCGCCTTTGGCGGCAAGGACAGCTCTCAATTTAATGCTTTTTTAGAACAAATAAATAATCATGGCTTTACTCCATTAAATGCTGCAGCAAATTCAGCTAAGCAAAGAAGAAATACTACTACTTTGTTTTCTAGTATTTGCACCATTCTTTTATCGAAAGGCGCAGATCCAGATAAAAAAAATAAACGTGGTTTTTCTGCACGACAAAACTGGCGAGCCTTTTCATGGCCTGATCAATCTAGGCAACCATTGATAAACAATCAATACACCAATCCTAATAACAGAGTGTTAAAATTAAATAGTGGCGCCCACCAATCAAACAACAGCTCAACTTTTTTCAAGCGTGGTCATACAAACACTAACTATGGAAATAGATGCTCAACAGGTAGGCAAAACTATGTGCGATACACAAAAAATAGTTAAGACCCTATAAGGTTCCTTATGGGGGCTTTCACTTTTCGATCAATTTTTCCTAACAGTGAGCAGATTTAGCTCAATTTAAATTTTGGTTGTGTGTTAGGCTGCCTAGTAATGGATTGGTCAACAGGTTGTGGCTTAAACATGCCGCTTTTACTTGGTTTTGGCTGTACAATGGTGTTGTGTAAATGAGTGTCACTTAGTTTAGATGAGTGTGTTAAGCCGGTTATTGCTTGGCTTGTTGCTCTAATTAATAGAGCCTCTTCAATTGATTTCTTCTCTTGAGAGGTTGATTTTATCTCTTCTTCTGTGAGCTTGCGGCAAGCATGTGTGCATTAGGTCAGCTAGTTACTTTATCCTAAAGGACCGATAGTAAAACTATTTAGAAAGGTCCTATTATGTTTGGCAAAACATTTGATAAAAAAGTCGTTACACCCAAGTCAGCAACACCTTCAACACTAGATAATATTGCTCAATCGCTCAAGTCATGGCGTTCATCATCAAAAGAGCCATGGGAGATTCCAGAAGACCTTTGGGTGAAAATTATTGCGCTCTATCCTGCTTATACAAAAAAGGACATTACTGAACGATTATCAATCAGCTCTAAACGGCTCAACAAAAAAATTAATGAAAAAGAATTATTAGCCAGCAGTACATCAGTTGCCAATTCTGATGATGACCAAGCCGATGAATGTTTTGTTGAAGCCACTATTCAGGATTCAGTTGTGCTTTCACAGCAACTGATTAGCATTACAAGAACTGATGGCGTCGTGTTACAACTGCCTAAGCCGGAGTATGCTGAAACCATTAGACCTTCTGCGAAACTAAATACTGGGCGAGCTTATGCTCGTTTGTAGTTTTAGAATCCGGCTTGAAGATTGAGAATCCCAGCAATAATATTAAATCTCATATTGTGTTTTCTGCGAAAATTCCTATACACCTCCCCAAGAATGCGGAATTTTTTAAATTTTGAGAATTGATGTTCAACCCTAATACGGATCTTGCTGTGATTACGGTTATCCTCTTTTTGTTGAGTAGTTAATTTGCCGCCTTTGGGCTTTTTATGAGGTAAGTTAACCAAGGGGTCAGTATGTTGAATTCCTTGGTATCCTAGATCAGCATATTTTTCTGCTGGTGGCAGTGGGCTGCCACGTTGTCGGATCTTAATATCATGAACCCTCCCAGGCATTGTTTGAGAGACGTTGATTATTTTTCCGGATGTACTCGATAGAGCGTTATTTTGTCTGTAAAAACCAACTTCAGTACTTAGAAAAACCTTTAAAATTCTAAATGGCACTCTATTGTACCTGTCTCATCGCATAATATCTTAAATTAATTATGCTAATCAATCTAAAAAATTATTTATACCTCAAATTTTTCTCCTCTCAAAATAAATTATTAACTTTTAGGTAATAGCAATTATATCTCGTTAATAAGAACAAGAATGATCTATCCTAAAACCCTATGAAGCCTTATTATTCACTTCAACTTAAGTATCTAGGTGATCCGCTCCACTGGTCATCAATTTCCACTAAAACAGCTGATACGAGCCTTAGGCACGATTCAGTATTAGGGAAAATTCCAACTGTATGCGTCCTTCTTTTTACCTCTCTGTTTACGCGCTCAGCTATGTTACTGGTTCTTAATCTTTTTTGATGCGGCCTGTCAAAGTTCATCACTACTAAGCCCTCCGGTATATTCACTTCCAACCAAGAAGAAAGCTCTGGTGCTGTTTGCTGATATTTATCTACCGCCATAGCCAATAGTCTTTCCGACTCATGAATGTTTGAGGCATTAAATATAGCTGTAATCTCCTCAGCTACTGGTTCCTTCATTGAGCGCTTTGGTATGTGAGCCTGAGCATTTTGCTGCAAATGAAATTGGCAGCGTTGCCAAGGAACACTGGGGAACACAGCTCTTCTAGCGGCTTTTAGGCCAGTATGAGCGTCGCTAGTAATCAACTCAATACCATGTATACCTCGCTCAACCAACTGCTGAAGAAAATCACGCCAATGTACCTCAGCCTCTGATAACGCAACAGAAACACCTAGCACTGTTCTCTTGCCGGTTGATTCATCAAAGCCATAGGCTATCAATACCGCACAGTCTTGTACTGTGCCGCTAGTGCGCACCTTCTCATAACGTGCATCTAGCCAAAGATATTTTATCTTTCCTAACGGCTTATTTCGCCATTTCTTTAAATCTTCATCCAACAATTTAGCGCAACGGCTTACCTCTGTGCTTGAAATATCTGTTCCACAGAGTTGCTTTAGCACCTTTTCAACTTTGCGCGTGGATAGAGCGTTATTTTGTCTGTAAAAACCAACTTCAGTACTTAGAAAAACCTTTAAAATTCTAAATGGCACTCTATTGTACCTGTCTCATCGCATAATATCTTAAATTAATTATGCTAATCAATCTAAAAAATTATTTATACCTCAAATTTTTCTCCTCTCAAAATAAATTATTAACTTTTAGGTAATAGCAATTATATCTCGTTAATAAGAACAAGAATGATCTATCCTAAAACCCTATGAAGCCTTATTATTCACTTCAACTTAAGTATCTAGGTGATCCGCTCCACTGGTCATCAATTTCCACTAAAACAGCTGATACGAGCCTTAGGCACGATTCAGTATTAGGGAAAATTCCAACTGTATGCGTCCTTCTTTTTACCTCTCTGTTTACGCGCTCAGCTATGTTACTGGTTCTTAATCTTTTTTGATGCGGCCTGTCAAAGTTCATCACTACTAAGCCCTCCGGTATATTCACTTCCAACCAAGAAGAAAGCTCTGGTGCTGTTTGCTGATATTTATCTACCGCCATAGCCAATAGTCTTTCCGACTCATGAATGTTTGAGGCATTAAATATAGCTGTAATCTCCTCAGCTACTGGTTCCTTCATTGAGCGCTTTGGTATGTGAGCCTGAGCATTTTGCTGCAAATGAAATTGGCAGCGTTGCCAAGGAACACTGGGGAACACAGCTCTTCTAGCGGCTTTTAGGCCAGTATGAGCGTCGCTAGTAATCAACTCAATACCATGTATACCTCGCTCAACCAACTGCTGAAGAAAATCACGCCAATGTACCTCAGCCTCTGATAACGCAACAGAAACACCTAGCACTGTTCTCTTGCCGGTTGATTCATCAAAGCCATAGGCTATCAATACCGCACAGTCTTGTACTGTGCCGCTAGTGCGCACCTTCTCATAACGTGCATCTAGCCAAAGATATTTTATCTTTCCTAACGGCTTATTTCGCCATTTCTTTAAATCTTCATCCAACAATTTAGCGCAACGGCTTACCTCTGTGCTTGAAATATCTGTTCCACAGAGTTGCTTTAGCAGTATCCGTCTTATTTCAGCATGATGCTCATGCTGCGCTCTCTTTAGTTTACTGCGCCTGTGATGAGCGGATGGTAATTAATTCCGCTAGCGAAGGCATAGAATAGTTTTTTGTAATTCTGTCATATATATAATCGAAGACATTAACTGCTAGCTTTTTACATGTCTCAGTAATTGTAACCATTGTATCCTTAGCTTTCGTTCCTTCTTCACTCATAGTATGAAGGTGTACATCGCGCATTCTAGCCTGCTTCCGAGCCATCAACTCTGCTGGATTGTTATGTAGAGGAAGCTCTGGCTTTTCCAGCACTAACAATAGCTGCCTTTTCTTTTTTAAGGTGAGCTCAATTTGTTTATCTAGTTTCTCGTAGCCAGTGATTGTTGAGAATAACTCAGTAAACTCATTGGATAGCTTATCTATCTCATCTTGCCCTGGGTTCTTTTTATATTCAATGAGCTTATGATAATAATCCCAAAACCTATCCAAGAAGCTGTCAACAGAGTCTTGGTGCTTCTTAAAAATTGGCGTCAGCTTTTTATAATGCCTACCCTCATGAACCCAGCACAAGGCGAGTGATTCAGTAATGAGCTTAAACTGTGGCGCATCATCGGTAATGAGTGTTTCTATCGCATAAGGACTCTTTCTATATGTTGAGATAGCTGCCGCATCAGTAATCAGCTTTCTATATTTTGGAAATTTTTTATCACCTAATACCTTATCAAGAATAACTTCCAGCTCCTTACTGTTTAAGATAGTCGATGAGTGAAATACCTTTAAGCTTTCGATTACCTTGTGGGGTAAGTTCATAGTAGCCAGTAAATTAAAAGCGGCCTCATTTAATGTGAACCCAAAGTGGTCTTTGCTTAACATTTCAATGACGCTTAATCGACTTTTACTGGTCAGCGTAAAGTAAGCTGAATAATACTCATTACCCAATACATTAACATAACGGTTTTTCCCATCCTCTCTAGCGTTGGTGTCATCTAGGTGCTGGTAGTTCGTGGATTGTAAACCTGCCTTCACAACTTCTACCTTCTCGGGCTCAAGTATCGTAGGTGTTTTAATTGTGAAGCTATGGATGGTTGATTTACTAATATCTATGTTGGCGGTTTTATAAAATGTCTCAAGGCTTTCTAGCGTCATACCACCTTGAGTATTTAGGAAGCTTGTCCAGCTTTTAATAGTAGGGCCGAACTGGCCCTCATAACCAGTTGGCAGAGGTGCTGTATAGTGTTTGTTTTCAGAAGGGGAGTAATATTGTTGGCGCAAAAAAAGAGTGTTATTAGCAGCAATTTTTATATCCTGGATAAGTGTTTTCTTAGAGCCATTTGGCACAGCATCGCTGGGCAACGAATCTGGATTAATTGTTAGTGTCACTGTATTAGAGACTTCGAGATTTTTTTTACTAGATTTTGGCTTTCTAGTTTTATTGGTTTTATTTCCTTTTCTATCCTTCTCGGAGGAATGATCCTTGTCCTTGTTAGCGCGCGTTTGCTTTCTAACATTAGGCTTTCCTTGCTCACCTTTATATTTATTTAATGCGTTATTTAACGATTGCACCTTGTCTTCTAGCTTTATGATTTTCTCAGCCTGACTTTCACATACATTGCTAAAATCTGTTTCTAGTGCTGTTGGTGTAACAGTATTATTAAATCTCTCAATGAGATCGGCTAAAACTGATTTGTCAGGTTGTTTTTTCATAGGAAGAGTATACCACGGGTTTGAAAAGGTAAATTTTCCCCACACAGATGGCCGTACTGCTGAAATTATTTTTAAGCCATGAACCTGATCGATGAAAAAATAATCCGAGCATACAGCGTTGTTATAGAGCGCACATCATGCTTTTATGACACACGATGATTCCAATATAAAATTTCCAAATTTGCACGAAAAAGCTGTCAAGAACTTTTTGAATTATTTTCAAATCATGCTGATATTGAACGGATACCTTTAGCACCTTTTCAACTTTGCGCGTGGAAACCCCATGCACATACATTTCAGCGACAGCCAGCTTAAGTGCTCTATCAGAGCGTACACCTCGCTCTAAGACTGATGGATAGAAGGCTTCATTGGAGTCTCTAACCTGCGGTATCTGTAGCTCAAGCTGACCTTGACCTGTGTTAATTAACCTTGGTTTAAAGCCGTTCGCATATCCGTTTCTATCGCCAGTTCGCTCATAAGGACTGGCATTTAAATGGCGCTCCCTTTCTATTAACATAGCCTCATTCATCAACCTGGAGACAAGCTTAGGTAAAGCTTCAAACCCCTCCATCGCTAAAACATGTATGGCTTCTTCGATTAAGTTCTCATTTTTATAGCAGCTCATTGTCATTCCTCTTTTTTGGTTAAGTTTACCTTAAAAGGAATTTCTAATCTGACTGAGTCGCCTGCTTATTTTCAGCAAGTCAATGGAATTTACAGAAAGGATGGCGCACTAGCGTTAAACATGCCCTTTGATATTAATGCTATTGAGAAAAAGTTTAATTCAGGCCATCAAAAATTACCGAACATTCATTGCCAACAACATTTGTTAACTGATTATGATGAATGTATCCCTACTAACAACAACCAACTTGGAGAAAAAACTTATGGAACAGTATGAAGCGGTATTACCATTACAATTGAAAGATCTCAAGCTTTCAACATTTAAAATGAACTGGGAAGACTTGGGGCTAACCGCAAAAGAAGAGGGCTGGACATACAGTCAATATCTTTCTAGGCTATGCGATATGGAAATACAAAAACGACAAACGACAAGATTAGCCAGAAGAATTAGTGAATCAGGTTTGCCTAAAGGTAAAACACTGAGCTCCTTTAAATTTGATGCTAATGAGTCAATTAACCCCGCACAAATTAACGCCTTGGCTGAAAGTGATACCTGGATCAAGGATGGGAACAACCTAATCATCTTTGGGCCAAGTGGTGTTGGCAAAACGCACCTAGCAGCAGCTATTGCTTACCGGCAAATTGAACGAGGTAGTCGAGTTAAGTGTCAGCAGACCTCCCATCTAGTCCAAACCTTGCAGCAAGCTAAACAGCAATATCGATTAAAAGAGTTGCTCGCTAAACTCGATAAAATACCGCTACTCATTTTAGATGACATTGGTTACGTTAAAAAAGATGAGCATGAAACAAGTGTTCTTTTTGAGCTCATATGTCAGCGCTATGAAACTGGCAGCCTTATTATCACAGCTAATCAACCTTTTAGTAAATGGGATAGTATCTTTCCTGAGAATAGTATGGCTGTAGCTGTTATTGATAGACTAGTACATCATGCTACAGTAATTAATATTACTGGAAAAAGCTATCGCACTAAAGAACATGACAAGAATAAGAAAAAATAATTTTTTGCCCTAAATCTGCAATCCTAGTTGGCGCTTACCGCAAAGCTAGTTGACATCTAACAAACGTTATTATTAGTACTGAGAACTACCCAAAATTGTTATCTCCCTACCTGAACTGAATTCGATAATTCTTTTTGTTCTTCTTGAGAAACACTATTTTCTTTAAAAAATTGCTCTACTAAGTGATACGTTAGAAGTTTTCTAATACCCTTCGCAATAAAGTGTCGTGTCACCTTGCCCTTACCATCTCCTAATTTAGCTAGCATAATTGCGTAATCGTCATAAGCTTTTTCCTTACCTATCTCATACAAATATGAGGCCACATAAAAACATACAGCCAGTAGATTTTGTATCCCTTTAAAATTTTTTATCTGCATATTTTCCCAGCCTAGTCCTTCCTTGAGAAATTTAAAAACATATTCAATTTTCGCACGAGATAGATAGGCTATGTATACCTCATACGCCTCATCAAAAGTCGTTACTTTTTTATTAGTTAATAGCAGCATGTCATTCTTAAAAATTCTCCAACCATCTCTGCCTGTAATTTGGATTTTAATTGCATTGATGTTCTCAAACTCTCCAAAATAAATAGTTATTTTTCCGTCTTGTACGCAATTCTTTCCAACTGTTAACTTTTGGAATTGCTTTTCGCCTTGAGCATCAAAATCAGCGTTAATCAGCTTAAGCTTTTTACCATCATCACCTCTACCTTCTATTGTTCTTGTTATTTTTGAGCGAATAATAAAGTCTTGATCTAGGTTTGTATCAATTAGTGAGAGATAGTCATTATCATCAAACTCTCTATCTAGAATATGGGTAATGGTTGCATCTTCATTCTTTGATTTTAGGCAGATTCCTATTTTTTCTATTTCACGAATAGACAGCAGCTTTTTATTAAAGTAATCACCAGATTCATAAAGACTCTTGGCCTCTTTATCTCCCTCAAATGGCTTTCCAGCCTCTATTTTCTTAATATGCTCAGCTTTTAAAAACTTAGGGTCTTTATTGCTGTAGCTTACATGCGATAGTAGATGCACAGCCTTATCACCAGGTACTAATGCAACTGCGTTATGCGTGCTGTAACCATTGATAATATCCCCGTCCAGACTCCTTACTTTACCTAGATTTTCAGTTTGCTTGCTATGTGGCTTTCTAATATCAGAAGGATCATGAAGAACATCAATTTTACTGGCGTGTGAAAGTTTTTCACAGCTCTGTTCTAGCAATACATCATTTGTTTTTATTGGATCTAAATCGGTGCTTTTATTTTCACCGGTAAGTGTACGAATCATCTTTTTATACTCATTGTTATCTTTTGATGAACTGAACAACTTACAACTACCTTCAGTTAATAGCTTTCCTACAATCGTCGATAGATTTTTTTAAAACAACTTTCCCAGCTAATTTTGAAAAAAGAGGGGCAGCGTAATCGGCGAAGTTTAACATTTATACTCATCTCGTTAGTCTTGTTAAAAAGACAAAGCATAGTCATTTTTACACAATATTTCAGCATTATTTTGCTGATTTAAATTTTGGGTAGTTTTCAGTATTAGTAAGAGTAATCAAGAATCTCGTCAAAAGTATGTATCATCACAAGAGCAAGTAAAGCTGATAGCCAATAGAGAAGTTATTATGATCAGTAAAAAGTTTTATAATGCTAGCCCGGAAGACCAACCTCAATTAATGGAGCAATTGATTGATGCAATGAGGAAGGATTTCCAGTCAATTCGTAAATTTTGATTAAAATAAGAGTTGAGCGGTAGATTTGGTCCCTTTTAACCAGGATTCCGGCCGGACCTCAAAAGCAGGGGGAGTAGGGGAGTAAAACGCCAGTAAAAATAGCCCCCCCATAAGCGACCTTATGGGAATGTATCAAAATATAATCATCAAAAAAGAGAGCTGAAAATTATATGCTCACATTCGCCGAGGATTTGAAAATTGTTTTGCTGAATGAGTATTCTCATGGCTAGTAGAGGTATTAGGGGTGAAAAAAGTTGAGTTGGTCTGAGTAAGCCGAATGTCTTTGCGAAATTTTTTATGATTATAGATCTCTTGTTGTTCTGAATTAGACTGAACATGTTCTGCTGAGAGGCTAAAGGCTTCTTGATGCGTGCGCTTAAGTGGTTGGGTTTGCTGTGCAATAGTATTACTTAATTGTTCTATATTTGGAACATCATCGCATGTGTGGCATACCTCAGCTTGAGAATGACTACTAGCGACATTGCTATTACCAGATGTTGATGCTGACATTGTGTGTTGCTCCTGTCCCAGTATTATTGATGAAGTAGCCGAAGCGTTATTCGTATTTAAAGACTGAGCAGCAAGAAGGAGCAAGTGAACCCAGTTAGGCTGACCATCTAAAGCTGGTTGAGGTATTGCGCTTCTACTCTGGTCCGCACTGAATGTAGGATAAATAGGAATTGGTTTATGAATAATTGGAGTAGGGTTATGCACTTGTTGTTGCGCGCTTACTGGATTATGAAGAGAAGAGTGCAAAGCATGGGTTGGTTGTACAGGAGGCACAAGGTGCTGATCAGTGCCTGACTGGACGTTATTATGAACCATGCTAGATGAATAATGAGGCGCAATAGTTGATGTGCTATCGGGTTCTGGAGCAGGACTTTTGGCTTGATAGGACGATTTGACGGCCTCAATGTTTTTCGAGCCCCCACCGTGTGCAGCAATTTGCACGATTTGCTCGACGGTAAAGTCAAGTCCCTTGAGTTCGTGATAGGACGATTTGACGGCCTCAATGTTTTTCGAGCCCCCATTATTTGAAGCAATTTGCACGATTTGCTCGGCGGTAAAGTCAAGTCCCTTGAGTTCGTGATAGGACGATTTGACGGCCTCAATGTTTTTCGAGCCCCCACAGTGTGCAGCAATTTGCACGATTTGCTCGGCGGTAAAGTCAAGTCCCTTGAGTTCGTGATAGGACGATTTGACGGCCTCAATGTTTTTCGAGCCCCCATTATTTGAAGCAATTTGCACGATTTGCTCGGCGGTAAAGTCAAGTCCCTTGAGTTCGTGATAGGACGATTTGACGGCCTCAATGTTTTTCGAGCCCCCACAGTGTGCAGCAATTTGCACGATTTGCTCGGCGGTAAAGTCAAGTCCCTTGAGTTCGTGATAGGACGATTTGACGGCCTCAATGTTTTTCGAGCCCCCACAGTGTGCAGCAATTTGCACGATTTGCTCGGCGGTAAAGTCAAGTCCCTTGAGTTCGTGATAGGACGATTTGACGGCCTCAATGTTTTTCGAGCCACCGTCATGAGAGGCAATTTGCACGATTTGCTCGGCGGTAAAGTCAAGTCCCTTGAGTTCGTGATAGGACGATTTGACGGCCTCAATGTTTTTCGAGCCCCCATTATTTGAAGCAATTTGCACGATTTGCTCGGCGGTAAAGTATTTAATTAACTCCGGTGTGTGTTCAACAACTTTTAAAATAGTGTTGTTAGAGCTTCTCCTTATAATAATTCTATTAGCTTGCACCTCAGTGAAACCTAATTGAGTTAAACTTTTTTTATGATGCTGATAAAACTGCTGAGTTATACCGAGTTTATTTAGTCGTTCTTCTATAGTTTTCATTTTCATTAATAATGCTGTTATAGCTGTTATAAAATATTGTTTGAGTATACAGGGTGAGTCTTTTAAATATTTTAGTAACTTTTAATATACGGTAGGGTAATTACAATTAAGTTTGATGCACATTGAAAAATAAGCCGTGTAATTCTAGTCCCCATAACCAGCGTTATCGGGGGTTGGGTATTATCTGACTAATAAACAAGTCTAAATCGATCTAATTTTAAGCAGGACTAAAGGTCGAGTTCTTTTTTAATTTTTGCTAAAACCTCTGGCGAAATGCCAGTAGTTTTGGTCACAACAGGATCACCAAAGCCTTCTTTTAACATATTGATTGCAATCTCACGTTGTTTGTTATACTCGCCTTGTTGCATTCCTTGTTGCATTCCCTCCAGCATCCCTTGCTTTAAGCCTTGGTTATGGCCTTCTTGTCGTAATTGGTCAGCTGCAGACATAATGGTCTCCTTCATATCGGGTAGTGCTTGAGTCAACGCATCAACGAGTTCTTTGTCGCTGCTTTTTTCCTCATATTCTAAGGTGTAGTTTACCAGCCGTGAGATATGTTGACCACCATCTAATGACTTTAGCAATTGAAGCAACCCTTGCTGAATGAGTCGTTGGATAACTGGCAGAAAATCTCGTTGGTAAGCGTGTTTGTGCAACAGCTCCATGGTGGCAACGTAGCCATGGGTCAAGAGCTCTTCATCAGGGATGACGGTTAGATCCTGAGAACTACCCAAAATTGTTATCTCCCTACCTGAACTGAATTCGATAATTCTTTTTGTTCTTCTTGAGAAACACTATTTTCTTTAAAAAATTGCTCTACTAAGTGATACGTTAGAAGTTTTCTAATACCCTTCGCAATAAAGTGTCGTGTCACCTTGCCCTTACCATCTCCTAATTTAGCTAGCATAATTGCGTAATCGTCATAAGCTTTTTCCTTACCTATCTCATACAAATATGAGGCCACATAAAAACATACAGCCAGTAGATTTTGTATCCCTTTAAAATTTTTTATCTGCATATTTTCCCAGCCTAGTCCTTCCTTGAGAAATTTAAAAACATATTCAATTTTCGCACGAGATAGATAGGCTATGTATACCTCATACGCCTCATCAAAAGTCGTTACTTTTTTATTAGTTAATAGCAGCATGTCATTCTTAAAAATTCTCCTACCATCTCTGCCTGTAATTTGGATTTTAATTGCATTGAAGTTCTCAAACTCTCCAAAATAAATAGTTATTTTTCCGTCTTGTACGCAATTCTTTCCAACTGTTAACTTTTGGAATTGCTTTTCGCCTTGAGCATCAAAATCAGCGTTAATCAGCTTAAGCTTTTTACCATCATCACCTCTACCTTCTATTGTTCTTGTTATTTTTGAGCGAATAATAAAGTCTTGATCTAGGTTTGTATCAATTAGTGAGAGATAGTCATTATCATCAAACTCTCTATCTAGAATATGGGTAATGGTTGCATCTTCATTCTTTGATTTTAGGCAGTTTCCTATGCTAGTGCGCCATCCTTTCTGTAAATTCCATTGACTTGCTGAAAATAAGCAGGCGACTCAGTCAGATTAGAAATTCCTTTTAAGGTAAACTTAACCAAAAAAGAGGAATGACAATGAGCTGCTATAAAAATGAGAACTTAATCGAAGAAGCCATACATGTTTTAGCGATGGAGGGGTTTGAAGCTTTACCTAAGCTTGTCTCCAGGTTGATGAATGAGGCTATGTTAATGGAAAGGGAGCGCCATTTAAATGCCAGTCCTTATGAGCGAACTGGCGATAGAAACGGATATGCGAACGGCTTTAAACCAAGGTTAATTAACACAGGTCAAGGTCAGCTTGAGCTACAGATACCGCAGGTTAGAGACTCCAATGAAGCCTTCTATCCATCAGTCTTAGAGCGAGGTGTACGCTCTGATAGAGCACTTAAGCTGGCTGTCGCTGAAATGTATGTGCATGGGGTTTCCACGCGCAAAGTTGAAAAGGTGCTAAAGCAACTCTGTGGAACAGATATTTCAAGCACAGAGGTAAGCCGTTGCGCTAAATTGTTGGATGAAGATTTAAAGAAATGGCGAAATAAGCCGTTAGGAAAGATAAAATATCTTTGGCTAGATGCACGTTATGAGAAGGTGCGCACTAGCGGCACAGTACAAGACTGTGCGGTATTGATAGCCTATGGCTTTGATGAATCAACCGGCAAGAGAACAGTGCTAGGTGTTTCTGTTGCGTTATCAGAGGCTGAGGTACATTGGCGTGATTTTCTTCAGCAGTTGGTTGAGCGAGGTATACATGGTATTGAGTTGATTACTAGCGACGCTCATACTGGCCTAAAAGCCGCTAGAAGAGCTGTGTTCCCCAGTGTTCCTTGGCAACGCTGCCAATTTCATTTGCAGCAAAATGCTCAGGCTCACATACCAAAGCGCTCAATGAAGGAACCAGTAGCTGAGGAGATTACAGCTATATTTAATGCCTCAAACATTCATGAGTCGGAAAGATTATTGGCTATGGCGGTAGATAAATATCAGCAAACAGCACCAGAGCTTTCTTCTTGGTTGGAAGTGAATATACCGGAGGGCTTAGTAGTGATGAACTTTGACAGGCCGCATCAAAAAAGATTAAGAACCAGTAACATAGCTGAGCGCGTAAACAGAGAGGTAAAAAGAAGGACGCATACAGTTGGAATTTTCCCTAATACTGAATCGTGCCTAAGGCTCGTATCAGCTGTTTTAGTGGAAATTGATGACCAGTGGAGCGGATCACCTAGATACTTAAGTTGAAGTGAATAATAAGGCTTCATAGGGTTTTAGGATAGATCATTCTTGTTCTTATTAACGAGATATAATTGCTATTACCTAAAAGTTAATAATTTATTTTGAGAGGAGAAAAATTTGAGGTATAAATAATTTTTTAGATTGATTAGCATAATTAATTTAAGATATTATGCGATGAGACAGGTACAATAGAGTGCCATTTAGAATTTTAAAGGTTTTTCTAAGTACTGAAGTTGGTTTTTACAGACAAAATAACGCTCTATCTTTCCTATTTTTTCTATTTCACGAATAGACAGCAGCTTTTTATTAAAGTAATCACCAGATTCATAAAGACTCTTGGCCTCTTTATCTCCCTCAAATGGCTTTCCAGCCTCTATTTTCTTAATATGCTCAGCTTTTAAAAACTTAGGGTCTTTATTGCTGTAGCTTACATGCGATAGTAGATGCACAGCCTTATCACCAGGTACTAATGCAACTGCGTTATGCGTGCTGTAACCATTGATAATATCCCCGTCCAGACTCCTTACTTTACCTAGATTTTCAGTTTGCTTGCTATGTGGCTTTCTAATATCAGAAGGATCATGAAGAACATCAATTTTACTGGCGTGTGAAAGTTTTTCACAGCTCTGTTCTAGCAATACATCATTTGTTTTTATTGGATCTAAATCGGTGCTTTTATTTTCACCGGTAAGTGTACGAATCATCTTTTTATACTCATTGTTATCTTTTGATGAACTGAACAACTTACAACTACCTTCAGTTAATAGCTTTCCTACAATCGTCGATAGATTTTTTTAAAACAACTTTCCCAGTTAATTTTGAAAAAAGAGGGGCAGCGTAATCGGCGAAGTTTAACATTTATACTCATCTCGTTAGTCTTGTTAAAAAGACAAAGCATAGTCATTTTTACACAATATTTCAGCATTATTTTGCTGATTTAAATTTTGGGTAGTTTTCAGTTAGATCAATGAGTGGGCAAGGCGCATTATACAGTTCTTTGGCGAGCGCAGAATCTTCAAACAACTCAAAAAAATCCATCGTGTACGGATAGGGCGTTTTTTGGCCATTATAAAAAGTGACCGTCAAAATTAATGGAAGCTTGAGCTTGTCATTGTGATCACGCTTTGGTGTCTGCTTTAAAAACCGATCCCAGATCTTGCACTTGTAATACCACAGGCGAAATGCCAAGAGTGGATCCGGTGTGGATTGGTGTTCACTTAACGCATAGAGATAAACTTGCTCTTTGCCATACTCCTTCTTGAGCTTAACCCGATACAAGACATCGGTAAAGGCCGTTTTAAAATCATACTCGATGAAGCTGTCGTTTTCTAGCTGCAATGTTTCCCAGTCAATCATCTTCTGGATCTTTTTGGGCAGATGCGCTTTGAAGAAATCCTTGGCAACCTCAATATCTTGCAGTGAACTCTTAAATAAGAGGTCGTGATGATTGATCGAATGTTTCTGAGCCACAGAAAGGTTCCCTAAAATTAAAGCTGGTAAGCCAAGCAATTGCTTGCTAGCATACCGGAAATTAAGCAGTAGCAAAACTGAAAAACCCTACAAAAACCCATTGGTTTTTACCTCTAAAACGGGCATAATTAGCCCAATAAATAATCGAGTAAAGAATGCCAACCCTGAATTAAAGAAGAAATGCCCTCGTTTTTTCACCCACACACTACGCGGCTAAAAGCCGACAACTTTTTCAGAAAAAGAAGCAATGAAATCAGCGAGTTACAAGGGAATTTACTTTTTTATGACCAGTCTGTTTTTTTCAGAAATGCGCACAGAATAATCAAAAAAGCCGTTTACATATGTTTTCATCTTTTAGAAAAAATAACCTTTAAAATCAGCTAGTTACCTAACTGTTAACGTATGTTTTCTAAATTTATCATATGATAACAATGTTATCCTATGTTTGCAGATTGCTGACATATGTTTGCATTGTTATCCACTGTTTTACTGTAAATCAACAAGTTACAATTGATGTAACGTGCTGAAAACATAGGTTAACAAATGTTGACATAAGATAACATGGTGTTATTATATGTTAACAGTAAAAGCTAGTTTTTAATACAAAGAGAGGGGGAAGAATGAAGGCAATTGGCACACGGGTTTCAGAAAAAACCTATGATCGATTAACCATGCTGGCTCAAGAACAGGGAGTAACCCTCGGTAACTTTTTGCGACAAATGGCTGATTATTTTTGTCAGCACCAACTGGATTTGCGCGAGCCTGTTTACCAAGGCAAAGACCACTTATGTCATATGGTTGAGCAAATTCATGCTGCCTTGCCTCACTTGATGCTCTATTCGAGAGCCACCTATGCGAATGCTGTGGAGCCACTGAATGAGCAAAAGTACAACCAATTACTCGAGAGTAGTCTCCAGAAAATCACTGAGATTTGTGGTGGATTTCAAGGCGTTCATTATCAAATGACTTTGACTTCTTGTAGTCCGAAAGGCATTAAAACGATTCCCATTGACCCACACAAAAGCACGTGGCGATAGAAGCAACTCGTTAAAACTGTCATTCAAAGTGATCAGCAAAACCAGCAGAGTCACCTTTCTTTTTGTGTGAGCTTGCGGTAAGTATGTGTGAACCAATAAGTTGGATAAGGTAAACTTTCGTTGCCGAGTACTTTATTGGGCTTGATAATTATCCATTATCTTCATTAACCTATTGACTTAGAAAAGAAAATTATTTTATTGTGACGACAGTTTCTTACGCATCACGTGAAATAATTATGCCAACCGCAACTGAAATACCGGATATAGCGACTAAATCAGAGCATGAAATTGCAGAATTTCGTGCTCGCTTGAATCAGTCCAATCTTGGTGATGAGGATAAGGAGCTTGCAGGTGGTTGTTTGGACCTTGCTCTTTGGTTGCCCGAGGTGCTTCAACAGCAGAAAATTACAATTAAACAATTACGTGAACTTATTTTTGGAGCTGACAGTAATCAGTCACCCAAGAAGAATCAGGAGAATAAGGGCCAAGAATCTGAAAGTAATATTGAGGGTGTTGGCAATAACTCTGACGATAATACATCAGCCAATAAAAAAGGTGATAGTCAATCAGATAAGAAAGGGAAATCCGGTCATGGCAGGCGAGGTAATCAGGATTACCGGAATGCCACTGATGTTTACTGCCATGTTGCTGACCATGCATGTGGCGATGCCTGTCCTGGAGGATGTGGTGGGAAACTGTATAAGGTTAAAAAAGCCGGTGTAGTTATTCGTATAACTGGCAACTCATTAGGCACGGCAACACGGTATCATTTGGAAAAGCTTCGCTGCGCCTTGATAGAGCGTTATTTTGTCTGTAAAAACCAACTTCAGTACTTAGAAAAACCTTTAAAATTCTAAATGGCACTCTATTGTACCTGTCTCATCGCATAATATCTTAAATTAATTATGCTAATCAATCTAAAAAATTATTTATACCTCAAATTTTTCTCCTCTCAAAATAAATTATTAACTTTTAGGTAATAGCAATTATATCTCGTTAATAAGAACAAGAATGATCTATCCTAAAACCCTATGAAGCCTTATTATTCACTTCAACTTAAGTATCTAGGTGATCCGCTCCACTGGTCATCAATTTCCACTAAAACAGCTGATACGAGCCTTAGGCACGATTCAGTATTAGGGAAAATTCCAACTGTATGCGTCCTTCTTTTTACCTCTCTGTTTACGCGCTCAGCTATGTTACTGGTTCTTAATCGTTTTTGATGCGGCCTGTCAAAGTTCATCACTACTAAGCCCTCCGGTATATTCACTTCCAACCAAGAAGAAAGCTCTGGTGCTGTTTGCTGATATTTATCTACCGCCATAGCCAATAGTCTTTCCGACTCATGAATGTTTGAGGCATTAAATATAGCTGTAATCTCCTCAGCTACTGGTTCCTTCATTGAGCGCTTTGGTATGTGAGCCTGAGCATTTTGCTGCAAATGAAATTGGCAGCGTTGCCAAGGAACACTGGGGAACACAGCTCTTCTAGCGGCTTTTAGGCCAGTATGAGCGTCGCTAGTAATCAACTCAATACCATGTATACCTCGCTCAACCAACTGCTGAAGAAAATCACGCCAATGTACCTCAGCCTCTGATAACGCAACAGAAACACCTAGCACTGTTCTCTTGCCGGTTGATTCATCAAAGCCATAGGCTATCAATACCGCACAGTCTTGTACTGTGCCGCTAGTGCGCACCTTCTCATAACGTGCATCTAGCCAAAGATATTTTATCTTTCCTAACGGCTTATTTCGCCATTTCTTTAAATCTTCATCCAACAATTTAGCGCAACGGCTTACCTCTGTGCTTGAAATATCTGTTCCATAGAGTTGCTTTAGCACCTTTTCAACTTTGCGCGTGGAAACCCCATGCACATACATTTCAGCGACAGCCAGCTTAAGTGCTCTATCAGAGCGTACACCTCGCTCTAAGACTGATGGATAGAAGGCTTCATTGGAGTCTCTAACCTGCGGTATCTGTAGCTCAAGCTGACCTTGACCTGTGTTAATTAACCTTGGTTTAAAGCCGTTCGCATATCCGTTTCTATCGCCAGTTCGCTCATAAGGACTGGCATTTAAATGGCGCTCCCTTTCTATTAACATAGCCTCATTCATCAACCTGGAGACAAGCTTAGGTAAAGCTTCAAACCCCTCCATCGCTAAAACATGTATGGCTTCTTCGATTAAGTTCTCATTTTTATAGCAGCTCATTGTCATTCCTCTTTTTTGGTTAAGTTTACCTTAAAAGGAATTTCTAATCTGACTGAGTCGCCTGCTTATTTTCAGCAAGTCAATGGAATTTACAGAAAGGATGGCGCACTAGCTGCGCCTTGTGTGGGCTTATTATCACTGCCCAGTTACCCACGGATGTTAGGAAGCAACCAAAGTATGACGCTAAGTTTAAAGCAAAGCTGTGCTTGCAAAAGTATTACATTGGCGTGCCTTTTTACCGTCAAGAAAAGTTCCAAGAGTTACTAGGCTTTCCGTTACCCTCAAGTACACAGTTCGAGCTTTGTGAGTAGGTGGCTGATATCGGCTATCGTGTGTTTGATGTTTTAGAACAGTATGGCGCGAACGGTGATATTATTCAGCATGATGACACATTCGCAAAGATACTTTCGATACTATCTGATAACAAGGCGAACCTTAATAAACCAAGAAAAGGGATGTATACAACAGTCATTTTAAGCAAGACTATTGGTGCTCACCAGGTTGCTCTATTTTATGCAGGCGAGCATCACGGCGGCGAAAACTTATCACAACTATTAGCAAACAGGGTGGCTGAAAAAAAGAAGGTGATTCAAATGTGTGATGCGTTAGCAGCCAACATGCCGAAAGAGTTACAAACTATCATCTGCAATTGCTTAGCTCATGGTTTTAGAAAGTTTCGTGATTTACTTGAATATTATCCTGAGCCTTGTTTGCACGTTATGCAAATCCTGGGTGAGGTTTATCGAAATGATGAGCAAACAAAGCAAATGGACCCACATCAACGCTTACTTTATCATCGAAAGCATAGCAAACCATTGATGCTTAAACTGCATGGTTGGCTCAATAAGCAATTATCTAACAAAGTGGTAGAACCAAATAGTCACCTTGGTAAGGCGATGAAGTATATGTTAAAGCACTGGAAAAAGCTTCGGCGATTCTTAACGACACCAGGAGCGCCACTAGATAACAACATTGTCGAGGCGATACTAAAGATTCCTATTCGCATTAGAAAAGCTGCAATGTTTTATAAAACTCAGCATGGCGCTAACATCGGTAGCATCTTATTATCTCTTATTGTTACAGCTCAATTGTGCGGGGAAAACCCACTCGATTACTTAGTTGCCTTGCAGGAAAATAAATCAAGTGTTTTTAAGGATCCCTCCTTATGGTTGCCATGGAATTACCAGATTGAAGATAAAGGAGGTTTGGTCGATGAAGAGGCCGCTTGACTTATTACAGGAGGTTGACTAGCGAGCCTTCTCCATGGCTCACCGAGATGACTAGTGATAGGGTTACCTTGGTTAAGCAGAATCATTAGCTGCGTGCTATCGATATGGTACGTGGCTGAGTGGGAGTTTGGCCACCATTGTAACTTTCCTTGCGAAAAACGCTTTAGACAAAGCCAGAATCCATTGCCATCATAAACTAGAAGTTTCACTGAGGTACGGCGGCTATTCGTAAAAGCAAAGACCGTACCAGAGAATGGATCCTCACCCAGCCGTTGCTGGCAAAGCGCAACTAAAGCATCAATACCCTTTCTAAAATCAGCAGGTCTGACTGATAACAATAGCCTCATTTGAGGCGTGAATTGCAGCATACACTACCCCTTGCAAAAAGTAAGAATCAGATTAATGGTTTCAGCATACTCCGGCTTAGGCAGTTGTAACACGACGCCATCAGTTCTTGTAATGCTAATCAGTTGCTGTGAAAGCACAACTGAATCCTGAATAGTGGCTTCAACAAAACATTCATCGGCTTGGTCATCATCAGAATTGGCAACTGATGTACTGCTGGCTAATAATTCTTTTTCATTAATTTTTTTGTTGAGCCGTTTAGAGCTGATTGATAATCGTTCAGTAATGTCCTTTTTTGTATAAGCAGGATAGAGCGCAATAATTTTCACCCAAAGGTCTTCTGGAATCTCCCATGGCTCTTTTGATGATGAACGCCATGACTTGAGCGATTGAGCAATATTATCTAGTGTTGAAGGTGTTGCTGACTTGGGTGTAACGACTTTTTTATCAAATGTTTTGCCAAACATAATAGGACCTTTCTAAATAGTTTTACTATCGGTCCTTTAGGATAAAGTAACTAGCTGACCTAATGCACACATGCTTGCCGCAAGCTCACCTTTTTGTGGGCTACGGTGCTAACAATGGGTAAAGAATAACCTTTTACAAAGAGCCTACTTCATTCAAAAGGGCTTGTTGGATTTAAATTTTGTCATCGGGCGGGTTAGTGTTGCGTGATTGATTTGCAATTAATGCTTGTTCATTGAGGCTGGCTTAGCTTTTCTATCATGCCAGTTTATCGCTAATAAAGGTATCTAATTGAGGGATAGTGACCTAACTCTTATCCTTTTACCGATGGTAGAGTACTCAAACTGTCAGTCGTCTCAGAGGGTGTTGCACTCTGATCAATGGCTCAAGTGGTCGTTATTGTCTAGCAACCATTGAGATGGGTAACGTGTGCTACCCAATTAAATCGGGTTCTCTTTGATCAACCTGTTAAAGAGCGGTGTGGCGATACAAGCCAGTCTACCACAGCGGAGTAGACTAGATATAGCGTGACGTGTATGAGCCAGTTGTTAACGATCTGTCGCCTGGGTTACTTTTTTGGACTGCTTGGTCGTTTGATCAGACTTTTGTTGACTCGGCTTTGCTGCATCTGATAAAGCGCGACCACCACCTTGCAAGTCTTCACCAAAGCCGTGTACTGTATTGCACCCAGCGAGCGTGAGAGAGGTGACTATCATTCCTACGCCTAATCCTCGAAGCAGGCCATTTTTCATCCTTCACTCCTTCATTGCAATTGCAGCACGTTACATCAATCCGTCATCGTCACCAAATTCCATGTCCTTGCGTAGCATCGCCATTAAGCTTTGCAACGGCGAGACGGTTTGAACATGGGTCAAGCAACGATCATACAAAGCCAGCACACTTTCCTCTGTGGGCTTTTCCTCACGACCCGCTAAAATCATGTCCATGAGTTTTAAAGTGGTTTTATCTTGCGCTTTAGTAGCAGCAGTGAGCATGTTAACGAGTTCGGCAATCTCAGGCTGTTACGTCTATCTTTATTTAGGGGAATTGAGCTAGTTTTATCTCATAATAAACAAGGTTTTTAGTAACCTATCAAGGTAAAATAACTTGATATAAAAACTATAGTGAAATTAGTCATGCGCAGAATCATAAAAGCGATTAAAAGCCTGAGTGATTACCTGATCCTGCTGAAAAAAAATCCAGAGCTACTAAGGCCAGAGCAGTGCAGCCATTGCGGTGCAGGTGGACTATGGTCACATGGATCATATGATCGAAAACCAGATAGGAACCCAGGTAAAGGACGCTCTTTAAATCCCACCCCTGTTTTGAGATTTTATTGTCATCAATGTAAACGTACTTGTTCAACCCTACCTGAGATACTTTCTCCAAAGCGTTGGTATTGCTGGTCAGTTCAGCAGGCAGTGTTAATGAGCGTGCTCCTGGGAAAAGTATTAGCTCATCAGGTCAGGAGCAAGGTGTTAGTCGACACACCGTTGCTAGGTGGTTTCACTGGTTGGTTGACCACTTCGTTGATTACTCCTTCCATATCAAAGCACATCCGTTGTGGTTACAGCTTGGGCGACATAGTGATCCACAAGCGTTTTGGTTGGCCTGCCTTGGTGAGCATGATTTATCGAGCATCATGCTTTTTCTTAACAACACAGGAGTGAGCATCCCATAATTAATTAACGTGAAAAAAAGTTGAGATGGATATTTTCTGTAAACCTCACGACCCCACACAGTTTGAGCGTAGCATTCTCAACTCAAGTTGTGATTAACTCATTGCAAGTAGTTAAATCACACAGGAATTGCAAAATGACCAAGCCCATTCACCCAACAGCACTGTTTCGCCTAAGTGTTTTAGGTGAGCTATGTAGCCGAAATAGTTTTGAGCATGGTGAGCTCAAGAGCATTATTAAAAGGTTGTCCCAGCAAACCTACAACATTCCAGGTAGTAAGCGTGTTCACCTCAGTGCTAAAACAATTGAGAATTGGTATTACGCCTGGTTAAAGCAGGGTATTGATGGATTAGTTCCTAAAACTCGACGAGACAAAGGCCGGGTGCTGCCTCTATATAATGTAGGCTATATTGCTGCTGGCACGCCAAAATCATTGACCTTCTCCCAAAACTGATCCCATCTGCCTTTAGTCTTTACTAGTGTTCTCAAGCATAAAACGATTTTCATTCCCTTGTCTTTCCAGCGCATTCCTGATCCGCCTAATCTTTGTTTAACAATTGTTTTACATGCTGCTTCAGTGACGCCAGAGCCAATTGGTGCATTCTGCTTAATCAAATTATGATACGACATTCGCTTTTCTTTAATATTATTTTCAAAATACGTAATTGTTCCTTCTAGCTTTTCTCTAAGCGATTTATTCAGTTTTTTATTTAGATGCTCTTTAAGCTCAGCAAGTATTCTACCTGCCGCACCTTTCTTGTGCTTTAAGTCATGACATCTCTCTTCGAGCCAAACATCACGCTCATCTCTTTCAGATTTTTTGGTAAATACTGCCATTGATGCTTCGCCGAGATATTCAGTTGCATGCCAGAAATCTAAAATTTGCGTATCAGTATGTTTTTTTAGAAATGGCCAATTATTTTTTGCTCCATCAGCAACGCCAATTGTTTTAGCATCAGGGTAATATTTCTTTTTCAGCTTTATTTCCTTTTCAAGCCTATTAAAGAATTCATCTTTTCCATATTCTGGTGATGCTGCAACGTAGGTTGTGTGCAGGCGTGCACCATGCTTATCATACATGGAAATAGTTCCAACCATGCTCTCTCTATAACCATCATCAACGGTGAGAACATATGCACCATCTAAGCTAATACTTAGCATCTCAATGCCTGCATCAAGCTTTGGCTCTTCATATTCCCACTCAGCCTCTTTGGCTTGTGCAATACCGCCAACAAAATCAGTTGCCCGTTGCAAGTATGAATGTGAGATTTTACGGTTATGATTGACCTTGAGATCATCAATAACACTAGGAGCAGGTAAGTTTGAGTATTTATGTGAGATTATTTTTGCAAATCGCGGTGTTGATCCTTGGATAATTCTAGCCTTATCTTCTAAAGGACAAAAGATCTTCCCGCCTTTAGAGGTTTGATAAACATAACGCTTAACTCGAGCAACTCCATAAGGCGTTTGGTAATTTGCTTCATCTCTACTTCGTGCTGTTAGCTTTATTTTTCCAACATGGATAGGAGAGCCATCTGCATCAAACTTACTTAAAGCTTTTTCAGTGGCTAATGTTCCAACCTCATTAAGGCCGTCAAGAATTGCATCCTCACATTCAAGCATGGATCCTTTTAGTGGAAGCTTGAGCTCAATAGTTAATTCATTATTTTCATCAGAGAGAATTCTAGCTAACATCCAAACACCATCCGTAATCAAGTTAAAGTGTATATTATGCTATATTTTCTACATTATATAAAGGCAGCACCCCAAAGGCCAGTGTCACATCAATCCAGAGCTACAAGAGTTAATTATTTCCACTAAACAGGAAAGCCCTTCAAGATCAATTCCGACCGTGATTAAACTCTTAGAAACTCAAGGGAAGGTAGCACGAGGTGAATTATCTCACGCAACAGTTCACCGCTTATTAGTAAAACACGGCCTGTCTAAAAGAACAGTCACACCTTCTAACCAAATTGAGCGCCGCTCATTTGAGGCGCTCACAGCTTGTGATATTTGGTATGGCGATGTCATACATGGTCCAACGATTTACGATGGCCAAAGAAGAGTTAAAAGTATCCGTCTTATTTCAGCATGATGCTCATGCTGCGCTCTCTTTAGTTTACTGCGCCTGTGATGAGCGGATGGTAATTAATTCCGCTAGCGAAGGCATAGAATAGTTTTTTGTAATTCTGTCATATATATAATCGAAGACATTAACTGCTAGCTTTTTACATGTCTCAGTAATTGTAACCATTGTATCCTTAGCTTTCGTTCCTTCTTCACTCATAGTATGAAGGTGTACATCGCGCATTCTAGCCTGCTTCCGAGCCATCAACTCTGCTGGATTGTTATGTAGAGGAAGCTCTGGCTTTTCCAGCACTAACAATAGCTGCCTTTTCTTTTTTAAGGTGAGCTCAATTTGTTTATCTAGTTTCTCGTAGCCAGTGATTGTTGAGAATAACTCAGTAAACTCATTGGATAGCTTATCTATCTCATCTTGCCCTGGGTTCTTTTTATATTCAATGAGCTTATGATAATAATCCCAAAACCTATCCAAGAAGCTGTCAACAGAGTCTTGGTGCTTCTTAAAAATTGGCGTCAGCTTTTTATAATGCCTACCCTCATGAACCCAGCACAAGGCGAGTGATTCAGTAATGAGCTTAAACTGTGGCGCATCATCGGTAATGAGTGTTTCTATCGCATAAGGACTCTTTCTATATGTTGAGATAGCTGCCGCATCAGTAATCAGCTTTCTATATTTTGGAAATTTTTTATCACCTAATACCTTATCAAGAATAACTTCCAGCTCCTTACTGTTTAAGATAGTCGATGAGTGAAATACCTTTAAGCTTTCGATTACCTTGTGGGGTAAATTCATAGTAGCCAGTAAATTAAAAGCGGCCTCATTTAATGTGAACCCAAAGTGGTCTTTGCTTAACATTTCAATGACGCTTAATCGACTTTTACTGGTCAGCGTAAAGTAAGCTGAATAATACTCATTACCCAATACATTAACATAACGGTTTTTCCCATCCTCTCTAGCGTTGGTGTCATCTAGGTGCTGGTAGTTCGTGGATTGTAAACCTGCCTTCACAACTTCTACCTTCTCGGGCTCAAGTATCGTAGGTGTTTTAATTGTGAAGCTATGGATGGTTGATTTACTAATATCTATGTTGGCGGTTTTATAAAATGTCTCAAGGCTTTCTAGCGTCATACCACCTTGAGTATTTAGGAAGCTTGTCCAGCTTTTAATAGTAGGGCCGAACTGGCCCTCATAACCAGTTGGCAGAGGTGCTGTATAGTGTTTGTTTTCAGAAGGGGAGTAATATTGTTGGCGCAAAAAAAGAGTGTTATTAGCAGCAATTTTTATATCCTGGATAAGTGTTTTCTTAGAGCCATTTGGCACAGCATCGCTGGGCAACGAATCTGGATTAATTGTTAGTGTCACTGTATTAGAGACTTCGAGATTTTTTTTACTAGATTTTGGCTTTCTAGTTTTATTGGTTTTATTTCCTTTTCTATCCTTCTCGGAGGAATGATCCTTGTCCTTGTTAGCGCGCGTTTGCTTTCTAACATTAGGCTTTCCTTGCTCACCTTTATATTTATTTAATGCGTTATTTAACGATTGCACCTTGTCTTCTAGCCTTATGATTTTCTCAGCCTGACTTTCACATACATTGCTAAAATCTGTTTCTAGTGCTGTTGGTGTAACAGTATTATTAAATCTCTCAATGAGATCGGCTAAAACTGATTTGTCAGGTTGTTTTTTCATAGGAAGAGTATACCACGGGTTTGAAAAGGTAAATTTTCCCCACACAGATGGCCGTACTGCTGAAATTATTTTTAAGCCATGAACCTGATCGATGAAAAAATAATCCGAGCATACAGCGTTGTTATAGAGCGCACATCATGCTTTTATGACACACGATGATTCCAATATAAAATTTCCAAATTTGCACGAAAAAGCTGTCAAGAACTTTTTGAATTATTTTCAAATCATGCTGATATTGAACGGATACAGTTAGTGGGACTTTTTGAAAGACCGAGTCACCGTGAAGCAATGAAGTCATTGTTCAAAAAATTCGGGTGAGCGACTAAGCAACCAGTGCTCTTTGAGCATAAACGAATGACGGCCTGAGAGTCTTTCACATCAAGATCGATAATTGATGAGGTAACGTTCATTGATTATCTGTTACCTTCGCCAAGGCTAATGCAGTCGCAGAAGGGGCTTGATGATTTCACCTGTGATCGACCATTGAGTACGATCACTTTTCTTTAGCACACCACCAAAGTAGGTGTGATTTTACTGTTGTGGCTTTAGCCATCAAACCGTTTGAGAGCAGACTTGCGCCTGTTTGGGTAAGAGAGCATGAAGTATACGCTCAAGGGGTTTGAGGTCATAGCAGGTGCAAGACCGTTCAAAATAGAAGGCGTTATTTTGTTGTGAGTGACTTGCTGAGTGTTCTTGTGCGTTGGGGTTACAGCTCGCAAGAATGAATATTGATAAAACGAATTAAGAGGAGAGAAGAAAAGAGAAGAAAAGACAAAATTGTGTAGTTCGTGTTTTTGACAAATGGTAGAGCCATGTCTGAGACCCTTTTGCCCTGCTGGGATGAGCGGCATCACTTAGTGTCGTGATAGAGCGTTATTTTGTCTGTAAAAACCAACTTCAGTACTTAGAAAAACCTTTAAAATTCTAAATGGCACTCTATTGTACCTGTCTCATCGCATAATATCTTAAATTAATTATGCTAATCAATCTAAAAAATTATTTATACCTCAAATTTTTCTCCTCTCAAAATAAATTATTAACTTTTAGGTAATAGCAATTATATCTCGTTAATAAGAACAAGAATGATCTATCCTAAAACCCTATGAAGCCTTATTATTCACTTCAACTTAAGTATCTAGGTGATCCGCTCCACTGGTCATCAATTTCCACTAAAACAGCTGATACGAGCCTTAGGCACGATTCAGTATTAGGGAAAATTCCAACTGTATGCGTCCTTCTTTTTACCTCTCTGTTTACGCGCTCAGCTATGTTACTGGTTCTTAATCTTTTTTGATGCGGCCTGTCAAAGTTCATCACTACTAAGCCCTCCGGTATATTCACTTCCAACCAAGAAGAAAGCTCTGGTGCTGTTTGCTGATATTTATCTACCGCCATAGCCAATAGTCTTTCCGACTCATGAATGTTTGAGGCATTAAATATAGCTGTAATCTCCTCAGCTACTGGTTCCTTCATTGAGCGCTTTGGTATGTGAGCCTGAGCATTTTGCTGCAAATGAAATTGGCAGCGTTGCCAAGGAACACTGGGGAACACAGCTCTTCTAGCGGCTTTTAGGCCAGTATGAGCGTCGCTAGTAATCAACTCAATACCATGTATACCTCGCTCAACCAACTGCTGAAGAAAATCACGCCAATGTACCTCAGCCTCTGATAACGCAACAGAAACACCTAGCACTGTTCTCTTGCCGGTTGATTCATCAAAGCCATAGGCTATCAATACCGCACAGTCTTGTACTGTGCCGCTAGTGCGCACCTTCTCATAACGTGCATCTAGCCAAAGATATTTTATCTTTCCTAACGGCTTATTTCGCCATTTCTTTAAATCTTCATCCAACAATTTAGCGCAACGGCTTACCTCTGTGCTTGAAATATCTGTTCCACAGAGTTGTTTTAGCACCTTTTCAACTTTGCGCGTGGAAACCCCATGCACATACATTTCAGCGACAGCCAGCTTAAGTGCTCTATCAGAGCGTACACCTCGCTCTAAGACTGATGGATAGAAGGCTTCATTGGAGTCTCTAACCTGCGGTATCTGTAGCTCAAGCTGACCTTGACCTGTGTTAATTAACCTTGGTTTAAAGCCGTTCGCATATCCGTTTCTATCGCCAGTTCGCTCATAAGGACTGGCATTTAAATGGCGCTCCCTTTCTATTAACATAGCCTCATTCATCAACCTGGAGACAAGCTTAGGTAAAGCTTCAAACCCCTCCATCGCTAAAACATGTATGGCTTCTTCGATTAAGTTCTCATTTTTATAGCAGCTCATTGTCATTCCTCTTTTTTGGTTAAGTTTACCTTAAAAGGAATTTCTAATCTGACTGAGTCGCCTGCTTATTTTCAGCAAGTCAATGGAATTTACAGAAAGGATGGCGCACTAGCAGTGTCGTTTTTGGTCTTAATAGCACTAAGCAAATAAGTCTAGGTCTAATAGCGCAAAGCACTACTCTCAATTGACTGGATTCTCTTTCTCTCCCTTGGTCAGTGAGCTGAAGGCTTGTGGCATTGATGGCATTGAGCATGATTGATCGTAAAACTCACTCCCTTGGGTTTTGGGGTTGGTTGTTGTTGCTCAAGGGCGTTGTGCGTGACGAGCCTTCTGGTCACTGACTCGTTAACAGAAGGAAACCCTCGTATGGGGCGTCAACACAGTTTATTGAAAAAAGTCGAGCAGGTGCTGGCACAAGATCGACAATACTCGTATCGCACGCGACAAGAACACCGGCGTATCGTGCGGCAGTGTTTTGCTGACTGGGCGAAATTACGGTTACTGCCTGCCCGCTTGAATCACTTAACACGAGATCACTTTGTTGAGCTGGTGAGGTATTATCGTCAGCAGGGCAATAACGACAGTACCTTAAAAAATAAGCTCGGTGCGTTACGTCATTTTATTGCCTTAGCCAAATTAACAGTAAGCATTCCAAGCAATGCGGAACTGGGGATCCAGCGTGATGAGGACATCACGCCCCAACCGGTTGCGCCAACGCCCTCGTTGTGTCACCCGATCACTCAAATATTAGTGACGTTACAACAAGTCTTTGGTGTGACCCGCTTCGAGGCAATTAAGGTGTTGCTCTCATTCATTCAAACCACCAATCAATTGCTATGTATTGATCGCACCTTGGCTCACAACCGTAAAACGCGGCAGATTCCGATTGTAACGGATTCACAAGTGGCTTGCTTGCAACAGTGTAAGGAATTACAAGCACGGTATTCCTTGGAATTCACGCCTGAACTCGTGACGTATTGCAATCGGCTTTATCAGGCAGAGTTAGGCATCTTGAAACTCAATCCACAACTGCCTTATCGCCAATATTATGCAAAACAACGCTACCAAGCTTTATGTCAGCAGAATGAGAGTAGTCAGGCTATTCAAACCTTGTGTCATGAAATGGGCTGTCAAAGCACTCATCGGATTAAAAAGGAGTATTTGCATGAGCTTACAACCGCTTAGGCGCTTAAACTATTCCCTGTTTGAATTTATGAAGCAGTATAAAGGCAGTAAGCAAATGTCACATTCAACTCGCATTTGTCGGACTGAACGCTTGCAGGCAATGTTTGCTGAACTACATGCGTTAGGCTATAAAATTAAACACATTCGCGGGTTAAAGCAAAAACACGTCACTTGCCTAGTAACTTATTGGCAAGAAAAAGGCATTAGTGTCGGGAGTATTAAAAATCGCTTATCCGATTTGCGCTTTATCTGTCGACAGCTTGGTAAGCATCACTTAGTGCAAAGTAATGACTTTTACCAAGTGGGTTCACGCCAGTTAATTCCAACCGAAAGCAAAGCGATTCATTCACCAAACTTTCAGGCTGTGAATGATGAGCTGGTCTTATGTTCTTATGAGCTGCAGCGGGTTTTTGGTTTACGAGCGGGTGAGTCAATGAAAATTATTCCCTCTATTGCTGATCAGGGGACACAGCTTTTTATTTTTCGCACTTGGGCGAAAGGTGGCGTTGAGCGTTACATTCCTATTCAAACTGAGGAGCAGCGATACTGGCTAGACCGCGCCAAAGAGGTCGCACAAGGTGGTTCACTCATTGCCAAAGATAAAACGTATAAGCAACAAAAAAATCGCTATTACTCTGTTGCCAAACAGGCTCGCCTGAGTAAATTACACGGCTTACGTCATGCTTACGCGCAGAGGCGATATCAAGAACTCACCGGTTGGGAATCACCGTTAAACGGTGGGCCGAGCCGTAGCTCATTAAAAGGAGAGGACGCCATTTTAGATCGCAAAGCCCGTTTTCAGGTGTCGGTTGAATTGGGTCATTCAAGGCTTTGGATAACAAGTAGCTATTGCGGGACGTAGAGAGTAAACTTCTTCTGGTGAGAGTCCGGTAATTCAATTAGAATAGTGGCTTACTCATGTGTTGCTTACATAGCAATCTTATGGCTAAGCCTAATAGGAGTCACAAGCGGGTTAATGAAAAAGTCTTACCCTGATTTACGGTATACAACCCTCTTGAAAGAGCGCGGCACGAAAGGCGCGTTGTATGCGTTAATCATCGTTGCTGTTTTCTTTCTCATTAACCGTTATGTCTTCATTACACCGTTACAGGGTTATTGGCGATACCTCTTGGTTGCTGCTTTCTTTTTTTATGCAGGGTATTACACGTGGAAGCCAAGGTGGTCAACAAAAGCAAACAAGGATAGGCAATGAGCAGCAAACACGCCATTAACGGTTTCAGTAAAGATACGCGATAAATAGAAATAGTCGTATGCTATCCAGCAATGAAGCTTGAAAAAATAAGCCTTGAATAAAGAACGCCGATTCTTGTCCTAGAGGTTCTTTATCACATACAGCAGCATACGTTATTATTAGGGTCTCAAATGCGACTTCTAAGATCAGGGTCAACAGTAGTGACATAAAGATGCCATATTGCCTTTAGGTCCCCTTCTCCCTCCTCTTTTTCTAAGTCCTGAAACTCCATTATTTTAGAGCGTTCGTTACTTATAATTACTGGCTTATCATTATTTGGATTAAATTTCCAGAATAGACCACAGGTGTATCCGTTCAATATCAGCATGATTTGAAAATAATTCAAAAAGTTCTTGACAGCTTTTTCGTGCAAATTTGGGAATTTTATATTGGAATCATCGTGTGTCATAAAAGCATGATGTGCACTCTATAACAACGCTGTATGCTCGGATTATTTTTTCATCGAACAGGTTCATGGCTTAAAAATAATTTCAGCAGTACGGCCAACTGTGTGGGGAAAATTTACCTTTTCAAACCCGTGGTATACTCTTACTATGAAAAAACAACCTGACAAATCAGTTTTAGCCGATCTTATTGAGAGATTTAATAATACTGTTACACCAACAGCACTAGAAGCAGATTTTAGCAATGTATGTGAAAGTCAGGCTGAGAAAATCATAAAGCTAGAAGACAAGGTACAATCGTTAAATAACGAATTAAATAAATATAAAGGTGAGCAAGGAAAGCCTAATGTTAGAAAGCAAACACGCGCTAACAAGGACAAGGATCATTCCTCCGAAAAGGATAGAAAAGGAAATAAAACCAATAAAACTAGAAAGTCAAAATCTAGTAAAAAAAATCTCGAAGTCTCTAATACAGTGACACTAACAATTAATCCAGATTCGTTGCCCAGTGATGCTGTGCCAAATGGCTCTAAGAAAACACTTATCCAGGATATAAAAATTGCTTCTAATAACACGCTTTTTTTGCGCCAACAATATTACTCGCGTTCTGAAAACAAATACTATACAGCCCCTCTGCCAGATGGCTATGAGGGTCAGTTCGGCCCTACTATTAAAAGCGATAGCGTCGCTATTCGCACTAAAGATTTTTGGCCATCGTGTCCCCAAAAATCGGCGCGAACTTAACGCGACGAATAATTGCTGCCGCGAGCGTCCTGCTCTCGAAGCTGCACTACACAAAGCGTAGCGCAACTTCTCGCTCAATGACTTAACGCCGGCGTATAGCTTATTTCACATCCCTACGCATGATGGCCTTTGGCTATCAACTTCGGGCTGCTGAAATAAGCGCCGGCTATCGCGGGCTTCTCGACACCGCTCCTTACAGTCGCTTCCCTGTCTCGTGCGCTGGACAAGTTTCCTCAATACTCAAGGTGGTATGACGCTAGAAAGCCTTGAGACATTTTATAAAACCGCCAACATAGATATTAGTAAATCAACCATCCATAGCTTCACAATTAAAACACCTACGATACTTGAGCCCGAGAAGGTAGAAGTTGTGAAGGCAGGTTTACAATCCACGAACTACCAGCACCTAGATGACACCAACGCTAGAGAGGATGGGAAAAACCGTTATGTTAATGTATTGGGTAATGAGTATTATTCAGCTTACTTTACGCTGACCAGTAAAAGTCGATTAAGCGTCATTGAAATGTTAAGCAAAGACCACTTTGGGTTCACATTAAATGAGGCCGCTTTTAATTTACTGGCTACTATGAACTTACCCCACAAGGTAATCGAAAGCTTAAAGGTATTTCACTCATCGACTATCTTAAACAGTAAGGAGCTGGAAGTTATTCTTGATAAGGTATTAGGTGATAAAAAATTTCCAAAATATAGAAAGCTGATTACTGATGCGGCAGCTATCTCAACATATAGAAAGAGTCCTTATGCGATAGAAACACTCATTACCGATGATGCGCCACAGTTTAAGCTCATTACTGAATCACTCGCCTTGTGCTGGGTTCATGAGGGTAGGCATTATAAAAAGCTGACGCCAATTTTTAAGAAGCACCAAGACTCTGTTGACAGCTTCTTGGATAGGTTTTGGGATTATTATCATAAGCTCATTGAATATAAAAAGAACCCAGGGCAAGATGAGATAGATAAGCTATCCAATGAGTTTACTGAGTTATTCTCAACAATCACTGGCTACGAGAAACTAGATAAACAAATTGAGCTCACCTTAAAAAAGAAAAGGCAGCTATTGTTAGTGCTGGAAAAGCCAGAGCTTCCTCTACATAACAATCCAGCAGAGTTGATGGCTCGGAAGCAGGCTAGAATGCGCGATGTACACCTTCATACTATGAGTGAAGAAGGAACGAAAGCTAAGGATACAATGGTTACAATTACTGAGACATGTAAAAAGCTAGCAGTTAATGTCTTCGATTATATATATGACAGAATTACAAAAAACTATTCTATGCCTTCGCTAGCGGAATTAATTACCATCCGCTCATCACAGGCGCAGTAAAATCAAGAGAGCGTAATGTAAGCATCATGCTGAAATAAGACGGATACCCACAGGTTGTCTTTCCTGCAACATCTATTGGATAAACATGGCATTTAGTACCATCATTTAACTTGATATCTCTATAAGGGTATTAGGAATATTCGTGTAAAAATGGCCAAGATCTGTGGATAACTTTCGGTTATTAGTGGATAAATGGTTTTTAATTACGCAGGCTGAATAGCCTTCTTACTTTTATTTAAATAATTGTAAAAAGAGGGTCTGCTGATCCCAAAAATTTTACAGATTTCAGCAACAGTGAGTTTTTGCTCGTGATAGCGCGCTAACATTTTTTCCACTTGTTTTTTATTCAGAGAGGGAGGTCTTCCTCCCATACGGCCACGTGCTCTTGCCGCTTTGAGCCCTGCTTGAGTTCGCTCTTGAATAATATCACGTTCAAATTCAGCTAAGGCACTAAAAATATGAAAGATTAGCTTGCCGCCACTACTGGTTGTATCAATATTTTCTTGCAGGCTTTTAAAACCTACCTGTTGGTTACTTAAGTTTTTAACGGTTTGTATGAGGTGTTGAATGGAGCGGCCTAATCGATCTAATTTCCATACAACTAAAATATCTCCCTCTCGCAGCTGTTTTAAGGCGTCTTCCAATCCGGGTCTTGCTGTTTTAACCCCACTAGCAATGTCATTATAAATTTTATTACATCCAGCTTTTTTCAAAGCATCTTCTTGCATACGCAAATGTTGATCGTTGGTAGAAACTCGTGCATAGCCAATTTTCATGGTGTACCTAATCTGCTGGTTGATTAGCTGCTCTCAAAATCCAGTTTTATTTGTCTGGAAACTCATTTCAAAGGTAAAGAAGCCTAACGTAGAAAATTATATAACATTTTCATATGGAAATCGCTTGAATTTTACTAGTCAATTGCGCCACAATTTCGTGTTAATAAAACGGTCGTTTTCTAGATGGTTACCAATGAAGCAGCTTGACCAAAATCCAATGACTCTCCGAAAAGAGGTTTTAGCCTTAGGTAAACTCAGTAGAAAGGATATGCAAGTCATTCGGCTTTGTAGGACACCGGAAAATAAACTGGGTTTTGGGTATCAATTGGCCTTTGTTAAAACCCGTAATTATTTTCCTAAACAAACTGCCTTTGATATTGACCCTGCAATTTTGAACTTTGTTTGCTATCAATTAAATGCTTCTAGCGACCTCATTCACCAATACCAGCATCGTCGCTCCGTTATTCGAGAACACCAAAACAAAATCAAACAGCATTTAAAGTTAAAGGAATATAATGAGGTAGCTAAAGAAGCTTTAAAGACATACCTATTAGAGCAGGCCCAACAAACTGACCAAGTGTCTCTGTTAGTTCCCAAGGCCCAATGCTTTCTGAAAGAAAAAGCTATTTTACAGCCAGCCCTATCGGAGTTACGTAGGCTAGTGGGGAGCTGCCGTAATGATGCTTGGAATTTTATTGAGGCTCGGTTAGAAAATCAGTTAACAACATCAATCAAAGAAAAACTTAAAGCGGTACTAAAACGATAGCGTCGCTATTCGCACTAAAGATTTTTGGCCATCGTGTCCCCAAAAATCGGCGCGAACTTAACGCGACGAATAATTGCTGCCGCGAGCGTCCTGCTCTCGAAGCTGCACTACACAAAGCGTAGCGCAACTTCTCGCTCAATGACTTAACGCCGGCGTATAGCTTATTTCACATCCCTACGCATGATGGCCTTTGGCTATCAACTTCGGGCTGCTGAAATAAGTGCCGGCTATCGCGGGCTTCTCGACACCGCTCCTTACAGTCGCTTCCCTGTCTCGTGCGGTAGATGGTACTCGCTCAATCTTATGGAAGTTAAAACAACCTCCCGGTATCCCTTCTTCAGATAACATTAAAGCGCTAATAAAAAAACTCCAGATCATCGACACCATTAAAATACTAAGCCTGGATTTGTCTTGGCTCAATGCAAACTATAAGGCACTACTTGCAAAACGTGCCCGCTATTTTTCAGTAACACGGCTCGGCAAGTTATTAGAAAGTAAGCGATACGCTGTATTGATTTGCTTATGCAAGCAAATTTATGAAGATACTGTTGATCATATTGTTGAAATGCTCATTAAATTGTTTGATAAGGCTGAGAAAGCAGCAAATAACCAAATTGATGTTGCCACTCGCCAGAAGCGTAAGCAGATAAAAAAAGCATTAGAACAATTTCAAACGATTGGTGAGCTTATACTAAACGATGATATTACTGATGAAACTTTACGAGAGAAAATCTTTGAAGAAATTCCAAAAAAGCGATTGGCTGCACAAATCGAAAAAGCTCAAGAGTGGTTATCCAGTAAATACAGCCATGTATTTCATTTATTGGAAGACCGCTACTCCTACTTTAGAAAGTTCTTTCCTTTGTTTATTGAACACATCAACTTGATTAATGATGGAACAATGAACTCAAAACCCTTGCTGGATGCAATTGAGACTTTGAAAGAGTTAAATAAAAATCATGATCATCAATGCCCAGAAGATGTGCCAACACATTTTATTCCACCAAAGCTACAAAATCTCATTATTAATGATGAGGGAAAGGTTGACCGCAAGGCTTGGGAAATTGCTTTATTACAGGCTATTCGTGACGAAGTAAAAGAAGGGAATCTATCAGCAAGTCACAGTAAATTCTTTTGTAAATTCGATCAATTGTTTATGCCAACTATTCGTTGGCAGAAGGAGCGAGATAACTTTTTTAAAAAAGCGGGTTTACCCACAGAGGCAAAAAAAATTCCAGAGTATTTAACGAATCGTTTACACGGTGCGGTTGATGAATTTATCCGCCATGAGGATAGTAACACTTACGCAAAAGTTGAAGACGATAAATGGGTATTGTCTGTCGATGATGCTTATCAACTCAGCGAAGAGGATGAAATAGCATTAAACAAACTGAAAGAATTCCTAAAAAAATATATGCGTAAAATTAAGCTACCTGATTTACTCATTAAGGTAGATAATGATTTACACATTACTAATTATTTTATGACTTATGAGCAACGGCAAATTAGAGACAAAGATGCCATTGTTGCTATTATTGCAACCTGGATGGCATGGGGTTGTAGCATTGGGTTAACTATCATGCCTAATTTGGTGCAAGGTATCTGCTACGATACATTAAAGGCAATCAGTGATTTTGGCCTATCAAATGATGATTCAGTCCGCTATACTTTGGCCGATGTTGTTAATGCCATTAGTGCATTGGATATTACGGGAAATTGGGGTGTTGGGCAAAGCAGTAGCAGTGACTCAATTCGAATGGAATATCACAGCAAGGTATTAAACCGAGGTTACAGCACTTGTTTTGGTGACTATGCCATAGAGTTTTATACTTACGTTGCAGATACCTATGCACCATTTTTTAGTAAGCCAATAGGGGTGCTGCCTCTATATAATGTAGGCTATATTGCTGCTGGCACGCCAAAATCATTGACCTTCTCCCAAAACTGATCCCATCTGCCTTTAGTCTTTACTAGTGTTCTCAAGCATAAAACGATTTTCATTCCCTTGTCTTTCCAGCGCATTCCTGATCCGCCTAATCTTTGTTTAACAATTGTTTTACATGCTGCTTCAGTGACGCCAGAGCCAATTGGTGCATTCTGCTTAATCAAATTATGATACGACATTCGCTTTTCTTTAATATTATTTTCAAAATACGTAATTGTTCCTTCTAGCTTTTCTCTAAGCGATTTATTCAGTTTTTTATTTAGATGCTCTTTAAGCTCAGCAAGTATTCTACCTGCCGCACCTTTCTTGTGCTTTAAGTCATGACATCTCTCTTCGAGCCAAACATCACGCTCATCTCTTTCAGATTTTTTGGTAAATACTGCCTTTGATGCTTCGCCGAGATATTCAGTTGCATGCCAAAAATCTAAAATTTGCGTATCAGTATGTTTTTTTAGAAATGGCCAATTATTTTTTGCTCCATCAGCAACGCCAATTGTTTTAGCATCAGGGTAATATTTCTTTTTCAGCTTTATTTCCTTTTCAAGCCTATTAAAGAATTCATCTTTTCCATATTCTGGTGATGCTGCAACGTAGGTTGTGTGCAGGCGTGCACCATGCTTATCATACATGGAAATAGTTCCAACCATGCTCTCTCTATAACCATCATCAACGGTGAGAACATATGCACCATCTAAGCTAATACTTAGCATCTCAATGCCTGCATCAAGCTTTGGCTCTTCATATTCCCACTCAGCCTCTTTGGCTTGTGCAATACCGCCAACAAAATCAGTTGCCCGTTGCAAGTATGAATGTGAGATTTTACGGTTATGATTGACCTTGAGATCATCAATAACACTAGGAGCAGGTAAGTTTGAGTATTTATGTGAGATTATTTTTGCAAATCGCGGTGTTGATCCTTGGATAATTCTAGCCTTATCTTCTAAAGGACAAAAGATCTTCCCGCCTTTAGAGGTTTGATAAACATAACGCTTAACTCGAGCAACTCCATAAGGCGTTTGGTAATTTGCTTCATCTCTACTTCGTGCTGTTAGCTTTATTTTTCCAACATGGATAGGAGAGCCATCTGCATCAAACTTACTTAAAGCTTTTTCAGTGGCTAATGTTCCAACCTCATTAAGGCCGTCAAGAATTGCATCCTCACATTCAAGCATGGATCCTTTTAGTGGAAGCTTGAGCTCAATAGTTAATTCATTATTTTCATCAGAGAGAATTCTAGCTAACATCCAAACACCATCCGTAATCAAGTTAAAGTGTATATTATGCTATATTTTCTACATTATATAAAGGCAGCACCCGCCAATAGAATGTACTAACCGTGATGCAGGGCATGTATTAGATGGCATGCTGTACAATGAAACAGGGTTACCCTTATTAGAACACTATGTTGACACACATGGTTATACAGAAATAAACTTTGCAGGCTGTAACGTCCCACAATAATTTAGAGAAACCATCTCAACCTATTTTGCGTGAGATGGTGTCAAATAGTTAACCTTTTAGCTCATGAATTGCCTGATTAATGACATCATCCGGTATATGGTTTAAATTCATATTAGCGGCGATTAGCAACGCATGTCGCATGAGCCTATCAACATAACGAAGCCTACCTTTTGTGGCCATGTGTACTGCACGAATACCTGTTTCAGTGAATAAGCTGTTGCTCATTCCTGCCTTCTCAAAAGCAGCGTGAATAATGCTCTCAAAATCCCTGCTATCTTCAATTGCATGCCACCTAATAAAGCACTGAATTCTAGAGTTGATAGGTTCATAGGCTGGTCTCTGCAATGTTGCTAGAAGTGATGGGAGTCCACATAAGATAATCGTCATGACGTCTTTGCTGTCAAAACTGAAATTAAGGAAGTCAGGTAATCGTAGAATGAAATCATTACTAAGCTGATGCGCCTCGTCTAGGATCCAAATAGGCTGAACGTTTTTATCATGGTAGAGCGCGATCAAGCTCTGCTTCAAGTCTCTCCAAAGTTTAGAGAATCGGTAATAGTTTTCTAAACCTAGATTTTCGGCAAGCTGAGAGTACACATCAAATGACCGAAAGTGAGTGTCTGATTGATAAATGACTTGATGGGTCAGCGGGTTGAGTTTATTGCTCCAGTATCTTAGCGCCGTGGTCTTTCCTGTCCCTGAGTCGCCAGTAATCACTGCTAAGCCGCGTGTTTCTAGCAAACCATTAAGTTGCTGCTCTAGTCGCTTTGACTGCGCCAATTCAATAATGTTTGATTTACCCAATGGATCAAATTTCAAGCCAAAATGTTGAAGATACATCTTACTCATCCTCCTCAGTGATATCCAAATCCTCTTTAACTTGGTTATAAACAATCTCAACTAGCGAGGTTTTTCTTGCTGGTTGTTCCGGCATCTGAGGTCTAGCTCGGGTTCTAGAAAGGTTGTTATGTTTGTCCAGCTCTCCCACTGCACCAAGGTATTGATATTCCAATGATTCGACGTGACGGGCGGAGTCACTATGCGGATCAACCACTAAATAAACCTCTTGTTGAGCCAGTTCAAATGGAACTTCAAAGAGTCGATTATTCCAGCTTACCGTGCCATCCTTCCTGACTCGGCGCTTAATGCGATGCAGGAAGTAATCATCTAGCTTATCGGCCAAACAACCTAACGGGATAGAGCGTTATTTTGTCTGTAAAAACCAACTTCAGTACTTAGAAAAACCTTTAAAATTCTAAATGGCACTCTATTGTACCTGTCTCATCGCATAATATCTTAAATTAATTATGCTAATCAATCTAAAAAATTATTTATACCTCAAATTTTTCTCCTCTCAAAATAAATTATTAACTTTTAGGTAATAGCAATTATATCTCGTTAATAAGAACAAGAATGATCTATCCTAAAACCCTATGAAGCCTTATTATTCACTTCAACTTAAGTATCTAGGTGATCCGCTCCACTGGTCATCAATTTCCACTAAAACAGCTGATACGAGCCTTAGGCACGATTCAGTATTAGGGAAAATTCCAACTGTATGCGTCCTTCTTTTTACCTCTCTGTTTACGCGCTCAGCTATGTTACTGGTTCTTAATCTTTTTTGATGCGGCCTGTCAAAGTTCATCACTACTAAGCCCTCCGGTATATTCACTTCCAACCAAGAAGAAAGCTCTGGTGCTGTTTGCTGATATTTATCTACCGCCATAGCCAATAGTCTTTCCGACTCATGAATGTTTGAGGCATTAAATATAGCTGTAATCTCCTCAGCTACTGGTTCCTTCATTGAGCGCTTTGGTATGTGAGCCTGAGCATTTTGCTGCAAATGAAATTGGCAGCGTTGCCAAGGAACACTGGGGAACACAGCTCTTCTAGCGGCTTTTAGGCCAGTATGAGCGTCGCTAGTAATCAACTCAATACCATGTATACCTCGCTCAACCAACTGCTGAAGAAAATCACGCCAATGTACCTCAGCCTCTGATAACGCAACAGAAACACCTAGCACTGTTCTCTTGCCGGTTGATTCATCAAAGCCATAGGCTATCAATACCGCACAGTCTTGTACTGTGCCGCTAGTGCGCACCTTCTCATAACGTGCATCTAGCCAAAGATATTTTATCTTTCCTAACGGCTTATTTCGCCATTTCTTTAAATCTTCATCCAACAATTTAGCGCAACGGCTTACCTCTGTGCTTGAAATATCTGTTCCACAGAGTTGCTTTAGCACCTTTTCAACTTTGCGCGTGGAAACCCCATGCACATACATTTCAGCGACAGCCAGCTTAAGTGCTCTATCAGAGCGTACACCTCGCTCTAAGACTGATGGATAGAAGGCTTCATTGGAGTCTCTAACCTGCGGTATCTGTAGCTCAAGCTGACCTTGACCTGTGTTAATTAACCTTGGTTTAAAGCCGTTCGCATATCCGTTTCTATCGCCAGTTCGCTCATAAGGACTGGCATTTAAATGGCGCTCCCTTTCTATTAACATAGCCTCATTCATCAACCTGGAGACAAGCTTAGGTAAAGCTTCAAACCCCTCCATCGCTAAAACATGTATGGCTTCTTCGATTAAGTTCTCATTTTTATAGCAGCTCATTGTCATTCCTCTTTTTTGGTTAAGTTTACCTTAAAAGGAATTTCTAATCTGACTGAGTCGCCTGCTTATTTTCAGCAAGTCAATGGAATTTACAGAAAGGATGGCGCACTAGCCCTAACGGCTGAATTTTAGTGAGGTCTTGCTGATAGCGTTGTAACGGGGTCATCTTGTCAGGCAGGGCGCTTTGCGAGGCTTGATGATAAACACGCTCAACCCAAGCCCAAAATCGATCATTCAGCGCATTGAAACTATGAATGGAATCCAGGTTGCATTCAGCTAGGAATTGCTCGCGTACTGTTCTATGCCAACGCTCTAGTTTGCCTTTGCTTTGCGGTTCATAGGGCCTGCCGTAAATCAATTGAATTTTCAAACGAGCACAAATGGTTTGCAACGTTTTAGCACGGTAGGCAGGGCCGTTGTCAATGATGAGCTTAACAGGAAGCCCACGTTTGAGTAATGCCTCTTTCAACACATGCTCAATAGTAATGGCACTCTCATCAGTACAAAATTTACTGTGACAGACCAACCTTGAGGCATCATCAAAAATACTCACCAAATAGCTTTTAACTCTTCTTTGGCCATCGTAAATCGTTGGACCATGCATGACATCGCCATACCAAATATCACAAGCTGTGAGCGCCTCAAATGAGCGGCGCTCAATTTGGTTAGAAGGTGTGACTGTTCTTTTAGACAGGCCGTGTTTTACTAATAAGCGGTGAACTGTTGCGTGAGATAATTCACCTCGTGCTACCTTCCCTTGAGTTTCTAAGAGTTTAATCACGGTCGGAATTGATCTTGAAGGGCTTTCCTGTTTAGTGGAAATAATTAACTCTTGTAGCTCTGGATTGATGTGACACTGGCCTTTGTCTCGTCGAGTTTTAGGAACTAATCCATCAATACCCTGCTTTAACCAGGCGTAATACCAATTCTCAATTGTTTTAGCACTGAGGTGAACACGCTTACTACCTGGAATGTTGTAGGTTTGCTGGGACAACCTTTTAATAATGCTCTTGAGCTCACCATGCTCAAAACTATTTCGGCTACATAGCTCACCTAAAACACTTAGGCGAAACAGTGCTGTTGGGTGAATGGGCTTGGTCATTTTGCAATTCCTGTGTGATTTAACTACTTGCAATGAGTTAATCACAACTTGAGTTGAGAATGCTACGCTCAAACTGTGTGGGGTCGTGAGGTTTACAGAAAATATCCATCTCAACTTTTTTTCACGTTAATTAATTATGGGATGCTCACTCCTGTGTTGTTAAGAAAAAGCATGATGCTCGATAAATCATGCTCACCAAGGCAGGCCAACCAAAACGCTTGTGGATCACTATGTCGCCCAAGCTGTAACCACAACGGATGTGCTTTGATATGGAAGGAGTAATCAACGAAGTGGTCAACCAACCAGTGAAACCACCTAGCAACGGTGTGTCGACTAACACCTTGCTCCTGACCTGATGAGCTAATACTTTTCCCAGGAGCACGCTCATTAACACTGCCTGCTGAACTGACCAGCAATACCAACGCTTTGGAGAAAGTATCTCAGGTAGGGTTGAACAAGTACGTTTACATTGATGACAATAAAATCTCAAAACAGGGGTGGGATTTAAAGAGCGTCCTTTACCTGGGTTCCTATCTGGTTTTCGATCATATGATCCATGTGACCATAGTCCACCTGCACCGCAATGGCTGCACTGCTCTGGCCTTAGTAGCTCTGGATTTTTTTTCAGCAGGATCAGGTAATCACTCAGGCTTTTAATCGCTTTTATGATTCTGCGCATGACTAATTTCACTATAGTTTTTATATCAAGTTATTTTACCTTGATAGGTTACTAAAAACCTTGTTTATTATGAGATAAAACTAGCTCAATTCCCCTAAATAAAGATAGACGTAACAGCCCAGGCTTTGCAATGTTTGGGAAACAACTTAACCCACGCATAAAGAATGTCAAAGCCCAAAAACTTTATAAGATTGATGCAAATTATCACTTTGGCAGTTTAGCTCCATTAGTAAAAGGCAAGCAACATCAGATAGACATGGAGTGCATTGTTGAACAATATGATCGGATGGGCCAATTTTACGCTTCTATGGAAATGGGATACTCAATGGCATCAACAGCAATAAGGCGGCTGGTAAGCTTTGATGAAAAAAACCGATTTTACAAAGCCAATCGAGACTTTGGTCGGATTATTAAAACTGAAAATATTTTAAATTATATGGTCAGCCCGCAATTACGCGAACAGAGACGCAAAGGGTTACTTAAAACTGAGCAGCTACATCAGCTTTCAAGGGATGTTGCATTCGGTAAGCATGGAAAGATCACTGGCCGTGAATTAGACCAGTTAAAAAACTCATGTAATTGTTTGACGCTGATTGATGCTTGTATTGTCTATTGGCAAGCAAAAGAAATGATGCGTGTATGTGATGAACATCGTGCTGTTGAGCCAGGTATTGATTTACACCTTTTAAAACATATCAGCCCAATTGAGTGGAATAATCTGATATTATATGGAGAATACTTTATCAAAAAGTCGCTTATTCGGTAATAACAACCGAAAGTTATCCACAGATCTTGGCCATTTTTACACGAATATTCCTAATACCCTTAAATGGCTAGAAGAAAAAAGGACGCCTGTATGAGTAGTAAACACGCCATTAAGCATCACGATCTTTTTTTTAAAAGTTCGCTCCAGGACATCGAGATTGCCAAGGATTTTTTTAAGGCGCATTTGCCTAAAAAAATCCAGAAGATGATTGACTGGGAGACGCTGCATTTAGAAAACGATAGCTTTTGTTAGATGTCAACTAGCTTTGCGGTAACATGAATCTTTTGGATGTAGGATGAATTTTATGTACGGTAGGAAAATTATCATAAGAGATTATTCTCAACTTCTTCTACTAACTGTGGAATAGATTTTATTGCTCCAGAATTTGTATACTCCACTTTAAAGGTGCATGAATTCCATATCATAACCCCAAATCTATGCCGTAGTTTTTTATTGTCTATTATCCTGATAATATCAGTAAGATCATCATCTCCATCAATTATGATAGAAAATTCTGTACTAACATTTTTATCAATATTTATTAAAATTCCATACTTTGCTTTTGATACTAGACAATATCCTATCAACTGAGATAGCTCTCCAAGCCCTAGTTTATTTACCCTTTTAACTTCAAATATGATAATCTCAAACTTACCTGTTGTGGTATTCTCTATCACAATAGATATATCAAGATGTAATCTATGGACAGACCTAGAATACCCTTTTAACAAACTACCAGCATTATAACCATTAGCTATTAGAGTTCTTAATCCTGAACCTATTTCACCAATAAGAGGTCTTATTGTGTGGTTAGTAGATGTAAGATGTGATTTTATCTGATTCACAATCTCAGATGCTATCTCTTCATAAAAATCCACCTCTTTTTTTCTTATCACAGCTTTACACATTCCTCAAACTTTGGCTCACGTAAATATACTTTTCCCTTATGTATTTTTTTTATTAACTTTTTATTAAAAATATTATTTACATAACCTATTAATACACCATATTTATTATTATGCATTAACAAACAAGTTCCTCTATCTGGTAATTCGATAATAATATTATATTTAGAATTATTTTTAAGTAAACTAAGATAATTACCAAGCACCCTCTTCCCTTTTATTTGAATCCCTGTTGATGCAGCAATTATATATGCAGCTCCTTGTAGTAAATAAGTTAAAGGAAAGCCATTACTGTAACTTGATGAACATCCATAGATGAAATCGTTAGGTTTTTTACTATACTCCAACAAGTCTTTAACCACAATTGCCTGTTTAGTATAGCTTGTCAAATATAAATAGCTTTCTGAGTCAATAATGCTTCTTATTTCACTGTAATCACCCTTAGTTAAGCAAGTAAATGGACAAAAGTAGTTTTGAAACGAATCTATATATTTTTTAATCATAAACTCACTTGGCGTCTGCAAGCCTAACACCTGGCTAAAATGAAGATTATGTATGAAATGACCACCTCTTATTTCCTGAGAACTACCCAAAATTGTTATCTCCCTACCTGAACTGAATTCGATAATTCTTTTTGTTCTTCTTGAGAAACACTATTTTCTTTAAAAAATTGCTCTACTAAGTGATACGTTAGAAGTTTTCTAATACCCTTCGCAATAAAGTGTCGTGTCACCTTGCCCTTACCATCTCCTAATTTAGCTAGCATAATTGCGTAATCGTCATAAGCTTTTTCCTTACCTATCTCATACAAATATGAGGCCACATAAAAACATACAGCCAGTAGATTTTGTATCCCTTTAAAATTTTTTATCTGCATATTTTCCCAGCCTAGTCCTTCCTTGAGAAATTTAAAAACATATTCAATTTTCGCACGAGATAGATAGGCTATGTATACCTCATACGCCTCATCAAAAGTCGTTACTTTTTTATTAGTTAATAGCAGCATGTCATTCTTAAAAATTCTCCTACCATCTCTGCCTGTAATTTGGATTTTAATTGCATTGAAGTTCTCAAACTCTCCAAAATAAATAGTTATTTTTCCGTCTTGTACGCAATTCTTTCCAACTGTTAACTTTTGGAATTGCTTTTCGCCTTGAGCATCAAAATCAGCGTTAATCAGCTTAAGCTTTTTACCATCATCACCTCTACCTTCTATTGTTCTTGTTATTTTTGAGCGAATAATAAAGTCTTGATCTAGGTTTGTATCAATTAGTGAGAGATAGTCATTATCATCAAACTCTCTATCTAGAATATGGGTAATGGTTGCATCTTCATTCTTTGATTTTAGGCAGATTCCTATTTTTTCTATTTCACGAATAGACAGCAGCTTTTTATTAAAGTAATCACCAGATTCATAAAGACTCTTGGCCTCTTTATCTCCCTCAAATGGCTTTCCAGCCTCTATTTTCTTAATATGCTCAGCTTTTAAAAACTTAGGGTCTTTATTGCTGTAGCTTACATGCGATAGTAGATGCACAGCCTTATCACCAGGTACTAATGCAACTGCGTTATGCGTGCTGTAACCATTGATAATATCCCCGTCCAGACTCCTTACTTTACCTAGATTTTCAGTTTGCTTGCTATGTGGCTTTCTAATATCAGAAGGATCATGAAGAACATCAATTTTACTGGCGTGTGAAAGTTTTTCACAGCTCTGTTCTAGCAATACATCATTTGTTTTTATTGGATCTAAATCGGTGCTTTTATTTTCACCGGTAAGTGTACGAATCATCTTTTTATACTCATTGTTATCTTTTGATGAACTGAACAACTTACAACTACCTTCAGTTAATAGCTTTCCTACAATCGTCGATAGATTTTTTTAAAACAACTTTCCCAGTTAATTTTGAAAAAAGAGGGGCAGCGTAATCGGCGAAGTTTAACATTTATACTCATCTCGTTAGTCTTGTTAAAAAGACAAAGCATAGTCATTTTTACACAATATTTCAGCATTATTTTGCTGATTTAAATTTTGGGTAGTTTTCAGCTTATTTCAGGTGGCAACCATATTGTTGCCTCATCAACATGGAGTGTTACCCTGCCTGATATCTTAATAAGTTTGCTACTTGTTGTGTTTACTTGGTTTTTTTGTAAATCTTTGTTTTGGCTGGCAGAAAGTTTTTTGCTTGTAAATAAAAACCCTCCTTTTAAAAGATAATCATCCAAAGCAACTCGTATTTTAAAACCTTTTTTCCAGTTTTTATAATAGATAGAGCGTTATTTTGTCTGTAAAAACCAACTTCAGTACTTAGAAAAACCTTTAAAATTCTAAATGGCACTCTATTGTACCTGTCTCATCGCATAATATCTTAAATTAATTATGCTAATCAATCTAAAAAATTATTTATACCTCAAATTTTTCTCCTCTCAAAATAAATTATTAACTTTTAGGTAATAGCAATTATATCTCGTTAATAAGAACAAGAATGATCTATCCTAAAACCCTATGAAGCCTTATTATTCACTTCAACTTAAGTATCTAGGTGATCCGCTCCACTGGTCATCAATTTCCACTAAGACAGCTGATACGAGCCTTAGGCACGATTCAGTATTAGGGAAAATTCCAACTGTATGCGTCCTTCTTTTTACCTCTCTGTTTACGCGCTCAGCTATGTTACTGGTTCTTAATCTTTTTTGATGCGGCCTGTCAAAGTTCATCACTACTAAGCCCTCCGGTATATTCACTTCCAACCAAGAAGAAAGCTCTGGTGCTGTTTGCTGATATTTATCTACCGCCATAGCCAATAGTCTTTCCGACTCATGAATGTTTGAGGCGTTAAATATAGCTGTAATCTCCTCAGCTACTGGTTCCTTCATTGAGCGCTTTGGTATGTGAGCCTGAGCATTTTGCTGCAAATGAAATTGGCAGCGTTGCCAAGGAACACTGGGGAACACAGCTCTTCTAGCGGCTTTTAGGCCAGTATGAGCGTCGCTAGTAATCAACTCAATACCATGTATACCTCGCTCAACCAACTGCTGAAGAAAATCACGCCAATGTACCTCAGCCTCTGATAACGCAACAGAAACACCTAGCACTGTTCTCTTGCCGGTTGATTCATCAAAGCCATAGGCTATCAATACCGCACAGTCTTGTACTGTGCCGCTAGTGCGCACCTTCTCATAACGTGCATCTAGCCAAAGATATTTTATCTTTCCTAACGGCTTATTTCGCCATTTCTTTAAATCTTCATCCAACAATTTAGCGCAACGGCTTACCTCTGTGCTTGAAATATCTGTTCCACAGAGTTGCTTTAGCACCTTTTCAACTTTGCGCGTGGAAACCCCATGCACATACATTTCAGCGACAGCCAGCTTAAGTGCTCTATCAGAGCGTACACCTCGCTCTAAGACTGATGGATAGAAGGCTTCATTGGAGTCTCTAACCTGCGGTATCTGTAGCTCAAGCTGACCTTGACCTGTGTTAATTAACCTTGGTTTAAAGCCGTTCGCATATCCGTTTCTATCGCCAGTTCGCTCATAAGGACTGGCATTTAAATGGCGCTCCCTTTCTATTAACATAGCCTCATTCATCAACCTGGAGACAAGCTTAGGTAAAGCTTCAAACCCCTCCATCGCTAAAACATGTATGGCTTCTTCGATTAAGTTCTCATTTTTATAGCAGCTCATTGTCATTCCTCTTTTTTGGTTAAGTTTACCTTAAAAGGAATTTCTAATCTGACTGAGTCGCCTGCTTATTTTCAGCAAGTCAATGGAATTTACAGAAAGGATGGCGCACTAGCTTATAATATCTACATGTTCCACTATGTTGATTTGGATGATTCCATAAGATCTGGTCTGGATAACAATTTATATCCATAAGCATCTTTGCAACATATTTCACTAATTGAAAGTTATTACCTTTAAATTCAAAGGATATGACTTGATAGCTCTCTACAAATCTACGGTGTGATTGCGCTAAACTTCCTATTGTGTCAATAAGCCCAGTAATGAATTGCTTTTTATGCTCAATGCTATTAAGCACATAATACAGTTTTTCAATATTTGCTGTACTTCTCAACTCGCCACTAATTGGTAGGTTTAAATTTTGCAGATCTTCAGTTAAATTGTTACTAATAACATTTAATATAATTTTCCAGTCGGTGCCAACCTTGTATGATATATTCATATTATATACAGATAGCCATAACGGATTTAATCTTGATAAAATATCCTCAGCAATACCACCAGCACGACTAGGATTAATAGAAAGATTTCCCCATTTTTTATAAGGTAGAATAATTTGGAGATTACTACCATGCAGTATACCACCTCCAATCAAGAGTCCTAATAGATAGGCTTTATCTGTATTAACTCTCACTAAAAAAGTCCTGTTTAATTTTTTTAGCGATGTGGTATGCAAGGTTTACAGGAACAGCATTTCCTATCATTTTATATTTTTTTGCTACAGAGCTACCAATAAACATAAAATTATCTGGAAATGATTGAAACCTTGCAATCTCACGAACTGAATATCTACGAAGCTCTGTTGGGTGTATAATACCTGAGTTTTCAGGTGTGGAAGCTGCAGTGATGGTTCCCATAATTTCATTTCGTGAAAATCTTCTATAAAAATTAGGTGATCGATACTTTTTCATTTCATCTCTAATTTTTTTTAATCTAGTAGGCAGATACTTATAAGGCACATCCTTCCATGACCCACCCTCGGGTATGTGTTTTGCTATATTAATAGCTTGCGGAGAGAGAGGCCATACTTCTATTTCCTCACCCTTTGGCGGGCGTTTTTTTATAATATTTCCTACAGTAAGTTTTCTTTTATCGGGGATAGGTTCTGGAAATAAAAAACATTTGTTTAAATCATTTCTCACACCAATCATAATTACTCTATAACGATTTTGCGGAACCTCATAGTCTGACGCATTAATAAACTTATAATAAAGATTATAGCCATGTTTCTTTAAATCAGCGCATACTCTGTCAGGCATTAGTTTCCCTTTATCATCCTTAGAGGATAAAAAACCACGTACATTTTCAAAAAGAACAATCTTAGGCTTTTTTAGATCCACAACTTTTATTACTTCTTTAAACAATGATCCCCTCTTATCAAGCATTGACCCTCTATTGCCTGCATTTGAAAAAGGTTGGCAAGGCACTCCAGCTAAAATAATGTCGCATGCTGGCAACTCCTTTTTATTTACATTATATATATCGTTAATATCTATTTCGCCTAGGTTATGTTCATATGTCGCACGCACAGATTCCTCTATATCATTCGCATAAACAATCTCATAACCTGCTTTATGAAAGCCAAAATCTAAACCTCCACAACCGCAAAAAAGTGAAATTACTTTTATGTTTTTTTTCATAATTACTTACCAAGGCTGTTTTATAGGATTAAATATCTTTTTGCTCTTTTATCTCATGTTGATAATAAACTCCCTTCGTATTTGATGCTCCCTCTATCGCTTTGATTGCGATATCCTGAACTTGCAATACTGAGTTACTTGCTTTCTCGCTTAATTCCTTGATTAATTTTTCTTGTGATTCTAACTTTGACTGAAGGGATGAAATAGTCTGCCCACTTAAACTTTTCTCACTCTCCCTATCCTTCATCAGCAAATCAAACTGAAATTTATGCTCGCGCAATAATCTCTCCTCAAGAAGTGCTTTCTCACTTTCTATCTGTTGAGTGAGCTCAGTCGGGAAATTGTCGACCTTTTCTTGCAATTGAGCCAATAACCCCTCTTTTTCAGTTAACGCTTTTTCTCTTTTATTAAACTCAATGGATAACTGTTCACGCTCTTGTGCTAGATCTTGTTCCTGCTTAGCTTTTTTAGAGTCATATTCGTCCTGCTCCTTTTGACGTTGGAGTGAAATTTTATAGTGATATTCCTCTTGTTCTCGCTGCCATAGTTTTTTCTTGGCTTCTTTTTCTTCGTTGAAGCTTTTTTCAAAATTTTGTTGATCAAGATCCCACTGCTTCTTCTGCTGAGCCAAGCTTTCATTAAACTCTTGCTCTTCCCGCTCATGTGCTAATAAAAGAGCATCTAAAGTATGGGTTGTTTTTGTGATTTCATACATTTCCTTAAGATTATTTTCTTCAATTAAAATGGCTTCTTTGACCTGCTTAAGCTGTCCATAAGCATCATCCAGTGCTGTAGCGACTTGATTAATCTGTTTACCAATTTGTTCACTGATCTCATTGAGATTCTGCACTACATTAACTGAAGCATTCTCACTGACTTCTCGAATCATTTTTTCTTTCTCAAGCAATAGTTTTTCTTGCTGTTTATTTTTTTTGTACATTTCGCGTGCTTTTTCTAACATCGATTCATAGGCGGATAAAATTTCATTTTTCGTGTTTTTTGCGGTCACCTGTGGTTCTTTTGTCTGCGTCATAATGAGATACCTTTAATATATAAGTGTCGATATAATAAATTTATTACATGAGATAAATACGGTGATAAAGATTACCAGTCAAACCAGCAATCATCTAGGAGATTCTGCAGCAACTCCCGCTTAAGAAGCGTTGAAGGCTAGTGCTCGCGCCGTTTATTTATAAATGAACTCCGAAAGATATTTTTTGATATGCCCTACAGGCAAGTCATAGCGCTGCTTTCTTCTTAAGCGGGAACTACTGGAGATTCTGAAAACTAACTTAACTTAAGGGGTTGCACAAAACTACTTTTAAACTACATCATAATTATGAGGTACTTGCAAAACTCTTTTTTTAATTAACTCTAATAGCATATTTTGAGCTTTTAGAGCAGCTAGACGCTATATCTAGTAGCTAGACAGAAATTTTAGATAGTTTTGCAAGTACCTCTTATATTACTTAATTTTAGGTTCCTGGCGGCTTTACCTTGGTATTGGACGTAAAAGTAAACTTAAGCTTAATTCTTCACTATGGCCAAATATTACGATTAAATTCAAAACACACTCTATAAGGTCCATTATGAGGGGTAATAATGGCGTTTTCTGAATATATTCTGCCCAACCCCCGATAACGCTGGTTATGGTGTGCTATATTACCTACAGTGTTTTCTACCTAAGAAATAATCCCCATACCCTTTCTGTTACTCTAAATAAACAGATAATTTCTATAAGTTATTCTAAACGCATTATTTGGATTAAATGAGAATGATAAATATGCAAGTTAGAGTTACTTACCTGTCCGATCAAAAAAAACAACCAGAGCGTGTCGAACAATGCAATTGGAATAGTATTACAAAAAAAGAACATATAAAGAAAATTGAAATCATAGATGAGATCACGAGCCTGGGTGATTGGGCGTTTTCTGGCTGCAGCAGTTTGCAATCCATTACGCTGCCCAATAGCGTCACGAGCCTGGGTGATTGGGCGTTTGAAGGCTGCAGCAGTTTGCAATCCATTACGCTGCCCAATAGCGTCACGAGTCTGGGTTCTTGGGCGTTTTCTGGCTGCAGCAGTTTGCAATCCATTACGCTGCCCAATAGCGTCACGAGCCTGGGTGATTGGGCGTTTGAAGGCTGCAGCAGTTTGCAATCCATTACGCTGCCCAATAGCGTCACGAGTCTGGGTTTAAGGGCGTTTTCTGGCTGCAGCAGTTTGCAATCCATTACGCTGCCCAATAGCGTCACGAGTCTGGGTTCTTGGGCGTTTTATGGCTGCAGCAGTTTACAATCCATTACGCTGCCCAATAGCGTCACGAGTCTGGGTGATGGGGCGTTTGAAGGCTGCGGTGCATTGGCGCTCATAGTTGCTCCAGACGCGCTTATTTCAGATCTTGAAAATCAGATTCACCAGACTGATGGATCTTCTTTAATAATCTCACAGAATAATCACAAAAAACTCGATGATTATTTATTAACCTCACTTAATGTTTCTCATGGTTTAGATGATCCAAACAAAAAGCTACGAAGATAGAGCGTTATTTTGTCTGTAAAAACCAACTTCAGTACTTAGAAAAACCTTTAAAATTCTAAATGGCACTCTATTGTACCTGTCTCATCGCATAATATCTTAAATTAATTATGCTAATCAATCTAAAAAATTATTTATACCTCAAATTTTTCTCCTTTCAAAATAAATTATTAACTTTTAGGTAATAGCAATTATATCTCGTTAATAAGAACAAGAATGATCTATCCTAAAACCCTATGAAGCCTTATTATTCACTTCAACTTAAGTATCTAGGTGATCCGCTCCACTGGTCATCAATTTCCACTAAAACAGCTGATACGAGCCTTAGGCACGATTCAGTATTAGGGAAAATTCCAACTGTATGCGTCCTTCTTTTTACCTCTCTGTTTACGCGCTCAGCTATGTTACTGGTTCTTAATCTTTTTTGATGCGGCCTGTCAAAGTTCATCACTACTAAGCCCTCCGGTATATTCACTTCCAACCAAGAAGAAAGCTCTGGTGCTGTTTGCTGATATTTATCTACCGCCATAGCCAATAGTCTTTCCGACTCATGAATGTTTGAGGCATTAAATATAGCTGTAATCTCCTCAGCTACTGGTTCCTTCATTGAGCGCTTTGGTATGTGAGCCTGAGCATTTTGCTGCAAATGAAATTGGCAGCGTTGCCAAGGAACACTGGGGAACACAGCTCTTCTAGCGGCTTTTAGGCCAGTATGAGCGTCGCTAGTGATCAACTCAATACCATGTATACCTCGCTCAACCAACTGCTGAAGAAAATCACGCCAATGTACCTCAGCCTCTGATAACGCAACAGAAACACCTAGCACTGTTCTCTTGCCGGTTGATTCATCAAAGCCATAGGCTATCAATACCGCACAGTCTTGTACTGTGCCGCTAGTGCGCACCTTCTCATAACGTGCATCTAGCCAAAGATATTTTATCTTTCCTAACGGCTTATTTCGCCATTTCTTTAAATCTTCATCCAACAATTTAGCGCAACGGCTTACCTCTGTGCTTGAAATATCTGTTCCACAGAGTTGCTTTAGCACCTTTTCAACTTTGCGCGTGGAAACCCCATGCACATACATTTCAGCGACAGCCAGCTTAAGTGCTCTATCAGAGCGTACACCTCGCTCTAAGACTGATGGATAGAAGGCTTCATTGGAGTCTCTAACCTGCGGTATCTGTAGCTCAAGCTGACCTTGACCTGTGTTAATTAACCTTGGTTTAAAGCCGTTCGCATATCCGTTTCATTTGTACTGGACAAAAATCATAGCCTGCCCCCAGTAACCATCCGTAACTTCGGGCGTTTTTTAGTCTGTAGTTGCTTGATGCACTGCTTAAAATCCTCGTAATGATCATGTAATTTTAAAAAAGTATCGCGCAAAAAATCTAAGCCATACCGAAATATACTCACGGATCTTCTACCATGAGCTTTTATTTTTATTGCTTCTATATTTTCATTTTTCCACTCGCCCATTTTGTAGGCCCAGCAAAATCCAATCGCTAGCAAGACTAGTAATTTATTTATTTTTGCTGGATCTGTTAGATGCGTGTCCTCAAAGCGGTAACCTCGGGTTTTTAAACAACCAAATAAGGTTTCAATATTTTGCCTTAACTGATAAACAGCTAAAGCGTCAGAAGGATGATTGTCGGTAACGATAATCTTTAAAAGATCCCCTGCCTCTCGAGTTACAGCCAGTGATAACTTTAATCCCCAAACTTCACAGTCTCGTATTAACTTCATCTCGCCACAGGCAACTGACTGAAATAAATACTTTGCTTTCACTAACTTCCCTTTTGCATTAGGAAGCTTTGTATCTGATTTAAGCCTAATATAGAAGTGTATCCCGTTATCTAGTAAATAGCGAAACCATACCTTACCAATAAACTCCCTATCGCCTAATAAACTCGCTACACCTTCTGCCCCAAAGGCATTAATATAGCGCTGTATTAATTTAATGCGTTGATCTGTGTTTGAATTACCTGCTCGCCCAAGGTTTTCCCAAAATAGCGGGATTGAAATTCCACCATAGACAACTGACAACATTAGCACGTTAATATTTTTTGAACCTAACTTCCAATTAGTTCGATCAATAATTAAATGAACCTTTTGTTCGTCTAGCAAGAACCATTTAAAAATAAAACGAGCAACTGCAACCATATCAATTTCGAACAAGCCAAAAAAACGACAGACTCGCTTATAACGTGAAGCTAACTTAGCAGTGCTATTCATTGCGACGGCAATAGCTGTTAAATTAATTGTTTTCACGAAAAACAATGCCATTAACATTTTAATAAAGCAGACTAATCTGGCTTTGTTCCAAGATAATTCTGTCGATAACGCATTGTATAATTCTTGCTCTGCCTGGTTCATGATAACCCTCATTCGTATTCGTTGTGAGGATTATATTTACTTCCTTATATTACAACAAGTTAGGCGACTGGAAGTGTTTTTTGTCCAGTACAAATGGAATTTATAAGTATCTAGCTTATTAATCCCATTATAACTTAATCCCACTTATACTATTACCCATATCTGCTATAATGCCATAAAGATGATTATATAGAGGTAGTGTATAATGCAACCAAAAATACTGCGCCCCGATTCAAAAGGGAGAATTACTTTAGGTCAAGTGCTAACGCAGGGTGTAAGTGGTTTTAAGATGACCGAAACCAAAGATCATAAAATTATTCTTGAACCTTATGCTGAAATTCCGGCTTACGAGAAATGGTTATTTAATAATAAGGTTGCCTTAAAGCAATTTGAGCAAGGGTTAATAGAAGTGGAACAGGGGAAGGTTTTAAGCAAAGGGACTTTTTCAAAGTTTTTAGATGATGAAATTTAATCTACTCTTTACTCATGAGGCGAGTGCTCAATACGATAAGCTAGAGCAAGATAGTGCGAAATCTAAGCATTTTAAAGCCGTAAGAAAAGCATTGGCCTACCTTGAAACTAATCCGCGTCATCCAAGTTTAAATACGCATAAGTATAAATCGGTGTCTGGGCCTAATGGGGAAGAGATTTTTGAAGCCTATGCTGAAAATAAAACTCCCGCAGCCTACCGGATTTTTTGGTATTACGGCTCCAAGCAACGAGATATCACTATTATTGCGATTGTTCCGCATCCTTAATGTCGCCAGACTCTAGTATTTCAATGTCTAATAGCAAATAGCAAATAGCAAATAGCAAATAGCAAATAGCAATTGCAAATGAAAATGATAACATGTAAAATCCTTGTAAAATTGCTGGGGATTACTTAAGTGAATAGTGGAAAAAGGGCAGGTCGGCAATCTTATAACTTACCGCTTTTGCGTTTTTGCGCAGACTAGTAATGCTATCAAATAAGATATCTGCCCTTTATCCATGGCATGCACTTTCCAATTATACTCAACTCTGTAATGTAAGCAACAACAATACCTTGCTTTAGAAGATGGCTTACGTCAGGTGCTCTGCCTCTAATTTTTCGATCTCCCGATCTAAAAAATTAACCTTATTAATTTAAGGGTAGTTTTTCATAGGCTATTTTCATCAAAAACTCGTTAGTTTTTATATTTTTTAAACAATCTATAGTGAAATTAATGACAAACGAATTTACTTGCCACCCTTTAAGTAAAACGTATAACCAACAATAACAATGAGAAGAAGAATAAAAAAACAACTAAAGCGAAAGCCGGAATAATAACAACACTCCGGCTTTTTTATTTAATAATGAGACATGTCATACTTATCAATGCCATCGCCAATTCGCTGGATTACATCTTTATTATCAAGGTCTGATACATCTATACCATTAAAGACTTTAGACTTTTTACTGTATTCAACTATAGCCTTGAAAAATTTCTGACACTGACCTTTCTCCCCAGTAAAAGGGTTGTTAAAATGCTTAGGATTAGTTACGCACATATTATAAGTGCTTGTAACAGCATCATAGACCCCTGTTTTTTTGGAAGCATACATCTCAGCATCAGACAAAAACTTAATCACATCTTTTTTAGGTTCCTTCAATAATTTATTGTCGCCGTGATGACAGCCAGCGAGTAGGGCGGTAGCCGTAATCACGCCCAGTAATGCAATTGCTTGTTTCTTCATAAGTTACTACTCCCTTTAAAATTAATTGACTTCGGTTTTATCATAAACAACCCTGAGATTTTGCAGCCCATGCTCTTTAAATTCATTGATGTATTTTTCCCTCAGCGCATCAAGTTTATCAATGCGCTCAAACAACGCTAACTTTTCGTAACCGATCTCGCCGACTTCATCGAGTAGATCACGCTCACATAATTGCTCTAGCAATTCATCACGGAAAACCGCTTGTTCAAACGGCTCAATAAATCGGCCTTTTGCGCTGTCTGCCAATCGGCTATCAATAAAATAATCTTCGCCATTGCTAGAGCGATCCACAAAATCGCCATCAAAAAGATCCGTAGCAAGTGCGAGGATACTTTGTTGTACTTTGGCGTGTTCGGAGTCGGCATCCTTTTTGGTATACGAGTTCATCACCCAATCAGCGATATAGATCATTTCCAGCAATCGCTGATACTCTTTTCTTGTACAATCAATTTTCATTCAATCCCCTCAGTATGACCAAATCAATCTATTAAAAACCCATATATGGACTCGCCCCGTATTGTAAAGATTATTTTCTGACGACAATGGTAGAAGAGATGCGCTCATATATCCGACATCTGAAGCAGATGACTGATTGATGCATCACCTCTTCGTGCCCTGATGGAACTACGCATGTTTGTGCCTCATCACTGTTTAGACTCAACTACCTATTACAGGCTGGTTAGCCTTGGGTTTTTCAGGCTCTCAAACATTGGTCTTACCCACTTGTCATCATTCAATACTCTTTGCAATTCTCCTGACTGTTAAACTCAACTAACTACTAAGCAGCACGTCGATACTCTTCGCCACTTTTTAACATAGCTAGAATTATCCGAGCATTTTTATTGGCGACAGCAACACTAGCCTTATTGCTTCCACGCTCCATTTTAATACGCTTAACCCATACACTTCTTGGATCATCCTTTTTTCCGCACCTGGTAACTACAGACCTACCGCCATGGATAAGCAGGGTTCGTAGGTATTTATCTCCTCGCTTACTTATTCCTCCCAAATACTCCCTATTACCACTTGAGTGTTGCCTAGGCACTAGGCCTAGGTAAGCGGAAAGATGTCTGCCATTTTTAAATTCACTCCCATTACCCACCTGAGCAACCACTGCCACCGCTGTTATTGGTCCCACACCCTCTATCGCCTGAATACGCTGGCAACTTTCATTGTTCTTGGAAATGCTATTAATTTCAAGTTCGTAAACATCGATGTTCTCATCCAGAACTAACAAGGTTTCATATTGCCTCTGAATGTAGGCTTTCATGCGATCTGTCAAACCATTGTCATTTGTACGATCGAAAATTGAAGGCAACTCGGCCCTTAATTTATAAATACTTTTTGCAATGACAATACCGTTCTCTGCTAGAAGACCTCTCAACTGATTACATAGCTTAGTTCGAGCTTCTACTTGACCTTCACGTATACGTAACAAGCTTTGCATGTCTTGCTGCTCAACTGTTTTCGGGGTGACAAAATTCATGGTTGGCCGTTGAGCTGCTTCAGCTATTGCGCGAGCATCTTGTTGATCATTCTTATTCCCTTTTAGATAAGGTTTCACGTATTGGGGTGAAATGAGTTTAACCTCATAGTTTCGTTTAATTAATTCACGCGCCCAATAATTTGCACTTCCACAAGCTTCCATTGCTATCACTTTGGGAGCAAGCTGATTAATCACTTCTAATAATTTTGCACGCGTTACTTTTTTCTCAGTTAAAATTGCCCCCTGCTGATTAACGCCACAGAGCTGGAAAACATTTTTTGCAATATCAATGGCTAACACGTTAATATCCATAGTGGACTCCTTCGCTTTCGTTAAATTTAATAGCTTAGCTATTTAGCACTTAGATGCCGAGAACCATTTTTTTAGAATGGTTCAAAGTGGAGCGAGTCCATTCCATTACTTTTCAACACCGCCAAAAATAGCTAAACTCCTTAGCGATCCTAGTAGTACCCAGTGTACGCCTAGCTACTTCCTAACCCTCTGTAGCTAGGCGTACCGCCTCACCTTAATCAATATGAAACACCGCTAAGGCCAAACCAATCAAACCAACTGCCATGACGTATTGGTAAAAAGTCGAGTGGAAGTGAAAGAGCGTTTGCCCATGATGCAAAGTATTCGTCACAATCACACCCACCAGCGTTGCAGCTAACGGTAACAACAAGCTCCGCGTGGAGCTTTTAATAATCTGCAACCCACCAAAAATCAAAATCCCAATACCCAGATAATGAGCAAATTGCCCGGCATGACGCAAGGTCAATTCCGTACTTAACGTCACATAAGCAAACAGCGCAATACCTAACCCTACGATATTGCCAATAACAGGGCGGGACGTTAGCATCATCACTAACCGACCCATCACCAGCTCTAACAAGGTATTGTATCGCCATTTGGTTTTGAGCACTTGTTGCGTGTCAGCCATTTGCATGGCTCCCTCAAATTCCTGTTGTGCTTGCAACACTTCCTGTTGGCGTTTTGCTTCTGCTAGCTCTGCCTTTAACTGCTCAATCTCATCTTGCGGGTGTAAATGCGTAATGCGGTTGTGTTCCATTTCATGCACTCCTGTTTAGTGAGTTATGCCCAACCATTCACACGAACGAAGCCTCAAAAAAGGCGAAGTGAGTGTGACTGTTGGGTATAACTCTGCTATTGTCCTTCAACGCTTTCCTGCTCACAAAGCTCCTACCTGTGTTATCCACCATACCCACAATCGTTCCGCTTTTTTTTAAAGCTCCACTCATGTGGATATGCTGGATAACACTCACTCATCCGAGCTAGGCTCAGGTTCCAATAACGCTTTAACCACCCTCGGCGCTAGCTCTTTGTCTTTCTCTCTTGTCAAAAAGTCATCCACGAGTTTTAAACGCTCTTGGCGTTCATTTTCGCTCAAGCTTTCCCATGTTTTTAAGACCCAAGCCCCCAATAAAATCTTGACACGGGTTTCGTCTTTCTTTTCCTGATGCCGTGATCTGGCCTTTAAGGTTTGTAATCGAGCTTTCGCCTGTTTGAGCTTTTTGTTTTCCTTGGCTATTTTTTCTTCCAGTGTTAATCGTGGCATGGGGTTTTCCTTAATCCATTTCCTTTTCTTCAATTTTTAACGAATCAATCCTAATCTCTAAGTTAGGGTATTCATAATTCAACCGGCTCATAATTTCTCGTTGTATATCCTTTAACGCCTCACTGACTTTTAATTTTTTACTCACAGGGATGGTGATTTCTTTTAACCCTTTCTTCTGAACAGCATTGTTGCCCGTGGCAATATAACCCACAATGGCGGTGACTTCTTTTTTTCCGGCATTCCTCATCCTTAACAACCCATTACAAACACAATAAAAAAACATTACAGCTATTAAAACACCCTTTATCCCTAAAAGCAAGCCTAACGGTAATCCGATTTGAAAATAGGTAGGATTATGGTATAGTAAAAACCGAAAAGATAAAGGCGGCGAATAAACAGTGCAAGCACCGTCCCTATTCGCTAATAAAAATCCGCAGTTTATGAAAATCAGATAGCGATATGGCAATCTTTCATCTTCGAGCACAAATGATCCAGCGTTCTAAAGGGCGAAATGTCATTGCAGCGGTTGCCTACCGTGCTTGTGAGAAATTGCACGATCACCGCCAAGATGAGACGTTTAACTATTCATCAAAAAAAGACTTGGTGAAAGCTGAAATCTTTCTCCCTAATGGCGCACCTGAGTGGATGAAAGACCGCGAGCGCGTCTGGAATCATCTCGATGGCATGGAACGCCAGTGGAATGGTGTGCCAGCTCGTGAGATACAAGTCGCCTTACCCATTGAGCTTACCGAAGAACAAAACTGGGAATTAGCCAAGGCGTTTGTTAAGCATTTCACTGATCAGAATATCCTAGCTGACGTGGCGTTTCATGCAGGCCATGGTAACGATCAGCCCCATTTGCACATTATGTTGAGTATGCGTGAAATCCAAGGGCAGGATTTTGCACGCGCAAAAAATCGCACTTGGAATCAACGTCCTTGGTTAGAGGAAATACGCCTTCAATGGGAAACGTTAACTAACCATCATCTTGCGATCAATGGGCATGATGTGCGGATTGATCGCCGGAGTTATGAAGAACGCGGGATTGATATTGAACCGCAAAACAAAATCGGCGTATCCGCTACCCGCGCCAAACGTGAACGCGCCCAAGGCAAGCCGTTAACCCCTAGTGATCGGATGGATGAATACCAACGGATTACTGAGAAAAACGGCAAGGCCATTATTGCTGATCCGACTATTGCGCTTAAGCTCTTATCGGGTCAGCAATCGACTTTCTCCGATGCTGATATTGCCCGAATTGCGAATCGCTACAGCATTGATGCCGAGCAATTCGTTCGGGTCTATCAAAGCATTTTACAATCCCCTGAGCTACTCAGCCTAGGCCGAAATGATAGAAACGAAATGCGTTACACCAGCAAAGAAATGCTGCAAATCGAGTCAGACTTAGTCGCTAATGTCACCAGCATGGCGAGTGAAAATCGCCATGAAGTATCGAAGTATCTCGCTCAAAAAGCGATAAAAAGTAAGACGCTGTCTGAGTCACAAGCTGAGGTACTGAATGCCTTGGTGCATGGTGGTGATGCAGTGGCAGTCGTGGGTTTTGCCGGTACAGGTAAAACCCACTTGTTAGGTGCAGCGCGTGAAGTCTGGGAAGGGGCGGGCTACCGTGTGAGAGGGCTAGCCTTAGCGGGACGCGCTGCCGATGGGTTATTGCAAGATGCCAATATCGACTCACGCACCATCGCTTCTCATCTATTGGCGTGGAAAAGTGATCGTGAACGCTTGGATAAAAGAGACGTCTTAGTGATCGATGAAGCAGGGATGGTGGATTCACGCTTGCTGGCTGAGGTGATCGGGTTTGCTAAACAAGCAGGGGCTAAAGTCGCGTTAGTGGGTGATCACACGCAGCTCCAACCCATTGGGGCAGGGGCAGCGTTTCGCGCTATTTTAGAGCGAATTGGTTTTTCCTCATTGACTGATATCCGCCGACAAAAGCATGACTGGATGCGCGAGGCGAGCAAAGATTTAGCACTTGGGCGGACTCAAGAAGCATTAAATGCCTATCACGAACATGGCTTTGTTCATCATTACAATACAGAGGATGAAGCCTTACAAGGCACAGTGGATAGTTGGTGGGGCAAGCGTGTGGCTCACCCTAATGAAACGGCTACTATGTCTGCCTTTATGCGTAAGCATGTGGCAAGGCTGAATGAGCTAGGTCGCCGGAAAATGCGAGAGGCGAAGAAACTAGGTAAAGATGTAACCATTAAAATTAATGATGGTAAAAATGAAGTCAACCGCAGCTTTTCAGTGGGTGATGAAATTTACTTCTTAAAAAATGAAAAAGGACTTCGCGTTACAGGGGTAGATGACACGCCACACGGGGTCAAAAATGGCACGCGCGGGCTGATCAAAAAAGCCAGTGCTCACCAACTCACCGTTGAAATCATCGGTGGTGAAAAGCGTACTATTACTTTTGATGTGAAAGACTACAATCACTTTGATTATGCCTATGCAGCAACGGTGCATAAGCTCCAAGGGGCGACTTTTACTTACGATGATTACTTCCCAAGCTTTAACTCCAATCGTTACCTCACGCATGTTGCGCTTACGCGCCACAAAGAAGCGTGTGATATTCACTGGAGCACTGAAGGGTTTCACCACGGCTACGCTTCGCTTCTGCAATCAATGTCACGAGAGCAGGTCAAAGACTTTACACTCGATTACAATGCGCCACGCTCACTGGAACGTGACGTGCTGATTGATGTTGATGGCTTGCTAGTCAATGAGTCCCACAGCAAAGCCGTGAAGACATGGGTTAATACTATTGATCTAAGTGCATTAGCCAACAGCCAAGAGCCAGAGCTAGCAGACTTAGTCACGGCGCACAACGCATTTAAAGCGGTGAGTCAACACGAGGCTGAAACCTCTGATCATTACAAGGAAAAACAAGCTGATCTGGTGAAAGCTGCCTTGGTTGTTAAAAAAGCGCATCAAGACTATGACTTATTAAAAGGGCAGTCACCTGAGTTAATTGCCAGCTTTACCGAACACACTGCTTTAGACACTATCGAGAAAGGTGCGAGGCAGTTAAGCCCTGCAATTCCTAAGCCAATCAATACTGATCTAAATACACAACTTAATGACGTGCTATCGTCTTTTGACTGGGCAGCCCTTGAGCGGGATAAAAACAAACATCCTGCTATTGAGCAACTCGTGCAGGATAAAACTGATTATGAAACTTTAATTAAGCATAGATCACTCGCTATTGCTAAAGAACAACAGATGGATGAATTAATTAATACCAATAAGGAAAGTAAGAGCCATTCTAGCCATTATGCAGTTTTACAACGCCGGCAAGAATGTGAAGTCACGCAACAAGCTGAGAAGGTTAGGCAGTCAATCCGCACGATTGTTAATAATGAGAACCTTTACCGTGAAGTGACAAGCTTGTCAGCAACCTTGATTGAGCCACTCGAAGAAATTAAGCAACACGATTTTATGAAATTGACGCCACAAGAACAATTTAAGGCCATCTATGATTCGATTGATTGGCAAGCGGTTGAGGATAACCAGCAGCAATCTGGTGCATTAAGTTCGCTTGTTGAATCTCGTGATGCTCTAGACCGCGCCCATAAGATGAATAGTGAAAATCTTATTGATCTTCGTCAGAAAGCAATGTTAAGAGAATTAGATAGTATTGGTGGCAACAAGGCAATTACAGAAAGAGTCTTAAAGCATGTGCCCTCATTACAGCAAGCGCTTACTCAATCTTATACCTTGGCAGAAGCTAGAAGAACCAGAGAGCGATCACTTAATCACGATTTAGGGTATGGGTATGATTTTTAGTTTATTTATATTTCGGAAATTATAACGGTGTATATAAAAAATAATTACACTAATGATTAAAGTGTATTTAACAAACTCTTTATTTTTTCTGCAAAATAATCAGAATTGGTATTGCCAGTACAATGATTAAATCCTGTAAAGATAAAATATAAACTTCTCATAAAAGGTTTATACTGATCTCCGTCCATTTTCAGCCCGTTTCTAATGTAATTGTAACGTCCCACAATAATTTAGAGAAACCATCTCAACCTATTTTGCGTGAGATGGTGTCAAATAGTTAACCTTTTAGCTCATGAATTGCCTGATTAATGACATCATCCGGTATATGGTTTAAATTCATATTAGCGGCGATTAGCAACGCATGTCGCATGAGCCTATCAACATAACGAAGCCTACCTTTTGTGGCCATGTGTACTGCACGAATACCTGTTTCAGTGAATAAGCTGCTGCTCATTCCTGCCTTCTCAAAAGCAGCGTGAATAATGCTCTCAAAATCCCTGCTATCTTCAATTGCATGCCACCTAATAAAGCACTGAATTCTAGAGTTGATAGGTTCATAGGCTGGTCTCTGCAATGTTGCTAGAAGTGATGGGAGTCCACATAAGATAATCGTCATGACGTCTTTGCTGTCAAAACTGAAATTAAGGAAGTCAGGTAATCGTAGAATGAAATCATTACTAAGCTGATGCGCCTCGTCTAGGATCCAAATAGGCTGAACGTTTTTATCATGGTAGAGCGCGATCAAGCTCTGCTTCAAGTCTCTCCAAAGTTTAGAGAATCGGTAATAGTTTTCTAAACCTAGATTTTCGGCAAGCTGAGAGTACACATCAAATGACCGAAAGTGAGTGTCTGATTGATAAATGACTTGATGGGTCAGCGGGTTGAGTTTATTGCTCCAGTATCTTAGCGCCGTGGTCTTTCCTGTCCCTGAGTCGCCAGTAATCACTGCTAAGCCGCGTGTTTCTAGCAAACCATTAAGTTGCTGTTCTAGTCGCTTTGACTGCGCCAATTCAATAATGTTTGATTTACCCAATGGATCAAATTTCAAGCCAAAATGTTGAAGATACATCTTACTCATCCTTGTATCTTAAATAACTGTAGAGATATGACAATATTGCTACAATCCCAAGGATGCTTGGGTAGGCGGAAGGTGAAGCCGTGTTCGTCCTTAGGATTTAATCCTGTTGAGGAGATTTAGCTCCCTTCCACCCTCATAAGTTCATGAGATCGAACGGTATCTTAGGCCATTGTGAGCCTGTATTTGCAAGGTTGATCCGAACTATGATTTCCCAAGTTTGTTAGTGTAATAAAATTTAAGAGGCTCTAGCAAATGAAAAAAAATTGTGTTGGTATTGATATTGCAAAATCTGATTTTGTTGCTGCTATCACCACTAGCGGAAAAGATCACGTTAAACATTTTAATAATAATCCTGAGGGCTTTTCTGAGTTATTAGAATGGACGCAATCTTTATCTGATCAGTCACTTCATTTTTGCATGGAATCAACAGGTAAATACGGTAATGCATTGGCTCTTTATTTACATAGTGAGAAGTGTGATGTCAGTATAATTAATCCTGCACGAATAAAGTTTTTTATGAAAGGACAGCTAATACGAAACAAGACCGACAAGGCCGATGCGGTCAGTATTAAGGACTATTCAAATCATTTTACTCCAACGCTATGGCAGCCTTTGCCAGCTAATATAGAGGCTCTAAGAGCTTTGATACAGAGATCTGAAGTATTAACCTCCCAAGTCAGCAATGAACAAAACAGGCTGGAGCTAGCGGAAGAAACAATTATTAGCTCTATACAAAATCATATCGATTATATGGAAAAAGAAATTTTACGACTGCAGGAAGAAATTAGTAAGCTGATCGCGAGTGATGATGATCTGAAGAATAACACAGAGCTGCTTAAAAGCATCCCAGGCATTGGTGATAAAACCGCTCAAACACTAACTGCTTTTTTTAATAATATTGAAAGATTTTCTGGCGCAAAACAATTGGCTGCTCATATTGGTTTAAATCCCAGCCAGTCACAATCAGGCACTTCATTGAATTCATCACGGCTCTCAAAGGTTGGTAGTGCTTGGTTGCGAAAGGCGCTTTACATGCCGGCATTAGTGGCTATAAGGCATAATCCTATTTTGAAGAAATTTTATGAAAAGCTGCTCAAAAAAGGCAAGCCAAAGAAGCTAGCCATTTGTGCTGTTATGAGAAAAATGGTGCATATGATTTATGGCATCCTAAAAACACAGCAGCCATTTTCAGCGGATGCCTAGTAAAAATTTTACAATTTATTGTTGACGTTTAAGACGGTATCTCCTCAGTGATATCCAAATCCTCTTTAACTTGGTTATAAACAATCTCAACTAGCGAGGTTTTTCTTGCTGGTTGTTCCGGCATCTGAGGTCTAGCTCGGGTTCTAGAAAGGTTGTTATGTTTGTCCAGCTCTCCCACTGCACCAAGGTATTGATATTCCAATGATTCGACGTGACGGGCGGAGTCACTATGCGGATCAACCACTAAATAAACCTCTTGTTGAGCCAGTTCAAATGGAACTTCAAAGAGTCGATTATTCCAGCTTACCGTGCCATCCTTCCTGACTCGGCGCTTAATGCGATGCAGGAAGTAATCATCTAGCTTATCGGCCAAACAACCTAACGGCTGAATTTTAGTGAGGTCTTGCTGATAGCGTTGTAACGGGGTCATCTTGTCAGGCAGGGCGCTTTGCGAGGCTTGATGATAAACACGCTCAACCCAAGCCCAAAATCGATCATTCAGCGCATTGAAACTATGAATGGAATCCAGGTTGCATTCAGCTAGGAATTGCTCGCGTATTGTTCTATGCCAACGCTCTAGTTTGCCTTTGCTTTGCGGTTCATAGGGCCTGCCGTAAATCAATTGAATTTTCAAACGAGCACAAATGGTTTGCAACGTTTTAGCACGGTAGGCAGGGCCGTTGTCAATGATGAGCTTAACAGGAAGCCCACGTTTGAGTAATGCCTCTTTCAACACATGCTCAATAGTAATGGCACTCTCATCAGTACAAAATTTACTGTGACAGACCAACCTTGAGGCATCATCAAAAATACTCACCAAATAGCTTTTAACTCTTCTTTGGCCATCGTAAATCGTTGGACCATGCATGACATCGCCATACCAAATATCACAAGCTGTGAGCGCCTCAAATGAGCGGCGCTCAATTTGGTTAGAAGGTGTGACTGTTCTTTTAGACAGGCCGTGTTTTACTAATAAGCGGTGAACTGTTGCGTGAGATAATTCACCTCGTGCTACCTTCCCTTGAGTTTCTAAGAGTTTAATCACGGTCGGAATTGATCTTGAAGGGCTTTCCTGTTTAGTGGAAATAATTAACTCTTGTAGCTCTGGATTGATGTGACACTGGCCTTTGTCTCGTCGAGTTTTAGGAACTAATCCATCAATACCCTGCTTTAACCAGGCGTAATACCAATTCTCAATTGTTTTAGCACTGAGGTGAACACGCTTACTACCTGGAATGTTGTAGGTTTGCTGGGACAACCTTTTAATAATGCTCTTGAGCTCACCATGCTCAAAACTATTTCGGCTACATAGCTCACCTAAAACACTTAGGCGAAACAGTGCTGTTGGGTGAATGGGCTTGGTCATTTTGCAATTCCTGTGTGATTTAACTACTTGCAATGAGTTAATCACAACTTGAGTTGAGAATGCTACGCTCAAACTGTGTGGGGTCGTGAGGTTTACAGAAAATATCCATCTCAACTTTTTTTCACGTTAATTAATTATGGGATGCTCACTCCTGTGTTGTTAAGAAAAAGCATGATGCTCGATAAATCATGCTCACCAAGGCAGGCCAACCAAAACGCTTGTGGATCACTATGTCGCCCAAGCTGTAACCACAACGGATGTGCTTTGATATGGAAGGAGTAATCAACGAAGTGGTCAACCAACCAGTGAAACCACCTAGCAACGGTGTGTCGACTAACACCTTGCTCCTGACCTGATGAGCTAATACTTTTCCCAGGAGCACGCTCATTAACACTGCCTGCTGAACTGACCAGCAATACCAACGCTTTGGAGAAAGTATCTCAGGTAGGGTTGAACAAGTACGTTTACATTGATGACAATAAAATCTCAAAACAGGGGTGGGATTTAAAGAGCGTCCTTTACCTGGGTTCCTATCTGGTTTTCGATCATATGATCCATGTGACCATAGTCCACCTGCACCGCAATGGCTGCACTGCTCTGGCCTTAGTAGCTCTGGATTTTTTTTCAGCAGGATCAGGTAATCACTCAGGCTTTTAATCGCTTTTATGATTCTGCGCATGACTAATTTCACTATAGTTTTTATATCAAGTTATTTTACCTTGATAGGTTACTAAAAACCTTGTTTATTATGAGATAAAACTAGCTCAATTCCCCTAAATAAAGATAGACGTAACAGTGTTTTAACGATTGATTTAAGTTGGCTTAATAAAAATTATCAGCAGCGATTAGCCCGCAGCGCGCGCTACTATTCTGTATCTCGAGTTGAAAAACTACGCCCAGGGAAAAAGTATGGTATTTTAGTCTGCTTGTGCCAACAACTTTACCAGGATCACACTGATTCTATTATTGAGATGCTGATTAAACTGATCCATAAGGCAGAAAAAGCTGTTAATAAAAGTATGGCAAGTGCTAGCAAGAAAAAGAAGAAAGAGACGCTGGCAACACTGCATGATTTTATGCTGATTGGCAAATTAATTTTAGACGAGGAAATTGCTAATGCTGATCTAAGAGAGGTCATTTACGAGTCTATTTCCAAAGAGTTATTGGCTAGTAAAGTTGAGCAAACCGATAACTGGTTGGAAAGTAAATATAATCATGAGTTTCTGCTATTAAAAGATCGGTACAGTTATTTTAGGCAATTTTTTCCTGTATTCCTCAATGCCATTGATCTGATTAATGATGGCTTAGGAAGCGAGAATCATGTGCTAGAAGCAATTAATGCTTTAAAAACTCTAAACCTTAATCATGACTCTTCCTGTCCAGTTGATATCCCCGTTGAATTTATTCAGCCTCAGCTCAAACAATTTATTATCAATGATGATGGCAGTATTGATCGTCAAGGTTGGGAGCTGGCTTTACTTAAAACAGTAAGAGATGAAATTAAAGAAGGGAACCTTTCCGCGAGCAAAGGCAGCTTCTTCCAAGAGTTTAGTCAGTTTTTTATGCCAAGCAAACGATGGCAGCAAGAAAGAGAACAATTCTTTCTTGCTGCTAAGCTGCCTATCAGCTCCAAAGGGATCAGAGCCTATTTAATTGATCGCTTGCATCGTTCAATTGATAAGTTTGTTAAGTTAGAAAGTGAAAATGATTATGCTAAGGTAGAAAATGATCGGTGGGTTTTATCGGTTGATAAAGCCAATGAATTAAGTGAAGAGGATTCACAAGCTCTAGCTAAATTAAAAAGCTTTCTAAAGGATAATATGCGTGAGATTAAGTTGCCTGACTTGCTGATTGAAGTCGATAATGATTTGCACATCACCAACTATTTTATGAGCTATGAAAAGCGAAGAACGCGAGATAAAGAGGCCATCGTTGATGTGATTGCAACTTGGATGGCTTTTGGTTGTGGCATTGGAATGTCGACTATGGTTAGTCTAGTCCCTGGTATTACTTATGATCGCTTGCGCGGTGTTTCTGACTATTATGTGTCAGAAGAGGATAATGCGAGGTATGCATTGGCTGATGTAGTTAATGCTTTGTGTGATCTGGACATTACAGGAAACTGGGGGATTGGGCAGGCAAGCGCTAGTGATTCAATTCGAATGGAGTACCACAACAAAGTGTTGCATCGTGAGTATAGTACTTGTTTTGGCGACTATGCTATTGAGTTTTATACTTTTGTAGCTGATAATTATGCTCCGTTCTTTAGTAAACCCATTGAGTGTACCAATCGGGATGCCGTTCATGTGCTTGATGGTATTTTATATAATGAAACAAGTTTACAGTTACTTGATCATTATGTTGATACCCATGGCTATATGGAGATTAACTTCACAGGATTTACTATGTTTGGCAAGCGATTAAACCCTCGTATTAAAGGCATTAAAAAGCAATGGCTTTATATGATTGACCCAACGTATCACTTTGGTAGCCTTGCACCGCTGCTAAAAGGTAAGGCACACCAAGTTGATATGGATTGTATTGTTGACCAATATGATCGGATGGGGCAGTTGCTAGTGCGCCATCCTTTCTGTAAATTCCATTGACTTGCTGAAAATAAGCAGGCGACTCAGTCAGATTAGAAATTCCTTTTAAGGTAAACTTAACCAAAAAAGAGGAATGACAATGAGCTGCTATAAAAATGAGAACTTAATCGAAGAAGCCATACATGTTTTAGCGATGGAGGGGTTTGAAGCTTTACCTAAGCTTGTCTCCAGGTTGATGAATGAGGCTATGTTAATAGAAAGGGAGCGCCATTTAAATGCCAGTCCTTATGAGCGAACTGGCGATAGAAACGGATATGCGAACGGCTTTAAACCAAGGTTAATTAACACAGGTCAAGGTCAGCTTGAGCTACAGATACCGCAGGTTAGAGACTCCAATGAAGCCTTCTATCCATCAGTCTTAGAGCGAGGTGTACGCTCTGATAGAGCACTTAAGCTGGCTGTCGCTGAAATGTATGTGCATGGGGTTTCCACGCGCAAAGTTGAAAAGGTGCTAAAGCAACTCTGTGGAACAGATATTTCAAGCACAGAGGTAAGCCGTTGCGCTAAATTGTTGGATGAAGATTTAAAGAAATGGCGAAATAAGCCGTTAGGAAAGATAAAATATCTTTGGCTAGATGCACGTTATGAGAAGGTGCGCACTAGCGGCACAGTACAAGACTGTGCGGTATTGATAGCCTATGGCTTTGATGAATCAACCGGCAAGAGAACAGTGCTAGGTGTTTCTGTTGCGTTATCAGAGGCTGAGGTACATTGGCGTGATTTTCTTCAGCAGTTGGTTGAGCGAGGTATACATGGTATTGAGTTGATTACTAGCGACGCTCATACTGGCCTAAAAGCCGCTAGAAGAGCTGTGTTCCCCAGTGTTCCTTGGCAACGCTGCCAATTTCATTTGCAGCAAAATGCTCAGGCTCACATACCAAAGCGCTCAATGAAGGAACCAGTAGCTGAGGAGATTACAGCTATATTTAATGCCTCAAACATTCATGAGGCTAGTGCGCCATCCTTTCTGTAAATTCCATTGACTTGCTGAAAATAAGCAGGCGACTCAGTCAGATTAGAAATTCCTTTTAAGGTAAACTTAACCAAAAAAGAGGAATGACAATGAGCTGCTATAAAAATGAGAACTTAATCGAAGAAGCCATACATGTTTTAGCGATGGAGGGGTTTGAAGCTTTACCTAAGCTTGTCTCCAGGTTGATGAATGAGGCTATGTTAATAGAAAGGGAGCGCCATTTAAATGCCAGTCCTTATGAGCGAACTGGCGATAGAAACGGATATGCGAACGGCTTTAAACCAAGGTTAATTAACACAGGTCAAGGTCAGCTTGAGCTACAGATACCGCAGGTTAGAGACTCCAATGAAGCCTTCTATCCATCAGTCTTAGAGCGAGGTGTACGCTCTGATAGAGCACTTAAGCTGGCTGTCGCTGAAATGTATGTGCATGGGGTTTCCACGCGCAAAGTTGAAAAGGTGCTAAAGCAACTCTGTGGAACAGATATTTCAAGCACAGAGGTAAGCCGTTGCGCTAAATTGTTGGATGAAGATTTAAAGAAATGGCGAAATAAGCCGTTAGGAAAGATAAAATATCTTTGGCTAGATGCACGTTATGAGAAGGTGCGCACTAGCGGCACAGTACAAGACTGTGCGGTATTGATAGCCTATGGCTTTGATGAATCAACCGGCAAGAGAACAGTGCTAGGTGTTTCTGTTGCGTTATCAGAGGCTGAGGTACATTGGCGTGATTTTCTTCAGCAGTTGGTTGAGCGAGGTATACATGGTATTGAATTGATCACTAGCGACGCTCATACTGGCCTAAAAGCCGCTAGAAGAGCTGTGTTTCCCAGTGTTCCTTGGCAACGCTGCCAATTTCATTTGCAGCAAAATGCTCAGGCTCACATACCAAAGCGCTCAATGAAGGAACCAGTAGCTGAGGAGATTACAGCTATATTTAATGCCTCAAACATTCATGAGTCGGAAAGACTATTGGCTATGGCGGTAGATAAATATCAGCAAACAGCACCAGAGCTTTCTTCTTGGTTGGAAGTGAATATACCGGAGGGCTTAGTAGTGATGAACTTTGACAGGCCGCATCAAAAAAGATTAAGAACCAGTAACATAGCTGAGCGCGTAAACAGAGAGGTAAAAAGAAGGACGCATACAGTTGGAATTTTCCCTAATACTGAATCGTGCCTAAGGCTCGTATCAGCTGTTTTAGTGGAAATTGATGACCAGTGGAGCGGATCACCTAGATACTTAAGTTGAAGTGAATAATAAGGCTTCATAGGGTTTTAGGATAGATCATTCTTGTTCTTATTAACGAGATATAATTGCTATTACCTAAAAGTTAATAATTTATTTTGAGAGGAGAAAAATTTGAGGTATAAATAATTTTTTAGATTGATTAGCATAATTAATTTAAGATATTATGCGATGAGACAGGTACAATAGAGTGCCATTTAGAATTTTAAAGGTTTTTCTAAGTACTGAAGTTGGTTTTTACAGACAAAATAACGCTCTATCTTCATGAGTCGGAAAGACTATTGGCTATGGCGGTAGATAAATATCAGCAAACAGCACCAGAGCTTTCTTCTTGGCTGGAAGTGAATATACCGGAGGGCTTAGTAGTGATGAACTTTGACAGGCCGCATCAAAAAAGATTAAGAACCAGTAACATAGCTGAGCGCGTAAACAGAGAGGTAAAAAGAAGGACGCATACAGTTGGAATTTTCCCTAATACTGAATCGTGCCTAAGGCTCGTATCAGCTGTTTTAGTGGAAATTGATGACCAGTGGAGCGGATCACCTAGATACTTAAGTTGAAGTGAATAATAAGGCTTCATAGGGTTTTAGGATAGATCATTCTTGTTCTTATTAACGAGATATAATTGCTATTACCTAAAAGTTAATAATTTATTTTGAGAGGAGAAAAATTTGAGGTATAAATAATTTTTTAGATTGATTAGCATAATTAATTTAAGATATTATGCGATGAGACAGGTACAATAGAGTGCCATTTAGAATTTTAAAGGTTTTTCTAAGTACTGAAGTTGGTTTTTACAGACAAAATAACGCTCTATCGGGCAGTTTTATGCTTCTATGAAGCTTGGTTATTCTTCGGCTTCTGCTGCAATGCGCCGATTAGCTAGCTTTAGTGAGAAAAATAATTTTTATAAAGCC
>CBDALO010000213.1:0-6113 GCA_965196985.1 Gammaproteobacteria bacterium | reverse complement strand
TTGAAAATGCTAAGCAGTATTTAAAGGAAAATGAAACCGTATCCGTTCAATATCAGCATGATTTGAAAATAATTCAAAAAGTTCTTGACAGCTTTTTCGTGCAAATTTGGAAATTTTATATTGGAATCATCGTGTGTCATAAAAGCATGATGTGCGCTCTATAACAACGCTGTATGCTCGGATTATTTTTTCATCGATCAGGTTCATGGCTTAAAAATAATTTCAGCAGTACGGCCATCTGTGTGGGGAAAATTTACCTTTTCAAACCCGTGGTATACTCTTCCTATGAAAAAACAACCTGACAAATCAGTTTTAGCCGATCTCATTGAGAGATTTAATAATACTGTTACACCAACAGCACTAGAAACAGATTTTAGCAATGTATGTGAAAGTCAGCCTGAGAAAATCACAAAGCTAGAAGACAAGGTGCAATCGTTAAATAACGCATTAAATAAATATAAAGGTGAGCAAGGAAAGCCTAATGTTAGAAAGCAAACGCGCGCTAACAAGGACAAGGATCATTCCTCCGAGAAGGATAGAAAAGGAAATAAAACCAATAAAACTAGAAAGCCAAAATCTAGTAAAAAAAATCTCGAAGTCTCTAATACAGTGACACTAACAATTAATCCAGATTCGTTGCCCAGCGATGCTGTGCCAAATGGCTCTAAGAAAACACTTATCCAGGATATAAAAATTGCTGCTAATAACACTCTTTTTTTGCGCCAACAATATTACTCCCCTTCTGAAAACAAACACTATACAGCACCTCTGCCAACTGGTTATGAGGGCCAGTTCGGCCCTACTATTAAAAGCTGGACAAGCTTCCTAAATACTCAAGGTGGTATGACGCTAGAAAGCCTTGAGACATTTTATAAAACCGCCAACATAGATATTAGTAAATCAACCATCCATAGCTTCACAATTAAAACACCTACGATACTTGAGCCCGAGAAGGTAGAAGTTGTGAAGGCAGGTTTACAATCCACGAACTACCAGCACCTAGATGACACCAACGCTAGAGAGGATGGGAAAAACCGTTATGTTAATGTATTGGGTAATGAGTATTATTCAGCTTACTTTACGCTGACCAGTAAAAGTCGATTAAGCGTCATTGAAATGTTAAGCAAAGACCACTTTGGGTTCACATTAAATGAGGCCGCTTTTAATTTACTGGCTACTATGAACTTACCCCACAAGGTAATCGAAAGCTTAAAGGTATTTCACTCATCGACTATCTTAAACAGCAAGGAGCTGGAAGTTATTCTTGATAAGGTATTAGGTGATAAAAAATTTCCAAAATATAGAAAGCTGATTACTGATGCGGCAGCTATCTCAACATATAGAAAGAGTCCTTATGCGATAGAAACACTCATTACCGATGATGCGCCACAGTTTAAGCTCATTACTGAATCACTCGCCTTGTGCTGGGTTCATGAGGGTAGGCATTATAAAAAGCTGACGCCAATTTTTAAGAAGCACCAAGACTCTGTTGACAGCTTCTTGGATAGGTTTTGGGATTATTATCATAAGCTCATTGAATATAAAAAGAACCCAGGGCAAGATGAGATAGATAAGCTATCCAATGAGTTTACTGAGTTATTCTCAACAATCACTGGCTACGAGAAACTAGATAAACAAATTGAGCTCACCTTAAAAAAGAAAAGGCAGCTATTGTTAGTGCTGGAAAAGCCAGAGCTTCCTCTACATAACAATCCAGCAGAGTTGATGGCTCGGAAGCAGGCTAGAATGCGCGATGTACACCTTCATACTATGAGTGAAGAAGGAACGAAAGCTAAGGATACAATGGTTACAATTACTGAGACATGTAAAAAGCTAGCAGTTAATGTCTTCGATTATATATATGACAGAATTACAAAAAACTATTCTATGCCTTCGCTAGCGGAATTAATTACCATCCGCTCATCACAGGCGCAGTAAACTAAAGAGAGCGCAGCATGAGCATCATGCTGAAATAAGACGGATACATGAAACCTTTGAACGACTAGATAAATTAGCGTATTCTCTGACTGATCATGAATCTGCACAAAAGATGCAGGAAGCAAAAAAGACGTTATTTGAGAAAATAACAAAAGAGCAAATAGCTGATACTATCAGCACTGAAGACTAACCGATGGACCATCATGGTGACATCTGTTCAGATGCTGCTTCAGGCTCATCTTACGATTGGAATATACTCCCTTTCTCGACATCGATCAGGATGCCAATAGGTTTTACTGGCATCACAATCAAACGTCACAGCCTTTTCATCTGTTCTATAAGAAATCCCAAAATCAACAAACTCAGCCTGATATCCACCATCCTTTTTCTGGATAACAATATTCGCTGGTTTTAAATCACCATGAATAACCTTCTTTTCATTATGAAGCCAAGCAAGTCGCGCTAATACCGCATCGAGCATCCTAAGGTGCTGTTCGAAAGTTTTCTTTTTTCTGCTCAAATAATGATGAAAAGTTTTACCTGAATGATACCGACAAACCAACGAGTACCTTTCGATACCCATAGCATCAGTAAAAAACGAAATCCGCGCCGGCTCTCCGTAGAGATGAAGCCAAAAAGCGGCTTCACGCTTTAAAGCTACTTTTTCTTCTTCACGTTCAATAAAGCCCGTTTTAAAAACTAAATCAGGCAACTCACGGCCACTATATTGCGGGCAATGCATTGTCACTTTATGAGCCACGCCATAGACGCCTTTACCAAGCGTTTGAGCCCACCTCAAAGTAACCTCAGGCGTTTGAACATCCCCAGATTCACCAGCTGTTACCGGCACAACTGGTGATAATAATTGAGGAAATGAAGATAGATCTGTTTGATCACGACCTAGTCGTCGACACCCACCACCCTTATGTTGAAATGACCAAGTAACTTGACTCCAATCAATCCTAGCAGGGGTTGCATCAGCAACTACTGGAGTAACATCACCTGAACACGAACCAACTGCCATAGAGAAAAGCCTTTATTATTGTTATTGACCTGTAAACAAAGTTTAACAAACAAAGCTTAACAAAAGCTTAACAAAAGCTTAAGAGACCCAACTTGCCCTTAACTCAAATCAAGCCACCAAAACAGCTAACTTGCTGTTTTATAAAGAATATAACAAAGGTGGGAGTGTAACTAACTCGAGCGAGCAACAGCAGCCTCGGGCGAATAAGTTTCCACGTATTGTTTTACTGCCGCTAAAACCTGATCACGCGCCACTCTTGATGCCGGCTTAAAAAACCCTCCTCCTGGACGTTCTTCACCATTCTTATCAGGCAAATATAGTCGCTCCCTATAAACAGCCTGCAAACCATTAGCAAACAACGGCGCAAAAAATTCCTTATGCCAAGGAACATCACGTTGCTCTAACACTTGAGTCAAAAAAGAATTTTTATGCAAATGACCAAACCAACCACGGCGCTCACTGACCTGATAACAAAGGCCAGCTAAGTTATGATACGCTATCTGATCAAAAACATAATCCATATATGCCTGATGAACGTAATATATGTCAGGCGATTCCTTTTGACAATAATCACCATACGCCTTAACCAATATCCACGAAAAGCTCACGGCCTTCGCAAAAGATTGCCAGTCAGCTAAATTAACTTCTGCAGGCCGCCCCTCTCCTTTCAAAAATCTCACGCAACACTCTAACAACTCACAATGCTCAAAGCCATTATCTTGCAACCAAGTACTCAAGGACCTAACGGTGTTATTCGCATAACGCTCATAGCAATGACATGCCTTTTGCTGAAATTGCCTACGCATTTCCAAACTCTCATCAAGCGATAAGTCAATACCAACTTCCTCTTTAACGGCACCAAGGAAATCAACCGAGCTAAGCTCTTTCATTTTATCTGCCAATCGCACCCGGTGTACAAAAGGCATCTCTTCAAGATTTATTCTCAAAACAACAGCTTCAGCACTTGTTATCTTTTCAACGACTTGAACAAGCTCACCTTTAGCAACCCCGCGCAACGACCTCTCAAATTGAGCATCGTCTTCCGCTGCCATTAACACTGCTTCTAACGTAACGTTTTCAGAGCGGCAAATATACTTACTTAGCCAGCTTATTCGAGCCTTACTAATAGCTTCCGCAAGCACAGTGTCAGAGGCTGCTTTAAACTGACTTGATAAAATACTTGGTTCAGCTACTCGTAATGCTACTGCGCTATCGGCTAACGCAACAGCCAAGCTACGATCATCACTACAGCAATAAGCTAACAAACTACGCTGATAAGTAATATGGATGTCTTGCAAGGGAATAACTTTTAGCTGCTCAACCGTCAATGATCGACACAAACTGGAATCCTTAGACTTCAACCAAGTTAGTAACGCTTCATAATTCACAAAGTTTTCTGGTTTAATGCCTGTGTTGAATTCATTTTCCTTACCACCTTTTTTAAAGAGAAACCCTTCTACTACTTTGATCTGAACCACTACGCGCAAATCAGCAGCGCTAATTCGACCATCTCTATAAATCCTTAAAAAAGGGAACTTTTCTGGAAGCCAACGGACCAAGTGACGAATCAAAAAACGTAAATCAGGGCCCCTGTCAGACACTTCACCAACACGGTAAGACAAACCAAAATCAGCAAACTCAGCTTTATAGCCGTCGCCGGGCTTATTAATAATAATATTATCTGGCTTTAAGTCACCATGAACAACCTGCTTTCTCTCATACAGCCAAATAAGCCTTTCTAAGACTGCATCCAACATCTTAAGACGTTCTTCAATTGGCAAGTCCTTTTCTTTCAGGTAATACTCGAAAGTTTCACCCGGATGATACTGACAAACTAATGAATACCACTCTCGCCTCCACATATCAGTGGAAAATGAAATCCGCGCTGGCTCACCATAGATATGACGCCAAAAAGCTGCCTCACGCATTAAGGAAGCCCTTTCTTCCTCATTGTTAACACGCCCAGTTTTAAACACTAAATCAGGCAGCTTTCGCCCCTGAATTGTCACCTTCATTTTATAAGCTGCACCAAAAACGCCTTCACCAAGCTTCGTAGCCAGCTTCAAAATAACTTCACCAGGGTGTGCTGATGACTCAACACACGCCCCTGATAGAGCACAGAACAAAGTTTTATCTATTTGATCAGGACCTAGCTGCCGGGTTTTCCAATACCTATATTGAATTGACCAAGTAGCCTGCCTCCAGTCAACTCCTCCAGAAGCTAAATAAGCCCCACCAGAGGCAGCAAAGCATACTCCTGCAAAAGGGACTGAAGCAGCAGCCCCACCGCCCGAACCTGAATTACCACCCACAAGACAAGCCTTAATTATTGTTATCTATATAAAGAAAGTTTAGCAAACAAAGCTTAACAAAAGCTTAAATGGCTGGCCTCACCCTTTGCTCGAATCAAATCATCATGTTAGCCAACCTACTGTTTTATAAGAGGAGAATTAGAGGCAAGCAATATAGCTAACCAGCACGTGCAACAGTAGGCTCAGATGAATTAAGTCGCGCATGCTCTTTCACAGCCTCTAGAATACTATCACGCGCCACTCTTGATGCCGGTTTAAAAAAAACTCCTCCCGCTCGCTCTTGACCACCTTCACCTGGCAAATACAGCTGCTTTTGATAAACCTCTCCAAGCTCATGGCTAGCAAATAACGGCGCGAAAATTCCTCCATGCCAAGGAATATCACGTTGCTCTAACACCTGGGTCAAAAAGGAGTTTTTATGCAAATAACCAAACTGTCCACAACACTCGCTGACCTGACTACATAGCTCAACTAAAGTATGACGCGCTGGTTGCTCAAAAACATATCTCTTATAATCATCGTTAACCTTATCCGCACCCTTTTTACGGCAGTAATCTTCGTAGGCATCAACCAAAATCAATGAAAAGCTAACTTGCCGAGCTAGTCGTTGCCAACTTGCCAAGTCATCTTTTGCAATAGTTTTAAAGTGCTTATCGTAATGGCTTACCAAATTGTTCGCTCTAATAGACAGCCTTTTAGACAAAGCCTGCTTAATGTCTATAGCGCATTCTTTATAGTAGCTACAGGCTTTACCTTGAAATTGTTTTTTTAGATCAGCCCACTCACCATCTTCTAACGTAATTCCTGTTTTTATAGCAAAGTTACCAGGAGCAACTTCT
>CBDALO010000212.1:0-28886 GCA_965196985.1 Gammaproteobacteria bacterium | reverse complement strand
TTTTATCTTTCCTAACGGCTTATTTCGCCATTTCTTTAAATCTTCATCCAACAATTTAGCGCAACGGCTTACCTCTGTGCTTGAAATATCTGTTCCACAGAGTTGCTTTAGCACCTTTTCAACTTTGCGCGTGGAAACCCCATGCACATACATTTCAGCGACAGCCAGCTTAAGTGCTCTATCAGAGCGTACACCTCGCTCTAAGACTGATGGATAGAAGGCTTCATTGGAGTCTCTAACCTGCGGTATCTGTAGCTCAAGCTGACCTTGACCTGTGTTAATTAACCTTGGTTTAAAGCCGTTCGCATATCCGTTTCTATCGCCAGTTCGCTCATAAGGACTGGCATTTAAATGGCGCTCCCTTTCTATTAACATAGCCTCATTCATCAACCTGGAGACAAGCTTAGGTAAAGCTTTCAACCCCTCCATCGCTAAAACATGTATGGCTTCTTCGATTAAGTTCTCATTTTTATAGCAGCTCATTGTCATTCCTCTTTTTTGGTTAAGTTTACCTTAAAAGGAATTTCTAATCTGACTGAGTCGCCTGCTTATTTTCAGCAAGTCAATGGAATTTACAGAAAGGATGGCGCACTAGCAATGTAAACCAATCCCTGTTAGGTTTGAGCAGTGGGATAAGTCTAAACCAGATACGCATGGACTTGGTGATTCAGTGAGCTGTTGTTTGGCACCATCAGGCGGGCAGTTTGGCGCTATGGTTCAAAGGCGTATGGATGATGCTATGCTGTTTCATGTTGCTATTCATGAAGAAACTAATCAGCCTATTGCTTTGATTTGGTTATATTTAGCTGAAACTCAGGCCGGTAAAATAGTCTTAATTGCAAACTTTTTTGAGGTTAATGCCCGTTATGCTCATGATGAGATTACTCGTAAATCTTTACTGAATGGGCTATTAGCTTTCACAAACCAATATCTTGAAGCTAATCCTAATATTGCTGGTTTTTATATGAATCAATTAACTTATGGTTGGAATGTGGGTGATCTTAATCAATATCCTAAGGGAAAATTAAAGCTTAAAGATAAGCTTGGAGGTGCATTTGATGTAGATGGTATATGCGATTCTGATACGGACTCGATGGAGTTTACAAAAAGTCAGTACTATCTTGCGTCTTTAGGGCGTAAGAGATTTCATGTTTTTAAGCCAGAGATATTGTTGGAAGAGTGTAAGGTCTTGGGGTTATCGACGACGGCTACTAGTGCAGGCCAAGTTTCTGTAGAGAAGGATATTCAACCTTCTTGCGCGAGTTTTCAACCGGCATTTTTTTCTAACTGTAAGCAGTCTGACCTTGTCGAGCAAGGACCTTGCTTGGGATTACAGATTGGGGGAATAAGTTGAAGGTGGTGATAGCTGTATTGAGTGCCTTGTTAGTAGATTGGTAAATTCATCACTCATTAGAAAATCAAACTCCTGCTGTCTGGCTTTCGCAATCGTATCAGCGTTGCTGTTGGAGTGATTGCCTGGGTGGCACATGATGAGCCCGCTATCGTTAACTTCGTTAAGAAACCGTGCAAAGTGTTTTCCATAGTTGCTTGGCTGTAAATCATAAATACCAGAGAAGCTTTTGTTGTGAGGGATATTTAACTGTATTAGAGACTTCTTTAAGGTTAGTGCGCCGGTGAGTGTGATTATTAAAAGTTTGGGACAGTGTCTTGCTTGCAAAAGGGCGGGAATTAATGGGTTGCTTGATACGCGGATCATAGCTTCTTTGTTAGGATAGTAGCCTTGATAAACAGTTAGCAGGGCCTGGCGAAAAACGGGTAGTTGATGTACGTGTTGGTGGCCATCAATAAAGTCGGGTAATTGACCAAAGTGCTTTTTGAACTGTTCTATTTGCGCAATTATTTCTTGTTGGATAAGGTTCTTATCAACTTGTTTGGTAAAACTTCGTTTAATAAGTTGTCCTATTGAGTCAAATTGAGATTGGCTCGCGGGGTGTAGTGCCTTACCTTCTGTAAAATTAAGGTGTAAGCCAATACTAATTTGGTTACTTAAAGATTGAATTTTTTTTGCGTCAGTTGGCCAGTGAGGGAAGTTGGTGAGGCAGCTGGTTGCTGAAAGTCGTTGCTGCTTGGCAAGGGTAATTATGCTGTTGGATATCTCAGGTGAATAAGCAAAGTCATCAGCGCAGAGAATAATTTGCTTCATGTAGCAAAGGCCCAAAATTTACTAAGAATAAACGTAATGGGTGGAACGATAATTAAAACAATAACTAAAGCTACTAAATAGTTTAAATGGAGTCGAAGTAGGAAGTAAGTATAAAGCCCTTCGTTTAAGCAAAAACTCAGTAAAGCAACAACTAAGAACTTTGACATGGCGTGTAAATGTTTTGCTTCTGAGGCAAAGGTCCAGAATTTATGGCCATGAAAGCTTACTTGAAAAGCAACTAGGAAAGCAAAGACATTCGCCAGTAATGGGTGTAGGTGAAAAAAATGTACCAAAATGAATACACCAGCAAACTGGGTGCAAGCTGCAGCAATACCAATAATGCCAAAGCGAAATAATTGCCCTAATGAAGGGTATTTTGAAAATGCAATTTTAATTGATTCCATCAAGTTTCTCTTTTTGTCCAATAATAACACAGTCTGCAGGGTTGGCAAGAGTGGGTTGAAGCGACTAGTGAGAAAGTCAATCATCGAACCCAATGGTTTTGTCAATCAAATACTTAGGGCGACACTTAACTTCACGGAAGATGCGGCCAATGTACTCACCCAGAATACCGATTGAAAATAACTGAACACCACCAAAGAATATAATAGCTACGGCAAGTGTGGCAAAACCGGGCACATCGACTCCAAAAATTAAGGTTTTAAAAACAATTACTAAGGCATAGAGTAATGATATTCCAGAAACAAACATACCAATAATACTCCAAACACGTAGTGGTACATCAGAAAATGAGAAAATGCCTGTTAGTGCTAATGAGAATAGGCGGCGAAAGGAGAAAGACGTTTTACCTGCTTTGCGCTCTTGGGGTTCATAGTAAATAGCAGTAGATTTAAAGCCAACCCAGGCATAAAGCCCTTTTAAAAAGCGAGTGGTTTCACCGCAGCGATTTAGTGCATCAATGACTTTGCGATCTAAGAGACGAAAATCACTAGCATTAGGTGGGATTTTGGTAGCACTTAAGCAGTCGATCAAGCGGTAAAAGCCGTGGGTAAGAAAGCGTTTTAGCCAGGTTTCATCACGGCGATCTTTGCGAATGGCATAAACCATATCAAAACCGGCCTGCCATTGGTCAATAAAATTAGTTAGGGTTTCAATGGGTTGCTGAAAGTCTGCATCAATAATGATGGCGACGTTACCCTGACAGTGTTCTAGGCCAGCTGTTAGAGCAACTTCTTTGCCGAAGTTTCTGGAAAAAGAAATCAGCTTAACTGATGGATTGCTAAGTAGGTTGGCTTCAATTAACTCAAGAGACTTATCTTGACTGCCATCATCTATTAGTAGAATTTCATAGCGACTACTTAAATTTTGTAGCGTGGCAGAAAGTGCAGTAACAAAAGGAATAATGTTGCCTTCCTCATTGTATACAGGGACGATGACTGATATAAATAGCTCTTTTCGTTCAACAAGCTCGGTTCGGTTCATTGTCTTGGCGCCGATAAAAAGGTCAGTATACCAGGGCGATTTATTGAGGAGAAGTTCAATAATATGTATAAGAAACAGACTCTTTTTGATGTGGCGTTGATTACACTAGTTGGTTTAGTGTTGTTTACTTTATTTGCGGGCTCCTACCAACTGATTTCACCTGATGAGGGACGTTATGTCGAAGTCGCTCGAGAAATGATTACCTCGGGGTGAGCTTGCGGTAAGTATGTGTGAACCAATAAGTTGGATAAGGTAAACTTTCGTTGCCGAGTACTTTATTGGGCTTGATAATTATCCATTATCTTCATTAACCTATTGACTTAGAAAAGAAAATTATTTTATTGTGACGACAGTTTCTTACGCATCACGTGAAATAATTATGCCAACCGCAACTGAAATACCGGATATAGCGACTAAATCAGAGCATGAAATTGCAGAATTTCGTGCTCGCTTGAATCAGTCCAATCTTGGTGATGAGGATAAGGAGCTTGCAGGTGGTTGTTTGGACCTTGCTCTTTGGTTGCCCGAGGTGCTTCAACAGCAGAAAATTACAATTAAACAATTACGTGAACTTATTTTTGGAGCTGACAGTAATCAGTCACCCAAGAAGAATCAGGAGAATAAGGGCCAAGAATCTGAAAGTAATATTGAGGGTGTTGGCAATAACTCTGACGATAATACATCAGCCAATAAAAAAGGTGATAGTCAATCAGATAAGAAAGGGAAATCCGGTCATGGCAGGCGAGGTAATCAGGATTACCGGAATGCCACTGATGTTTATTGCCATGTTGCTGACCATGCATGTGGCGATGCCTGTCCTGGAGGATGTGGTGGGAAACTGTATAAGGTTAAAAAAGCCGGTGTAGTTATTCGTATAACTGGCAACTCATTAGGCACGGCAACACGGTATCATTTGGAAAAGCTTCGCTGCGCCTTGTGTGGGCTTATTATCACTGCCCAGTTACCCACGGATGTTAGGAAGCAACCAAAGTATGACGCTAAGTTTAAAGCAATGCTGTGCTTGCAAAAGTATTACATTGGCGTGCCTTTTTACCGTCAAGAAAAGTTCCAAGAGTTACTAGGCTTTCCGTTACCCTCAAGTACACAGTTCGAGCTTTGTGAGCAGGTGGCTGATATCGGCTATCGTGTGCTTGATGTTTTAGAACAGTATGGCGCGAACGGTGATATTATTCAGCATGATGACACATTCGCAAAGATACTTTCGATACTATCTGATAACAAGGCGGACCTTAATAAACCAAGAAAAGGGATGTATACAACAGCCATTTTAAGCAAGACTATTGGTGCTCACCAGGTTGCTCTATTTTATGCAGGCGAGCATCACGGCGGCGAAAACTTATCACAACTATTAGCAAACAGGGTGGCTGAAAAAAAGAAGGTGATTCAAATGTGTGATGCGTTAGCAGCCAACATGCCGAAAGAGTTACAAACTATCATCTGCAATTGCTTAGCTCATGGTTTTAGAAAGTTTCGTGATTTACTTGAATATTATCCTGAGCCTTGTTTGCACGTTATGCAAATCCTGGGTGAGGTTTATCGAAATGATGAGCAAACAAAGCAAATGGACCCACATCAACGCTTACTTTATCATTGAAAGCATAGCAAACCATTGATGCTTAAACTGCATGGTTGGCTCAATAAGCAATTATCTAACAAAGTGGTAGAACCAAATAGTCACCTTGGTAAGGCGATGAAGTATATGTTAAAGCACTGGAAAAAGCTTCGGCGATTCTTAACGACACCAGGAGCGCCACTAGATAACAACATTGTCGAGGCGATACTAAAGATTCCTATTCGCATTAGAAAAGCTGCAATGTTTTATAAAACTCAGCATGGCGCTAACATCGGTAGCATCTTATTATCTCTTATTGTTACAGCTCAATTGTGCGGGGAAAACCCACTCGATTACTTAGTTGCCTTGCAGGAAAATAAATCAAGTGTTTTTAAGGATCCCTCCTTATGGTTGCCATGGAATTACCAGATTGAAGATAAAGGAGGTTTGGTCGATGAAGAGGCCGCTTGACTTATTACAGGAGGTTGACTAGCGAGCCTTCTCCATGGCTCACCGAGATGACTAGTGATAGGGTTACCTTGGTTAAGCAGAATCATTAGCTGCGTGCTATCGATATGGTACGTGGCTGAGTGGGAGTTTGGCCACCATTGTAACTTTCCTTGCGAAAAACGCTTTAGACAAAGCCAGAATCCATTGCCATCATAAACTAGAAGTTTCACTGAGGTACGGCGGCTATTCGTAAAAGCAAAGACCGTACCAGAGAATGGATCCTCACCCAGCCGTTGCTGGCAAAGCGCAACTAAAGCATCAATACCCTTTCTAAAATCAGCAGGTCTGACTGATAACAATAGCCTCATTTGAGGCGTGAATTGCAGCATACACTACCCCTTGCAAAAAGTAAGAATCAGATTAATGGTTTCAGCATACTCCGGCTTAGGCAGTTGTAACACGACGCCATCAGTTCTTGTAATGCTAATCAGTTGCTGTGAAAGCACAACTGAATCCTGAATAGTGGCTTCAACAAAACATTCATCGGCTTGGTCATCATCAGAATTGGCAACTGATGTACTGCTGGCTAATAATTCTTTTTCATTAATTTTTTTGTTGAGCCGTTTAGAGCTGATTGATAATCGTTCAGTAGACCTTCTGCGTAACTAAGGGCAGTTCTAGAAACTAGCTAAAATTTGCTTATAATTGCCTGATTAATAATCATTCATGGAAAGGCATATGCTATTAAGCTATCAGCAACTCAGTAACCGCCCGCGTATTTTTAAAAAGTTAACTGGTTTGACCCTTGATGATTTTGAAACGATACACCAACAAGTGAAGTCATCACTTGATGATGAGTTTAGTAAGCTGGGAAGGCGCCCGAAACTCACCACGCACCATGATCGCCTTTTGCTTCTCATGATGTACTATCGCACTTATGTAACACATGAATTCTTAGGTTACTTTGTTGGTTTGGATGACAGTAATGTCTGCCGCTTATTTAAACGCTTAGAACCCTTAGTGGCCAAGCATATTCATATTAAAAAAGACAGAACCCTAACAGAAGATGCGGTTTGCGCTATATTAATGGATGTAACGGAGCAGCCTATTCAGGGGTGCTGCCTCTATATAATGTAGGCTATATTACTGCTGGCACGCCAAAATCATTAACCTTCTCCCAAAACTGATCCCATCTTCCTTTAGTCTTTACTAGTGTTCTCAAGCATAAAACAATTTTCATTCCCTTGTCTTTCCAGCGCATTCCTGATCCGCCTAATCTTTGTTTAACAATTGTTTTACATGCTGCTTCAGTGACGCCAGAGCCAATTGGTGCATTCTGCTTAATCAAATTATGATACGACATTCGCTTTTCTTTAATATTATTTTCAAAATACGTAATTGTTCCTTCTAGCTTTTCTCTAAGCGATTTATTCAGTTTTTTATTTACATGCTCTTTAAGCTCAGCAAGTATTCTACCTGCCGCACCTTTCTTGTGCTTTAAGTCATGACATCTCTCTTCGAGCCAAACATCACGCTCATCTCTTTCAGATTTTTTGGTAAATACTGCCTTTGATGCTTCGCCGAGATATTCAGTTGCATGCCAAAAATCTAAAATTTGCGTATCAGTATGTTTTTTTAGAAATGGCCAATTATTTTTTACTCCATCAGCAACGCCAATTGTTTTAGCATCAGGGTAATATTTCTTTTTCAGCTTTATTTCCTTTTCAAGCCTATTAAAGAATTCATCTTTTCCATATTCTGGTGATGCTGCAACGTAGGTTGTGTGCAGGCGTGCGCCATGCTTATCATACATGGAAATAGTTCCAACCATGCTCTCTCTATAACCATCATCAACGGTGAGAACATATGCACCATCTAAGCTAATACTTAGCATCTCAATGCCTGCATCAAGCTTTGGCTCTTCATATTCCCACTCAGCCTCTTTGGCTTGTGCAATACCGCCAACAAAATCAGTTGCCCGTTGCAAGTATGAATGTGAGATTTTACGGTTATGATTGACCTTGAGATCATCAATAACACTAGGAGCAGGTAAGTTTGAGTATTTATGTGAGATTATTTTTGCAAATCGCGGTGTTGATCCTTGGATAATTCTAGCCTTATCTTCTAAAGGACAAAAGATCTTCCCGCCTTTAGAGGTTTGATAAACATAACGCTTAACTCGAGCAACTCCATAAGGCGTTTGGTAATTTGCTTCATCTCTACTTCGTGCTGTTAGCTTTATTTTTCCAACATGGATAGGAGAGCCATCTGCATCAAACTTACTTAATGCTTTTTCAGTGGCTAATGTTCCAACCTCATTAAGCCCATCAAGAATTGCGTCCTCACATTCAAGCATAGATCCTTTTAGTGGAAACTTGAGTTCAATAGTTAATTCATTATTTTCATCAGAGATAATTCTAGCTGACATCCAAACACCATCCTTCATCATGTTAAAGTGTATATTATGCTATATATTCTACATTATATAAAGGCAGCACCCCTATTCAGCGCCCCAAAAAGAAGAAGCCACGTAAAGATTATTATTCTGGTAAAAAGAAAAGACATACTCAAAAGGTGGAGATAGCAATGAGTACATCCGGAAAAATAATCAACGTCTCTCAAACAATGCCTGGGAGGGTTCATGATATTAAGATCCGACAACGTGGCAGCCCACTGCCACCAGCAGAAAAATATGCTGATCTAGGATACCAAGGAATTCAACATACTGACCCCTTGGTTAACTTACCTCATAAAAAGCCCAAAGGCGGCAAATTAACTACTCAACAAAAAGAGGATAACCGTAATCACAGCAAGATCCGTATTAGGGTTGAACATCAATTCTCAAAATTTAAAAAATTCCGCATTCTTGGGGAGGTGTATAGGAATTTTCGCAGAAAACACAATATGAGATTTAATATTATTGCTGGGATTCTCAATCTTCAAGCCGGATTCTAAAACTACAAACGAGCATAAGCTCGCCCAGTATTTAGTTTCGCAGAAGGTCTAGTAATGTCCTTTTTTGTATAAGCAGGATAGAGCGCAATAATTTTCACCCAAAGGTCTTCTGGAATCTCCCATGGCTCTTTTGATGATGAACGCCATGACTTGAGCGATTGAGCAATATTATCTAGTGTTGAAGGTGTTGCTGACTTGGGTGTAACGACTTTTTTATCAAATGTTTTGCCAAACATAATAGGACCTTTCTAAATAGTTTTACTATCGGTCCTTTAGGATAAAGTAACTAGCTGACCTAATGCACACATGCTTGCCGCAAGCTCACATTACCTCGGGTAATTTTATTACTCCACACCTAGATGGCACGGTATTTTTAGACAAACCTATTCTTTTTTATTGGATCGAAGCAGGGCTAATTAAACTATTTGCCTTACATGAATGGTCGGTGCGTTTACTGCCCGCATTATTTGCCTGGTTAGGCTGTTTGTTGACTTACTGGGCGGGTGCGGAGCTATTTAATCGTCGTACTGGTTTGTTTGCTGCTTTTATCCAAATGAGCATGTTGTTGTATTTCTTGGCTGCGCACTATTGCAATATGGATTTAATGGTGGCAGTGCTAATTTCAGGTGCGCTGTATTTGTTTCTAATGGGGGTTCAGTATGAACAGCCCGGAAGAAGACGTGGCTATTTATTGCTAGCTTATGCTTTTGCTGCTTTGGCCTTCCTTACGAAAGGGTTGATGGGGTTGGCGTTTCCCATGATGATTATTGGCATTTGGATTGTGTTGCAATGGCGTTGGCAAATAGTGAGGCGCATGTGTCTGTTTCCAGGCTTGCTTTTGTTTATCATTATTGTTTTACCTTGGCTGTTGTTAGTGGAGCGAGCCAACCCAGAGTTTTTCTATTATTTTTTTGCTGTACAACAATTTTCTCGTTACCTAACGACCCACTTTAATGATAAGCAGCCGTTTTATTTTTACGTGCCTATTATTTTAGCTGGTGCACTACCATGGACTCTGTTTTTAGTTCAAAGCCTAGTCTTTAATGTTAAACAGGTTTGGGGTAATCTGCGTTCTAACAGTAGCACGTTGTTTTTATTACTATGGCCGCTGCTGATTTTTCTGTTCTTCTCGTTACCTAAGTCAAAAATAGTTGGTTATAGCTTACCTATTTTTGGGTGCTGCCTTTATATAATGTAGAATATATAGCATAATATACACTTTAACATGATGAAGGATGGTGTTTGGATGTCAGCTAGAATTATCTCTGATGAAAATAATGAATTAACTATTGAACTCAAGCTTCCACTAAAAGGATCTATGCTTGAATGTGAGGACGCAATTCTTGATGGGCTTAATGAGGTTGGAACATTAGCCACTGAAAAAGCATTAAGTAAGTTTGATGCAGATGGCTCTCCTATCCATGTTGGAAAAATAAAGCTAACAGCACGAAGTAGAGATGAAGCAAATTACCAAACGCCTTATGGAGTTGCTCGAGTTAAGCGTTATGTTTATCAAACCTCTAAAGGCGGGAAGATCTTTTGTCCTTTAGAAGATAAGGCTAGAATTATCCAAGGATCAACACCGCGATTTGCAAAAATAATCTCACATAAATACTCAAACTTACCTGCTCCTAGTGTTATTGATGATCTCAAGGTCAATCATAACCGTAAAATCTCACATTCATACTTGCAACGGGCAACTGATTTTGTTGGCGGTATTGCACAAGCCAAAGAGGCTGAGTGGGAATATGAAGAGCCAAAGCTTGATGCAGGCGTTGAGATGCTAAGCATTAGCTTAGATGGTGCATATGTTCTCACCGTTGATGATGGTTATAGAGAGAGCATGGTTGGAACTATTTCCATGTATGATAAGCATGGTGCACGCCTGCACACAACCTACGTTGCAGCATCACCAGAATATGGAAAAGATGTATTCTTTAATAGGCTTGAAAAGGAAATAAAGCTGAAAAAGAAATATTACCCTGATGCTAAAACAATTGGCGTTGCTGATGGAGCAAAAAATAATTGGCCATTTCTAAAAAAACATACTGATACGCAAATTTTAGATTTTTGGCATGCAACTGAATATCTCGGTGAAGCATCAAAGGCAATATTTACCAAAAAATCTGAAAGAGATGAGCGTGATGTTTGGCTCCAAGAGCGATGTCATGACTTAAAGCACAAGAAAGGTGCGGCAGGTAGAATACTTGCTGAGCTTAAAGAGCATGTAAATAAAAAACTGAATAAATCGCTTAGAGAAAAGCTAGAAGGAACAATTACGTATTTTGAAAATAATATTAAAGAAAAGCGAATGTCGTATCATAATTTGATTAAGCAGAATGCACCAATTGGCTCTGGCGTCACTGAAGCAGCATGTAAAACAATTGTTAAACAAAGATTAGGGGGATCAGGAATGCGCTGGAAAGACAAGGGAATGAAAATCGTTTTATGCTTGAGAACACTAGTAAACTGAAAACTACCCAAAATTTAAATCAGCAAAATAATGCTGAAATATTGTGTAAAAATGACTATGCTTTGTCTTTTTAACAAGACTAACGAGATGAGTATAAATGTTAAACTTCGCCGATTACGCTGCCCCTCTTTTTTCAAAATTAACTGGGAAAGTTGTTTTAAAAAAATCTATCGACGATTGTAGGAAAGCTATTAACTGAAGGTAGTTGTAAGTTGTTCAGTTCATCAAAAGATAACAATGAGTATAAAAAGATGATTCGTACACTTACCGGTGAAAATAAAAGCACCGATTTAGATCCAATAAAAACAAATGATGTATTGCTAGAACAGAGCTGTGAAAAACTTTCACACGCCAGTAAAATTGATGTTCTTCATGATCCTTCTGATATTAGAAAGCCACATAGCAAGCAAACTGAAAATCTAGGTAAAGTAAGGAGTCTGGACGGGGATATTATCAATGGTTACAGCACGCATAACGCAGTTGCATTAGTACCTGGTGATAAGGCTGTGCATCTACTATCGCATGTAAGCTACAGCAATAAAGACCCTAAGTTTTTAAAAGCTGAGCATATTAAGAAAATAGAGGCTGGAAAGCCATTTGAGGGAGATAAAGAGGCCAAGAGTCTTTATGAATCTGGTGATTACTTTAATAAAAAGCTGCTGTCTATTCGTGAAATAGAAAAAATAGGAATCTGCCTAAAATCAAAGAATGAAGATGCAACCATTACCCATATTCTAGATAGAGAGTTTGATGATAATGACTATCTCTCACTAATTGATACAAACCTAGATCAAGACTTTATTATTCGCTCAAAAATAACAAGAACAATAGAAGGTAGAGGTGATGATGGTAAAAAGCTTAAGCTGATTAACGCTGATTTTGATGCTCAAGGCGAAAAGCAATTCCAAAAGTTAACAGTTGGAAAGAATTGCGTACAAGACGGAAAAATAACTATTTATTTTGGAGAGTTTGAGAACATCAATGCAATTAAAATCCAAATTACAGGCAGAGATGGTAGGAGAATTTTTAAGAATGACATGCTGCTATTAACTAATAAAAAAGTAACGACTTTTGATGAGGCGTATGAGGTATACATAGCCTATCTATCTCGTGCGAAAATTGAATATGTTTTTAAATTTCTCAAGGAAGGACTAGGCTGGGAAAATATGCAGATAAAAAATTTTAAAGGGATACAAAATCTACTGGCTGTATGTTTTTATGTGGCCTCATATTTGTATGAGATAGGTAAGGAAAAAGCTTATGACGATTACGCAATTATGCTAGCTAAATTAGGAGATGGTAAGGGCAAGGTGACACGACACTTTATTGCGAAGGGTATTAGAAAACTTCTAACGTATCACTTAGTAGAGCAATTTTTTAAAGAAAATAGTGTTTCTCAAGAAGAACAAAAAGAATTATCGAATTCAGTTCAGGTAGGGAGATAACAATTTTGGGTAGTTCTCAGTAGTAAAGACTAAAGGCAGATGGGATCAGTTTTGGGAGAAGGTCAATGATTTTGGCGTGCCAGCAGTAATATAGCCTACATTATATAGAGGCAGCACCCCTATTTTTCCACCGCTTGCTTTATTAATAGCGCGCTACTTGGTTGAAAGAAGTCAATGTTTAGCCAAGAGTCTTTCACTGAAAATATGTAGCTTTATCTTGTTAGCCTTTGCTATCGTTGTTTCGTTAGCTTTGCTGTATATCTCTAGCGTTAATAGTCTAACCACCTCGGCAAGCTTTGTTTATTTGGCCGCGATTGCTATTTTTATTATGTTAGGCGCTAGTGCGCCATCCTTTCTGTAAATTCCATTGACTTGCTGAAAATAAGCAGGCGACTCAGTCAGATTAGAAATTCCTTTTAAGGTAAACTTAACCAAAAAAGAGGAATGACAATGAGCTGCTATAAAAATGAGAACTTAATCGAAGAAGCCATACATGTTTTAGCGATGGAGGGGTTTGAAGCTTTACCTAAGCTTGTCTCCAGGTTGATGAATGAGGCTATGTTAATAGAAAGGGAGCGCCATTTAAATGCCAGTCCTTATGAGCGAACTGGCGATAGAAACGGATATGCGAACGGCTTTAAACCAAGGTTAATTAACACAGGTCAAGGTCAGCTTGAGCTACAGATACCGCAGGTTAGAGACTCCAATGAAGCCTTCTATCCATCAGTCTTAGAGCGAGGTGTACGCTCTGATAGAGCACTTAAGCTGGCTGTCGCTGAAATGTATGTGCATGGGGTTTCCACGCGCAAAGTTGAAAAGGTGCTAAAGCAACTCTGTGGAACAGATATTTCAAGCACAGAGGTAAGCCGTTGCGCTAAATTGTTGGATGAAGATTTAAAGAAATGGCGAAATAAGCCGTTAGGAAAGATAAAATATCTTTGGCTAGATGCACGTTATGAGAAGGTGCGCACTAGCGGCACAGTACAAGACTGTGCGGTATTGATAGCCTATGGCTTTGATGAATCAACCGGCAAGAGAACAGTGCTAGGTGTTTCTGTTGCGTTATCAGAGGCTGAGGTACATTGGCGTGATTTTCTTCAGCAGTTGGTTGAGCGAGGTATACATGGTATTGAGTTGATTACTAGCGACGCTCATACTGGCCTAAAAGCCGCTAGAAGAGCTGTGTTCCCCAGTGTTCCTTGGCAACGCTGCCAATTTCATTTGCAGCAAAATGCTCAGGCTCACATACCAAAGCGCTCAATGAAGGAACCAGTAGCTGAGGAGATTACAGCTATATTTAATGCCTCAAACATTCATGAGTCGGAAAGACTATTCGCTATGGCGGTAGATAAATATCAGCAAACAGCACCAGAGCTTTCTTCTTGGTTGGAAGTGAATATACCGGAGGGCTTAGTAGTGATGAACTTTGACAGGCCGCATCAAAAAAGATTAAGAACCAGTAACATAGCTGAGCGCGTAAACAGAGAGGTAAAAAGAAGGACGCATACAGTTGGAATTTTCCCTAATACTGAATCGTGCCTAAGGCTCGTATCAGCTGTTTTAGTGGAAATTGATGACCAGTAGAGCGGATCACCTAGATACTTAAGTTGAAGTGAATAATAAGGCTTCATAGGGTTTTAGGATAGATCATTCTTGTTCTTATTAACGAGATATAATTGCTATTACCTAAAAGTTAATAATTTATTTTGAGAGGAGAAAAATTTGAGGTATAAATAATTTTTTAGATTGATTAGCATAATTAATTTAAGATATTATGCGATGAGACAGGTACAATAGAGTGCCATTTAGAATTTTAAAGGTTTTTCTAAGTACTGAAGTTGGTTTTTACAGACAAAATAACGCTCTATCTGTTAGGCAGTGTGTTGACTGTTGCTGCTGCTTATTATGGCTCACGGATTAGTACCTTTTTTATAATGCTTTTAATGACAGCTATGTTGACTGAGGTAATAGGTGTAGCTGGTTTTCAAACTTTTTCTTGGTCTGCTAAGCATGTTATTGTTAAGCAAATGGCGTATCAGATAAAAGAGAAGTTAGCACCAGATGATAAAGTCGTAGTTTTTGATAAGTATTTTCAGGACTTGCCTGTTTATCTTCAGCATCATGTTTATGTGGTTGCTGATTGGAGTTCGCCAAACCTAGAAGCGCGAGACAACTGGCGCCGCGAGCTTGCTGAAGGGGTGCTATATAAGCACTATCGCCAGCCTTGGCTGCTTAGTTACCAGCAGTTTATTGAGCTTTGGCAACAGCAGCGAGGGAGAATTTTTATATTAACTTCAAAACATCACGTTTCTGACCTTAAGCGGTTGATCGGCCCTGTTTATCTCCTGCAATCAAAAAATGGTGTGTTTTTATTTAGTAATAACCCTGCTAAGTTGGCTCGTTAGTTTTTTTGGCCGAGGAGCTTTCTTTATCTAGGTACATCAACGTTGCGCCAATTACTGCAGCAGGCATAGCAACAAAGTTGATAATGGGAATTAAGGTAATAACAGCAGTGCCGCAGCCGAAAGCAAGATAGCGCAAGTTTGCTTTACGCATTTGGCTGCGCATTTGTGCAAAAGGGATCCGATGGTTGTCCATTGGGTAATCCATATATTGAAGTGCCATGGTCCAACCACCAAATAAAAACCACAATATAGAGGCAACAATGTTGATGCCAGGAATTAAGAATAATACTAGTAAGATAAGTACGCGTGGAATAGTGTAGGCAATGATGGCAAGCTGGCGTTTTATAGAGCGTGGAATATCTTTTACGCTAGACCAAATGCTTTCATCTTCATTGAGTTTTTTGCCTGTTTCAAGCAACTCAAGCTTTTCAGCAAGTAGGCTGTTAAAAGGGGCACCTATTAGGTTGGCGAGAACTACAAAGGTATAAATGATAAAAATACCTGCGGCAAGAATAAATAATGGCCATAGTAACCAATCTAGCCAGTGTAACCAGCTGGGAAGTTTAGTCATAATCCACTGGAGTAGATCAGCGAAATAGTGTCCTGCTAAAGAAATAACAATAATATAAATTACAATATTAATAAGTAGAGGGATGTAGACGTAGCGCTTTAGACCTGGGCGATTAAGTTGGCCAAACCCTTTAAGTAGGTAGCTAAATCCGGAAATTGGGTTGTTAGACATGAAGCTTTCCTTTGTGTTAGCGTTAGGGCTGGATTATAGAGCTCAATAGGAATGCGGGCAATGTCGAAGTCATTTGGCGATCAAATTTTAGATGGTGAAGAAGGTTGGTCGCTTGATTTTTTGTTATCAGATAAGTTTGCTAAGTTTTTAGAGCTTATCCCTGAAGCAGTGATTTTGAGTGCTAAAAACGGTCAAGTGCTCTATGTTAATGATCAAGCTGAGAAGCTTTTCCGTTATTCACGCGCTGAGTTTCTTAAGCTAAAAATAGAGAACTTAGTGCCGGAGCGTTTTCGAGCTGCGCACCCTGAAAAACGAGCTTTTTTCTTTGATCATCCCACGCCGCGTTTTTTAGATGATAGACATTATGATTTATTTGCCAGGCGTAAAGATGGTAGTGAGTTTCCTATGGAGCCAGCATTATTTCGTTTGCAGACTGATCAAGGAGATGTCGCAGTTAATATTCTTCAAGATGTTACCGAAGCTAAGTCATCTCGGCAGGCAATTGAGCAGCGTAATAAAGAGCTTTCTAAGTTAGCGGGCACAGACTTGTTAACAGGGTTGCCTAATCGGCGCTACTTTGAAGAAGAGTTGGCACGTTTGTTAGCTGAGTCTAGACGTTATCAACATGGATTAGCTTTGCTTTTCATTGACCTGGATCGGTTTAAGTTAATCAACGATGAGTTGGGCCATTATGTAGGTGATGAGTTATTACACGCTGTTGCTCAGCAAATGCGAGATGAGATTCGGGAAGAAGATTTTTTAGCACGATTTGGGGGGGGGGGTGAGTTTGTGGCAATTGTGCATCCTATAGAAAATCTTGAGGAAGCTGAAGTGGTGGCAAAAAGGTTGGTGGCTGTTGGTCAGAAGGTTTTTCATATTGCAGGACATGATTTGCGTGTGGGCGCTAGTGTGGGTATTGCACGATATGATGGTAAGCAAAGTATCAAAGAGTTGTTGCAGTTGGCTGATATGGCAATGTATCAAGCTAAAGCACGAGGCGGCTCACGATTTTATTTATCAGGATAAAAGTAGGAAAGCATATGAGTGAGAAAAATTTTACCGTTATGGTTGCAGGAGTTGTACAGGCAGGGATGGAAGAGTACGTAAAGGGATATCTTAAGGAGATGGTCGCTCGATCTCAGCAGGAGGAGGGGTGCATAATTTTTCATATTCACCAATCCTGTGATAATGCTAATGAATTTATGATGTACTCAGTCTGGGTGGATCAAGCTGCTTTTGACGCGCATAATGCAACACCAGAAATGGAAGAGTTTCGTGAGCATTTGGCTAAAGCAATGTTTGAGGTGCGCTCCCCTAAGACGTATTGGTGTATGTTAGACTGAAAGAATTGGTTAAACTTGATACACATGGGCCGGGCTATTTCCAATGCCGCGTAATTCCTGTACTATTGCCGACTCCTCAAAATAGTAAAGAGATAACAAGCTATGCAGCGCAAATTAATCAAAGACTTAGAGCACCACTTTGATGAGACGGTTCGGATTTATGGTTGGGTTCATACTGTTCGAAACCAGAAAAAAATGCAGTTTTTAGTGCTGCGGGACCATACAGGTTTGGTGCAAGCTATTAATTTTAAAGATCAAAATGAAACCAATGCGCAGCTGATTGATGATATTGCGCCAGAGTCAGCGGTAGAGGTTATTGGTAAAGTAGTTAAAAACCCTAACGTTAAATTAAAGGGTATCGATTTTGTTATTGAAGAATTTAAGGTTGTTAATGCTGCAGAGCCACAGTTGCCTATTGATGACAATACTGCTTTAGATGGTCGATTAAGTTGGCGCTTTTTAGACTTACGTAAAGAAAAAAATGCTTTGGTATTCAAAGTGCAAACCCTTGCCGAGCACGCTATGCGCGAATTTTGGAACCAAGAAGGTTTTACGGAAATTCACTCACCTAAGTTAATGGGTACGGCTAGTGAGTCAGGTGCAGAACTGTTTCGTTTAGAGTACTTTGATCGTTTTGCTTACCTAGCCCAATCGCCACAGTTTTATAAACAAATGGGTATGGCTGCTGGTTTTGATAAGGTTTTTGAGATTGGACCAGTATTTCGTGCTAATCCTTCTTTTACTTCTCGCCATGATACGGAGTTTACTAGTGTTGATTCAGAAATATCTTGGATTGACTCACATGAAGACATTATGGCTTTTGAGGAACGTTGGTTGCAGTACGTGCTGCAGAAAGTTAAAGATGAGTTGGGTGATGAGATCGAGCGAGTTTGTGGCACAGAAGTTATTGTGCCAAGTTTACCATTCCCACGTATGACAATGGCAGAAGCTAAAGATTTATTGAGAGGCATGGGGCACGACTTGCCTGAGGATGAGGATTTAAATCCAGAGTGTGAACGTTTGCTTAGTGATTACATTAAAAAAGAACACGGTCATGAGTTTGTTTTTGTGACAGATTACCCTTCTAGTGTTCGGCCTTTTTATCATATGCGTTATGACGATAATGATCGTTTAACGAAGAGCTTTGACCTGCTTTGGAAAGGTTTGGAGTTAACCACGGGTGCGCAGCGTGAACATCGTTATGATGTGCTATTAAAGCAAGCTGAAGAGAAGGGTTTAAACCCTGAGCCGATTCAAGATTACTTGAATTGCTTTAAGTTTGGTTGCCCGCCACATGGTGGTTTTGGGTTTGGTTTGTCACGAATGCTAATGTTAATGCTTGGTTTTCCCAATGTCCGTGAAGTGACATTTTTGTATCGTGGCCCTAATCGTTTAACACCGTAGCTTATTTACAGCGCTTAGTGAACAAATTAAACTGATCATTGCTTCCTCTGGATGTCATGTAAGGGACTGCGATGGTTTTTTTTCGCCGCTTGTTAGGGAATAACACGGTTGTTTATCTATTAGCCATGGTGCTTGGTTATGTAATTGGTGTGTTGCTGCCCAGACATAATGCGATTTTGCATGCTGGCGTTGATTTTGCGATCAATACTTATCAAGTCCCAGTTATTCCTTTTATTGTTGTTAATATTATTTGTGCTATCGGTAAGCTGGATGCCTTTAAAGCAAAGCGATTGTTGCTTTATATTATTTTGGGTGTTCTTGGCATGTGGTTGGTGCTTGATGCCATTATTTTTGCTAGTAGTCTGTTGTTTGCTGTTGGTCATCATGCGGCTCACCTCTTACCTGCTGTAGAAGCAGCGATGGGTTCGGTCAGTTTGTTAGATGTGTTAATCCCTTCCAATAGACCTTCTGCGAAACTAAATACTGGGCGAGCTTATGCTCGTTTGTAGTTTTAGAATCCGGCTTGAAGATTGAGAATCCCAGCAATAATATTAAATCTCATATTGTGTTTTCTGCGAAAATTCCTATACACCTCCCCAAGAATGCGGAATTTTTTAAATTTTGAGAATTGATGTTCAACCCTAATACGGATCTTGCTGTGATTACGGTTATCCTCTTTTTGTTGAGTAGTTAATTTGCCGCCTTTGGGCTTTTTATGAGGTAAGTTAACCAAGGGGTCAGTATGTTGAATTCCTTGGTATCCTAGATCAGCATATTTTTCTGCTGGTGGCAGTGGGCTGCCACGTTGTCGGATCTTAATATCATGAACCCTCCCAGGCATTGTTTGAGAGACGTTGATTATTTTTTCGGATGTACTCATTGCTATCTCCACCTTTTGAGTATGTCTTTTCTTTTTACCAGAATAATAATCTTTACGTGGCTTCTTCTTTTTGGGGCGCTGAATAGGCTGCTCCGTTACATCCATTAATATAGCGCAAACCGCATCTTCTGTTAGGGTTCTGTCTTTTTTAATATGAATATGCTTGGCCACTAAGGGTTCTAAGCGTTTAAATAAGCGGCAGACATTACTGTCATCCAAACCAACAAAGTAACCTAAGAATTCATGTGTTACATAAGTGCGATAGTACATCATGAGAAGCAAAAGGCGATCATGGTGCGTGGTGAGTTTCGGGCGCCTTCCCAGCTTACTAAACTCATCATCAAGTGATGACTTCACTTGTTGGTGTATCGTTTCAAAATCATCAAGGGTCAAACCAGTTAACTTTTTAAAAATACGCGGGCGGTTACTGAGTTGCTGATAGCTTAATAGCATATGCCTTTCCATGAATGATTATTAATCAGGCAATTATAAGCAAATTTTAGCTAGTTTCTAGAACTGCCCTTAGTTACGCAGAAGGTCTAATAACCCCAGTTCGGAGTTATGGCAGCCTTGGATTTAGTGAAAAACTTATATAACCTTTTGAAATTATTACTAATAATGGATGTGGTTATGATACATGAGCGCGAGGTTATAGAGTTATTTTGTCGCATAGATGATTTTGCTGAGGAATTTGCAGCACTTGAGCGCAAAGATCTACTCCCTTCATCTGCAGAAAAAAAGTCAGGTCCACCTTGTTGTTTAGCTTATAGCGAGATTATGACAATCATGATTTTGTTCCAAATGATCGGCTATAGAAACTTTAAATATTTTTATACTGGCTTTCTAAAAACATACTGGGGACATTACTTCCCTAATTTACCCAGTTACTCACGTTTTATTGAATTGATGCCTAGAGCGCTAATGCCACTGACAATTTTTATTACTCTTAACGGTGGCAGGCGTAGTGGCATTTACTACATTGACTCAAGTTGCCTACCAAACTGTCACATTAAACGCACTAAACGCCACCGCACATTTAAAGCGGTTGCAAAACTTGGAAAAACATCTGTTGGTTGGTTTTTTGGTCTGAAACTTCATTTAGTAATCAATGACATAGGTGAGTTAATCGCCTTTAAAGTCACGCCCGGCAATCATCATGATTTAGCTGCAGGTGTCTCATTGTTTGAAGGGCTGGAGGGTTTGGCCTTCGGAGATAAAGGCTATATTGGGAAGGCTGTTTTTGAAAAACTACCTGATAGCGGTTTGAAGTTAATTACACGCAAAAGAAAAAATATGAAAAATGCGCAGCCACTTAGCGATCACGAGCAACAGTTATTAAATCAGCGAGGGATCATTGAGACTGTTTTTGGCTGCTTGAAACATAAGTTTCATATTTGGCACACCAGACATCGCTCGGTTGCAAATGCTATTACACATCTTGTTGCTGGGTTGGCTGCTTATATTATTGAGCCATTAACAATTACTGCAGTGAAAAGGTTGCCAAGCAATTAGAATTTAATTACTTGATCACTATTAACTCCGAACTGGGGTTCCAATATCTTTTATGCGCTAGAAAATGGCTATGTGCCGAGTATTGTGATCTTCTCTTTTGTTATGGGCTATTTGTTAATGGGACTAAAAAGCAAAGAGAAGCTTATTAAGCCATTACAAGATGTGTTAGATTTGCTTCATCAAGTGGTTAAATTGCTTAGTAAAATTGCTCCTTTTGCTATGTTTTTAATGGTGGCTGATTTTTTTAATAATAATAGCCTGACTGCTTTGTACTCGGTTTCAATTTATTTACTGGCTTTTGTTTTATATACCGCAACGTTATTTTTGTTCGTTACGCCATTGATCTTGAAAAGCCTAACGCAGGTTAGTTGCCGCTGTTTTTACAAGCATGCGAAGCAAGCATTAATTATTGCTTTTATTATTCGTAGTCCATTGGTGGCTTTCCCTATGATGGTCATTGGCTTGCGTGGTATGTTAGATGAAAGGGGTGCTGCCTCTATATAATGTAGGCTATATTGCTGCTGGCACGCCAAAATCATTGACCTTCTCCCAAAACTGATCCCATCTTCCTTTAGTCTTTACTAGTGTTCTCAAGCATAAAACAATTTTCATTGCCTTGTCTTTCCAGCGCATTCCTGATCCGCCTAATCTTTGTTTAACAATTGTTTTACATGCTGCTTCAGTGACGCCAGAGCCAATTGGTGCATTCTGCTTAATCAAATTATGATACGACATTCGCTTTTCTTTAATATTATTTTCAAAATACGTAATTGTTCCTTCTAGCTTTTCTCTAAGCGATTTATTCAGTTTTTTATTTACATGCTCTTTAAGCTCAGCAAGTATTCTACCTGCCGCACCTTTCTTGTGCTTTAAGTCATGACATCGCTCTTGGAGCCAAACATCACGCTCATCTCTTTCAGATTTTTTGGTAAATATTGCCTTTGATGCTTCACCGAGATATTCAGTTGCATGCCAAAAATCTAAAATTTGCGTATCAGTATGTTTTTTTAGAAATGGCCAATTATTTTTTGCTCCATCAGCAACGCCAATTGTTTTAGCATCAGGGTAATATTTCTTTTTCAGCTTTATTTCCTTTTCAAGCCTATTAAAGAATTCATCTTTTCCATATTCTGGTGATGCTGCAACGTAGGTTGTGTGCAGGCGTGCACCATGCTTATCATACATGGAAATAGTTCCAACCATGCTCTCTCTATAACCATCATCAACGGTGAGAACATATGCACCATCTAAGCTAATACTTAGCATCTCAATGCCTGCATCAAGCTTTGGCTCTTCATATTCCCACTCAGCCTCTTTGGCTTGTGCAATACCGCCAACAAAATCAGTTGCCCGTTGCAAGTATGAATGTGAGATTTTACGGTTATGATTGACCTTGAGATCATCAATAACACTAGGAGCAGGTAAGTTTGAGTATTTATGTGAGATTATTTTTGCAAATCGCGGTGTTGATCCTTGGATAATTCTAGCCTTATCTTCTAAAGGACAAAAGATCTTCCCGCCTTTAGAGGTTTGATAAACATAACGCTTAACTCGAGCAACTCCATAAGGCGTTTGGTAATTTGCTTCATCTCTACTTCGTGCTGTTAGCTTTATTTTTCCAACATGGATAGGAGAGCCATCTGCATCAAACTTACTTAAAGCTTTTTCAGTGGCTAATGTTCCAACCTCATTAAGGCCGTCAAGAATTGCATCCTCACATTCAAGCATGGATCCTTTTAGTGGAAGCTTGAGCTCAATAGTTAATTCATTATTTTCATCAGAGAGAATTCTAGCTAACATCCAAACACCATCCGTAATCAAGTTAAAGTGTATATTATGCTATATTTTCTACATTATATAAAGGCAGCACCCGTTAGATGAAAGCTATAAGCAAGGAAAGTCTCTTGATAAGGAGCAAGTTACAATACCAATTTTGTATAACTTTCCATTAGGCGATAGAGCGTTATTTTGTCTGTAAAAACCAACTTCAGTACTTAGAAAAACCTTTAAAATTCTAAATGGCACTCTATTGTACCTGTCTCATCGCATAATATCTTAAATTAATTATGCTAATCAATCTAAAAAATTATTTATACCTCAAATTTTTCTCCTCTCAAAATAAATTATTAACTTTTAGGTAATAGCAATTATATCTCGTTAATAAGAACAAGAATGATCTATCCTAAAACCCTATGAAGCCTTATTATTCACTTCAACTTAAGTATCTAGGTGATCCGCTCCACTGGTCATCAATTTCCACTAAAACAGCTGATACGAGCCTTAGGCACGATTCAGTATTAGGGAAAATTCCAACTGTATGCGTCCTTCTTTTTACCTCTCTGTTTACGCGCTCAGCTATGTTACTGGTTCTTAATCTTTTTTGATGCGGCCTGTCAAAGTTCATCACTACTAAGCCCTCCGGTATATTCACTTCCAACCAAGAAGAAAGCTCTGGTGCTGTTTGCTGATATTTATCTACCGCCATAGCCAATAGTCTTTCCGACTCATGAATGTTTGAGGCATTAAATATAGCTGTAATCTCCTCAGCTACTGGTTCCTTCATTGAGCGCTTTGGTATGTGAGCCTGAGCATTTTGCTGCAAATGAAATTGGCAGCGTTGCCAAGGAACACTGGGGAACACAGCTCTTCTAGCGGCTTTTAGGCCAGTATGAGCGTCGCTAGTAATCAACTCAATACCATGTATACCTCGCTCAACCAACTGCTGAAGAAAATCACGCCAATGTACCTCAGCCTCTGATAACGCAACAGAAACACCTAGCACTGTTCTCTTGCCGGTTGATTCATCAAAGCCATAGGCTATCAATACCGCACAGTCTTGTACTGTGCCGCTAGTGCGCACCTTCTCATAACGTGCATCTAGCCAAAGATATTTTATCTTTCCTAACGGCTTATTTCGCCATTTCTTTAAATCTTCATCCAACAATTTAGCGCAACGGCTTACCTCTGTGCTTGAAATATCTGTTCCACAGAGTTGCTTTAGCACCTTTTCAACTTTGCGCGTGGAAACCCCATGCACATACATTTCAGCGACAGCCAGCTTAAGTGCTCTATCAGAGCGTACACCTCGCTCTAAGACTGATGGATAGAAGGCTTCATTGGAGTCTCTAACCTGCGGTATCTGTAGCTCAAGCTGACCTTGACCTGTGTTAATTAACCTTGGTTTAAAGCCGTTCGCATATCCGTTTCTATCGCCAGTTCGCTCATAAGGACTGGCATTTAAATGGCGCTCCCTTTCTATTAACATAGCCTCATTCATCAACCTGGAGACAAGCTTAGGTAAAGCTTCAAACCCCTCCATCGCTAAAACATGTATGGCTTCTTCGATTAAGTTCTCATTTTTATAGCAGCTCATTGTCATTCCTCTTTTTTGGTTAAGTTTACCTTAAAAGGAATTTCTAATCTGACTGAGTCGCCTGCTTATTTTCAGCAAGTCAATGGAATTTACAGAAAGGATGGCGCACTAGCCATTAGGCGGTAAGTTATCAGTGCTATTGTTTATTTCCTTTGCCGCTTATTTGTATCAAACTAGTATGCCAATTAGTCGCTTGTTGCAGCAATATTTGTTGGGCCCTATTAGCCAGTTTTCTAGTACATGGCAAAGTTTACCTTTTTTATTGAAGGTGCTGCGTATCCCACTTGATGCTTTTAAGCTTTTCCCGAGCATGACAGTGGTAACACGTTATATGTCCACTCCGTTGGAGGTTTTGACTACATTATTACTGGCTGTATTGCTAGTCGTATTATTGGAAAAGGTTGAGCGCCTGTCACTGTTTCGTGTGCTTCGAACGCTAGTTGCTTTTTTTATTGGTGTGACTGTGCTTGGTGGGGTTGCCTATGGGGCGTCGCATTGGTTAAAGGTTCCTCGGTTACAGCAACCTAACCAAAATAACTTAACCCAAGTATTCTTTTCAGCAGGGGAGCTGCAGCCAGGAACAGGAAAGCAGGTTTTTGCTGCTAGCTCAGAGCCGTACTATAAAGCGAGCGTTGAGAAGCTTATGTCTAGAAGAATACTTCGAGTTGGATATCATGCTGATGCGGCGCCTTTTTGTTATTTTAATAAAGGGCATTTAGTTGGCTATGATATTTCGTTAGTTGAGCGTTTAGCTAGTGAATTAGGGGTGCGTATAGTTTTTTACCCCTATCAATATAATCAGGTAGCTAATGATCTGAGAAAAGGTCGATTTGACATTGCAATGTGTGGTTTAACAATAACTGCGGGTCGAATTGCAAATACAGGGTTTACTGTGCCTCTTTATAAAACACCTACGGCTTTGATAGTGAAGGATTATCGTGTTGATCGGTATCGTCATTATCTTACTCTACGAGGGAAAAAAGGCTTGTTGATTGCTGCACTGCAAGATAGTGCTAATGTGGCTTTAGCAAAAGAATTGTTTCCTTTTGCCAGAGTTATTAAGGTGACAAGCTTTGATGATATGGAAAAGTTGCATGACGTTAATGCGTTAGTTACCGATCAAGTTTCAGCTTTACAATGGACTTTATTGCATCCTTATTTTCAAACAGTAGTTCCTCACCCTTAAGTAGGCTGGTTAATTATTATTATGATAATGAAGAAGACCCCAAAGAGGAGCAGCTGTTACAGCCAACACAGTCTATTGACATCGAGAGCAATAGAGAACCTCAGGTGAGCAGTACAACTAAAATTTGCTCTGGTCTAATGGGGGCGTTGAAGGTAATGACAGCAACAGCCGTGCCCGTTTTTGTTGGCGGAGCAGTCGAGTTTGTCGGCCATTATGCTCTAACAAATTTTTTTGCTATTGAGGATGGTAATCTTCCTCAGATGCTTGGAGCGACAGCAGCAGCAGGCGTGGCCTCATATCTGTCACCTAATTGGTGCTAACTTTTTGGCCTGGGGGTGGGAGTTCGAGTTTCTCGCTGGCTTTCGATTATTTCCTCTTTTATGGCTGCAACAAAGTTTTTGGAAAGCTTGGTGAGCTTCTTTGTGGGCTGGCGGGGGAGAAAGCGGTGGTGTAATCTGATGCAGTGGGGCTGGGTGTTAATGGTAAAAAAAGTGAGGTGTGCCCCCAGTGCTGATAGAGCGTTATTTTGTCTGTAAAAACCAACTTCAGTACTTAGAAAAACCTTTAAAATTCTAAATGGCACTCTATTGTACCTGTCTCATCGCATAATATCTTAAATTAATTATGCTAATCAATCTAAAAAATTATTTATACCTCAAATTTTTCTCCTCTCAAAATAAATTATTAACTTTTAGGTAATAGCAATTATATCTCGTTAATAAGAACAAGAATGATCTATCCTAAAACCCTATGAAGCCTTATTATTCACTTCAACTTAAGTATCTAGGTGATCCGCTCCACTGGTCATCAATTTCCACTAAAACAGCTGATACGAGCCTTAGGCACGATTCAGTATTAGGGAAAATTCCAACTGTATGCGTCCTTCTTTTTACCTCTCTGTTTACGCGCTCAGCTATGTTACTGGTTCTTAATCTTTTTTGATGCGGCCTGTCAAAGTTCATCACTACTAAGCCCTCCGGTATATTCACTTCCAACCAAGAAGAAAGCTCTGGTGCTGTTTGCTGATATTTATCTACCGCCATAGCCAATAGTCTTTCCGACTCATGAATGTTTGAGGCATTAAATATAGCTGTAATCTCCTCAGCTACTGGTTCCTTCATTGAGCGCTTTGGTATGTGAGCCTGAGCATTTTGCTGCAAATGAAATTGGCAGCGTTGCCAAGGAACACTGGGGAACACAGCTCTTCTAGCGGCTTTTAGGCCAGTATGAGCGTCGCTAGTAATCAACTCAATACCATGTATACCTCGCTCAACCAACTGCTGAAGAAAATCACGCCAATGTACCTCAGCCTCTGATAACGCAACAGAAACACCTAGCACTGTTCTCTTGCCGGTTGATTCATCAAAGCCATAGGCTATCAATACCGCACAGTCTTGTACTGTGCCGCTAGTGCGCACCTTCTCATAACGTGCATCTAGCCAAAGATATTTTATTTTTCCTAACGGCTTATTTCGCCATTTCTTTAAATCTTCATCCAACAATTTAGCGCAACGGCTTACCTCTGTGCTTGAAATATCTGTTCCACAGAGTTGCTTTAGCACCTTTTCAACTTTGCGCGTGGAAACCCCATGCACATACATTTCAGCGACAGCCAGCTTAAGTGCTCTATCAGAGCGTACACCTCGCTCTAAGACTGATGGATAGAAGGCTTCATTGGAGTCTCTAACCTGCGGTATCTGTAGCTCAAGCTGACCTTGACCTGTGTTAATTAACCTTGGTTTAAAGCCGTTCGCATATCCGTTTCTATCGCCAGTTCGCTCATAAGGACTGGCATTTAAATGGCGCTCCCTTTCTATTAACATAGCCTCATTCATCAACCTGGAGACAAGCTTAGGTAAAGCTTCAAACCCCTCCATCGCTAAAACATGTATGGCTTCTTCGATTAAGTTCTCATTTTTATAGCAGCTCATTGTCATTCCTCTTTTTTGGTTAAGTTTACCTTAAAAGGAATTTCTAATCTGACTGAGTCGCCTGCTTATTTTCAGCAAGTCAATGGAATTTACAGAAAGGATGGCGCACTAGCCCAGTGCTGCCGTTTGTCCATGCTGACTTGAGTCTAGGTAATGTGGAGTTGTTTGTTTTTTTTGGAGTTTTTCGTAGGGTTTTACTTTTAGCCTTTCGTTCTTTGTCTAGCTGCGTTACTAGTGTGGCACTTTGTGATCTTTGGAGTCTTTCTCTAGATATTGGAGGAAGTACTTTGCGGGCACTACTGGTTAGATTAGAGCTTGGGGGTACTAGTTTGCTTGCTTTTGGATCATTCGTTTCTGTGGCGAACACTTTATGGGCAAAAGGGGTTAGTTGGAGGCGCCTTTGTTTGTGATTAGTGGAGAGTAGTATTTCTAGATAGGAGTCAGAGTGGGCTAGCTTTGATTTTTTAGCTGAAAAAAATGATTTTTGCATTGTTTGTCCTTTTTATTATTAGTGAGTGTTTCCAAAACTTAACTAGGCTAGAGTAATTTCCGCAGTGGTTAAAGAGTATTTTTTATTGCTTAATAGGAGAAAGTTGATTATTTTAAAAAGTAGATATTTGGGTGAGGTTTTTTTGAGCTTGTGTTAATAGTTGCTATGTTAGTAAAATAAATAATAACCGTGAGAAACTATACGCAAAAGGATATTGTTAGATAGGAGTGCGGTTTTATGAAGGGAAGAGTAGGTTGTTTTGCTGGAGGTGTTTTTTGCGCAGCAATGTTGGTTTCTCAGTTAGTGATGGCAAACAATCTACACTCAGATTCAGCAAGTTTTAGTTCGTTTGCCTATTTAGATGGTAGCTTGGGTTATAGCTTTCCAAATAAAGCCTCTCCATCATTAACCTACCTTGCGACAGCGCCAGGTTACCCTGATGATGCTCTTCATTACAACTATAAAGATGGTAATTTATATGCCACGCTTGGAGGTGGTTATGGTTGGCAGTGGCGCAGAACTTGGTTTCCACGCATAGATATTGGTCTTTCTATGCAGCATGGTTCGGTTATCTTTGGCGGCTTAGTTGATGAATATGGGTTTAGCTCAGCACAAAACTATAAATTCTATTATCGGATGAGTAGTTCAGCTTTTTTAGCGCAACTAACATTTGATGTCGTTAAACTTTCTCGTTATTCACTGTTTGCTTTTGGTGGGGCAGGACCTGCTTATGTGCGTACCTATGACTACAGCGAAACGGCACTGGTAAGCCCTGCACGTAATAGTTTGGCATTTGGTGATAATGCCAAGTGGAATCTGGGTTATGAGTTAGGTGCGGGCGTTCGCATGGCGCTTAGCCCTCGTTGGGACGTTACTTTGCGTTATGAGTATAACGATATGGGTAAAGCTCACCTGGGGACAGACCCTGTACGGCCAGGTGTTGAAGGCCCAGGCACTCGCTTGGTTAATAACATAGTCTTATTAGGCTTGTCAGCAAAAATCTAAACTAGTTAAAGGGAATTTTAGTGATGAAAGTAAAACGTATCTGTAGGAAATTTTGCTTTGGAATAGTTTTAGCTGCGTTATCCTATCCTATGCTTGCCTTGGCCGGTACGCC
>CBDALO010000210.1:0-5432 GCA_965196985.1 Gammaproteobacteria bacterium | reverse complement strand
TACGCGTTCATTACTGTTGTCACTGCCGTCCCTTGTGTCGTGAGCCTAACGCAAGTTAGTGGGACTTTTTGAAAGAACGAGTTACCGTGAGGCAATGAAGTCATTGTCCAAAAAATTCGGGTGAGCGACTAAGCAACCAGTGCTCTTTGAGCATAAACGAATGACGGCCTGAGAGTCTTTCACATCAAGACCGATAATTGATGAGGTAACGTTCATGGATTATCTACTACCTTCGCCAAGGCTAATGCAGTCGCAGAAGGGGCTTGATGATTTCACCTGTGATCGACCATTGAGTACGATCACTTTTCTTTAGCACACTACCAAAGTAAGTGTGATGTTACTGTTATGGCTTTAGCCATCAAACCGTTTGAGAGCAGACTTGCGCCTGTTTGGGCAAGAGAGCATGAGGTTGACGCTCAAGAGGTTTGAAGTCATAGCAGGTGCAAGACCGTTCAAAATAGAAGGCGTTATTTTGTTGTGAGTGACTTGCTGAGTGTTCTTGTGCGTTGGGGTTACAGCTCGCAAGAATTAAAATTGATAAAACGAATTAAGAGGAGAGAAGAAAAGAGAAGAACAGACAAAATTGTGTAGTTCGTGTTTTTGACAAATGGTAGACCCATGTCTGAGACCCTTTTGCCCTGTTGGGATGAGCGGCATCACTTAGTGTCGTTTTTGGTCTTAATAGCACTAAGCAAATAAGTCTAGGTCTAATAGCGCAAAGCACTACTGTCGATTGACTGGATTCTCTTTCTCTCCCTTGGTCAGTGAGCTGAAGGCTTGTGGCATTGATGCCATTGAGCATGATTGATCGTAAAACTCACTCCCTTGGGTTTTGGGGTTGGTTTTTGTTGCTCAAGGGCGTTGTGCGTGACGAGCCTTCTGGTCACTGACTCGTTAACAGAAGGAAACCCTCGTATGGGGCGTCAACACAGTTTATTGAAAAAAGTCGAGCAGGTGCTGGCACAAGATCGACAATACTCGTATCGCACGCGACAAGAACACCGGCGTATCGTGCGGCAGTGTTTTGCTGACTGGGCGAAATTACGGTTACTGCCTGCCCGCTTGAATCACTTAACACGAGATCACTTTGTTGAGCTGGTGAGGTATTATCGTCAGCAGGGCAATAACGACAGTACCTTAAAAAATAAGCTCGGTGCGTTACGTCATTTTATTGCCTTAGCCAAATTAACAGTAAGCATTCCAAGCAATGCGGAACTGGGGATCCAGCGTGATGAGGACATCACGCCCCAACCGGTTGCGCCAACGCCCTCGTTGTGTCACCCGATCACTCAAATATTAGTGACGTTACAACAAGTCTTTGGTGTGACCCGCTTCGAGGCAATTAAGGTGTTGCTCTCATTCATTCAAACCACCAATCAATTGCTATGTATTGATCGCACCTTGGCTCACAACCGTAAAACGCGGCAGATTCCGATTGTAACGGATTCACAAGTGGCTTGCTTGCAACAGTGTAAGGAATTACAAGCACGGTATTCCTTGGAATTCACGCCTGAACTCGTGACGTATTGCAATCGGCTTTATCAGGCAGAGTTAGGCATCTTGAAACTCAATCCACAACTGCCTTATCGCCAATATTATGCAAAACAACGCTACCAAGCTTTATGTCAGCAGAATGAGAGTAGTCAGGCTATTCAAACCTTGTGTCATGAAATGGGCTGTCAAAGCACTCACCGGATTAAAAAGGAGTATTTGCATGAGCTTACAACCGCTTAGGCGCTTAAACTATTCCCTGTTTGAATTTATGAAGCAGTATAAAGGCAGTAAGCAAATGTCACATTCAACTCGCATTTGTCGGACTGAACGCTTGCAGGCAATGTTTGCTGAACTACATGCGTTAGGCTATAAAATTAAACACATTCGCGGGTTAAAGCAAAAACACGTCACTTGCCTAGTAACTTATTGGCAAGAAAAAGGCATTAGTGTCGGGAGTATTAAAAATCGCTTATCCGATTTGCGCTTTATCTGTCGACAGCTTGGTAAGCATCACTTAGTGCAAAGTAATGACTTTTACTAAGTGGGTTCACGCCAGTTAATTCCAACCGAAAGCAAAGCGATTCATTCACCAAACTTTCAGGCTGTGAATGATGAGCTGGTCTTATGTTCTTATGAGCTGCAGCGGGTTTTTGGTTTACGAGCGGGTGAGTCAATGAAAATTATTCCCTCTATTGCTGATCAGGGGACACAGCTTTTTATTTTTCGCACTTGGGCGAAAGGTGGCGTTGAGCGTTACATTCCTATTCAAACGGAGGAGCAGCGATACTGGCTAGACCGCGCCAAAGAGGTCGCGCAAGGCGGTTCTCTCATTGTCAAAGATAAAACGTATAAGCAACAAAAAAATCGCTATTACTCTGTTGCCAAACAGGCTCGCCTAAGTAAATTACACGGCTTACGTCATGCTTACGCGCAGAGGCGATATCAAGAGATCACCGGTTGGGAGTCGCCGTTAAACGGTGGGCCGAGACGTAGCTCATTAAAAGGCGAGGATGCTATTTTGGATCGCAAAGCGCGTTTTCAGGTGTCGGTTGAATTGGGTCATTCAAGGCTTTGGATAACAAGTAGTTATTGCGGGACGTAGAGAGCAAACTTATTCTGGTGAGAGTCCGGTAATTCTATTAGAATAGTGGCTTACTTCATGTGTTGCTTACATAGCAATAGCATGGGCAAACCTAATAGGAGTCACAAGCGGGTTAATGAAAACATCTTACCCTAATTTACGGTATACAACCCTCTTTAAAGAGCGCGGCACGAAAGGCGCGTTGTATGCATTAATCATCGTTGCTGTTTTCTTTCTCATTAACCGTTATGTCTTCATTACACCACTGCAGGGTTATTGGCGATACCTCTTGGTTGCTGCTTTCTTTTTTTATGCAGGGTATTACACATGGAAGCCAAGGTGGTCAACAAAAGCAAACAAGGATAGGGAATGAGCAGCAAACACGCCATTAAGCATCACGATCTTTTTTTTAAAAGCTCGCTCCAGGACATCGAGATCGCCAAGGATTTTTTTAAGGCGCACTTGCCTAAAAAGATCCAAAAGATGATTGACTGGGAGACGTTGCACTTAGAAAACGATAGCTTTATTGAAGAAGATTTCCAAACTGCGTTTACTGATGTGCTCTACCAAGTGAAGCTCAAAAAGCAGTACGGCAAAGAGCAGATTTTTTTGTACGTGCTCAGCGAGCACCAATCCACTCCTGACCCTCTTATGGCGTTTCGGTTGTGGTATTATCGCTGCAAAATTTGGGATCGGTTTTTAAAACAAATTGATAAAAAAGAGAAGAATGATAAACTCAAACTGCCATTAATTCTCAACTTGATTTTCTACAATGGCAAACAAAAACCCTACCCGTACACGCTCAATTTCTTCGACTTGTTTGAGGATGCTAAACTAGCCCAAGAGCTTTACAACGCCCCTGCCCCGCTGATTGATTTATCTGTCATACCGGATGATGAGCTATTAACGCATGGGCACGTGGCTGCCATGGAATTATGCCATAAGCACGCGTATAGCCGTGATCTTATACCGATTATTAAAGAGCTGATTCAGCATGATTTGCTACAATTAATCAAAACACTGGATGGTGGAAAACACATTTCTAGGCTGGTAAAATATGCGCTAGAATATGAGAAAGACAACTATGGTAGTGAAATTGTCACGCTGTTAGCTGAAGCACTACCTGATATGAAGGAGACTATTATGTCTGCAGCAGATCAATTACGACTGGAAGGTGAACATAAAAAGAAGTATGAAATTGCAGCTACAATGTTAAAACTTCAAGAGCCTGTCGAAAAAATTAAAACGATAACAGGTATATCAATAGAAGAATTATACACACTTAAAAAAGATATCATGTAGCCAAACTAACTTTCTCCTTTTATAGCACTTATGACGGATGTTTTTTATACGTTACCGTAAAATATTTGCATTACCTCTAGAACATACTCATAAGGATCTGATATATGTGCGCTACTTCCGAACAAGAGAGCTAATGGTTTTAGTAAATATTCAGAAAGGTTTTGGTTTGTAGGATTGCCTCTTACATCTACTTGGTTAACACCTAAACCAATGAGTATAGACAGGTATATAACAGTATTTTCTGCGCACTGAAAAAGGCTTACTCCACCACTTTTTCTAGCACGGTCTATTTTTTCATTATCACCACTAAAGAAATCTACATATATTCCATTATAATTAAAAGATTTATTAATAATCTTTTGGGATAGCTCAGGTTTAATACAGACGATTGCTATAGCAATAATGAGACTCCATATATAGCCAACTTCCTTTCCTTTATCACAAAGCAGGTTCTGTTTAGCTCTACCAGATAAGATTGAATATATGTTAAAATAATCAACTAAGTTCTCAACCTCTCTTAAGGACAGTGAAAAAGTTTCTATGATATATTGAAATAAAATATCAGCGTTTTTGCCAGCATTAAATTCACAAGTAAGATTTCTGCAGTGTATGATAGAATTATTGATAGTTTCACATGTTACCTCTTTCTGACTTGAGACAGGGAGCGTATATGTAAACTTAATAAATTTATCTAAATAGTTTTTTGTATCTGTATTATTTCCATATCTATGACTTAGAGAGCAGGTTAATTGTTTTTTGTTTGCAATTAAAACAAATTTAAGGTTTTCAATAGTAAAAACATGCTTTATAGTTTCTAAAATATCGATAGCGAAATCTGGTCTACACCTATCTAGCTCATCAATAAAAATAATCATGGGTTGAGTTTTAACAAACTCTTTAAAAATATTTTTTAACTTATTAAGCTTCCTTTCTTGTTGACAAGCTAGTTTAAATAAAGATGAATTAAGTTTTACTAAGTTCGTCACTTCTTCTACATCATTTACTATTCTGTCTAGGTCTTGCTTAACTAGACGTGATGCGATTTCGCGTGTAAATAGTTTTAATCCAAAACTAAAATAAGGTGCTACTTTCTCTATAAAGTCTTTACTATTATGGTCGCCATTATCTTTTAATGAGGTAGCAATATTTTTCAGGATTATGTAGAACGGATCTTTAATTGCATCCTGATGTAAGGCATCAATATAAATCAATTTGTGGTTATTATTTCTAGTTGAATCTATTAAATGTAATAGTTTATGACAAAATTCGGTCTTACCGATCCCCCAACCACCATGTAATAACATTGGTGAAATATTACAGTTACTTATTAAAAGTTTAGCTACTTTCTCTGCTATTGGCTTCCTTTTAAATTCGTCCCTACACTCAAAGGAATTATAGTCGTTGTTTAAACTTGACATTTTTTCACATCACCATTTAGTTAAAGTAGCAATCAAGCTAATCCGCATACTGAACGCAACATTTTAAAAAATGAGGTTTCATCATACTTTTCTATTATTTTATCTAACGCATTTATAAGATCATCACGGGCACCAAG
>CBDALO010000209.1:0-21073 GCA_965196985.1 Gammaproteobacteria bacterium | reverse complement strand
ATTTCATTCACTCCTGTTTAGTGAGTTATGCCCAACCATTCACACGAACGAAGCCTCAAAAAAGGCGTAGTGAGTGTGAATGTTGGGTGTAACTCTGCTATTGTCCTTCAACGCTTTCCTGCTCACAAAGCTCCTACCCGTGTTACCCACATACCCACAATCGTTCCGCTTTTTTTAAAGCTCCACTCATGTGGATATGCTGGATAACACTCACTCATCCGAGCTAGGCTCAGGCTCCAATAAGGCGTTAATCACCCTAGGCACTAGCTCTTTGTCTTTCTCTCTTGTCAAAAAGTCATCCACTAATTTTAAACGCTCTTGGCGTTCATTTTCACTCAAGCCTTCCCATGTTTTTAAAACCCAAGCCCCTAATAAAATCTTCACACGGGTTTCGTCTTTCTTTTCCTGATGCCGTGATCTGGCCTTTAAGGTTTGCAATCAGGCTTTCGCCTGTTTGAGCTTTTTGTTTTCCTTGGCTATTTTTTCTTCCAGTGTTAATCGTGGCATGGGGTTTTCCTTAATCCAATTCCTTTTCTTCAATTTTTAACGAATCAATCCTAATCTCTAAGTTAGGGTATTCATAATTTAACCGGCTCATAATTTCTCGTTGTATTTCCTTTAACGCCTCACTGACTTTTAATTTCTTACTCATAGGAATGGTGATTTGTTTTAACCCTTTCTTCTGAACAGTATTGTTGCCAGTGGCAATATAACCCACAATGGCGGTGACTTCTTTTGTTTCCAGCATTCCTCATCCTTAACAACCCATTACAAACTCAATAAAAAAACATTACAGCTATTAAAACACCCTTTATCCCTAAAAGCAAGCCTAACGGCAATCCTATTTGAAAATAGGTAGGATTATGGTATAGTAAAAACCGAAAAGATAAAGAGCGCGAATAAACAGTGCAAGCACCGTCCCTATTCGCTAATAAAAAAATGCAGTTTATTAAAATCAGATATTGATATGGCAATCTTTCATCTTCGAGCACAAATGATCCAGCGTTCTAAAGGGCGAAATGTCATTGCAGCGGTTGCCTACCGTGCTTGTGAGAAATTGCACGATCACCGCCAAGACGAGACGTTTAACTACTCGTCAAAAAAAGATCTCGTAAAAGCTGAAATCTTTCTCCCTGATAGCGCTCCTGAGTGGATGAAAGACCGCGAGCGCGTCTGGAATCATCTCGATGGCATGGAACGCCAGTGGAATGGTGTGCCAGCGCGTGAGATACAAGTCGCCTTACCCATTGAGCTTACCGAAGAACAAAACTGGAAATTAGCCAAAGCGTTTGTTAAGCATTTTACTGATCAGAATATTCTAGCTGACGTGGCATTTCATGCAGGGCATGGTAACGATCAGCCCCATTTGCACATTATGTTGAGTATGCGTGAAATCCAAGGGCTGGATTTTGCACGCGCAAAAAATCGCACTTGGAATCAACGCCCTTGGTTAGAGGGAATCCGCCTTCAATGGGAAACGTTAACTAACCATCATCTTGCGATTAATGGCCATGATGTGCGGATTGATCGCCGAAGTTATGAAGAACGCGGTATTGATATTGAACCGCAAAACAAAATCGGTGTCTCCGCTAATCGCGCTAAACGTGAACTTGCCCAAGACAAGCCGTTAACGCCTAGTGATCGAATGGATGAATACCAGCGCATCACGGAGAAAAACGGCAAGGCCATTATTGCTGACCCGACTATTGCGCTTAAGCTGTTATCGGGTCAGCAATCGACTTTCTCTGATGCGGATATTGCCAGAATTGCGAATCGCTACAGCATTGATGCTGAGCAATTTGTTCTGGTCTATCAAAGCATTTTACAATCCCCTGAGCTACTCAGCCTAGGGCGAAATGACAGAAACGAAATGCGCTACACCAGCAAAGAAATGCTGCAAATCGAGTCAGACTTAGTCTCTAATGTCACCAGCATGGCGAGTGAAAAAAGCCATGACGTGCCGAAGTATCTCGCTCAAAAAGCGATAAAAAGTAAGACGCTGTCTGAGTCACAAGCTGAGGTACTGAATGCCTTGGTGCATGGTGGTGATGCAGTGGCAGTCGTGGGTTTTGCCGGTACAGGTAAAACCCACTTGTTAGGTGCAGCGCGTGAAGTCTGGGAAGGGGCGGGCTACCGTGTGAGAGGGCTAGCCTTAGCGGGACGCGCTGCCGATGGGTTATTGCAAGATGCCAATATCGACTCACGCACCATCGCTTCTCATCTATTGGCGTGGAAAAGTGATCGTGAACGCTTGGATAAAAGAGACGTCTTAGTGATCGATGAAGCAGGGATGGTGGATTCACGCTTGCTGGCTGAGGTGATCGGGTTTGCTAAACAAGCAGGGGCTAAAGTCGCGTTAGTGGGTGATCACACGCAGCTCCAACCCATTGGGGCAGGGGCAGCGTTTCGCGCTATTTTAGAGCGAATTGGTTTTTCCTCATTGACTGATATCCGCCGACAAAAGCATGACTGGATGCGCGAGGCGAGCAAAGATTTAGCACTTGGGCGGACTCAAGAAGCATTAAATGCCTATCACGAACATGGCTTTGTTCATCATTACAATACAGAGGATGAAGCCTTACAAGGCACAGTGGATAGTTGGTGGGGCAAGCGTGTGGCTCACCCTAATGAAACGGCTACTATGTCTGCCTTTATGCGTAAGCATGTGGCAAGGCTGAATGAGCTTGGTCGCCGGAAAATGCGAGAGGCGAAGAAACTAGGTAAAGATGTAACCATTAAAATTAATGATGGTAAAAATGAAGTCAACCGCAGTTTTGCGGTGGGTGATGAAATTTACTTCCTGAAAAATGAAAAAGGGCTTGGCGTTACTGGGGTAGATGACACGCCACACGGGGTTAAAAACGGTACACGCGGACTGATTAAGAAAGCCAGTGCTCACCAGCTCACTGTTGATATTATTGGTGGTGAAAAGCGCACTATTACTTTTGATGTGAAAGACTACAATCACTTTGATTATGCCTATGCTGCAACCGTTCATAAGCTCCAAGGAGCGACTTTTACTTACGATGATTACTTCCCAAGCTTTAACTCCAATCGTTACCTCACGCATGTTGCGCTTACGCGCCACAAAGAAGCGTGTGATATTCACTGGAGCACTGAAGGGTTTCACCACGGCTATGCTTCTCTGCTGCAATCAATGTCACGAGAGCAGGTCAAAGACTTTACACTTGATTATCGTGCGCCACGCTCACTGGAACGTGACGTACTCATTGATGTTGATGGTTTGCTGGTCAATGAATCTCACAGTAAAGCCGTGAAGACATGGATTAACACCATTGATCTGAGTGCATTAGCCAACAGTCAAGAGCCAGAGCTAGCTGACTTGGTCACGGCGCACAACGCATTTAAAGCGGTGAGCCAACACGAGTCTGAAACCTCTGATCATTACAAGGAAAAACAAGCTGATCTGGTGAAAGCTGCCTTGGTTGTTAAAAAAGCGCATCAAGACTATGACTTATTAAAAGGGCAGTCACCTGAGTTAATTGCCAGCTTTACCGAACACACTGCTTTAGACACTATCGAGAAAGGTGCGAGGCAGTTAAGCCCCGCAATTCCTAAAACGATTAATACCGATCTAAAAACTCACCTTAATGACGTACTATCGTCTTTTGACTGGGCTGCCCTTGAGCGTGATAAAAACAAGCATCCTGCTATTGAGCAATTAGTCCAAGCGAAAACAGATTATGAAATTTTAATTAAGCATAGATCACTCGCTATTACTCAAGAACAACAGATGGATGAATTAATTAATACTGATAAGGTAAGTAAAAGCCATTCTAGTCATTATGCAGTTTTACAACGCCGGCAAGAATGTGAAGTCACTCAACAAGCTGAGAAGGTTAGGCAGTCAATTCGCACGATTGTTAATGATGAGCACGTCTACCGTGAAGTGACAAGCTTGTCAGCAACATTGATTGAGCCACTCGAAGAAATTAAGCAACACGATTTTATGAAATTGACGCCACAAGAACAATTTAAGGCCATCTATGATTCGATTGATTGGCAAGCGGTTGAGGATAACCAGCAGCAATCTGGTGCATTAAGTTCGCTTGTTGAATCTCGTGATGCTCTAGACCGCGCCCATAAGATGAATAGTGAAAATCTTATTGATCTTCGTCAGAAAGCAATGTTAAGAGAATTAGATAGTATTGGTGGCAACAAGGCAATTACAGAAAGAGTCTTAAAGCATGTGCCCTCATTACAGCAAGCGCTTACTCAATCTTATACCTTGGCAGAAGCTAGAAGAACCAGAGAGCGATCACTTAATCACGATTTAGGGTACGGATATGATTTTTAGCCTATTGAAAAAACACATTATTATGTGTATCATTGTTAAATGAAAAAAACATACACGAGTCGAGAAATAATTAAATTACTTAAGGATGATGGCTGGACTTTACATCGGGTCAGAGGTGATCACCACCAGTTTAAAAATCAAGTTAAAAAAGGAACAGTGACAGTACAACATCCAGTCAAGGACTTATCTTTATTTGTAGTGAAAAGTATTTTTATACAGGCTGGATGGAAACTAAAATGAGGTATGAAACTATGCACATGACTTATATTGCTTTACTGCATCAAGCTAAAAAAAAATCAGAATATGGTGTGATGTTTCCAGATTTCCCTGGATGTTTTTTTGCTGGAAAAAATATGGATATAGCACTAGAAAAAGCGAGAGAAGGCTTGCTTTTTCATATTGAAGGAATGCAAGAGGATGGTGAGGTTCTGCCAAAGCCGACTAGTTTAGAAAAGGTGATGAAAAATATAGATGAAAAAGGTGTGATTCCTGCTGCAATAAAAATCATTGTACCAAGGGGTAAGCTGAAACGTCTGAATATTACAATGGATGTTGGATTAATTAATGAGATTGACCAAGCAGCAAAATTAGCGGGGCGTAACCGATCTGAGTTTTTAGCTGATGCAGCAAGAGAGGCGTTGTCCTAATGTCTTTAATAAAAACATTTGTACTGGACAAAAAACACTTCCAGTCGCCTAACTTGTTGTAATATAAGGAAGTAAATATAATCCTCACAACGAATACGAATGAGGGTTATCATGAACCAGGCAGAGCAAGAATTATACAATGCGTTATCGACAGAATTATCTTGGAACAAAGCCAGATTAGTCTGCTTTATTAAAATGTTAATGGCATTGTTTTGCGTGAAAACAATTAATTTAACAGCTATTGCCGTCGCAATGAATAGCACTGCTAAGTTAGCTTCACGTTATAAGCGAGTCTGTCGTTTTTTTGGCTTGTTCGAAATTGATATGGTTGCAGTTGCTCGTTTTATTTTTAAATGGTTCTTGCTAGACGAACAAAAGGTTCATTTAATTATTGATCGAACTAATTGGAAGTTAGGTTCAAAAAATATTAACGTGCTAATGTTGTCAGTTGTCTATGGTGGAATTTCAATCCCGCTATTTTGGGAAAACCTTGGGCGAGCAGGTAATTCAAACACAGATCAACGCATTAAATTAATACAGCGCTATATTAATGCCTTTGGGGCAGAAGGTGTAGCGAGTTTATTAGGCGATAGGGAGTTTATTGGTAAGGTATGGTTTCGCTATTTACTAGATAACGGGATACACTTCTATATTAGGCTTAAATCAGATACAAAGCTTCCTAATGCAAAAGGGAAGTTAGTGAAAGCAAAGTATTTATTTCAGTCAGTTGCCTGTGGCGAGATGAAGTTAATACGAGACTGTGAAGTTTGGGGATTAAAGTTATCACTGGCTGTAACTCGAGAGGCAGGGGATCTTTTAAAGATTATCGTTACCGACAATCATCCTTCTGACGCTTTAGCTGTTTATTAGTTAAGGCAAAATATTGAAACCTTATTTGGTTGTTTAAAAACCCGAGGTTACCGCTTTGAGGACACGCATCTAACAGATCCAGCAAAAATAAATAAATTACTAGTCTTGCTAGCGATTGGATTTTGCTGGGCCTACAAAATGGGCGAGTGGAAAAATGAAAATATAGAAGCAATAAAAATAAAAGCTCATGGTAGAAGATCCGTGAGTATATTTCGGTATGGCTTAGATTTTTTGCGCGATACTTTTTTAAAATTACATGATCATTACGAGGATTTTAAGCAGTGCATCAAGCAACTACAGACTAAAAAACGCCCGAAGTTACGGATGGTTACTGGGGGCAGGCTATGATTTTTGTCCAGTACAAATCCAGTCAAGTCACTAACACGTTAGATAAGAAGGGGGAGTGTTTTGCTTAATTTAATGAAACATCAACTATTGATTGTGAGTTTAGGATGGCTGGTAGTCGTGAGATTTGTACTGGACAAAAAACACTTCCAGTCGCCTAACTTGTTGTAATATAAGGAAGTAAATATAATCCTCACAACGAATACGAATGAGGGTTATCATGAACCAGGCAGAGCAAGAATTATACAATGCGTTATCGACAGAATTATCTTGGAACAAAGCCAGATTAGTCTGCTTTATTAAAATGTTAATGGCATTGTTTTTCGTGAAAACAATTAATTTAACAGCTATTGCCGTCGCAATGAATAGCACTGCTAAGTTAGCTTCACGTTATAAGCGAGTCTGTCGTTTTTTTGGCTTGTTCGAAATTGATATGGTTGCAGTTGCTCGTTTTATTTTTAAATGGTTCTTGCTAGACGAACAAAAGGTTCATTTAATTATTGATCGAACTAATTGGAAGTTAGGTTCAAAAAATATTAACGTGCTAATGTTGTCAGTTGTCTATGGTGGAATTTCAATCCCGCTATTTTGGGAAAACCTTGGGCGAGCAGGTAATTCAAACACAGATCAACGCATTAAATTAATACAGCGCTATATTAATGCCTTTGGGGCAGAAGGTGTAGCGAGTTTATTAGGCGATAGGGAGTTTATTGGTAAGGTATGGTTTCGCTATTTACTAGATAACGGGATACACTTCTATATTAGGCTTAAATCAGATACAAAGCTTCCTAATGCAAAAGGGAAGTTAGTGAAAGCAAAGTATTTATTTCAGTCAGTTGCCTGTGGCGAGATGAAGTTAATACGAGACTGTGAAGTTTGGGGATTAAAGTTATCACTGGCTGTAACTCGAGAGGCAGGGGATCTTTTAAAGATTATCGTTACCGACAATCATCCTTCTGACGCTTTAGCTGTTTATCAGTTAAGGCAAAATATTGAAACCTTATTTGGTTGTTTAAAAACCCGAGGTTACCGCTTTGAGGACACGCATCTAACAGATCCAGCAAAAATAAATAAATTACTAGTCTTGCTAGCGATTGGATTTTGCTGGGCCTACAAAATGGGCGAGTGGAAAAATGAAAATATAGAAGCAATAAAAATAAAAGCTCATGGTAGAAGATCCGTGAGTATATTTCGGTATGGCTTAGATTTTTTGCGCGATACTTTTTTAAAATTACATGATCATTACGAGGATTTTAAGCAGTGCATCAAGAAACTACAGACTAAAAAACGCCCGAAGTTACGGATGGTTACTGGGGGCAGGCTATGATTTTTGTCCAGTACAAATCATCCTACTATAAAAAATGTTATAGAATTATTTTATTTAAATCATTAGTAAATTTTTTCCACAACAACATATCCATTACAATTGGCCCATGATTCATAATCAATTTTCTTTTAACAGTTCTTGTAATTTCAAATCCATTCGGCAATGCAATAGTGTAACAAAACGGCTTGCCATTTTTGTTATGAATGATTTGATTTCTGTGAGTTTCCATGACTATACAGCTTGGCTTATTACAATCTAAAATATAACCACAGCGCACTTCATTTTGGTTTAACTGGTAGCATATAGTTTGGTATTTATGAAACGAGTGCTGCCTTTATATAATGTAGAAAATATAGCATAATCTGAAAACTACCCAAAATTTAAATCAGCAAAATAATGCTGAAATATTGTGTAAAAATGACTATGCTTTGTCTTTTTAACAAGACTAACGAGATGAGTATAAATGTTAAACTTCGCCGATTACGCTGCCCCTCTTTTTTCAAAATTAACTGGGAAAGTTGTTTTAAAAAAATCTATCGACGATTGTAGGAAAGCTATTAACTGAAGGTAGTTGTAAGTTGTTCAGTTCATCAAAAGATAACAATGAGTATAAAAAGATGATTCGTACACTTACCGGTGAAAATAAAAGCACCGATTTAGATCCAATAAAAACAAATGATGTATTGCTAGAACAGAGCTGTGAAAAACTTTCACACGCCAGTAAAATTGATGTTCTTCATGATCCTTCTGATATTAGAAAGCCACATAGCAAGCAAACTGAAAATCTAGGTAAAGTAAGGAGTCTGGACGGGGATATTATCAATGGTTACAGCACGCATAACGCAGTTGCATTAGTACCTGGTGATAAGGCTGTGCATCTACTATCGCATGTAAGCTACAGCAATAAAGACCCTAAGTTTTTAAAAGCTGAGCATATTAAGAAAATAGAGGCTGGAAAGCCATTTGAGGGAGATAAAGAGGCCAAGAGTCTTTATGAATCTGGTGATTACTTTAATAAAAAGCTGCTGTCTATTCGTGAAATAGAAAAAATAGGAATCTGCCTAAAATCAAAGAATGAAGATGCAACCATTACCCATATTCTAGATAGAGAGTTTGATGATAATGACTATCTCTCACTAATTGATACAAACCTAGATCAAGACTTTATTATTCGCTCAAAAATAACAAGAACAATAGAAGGTAGAGGTGATGATGGTAAAAAGCTTAAGCTGATTAACGCTGATTTTGATGCTCAAGGCGAAAAGCAATTCCAAAAGTTAACAGTTGGAAAGAATTGCGTACAAGACGGAAAAATAACTATTTATTTTGGAGAGTTTGAGAACTTCAATGCAATTAAAATCCAAATTACAGGCAGAGATGGTAGGAGAATTTTTAAGAATGACATGCTGCTATTAACTAATAAAAAAGTAACGACTTTTGATGAGGCGTATGAGGTATACATAGCCTATCTATCTCGTGCGAAAATTGAATATGTTTTTAAATTTCTCAAGGAAGGACTAGGCTGGGAAAATATGCAGATAAAAAATTTTAAAGGGATACAAAATCTACTGGCTGTATGTTTTTATGTGGCCTCATATTTGTATGAGATAGGTAAGGAAAAAGCTTATGACGATTACGCAATTATGCTAGCTAAATTAGGAGATGGTAAGGGCAAGGTGACACGACACTTTATTGCGAAGGGTATTAGAAAACTTCTAACGTATCACTTAGTAGAGCAATTTTTTAAAGAAAATAGTGTTTCTCAAGAAGAACAAAAAGAATTATCGAATTCAGTTCAGGTAGGGAGATAACAATTTTGGGTAGTTCTCAGCATAATATACACTTTAACTTGATTACGGATGGTGTTTGGATGTTAGCTAGAATTCTCTCTGATGAAAATAATGAATTAACTATTGAGCTCAAGCTTCCACTAAAAGGATCCATGCTTGAATGTGAGGATGCAATTCTTGACGGCCTTAATGAGGTTGGAACATTAGCCACTGAAAAAGCTTTAAGTAAGTTTGATGCAGATGGCTCTCCTATCCATGTTGGAAAAATAAAGCTAACAGCACGAAGTAGAGATGAAGCAAATTACCAAACGCCTTATGGAGTTGCTCGAGTTAAGCGTTATGTTTATCAAACCTCTAAAGGCGGGAAGATCTTTTGTCCTTTAGAAGATAAGGCTAGAATTATCCAAGGATCAACACCGCGATTTGCAAAAATAATCTCACATAAATACTCAAACTTACCTGCTCCTAGTGTTATTGATGATCTCAAGGTCAATCATAACCGTAAAATCTCACATTCATACTTGCAACGGGCAACTGATTTTGTTGGCGGTATTGCACAAGCCAAAGAGGCTGAGTGGGAATATGAAGAGCCAAAGCTTGATGCAGGCATTGAGATGCTAAGTATTAGCTTAGATGGTGCATATGTTCTCACCGTTGATGATGGTTATAGAGAGAGCATGGTTGGAACTATTTCCATGTATGATAAGCATGGTGCACGCCTGCACACAACCTACGTTGCAGCATCACCAGAATATGGAAAAGATGAATTCTTTAATAGGCTTGAAAAGGAAATAAAGCTGAAAAAGAAATATTACCCTGATGCTAAAACAATTGGCGTTGCTGATGGAGCAAAAAATAATTGGCCATTTCTAAAAAAACATACTGATACGCAAATTTTAGATTTTTGGCATGCAACTGAATATCTCGGCGAAGCATCAAAGGCAGTATTTACCAAAAAATCTGAAAGAGATGAGCGTGATGTTTGGCTCGAAGAGAGATGTCATGACTTAAAGCACAAGAAAGGTGCGGCAGGTAGAATACTTGCTGAGCTTAAAGAGCATCTAAATAAAAAACTGAATAAATCGCTTAGAGAAAAGCTAGAAGGAACAATTACGTATTTTGAAAATAATATTAAAGAAAAGCGAATGTCGTATCATAATTTGATTAAGCAGAATGCACCAATTGGCTCTGGCGTCACTGAAGCAGCATGTAAAACAATTGTTAAACAAAGATTAGGGGGATCAGGAATGCGCTGGAAAGACAAGGGAATGAAAATCGTTTTATGCTTGAGAACACTAGTAAAGACTAAAGGCAGATGGGATCAGTTTTGGGAGAAGGTCAATGATTTTGGCGTGCCAGCAGCAATATAGCCTACATTATATAGAGGCAGCACCCTATGAAACCTATTTTTCTGAGCATTATTTAGTGTATTTTTAACACTTTGAATAATGTCAGATACAGTCACATTACTTGGGAAAATTGTGTTTTTTTTAATTGATTTCTTTTTAATAAAATTAGGTTTATACCTAATTGCTACGCCATTTTCAATAATATGAGTTGCCATTATAGTGCAGATACTCTTATTACAGGTAGTAATAAATCCGCATGTAGAGTTTTTTGGACTACAGACTAATAATCCAGTCTTATAGTAACCCTGCGTTATCGCTTCAGCACCATTCCAATTAATAAGCATGGATATGATAATAAAAGTTATTAATATGCCATTAGTATTTTTAAAAAACCTATCCCTTATAATCACAAGTTAAAAAAACCTCCGATAGAGCGTTATTTTGTCTGTAAAAACCAACTTCAGTACTTAGAAAAACCTTTAAAATTCTAAATGGCACTCTATTGTACCTGTCTCATCGCATAATATCTTAAATTAATTATGCTAATCAATCTAAAAAATTATTTATACCTCAAATTTTTCTCCTCTCAAAATAAATTATTAACTTTTAGGTAATAGCAATTATATCTCGTTAATAAGAACAAGAATGATCTATCCTAAAACCCTATGAAGGCTTATTATTCACTTCAACTTAAGTATCTAGGTGATCCGCTCCACTGGTCATCAATTTCCACTAAAACAGCTGATACGAGCCTTAGGCACGATTCAGTATTAGGGAAAATTCCAACTGTATGCGTCCTTCTTTTTACCTCTCTGTTTACGCGCTCAGCTATGTTACTGGTTCTTAATCTTTTTTGATGCGGCCTGTCAAAGTTCATCACTACTAAGCCCTCCGGTATATTCACTTCCAACCAAGAAGAAAGCTCTGGTGCTGTTTGCTGATATTTATCTACCGCCATAGCCAATAGTCTTTCCGACTCATGAATGTTTGAGGCATTAAATATAGCTGTAATCTCCTCAGCTACTGGTTCCTTCATTGAGCGCTTTGGTATGTGAGCCTGAGCATTTTGCTGCAAATGAAATTGGCAGCGTTGCCAAGGAACACTGGGGAACACAGCTCTTCTAGCGGCTTTTAGGCCAGTATGAGCGTCGCTAGTAATCAACTCAATACCATGTATACCTCGCTCAACCAACTGCTGAAGAAAATCACGCCAATGTACCTCAGCCTCTGATAACGCAACAGAAACACCTAGCACTGTTCTCTTGCCGGTTGATTCATCAAAGCCATAGGCTATCAATACCGCACAGTCTTGTACTGTGCCGCTAGTGCGCACCTTCTCATAACGTGCATCTAGCCAAAGATATTTTATCTTTCCTAACGGCTTATTTCGCCATTTCTTTAAATCTTCATCCAACAATTTAGCGCAACGGCTTACCTCTGTGCTTGAAATATCTGTTCCACAGAGTTGCTTTAGCACCTTTTCAACTTTGCGCGTGGAAACCCCATGCACATACATTTCAGCGACAGCCAGCTTAAGTGCTCTATCAGAGCGTACACCTCGCTCTAAGACTGATGGATAGAAGGCTTCATTGGAGTCTCTAACCTGCGGTATCTGTAGCTCAAGCTGACCTTGACCTGTGTTAATTAACCTTGGTTTAAAGCCGTTCGCATATCCGTTTCTATCGCCAGTTCGCTCATAAGGACTGGCATTTAAATGGCGCTCCCTTTCTATTAACATAGCCTCATTCATCAACCTGGAGACAAGCTTAGGTAAAGCTTCAAACCCCTCCATCGCTAAAACATGTATGGCTTCTTCGATTAAGTTCTCATTTTTATAGCAGCTCATTGTCATTCCTCTTTTTTGGTTAAGTTTACCTTAAAAGGAATTTCTAATCTGACTGAGTCGCCTGCTTATTTTCAGCAAGTCAATGGAATTTACAGAAAGGATGGCGCACTATCCAGATTAAATAAGGATTTATTTGAGACAATGCCGACGAAGATAGTTGACTCAATTATCATGGAAGCAATAGCATTAATTGAGGATGATGAACCCAGAAAAAGCGCTTATCTAAAAACGCTTTTTCACAGTTCTAGCGGCTTAGATTATTTGCGAACAGCTGTTAACAAATCAACCTATAAAAATCCAATTTTATTGGATGCTTTATTGGATCAGCGAAGACCAGATCTATCCTGTCGTAAGAGCAGATATGAGCATACCACTAGTGCAGAAATAGTCGTTGAGCTTATAGATTCGCTTCAAGAACAAGTGCAGATAGAACAACCAGGCGTATCCGTTCAATATCAGCATGATTTGAAAATAATTCAAAAAGTTCTTGACAGCTTTTTCGTGCAAATTTGGAAATTTTATATTGGAATCATCGTGTGTCATAAAAGCATGATGTGCGCTCTATAACAACGCTGTATGCTCGGATTATTTTTTCATCGATCAGGTTCATGGCTTAAAAATAATTTCAGCAGTACGGCCATCTGTGTGGGGAAAATTTACCTTTTCAAACCCGTGGTATACTCTTCCTATGAAAAAACAACCTGACAAATCAGTTTTAGCCGATCTCATTGAGAGATTTAATAATACTGTTACACCAACAGCACTAGAAACAGATTTTAGCAATGTATGTGAAAGTCAGGCTGAGAAAATCATAAAGCTAGAAGACAAGGTGCAATCGTTAAATAACGCATTAAATAAATATAAAGGTGAGCAAGGAAAGCCTAATGTTAGAAAGCAAACGCGCGCTAACAAGGACAAGGATCATTCCTCCGAGAAGGATAGAAAAGGAAATAAAACCAATAAAACTAGAAAGCCAAAATCTAGTAAAAAAAATCTCGAAGTCTCTAATACAGTGACACTAACAATTAATCCAGATTCGTTGCCCAGCGATGCTGTGCCAAATGGCTCTAAGAAAACACTTATCCAGGATATAAAAATTGCTGCTAATAACACTCTTTTTTTGCGCCAACAATATTACTCCCCTTCTGAAAACAAACACTATACAGCACCTCTGCCAACTGGTTATGAGGGCCAGTTCGGCCCTACTATTAAAAGCTGGACAAGCTTCCTAAATACTCAAGGTGGTATGACGCTAGAAAGCCTTGAGACATTTTATAAAACCGCCAACATAGATATTAGTAAATCAACCATCCATAGCTTCACAATTAAAACACCTACGATACTTGAGCCCGAGAAGGTAGAAGTTGTGAAGGCAGGTTTACAATCCACGAACTACCAGCACCTAGATGACACCAACGCTAGAGAGGATGGGAAAAACCGTTATGTTAATGTATTGGGTAATGAGTATTATTCAGCTTACTTTACGCTGACCAGTAAAAGTCGATTAAGCGTCATTGAAATGTTAAGCAAAGACCACTTTGGGTTCACATTAAATGAGGCCGCTTTTAATTTACTGGCTACTATGAACTTACCCCACAAGGTAATCGAAAGCTTAAAGGTATTTCACTCATCGACTATCTTAAACAGTAAGGAGCTGGAAGTTATTCTTGATAAGGTATTAGGTGATAAAAAATTTCCAAAATATAGAAAGCTGATTACTGATGCGGCAGCTATCTCAACATATAGAAAGAGTCCTTATGCGATAGAAACACTCATTACCGATGATGCGCCACAGTTTAAGCTCATTACTGAATCACTCGCCTTGTGCTGGGTTCATGAGGGTAGGCATTATAAAAAGCTGACGCCAATTTTTAAGAAGCACCAAGACTCTGTTGACAGCTTCTTGGATAGGTTTTGGGATTATTATCATAAGCTCATTGAATATAAAAAGGACCCAGGGCAAGATGAGATAGATAAGCTATCCAATGAGTTTACTGAGTTATTCTCAACAATCACTGGCTACGAGAAACTAGATAAACAAACTGAGCTCACCTTAAAAAAGAAAAGGCAGCTATTGTTAGTGCTGGAAAAGCCAGAGCTTCCTCTACATAACAATCCAGCAGAGTTGATGGCTCGGAAGCAGGCTAGAATGCGCGATGTACACCTTCATACTATGAGTGAAGAAGGAACGAAAGCTAAGGATACAATGGTTACAATTACTGAGACATGTAAAAAGCTAGCAGTTAATGTCTTCGATTATATATATGACAGAATTACAAAAAACTATTCTATGCCTTCGCTAGCGGAATTAATTACCATCCGCTCATCACAGGCGCAGTAAACTAAAGAGAGCGCAGCATGAGCATCATGCTGAAATAAGACGGATACAACCAGGCTCTATCTCCAATAATAATAGCGCTTTATTTGCCCAAGGTAATAGATTGAAAAAGAACGTGGTTGAACCAGAACAGTCGTCAATGAACAGGCATTTTTTAAGCATAACTTAATTAGCTGCACTATTTCTACACATTGCCCCATAAGGTTCATTATGAGGGGTAATAATGGCCTTTTCTGAATAGATTCTGCCCAACCCCCGATAACGCTGGTTATGGTGTGCTATATTACCTACAGTGTTTTCTACCTAAGAAATAATCCCCATACCCTTTCTGTTACTCTAAATAAACAGATAATTTCTATAAGTTATTCTAAACGCATTATTTGGATTAAATGAGAATGATAAATATGCAAGTTAGAGTTACTTACCTGTCCGATCAAAAAAAACAACCAGAGCGTGTCGAACAATGCAATTGGAATAGTATTACAAAAAAAGAACATATAAAGAAAATTGAAATCATAGATGAGATCACGAGTCTGGGTTTAAGGGCGTTTTCTGGCTGCAGCAGTTTGCAATCCATTACGCTGCCCAATAGCGTCACGAGTCTGGGTTTAAGGGCGTTTTATGGCTGCAGCAGTTTGCAATCCATTACGCTGCCCAATAGCGTCACGAGTCTGGGTTCTTGGGCGTTTTATGGCTGCAGCAGTTTGCAATCCATTACGCTGCCCAATAGCGTCACGAGTCTGGGTTTAAGGGCGTTTTCTGGCTGCAGCAGTTTGCAATCCATTACGCTGCCCAATAGCGTCACGAGTCTGGGTGATGGGGCGTTTTATGGCTGCAGCAGTTTGCAATCCATTACGCTGCCCAATAGCGTCACGAGTCTAGGTTTAAGGGCGTTTTATGGCTGCAGCAGTTTACAATCCATTACGCTACCCAATAGCGTCACGAGTCTGGGTTTAAGGGCGTTTTATGGCTGCAGCAGTTTACAATCCATTACGCTGCCCAATAGCGTCACGAGTCTGGGTTCTCGGGCGTTTGAAGGCTGCAGTGCATTGGCGCTCATAGTTGCTCCAGACGCGCTTATTTCAGATCTTGAAAATCAGATTCACCAGACTGATGGATCTTCTTTAATAATCTCACAGAATAATCACAAAAAACTTGATGATTATTTATTAACCTCACTTAATGTTTCTCATGGTTTAGATGATCCAAACAAAAAGCTACGAAATAAGTCACTAGTCGATTCAATGAACTTTGAGGATAAGGTATTCTGCTATAGAGCTTTTATTTTAAAGGAGGCTCACTATCAGCAAAACGTATTTACTGAAGTAGCTCAGAGTAGATCTGAAGAAATCCACCAATTTGCAAAAACCTATTTAATGAAGGATCAAGCTGAAACATCATCACTTTACAGCCTATGTAAATATCTGAATATAGGTCAGCTTTCCGCGATACGAGATGTCAGATTAAATAAGGATTTATTTGAGGCAATGCCGACGAAGATAGTTGACTCAATTATCATGGAAGCAATAGCATTAATTGAGGATGATGAACCCAGAAAAAGCGCTTATCTAAAAACGCTTTTTCAGAGTTCTAGCGGCTTAGATTATTTGCGAACAGCTGTTAACAAATCAACCTATAAAAATCCAATTTTATTGGATGCTTTATTGGATCAGCGAAGACCAGATCTATCCTGTCGTAAGAGCAGATATGAGCATACCACTAGTGCAGAAATAGTCGTTGAGCTTATAGATTCGCTTCAAGAACAAGTGCAGATAGAACAACCAGGCTTTATCTCCAATAATAACAGCGCTTTATTTGCCCAAGGTAATAGATTGAAAAAGAACGTGGTTGAACCAGAACAGTCGTCAATGAACAGGCATTTTTTAAGCATAACTTAATTAGCTGCACTATTTCTACACATTGCCCCATAAGGTTCATTATGAGGGGTAATAATGGCCTTTTCTGAATAGATTCTGCCCATCCCCGATAACGCTGGTTATGGTGTGCTATATTACCTACACCCAACTTTGCCCTTTCTAAAATTAAACCTATCCAAATCAATGACTTACATTTTAAAAAAACGTTTAGGGTCACTACAACTTAACAAATTGTTTTTTCAGTGTGCCCAGGTTGTGAATTCATGCCTAACGATTTATAGATCACAACTTGCTCTGGAGTTGCCTTTGAGGTTCTTCTAACAGAAAGTAGTTTATTATTTTCAAGCCGCATCGTAGTCGTGATACGAACCTGAGTGCTAAAAATCTGCCGTATAGTTTGCCAGCTACTATCAATGCTCTGCAATTTAAGTTGATGGCGAATAGTGTGTAGTAAGTGATAAGCAAGAATACTAATAAACAGATGGGCATCAACTCGCTCTGGCTTTTGATGGTAGATAGGACGCAGGCCTAACTCTGATTTTAATGATCTGAATGCCGATTCAACATCAGTTAGAGTTGTATAGATTCTCCAAATTGTTTTTTCATCTAAATCCATTCTGTTACTACGCAAACAATATGCGCCCAGATTCTCAGAGTTAACTTTACTCCAACTGATTTTCGTAACCTTATCAGCCTCTGAATCAAGCGTGATAGTGTATCGACCTGAAACACGTTTATGGCGCTCCTTTATTCGACCTAAACGCAAGGTTACTTTCTCAATTGCTTTCATTCCAGTTTTTTTAGTGAGTCCATTAGCTAACTTAATTAATTCCTCTTCGAAACGAGTCTCAGCCTTACTAATCATATTTAAGCTTTTTTCTTCCTTAGCCTGAGAATGGCAGTACAGTAAGACTTCATTTGCTTCAGTATCTTTAATTAATTGCGCTGTAACCGTATTATTTACTGATTCTTTTACTAGCACTTTATCAATGTTTTCATCGACAACAGGCAATGCTCTACGGCTCACTACAATATAATGGAAACCTTTTTCAGTAAGCCATGAAATATTTTCTTCAGTTGCAAAACCAGCATCTAAGATAATTGTTGCCTCTGGCTGTGCATGAAGCTCAGTTAGCATTTCGGATAATGTTTTAGGCTCGCTAACATTCCCTTTGAAAAATTCACTGCGTTGCGGGAACCCTGAGCCATCCAGCACGAGTCCTAGAGAAACAAGCGGACAATCAGACCGCTTCTCCTTTGATCGACCATGCTGTGCGTGATCATTCTGTAATGCTCTACCCTCCAAGTAGGTATTGGTTATATCGTAGAGAGTGATCACCTGATTTAAACTAAAGAGATTTTTCTCACGTTCGAATAATTGATCTTCAATCATTTGCTTATGTTTGAGTAACTCATCAGCAGTCTTATAGAATTTCTTGAGTGATAGTTCTGAGAAATCAGTACCCAGTAATTCATCTAACGCACTTTGATTGCTTAAATAATAGTGCGTACTTAAATCACTTCCTGGGGCAACTAGCCGCCCAATGATGGTAGCAAGCATCAGGTGACATTGTTTTTGATTAAAGCCCAAAGCCCTGAACAATTCCTCAAGTTGTAATTGCCTGGCAGCATGTAAGCCCAACGCCTCAGCTCCAACGTGTCGTATGTCCGCGCTCTCAATGGAGTTAACATCCACTGTTTTAAAGTCAGGTTCTACCGCGCTTACTGAATTAACAGCGATACTTGTCTCATTGTCATCAGCAAACCTAGAGCGAATGCGTTTTACATACATTTGCGCCTGTTTTTCGAGATGTGCTGGTATTGAAATTAACGTGCCTTGACCCGTTAAAATTTCCTCAATACGGTCAGCAAGCAATTTCCAACTGTCCTTCTTTACTGAAAAATTCGCACCAAGATTTAAAATCAGTCTTTGACGTACTTTGCCGTCAGCAGTGCGATGAGTATCAACAAGTCGGTAGGTTGCGTAAGACTTACCTGTCCGAGGACTCTTTTGTGTAGAGGTTCGAATATACATAACTCAATACTCTCATCACTTCACCAGCCCATGCAACCCCTTATTGCCATTATGTGTCACTACATTCGAGAATTCACGTTTCTAGGCAAGTAAAATCAATGGGTTGAGTTAAAAATAGTGATGAAATTTTTGATTTTCAGGGTGAAATGGCCAAACTTGGGTACAGTGTTTTCTACCTAAGAAATAATCCCCATACCCTTTCTGTTACTCTAAATAAACAGATAATTTCTATAAGTTATTCTAAACGCATTATTTGGATTAAATGAGAATGATAAATATGCAAGTTAGAGTTACTTACCTGTCCGATCAAAAAAAACAACCAGAGCGTGTCGAACAATGCAATTGGAATAGTATTACAAAAAAAGAACATATAAAGAAAATTGAAATCATAGATGAGATCACGAGCCTGGGTGATTGGGCGTTTGAAGGCTGCAGCAGTTTGAAATCCATTACGCTGCCCAATAGCGTCACGAGTCTGGGTTTAAGGGCGTTTGAAGGCTGCAGCAGTTTGAAATCCATTACGCTGCCCAATAGCGTCACGAGTCTGGGTGATGGGGCGTTTTATGGCTGCAGCAGTTTGAAATCCATTACGCTGCCCAATAGCGTCACGAGCCTGGGTGATTGGGCGTTTTATGGCTGCAGCAGTTTGCAATCCATTACGCTGCCCAATAGCGTCACGAGCCTGGGTGGTTGGGCGTTTGAAGACTGCATCAATTTGCAATCCATTACGCTGCCCAATAGCGTCACGAGTCTGGGTTCTTGGGCGTTTTATGGCTGCAGCAGTTTGAAATCCATTACGCTGCCCAATAGCGTCACGAGTCTGGGTGATGGGGCGTTTTATGGCTGCAGCAGTTTGCAATCCATTACGCTGCCCAATAGCGTCACGAGCCTGGGTGATTGGGCGTTTTATGGCTGCAGCAGTTTTCAATCCATTACGCTGCCCAATAGCGTCACGAGTCTGGGTTTAAGGGCGTTTTCTGGCTGCAGCAGTTTGCAATCCATTACGCTGCCCAATAGCGTCACGAGTCTGGGTTTAAGGGCGTTTTATGGCTGCAGCAGTTTACAATCCATTACGCTGCCCAATAGCGTCACGAGTCTGGGTTCTTGGGCGTTTGAAGGCTGCAGTGCATTGGCGCTCATAGTTGCTCCAGACGCGCTTATTTCAGATCTTGAAAATCAGATTCACCAGACTGATGGATCTTCTTTAATAATCTCACAGAATAATCACAAAAAACTTGATGATTATTTATTAACCTCACTTAATGTTTCTCATGGTTTAGATGATCCAAACAAAAAGCTACGAAATAAGTCACTAGTCGATTCAATGAACTTTGAGGATAAGGTATTCTGCTATAGAGCTTTTATTTTAAAGGAGGCTCACTATCAGCAAAACGTATTTACTGAAGTAGCTCAGAGTAGATCTGAAGAAATCCACCAATTTGCAAAAACCTATTTAATGAAGGATCAAGCTGAAACATCATCACTTTACAGCCTATGTAAATATCTGAATATAGGTCAGCTTTCCGCGATACGAGATGGCAGATTAAATAAGGATTTATTTGAGGCAATGCCGACGAAGATAGTTGACTCAATTATCATGGAAGCAATAGCATTAATTGAGGATGATGAACCCAGAAAAAGCGCTTATCTAAAAACGCTTTTTCAGAGTTCTAGCGGCTTAGATTATTTGCGAACACCTGTTAACAAATCAACCTATAAAAATCCAATTTTATTGGATGCTTTATTGGATCAGCGAAGACCAGATCTATCCTGTCGTAAGAGCAGATATGAGCATACCACTAGTGCAGAAATAGTCGTTGAGCTTATAGATTCGCTTCAAGAACAAGTGCAGATAGAACAACCAGGCTCTATCTCCAATAATAATAGCGCTTTATTTGCCCAAGGTAATAGATTGAAAAAGAACGTGGTTGAACCAGAACAGTCGTCAATGAACGTGAGCTTGCGGCAAGCATGTGTGCATTAGGTCAGCTAGTTACTTTATCCTAAAGGACCGATAGTAAAATGTAACGTCCCACAATAATTTAGAGAAACCATCTCAACCTATTTTGCGTGAGATGGTGTCAAATAGTTAACCTTTTAGCTCATGAATTGCCTGATTAATGACATCATCCGGTATATGGTTTAAATTCATATTAGCGGCGATTAGCAACGCATGTCGCATGAGCCTATCAACATAACGAAGCCTACCTTTTGTGGCCATGTGTACTGCACGAATACCTGTTTCAGTGAATAAGCTGCTGCTCATTCCTGCCTTCTCAAAAGCAGCGTGAATAATGCTCTCAAAATCCCTGCGGGTGCTGCCTCTATATA
>CBDALO010000208.1:0-9587 GCA_965196985.1 Gammaproteobacteria bacterium | reverse complement strand
AGCTTATTTTTGCAAATCGCGGTGTTGATCCTTGGATAATTCTAGCCTTATCTTCTAAAGGACAAAAGATCTTACCGCCTTTAGAGGTTTGATAAACATAACGCTTAACTCGAGCAACTCCATAAGGCGTTTGGTAATTTGCTTCATCTCTACTTCGTGCTGTTAGCTTTATTTTTCCAACATGGATAGGAGAGCCATCTGCATCAAACTTACTTAAAGCTTTTTCAGTGGCTAATGTTCCAACCTCATTAAGCCCATCAAGAATTGCGTCCTCACATTCAAGCATGGATCCTTTTAGTGGAAGCTTGAGTTCAATAGTTAATTCATTATTTTCATCAGAGATAATTCTAGCTGACATCCAAACACCATCCTTCATCATGTTAAAGTGTATATTATGCTATATATTCTACATTATATAAAGGCAGCACCCTAACAATCACACAGAGAGAGAGACATTAAGCTCTTAGTGCTTGCAAGGAAGAACTTTCTATTTTGCGACACAATGCCAGGCGCTAACGCTCTAGCAATGCATGCAAGTCTAGCTCTAACTGCTGAACTGCATCATCACAATGTCTGTCGATACTTCACCTATCTTTATGAGCGCCTACCACATTGCAAAACATTAGAAGATATTGAGGCACTGCTGCCATGGAATGTGCCGCCGGATAGCACCTAGCACGTGTTAGCTACGGAAGCAAGGACGCCCGTGGATCGCTTACTTTTGTTGAGCCGTTTAGAGCTGATTGATAATCGTTCAGTAATGTCCTTTTTTGTATAAGCAGGATAGAGCGCAATAATTTTCACCCAAAGGTCTTCTGGAATCTCCCATGGCTCTTTTGATGATGAACGCCATGACTTGAGCGATTGAGCAATATTATCTAGTGTTGAAGGTGTTGCTGACTTGGGTGTAACGACTTTTTTATCAAATGTTTTGCCAAACATAATAGGACCTTTCTAAATAGTTTTACTATCGGTCCTTTAGGATAAAGTAACTAGCTGACCTAATGCACACATGCTTGCCGCAAGCTCACGATGACGAAAGCTTTTTTCGCTACGCTCGATTTTCTCATGATTTAAAAAGAAGCGTAGTAAATTAAGAAATCCATTCCCTACTTGCTTACGTACAAATAAGTAGGGAGATATACGACTATGCAGGTTTTCTGCCATAGAGCTTGTGCGTTCCGTGCCCTCTAGCACTCGAGTCACAAGTTCTTCTATGTCATAGAAATCATCACCCAATTCATCTTGTAAGGGTAACGCACGAACAGCATATTTCATTGACCCTTCCTTACACCTTTGTAATTCAGCTATTTTCCACAAAGTATTTACAGAGATATTATTAGATTCAGCAATTACCTGAAATTTATTATCAATTGTCATCATAAATGATAAAGCTAAGTGTTTGGCATTCTCCAACATAACTCGTATTGATTTAATACGATGAGGATGAATTAACTCAAGGGTTTTTAGTTCATTAACAATGAAGTCATATAACTCACTACGTTGCTCTGGTGCTGGGCCTGCTTTTACTAAAACATCATGACACAACCAGTCTACTAACGTGTCAATAGAGCTTGATAAGTGCCCAGCTTGTCCTGCCTCTTTTACCGCCATGAATAACTGCTCTTCATGTAGCGCTTCATTACCTTTAGTAATTGCCTTGTAATACGGGTGCTGCCTCTATATAATGTAGGCTATATTGCTGCTGGCACGCCAAAATCATTGACCTTCTCCCAAAACTGATCCCATCTGCCTTTAGTCTTTACTAGTGTTCTCAAGCATAAAACGATTTTCATTCCCTTGTCTTTCCAGCGCATTCCTGATCCCCCTAATCTTTGTTTAACAATTGTTTTACATGCTGCTTCAGTGACGCCAGAGCCAATTGGTGCATTCTGCTTAATCAAATTATGATACGACATTCGCTTTTCTTTAATATTATTTTCAAAATACGTAATTGTTCCTTCTAGCTTTTCTCTAAGCGATTTATTCAGGTTTTTATTTAGATGCTCTTTAAGCTCAGCAAGTATTCTACCTGCCGCACCTTTCTTGTGCTTTAAGTCATGACATCTCTCTTCGAGCCAAACATCACGCTCATCTCTTTCAGATTTTTTGGTAAATACTGCCTTTGATGCTTCGCCGAGATATTCAGTTGCATGCCAAAAATCTAAAATTTGCGTATCAGTATGTTTTTTTAGAAATGGCCAATTATTTTTTGCTCCATCAGCAACGCCAATTGTTTTAGCATCAGGGTAATATTTCTTTTTCAGCTTTATTTCCTTTTCAAGCCTATTAAAGAATTCATCTTTTCCATATTCTGGTGATGCTGCAACGTAGGTTGTGTGCAGGCGTGCACCATGCTTATCATACATGGAAATAGTTCCAACCATGCTCTCTCTATAACCATCATCAACGGTGAGAACATATGCACCATCTAAGCTAATACTTAGCATCTCAACGCCTGCATCAAGCTTTGGCTCTTCATATTCCCACTCAGCCTCTTTGGCTTGTGCAATACCGCCAACAAAATCAGTTGCCCGTTGCAAGTATGAATGTGAGATTTTACGGTTATGATTGACCTTGAGATCATCAATAACACTAGGAGCAGGTAAGTTTGAGTATTTATGTGAGATTATTTTTGCAAATCGCGGTGTTGATCCTTGGATAATTCTAGCCTTATCTTCTAAAGGACAAAAGATCTTCCCGCCTTTAGAGGTTTGATAAACATAACGCTTAACTCGAGCAACTCCATAAGGCGTTTGGTAATTTGCTTCATCTCTACTTCGTGCTGTTAGCTTTATTTTTCCAACATGGATAGGAGAGCCATCTGCATCAAACTTACTTAAAGCTTTTTCAGTGGCTAATGTTCCAACCTCATTAAGGCCGTCAAGAATTGCATCCTCACATTCAAGCATGGATCCTTTTAGTGGAAGCTTGAGCTCAATAGTTAATTCATTATTTTCATCAGAGAGAATTCTAGCTAACATCCAAACACCATCCGTAATCAAGTTAAAGTGTATATTATGCTATATTTTCTACATTATATAAAGGCAGCACCCTGTAATACTTATTCTCTCGTTGGTTTAGATATGTGATAGAACTTTTTTTCCTATTTCTAAAGTAACGACGAACCTCAAGTAACTCATGGATGATGTGAAAATGATCTCTGTGGTAAGGAACATCTGGCATTACAAGTTTATGTCCAGCATACAAACCACGGCCATCGTCACCATAAACAGCCTCTGGTAAAAAATGTTTTTTCTTCAGCTCTAGTAAATTTCTTGCCCACGTATCTCCATCACGTGTGTCTTCTAGGCGAAGCAAATAACAATATAAAGAACGAATATCGGTTCCAGAAAGAATTGGTTTATTAAGGTGAAACTTTTCATCATTAGCTACTAGTTTGGCTTGGCTTAAGTCTTCCTGAGAATTAATCTTCTCCGCTCTTTGAATCGCAACAGCTGCAATGTTATGAATTCCACCTTGAGAGATCTCATAGTCTAAACAAACACTTAAAAATCTACGTATACCCCTAAATGAGCAGCGAGAAAAAAGCAGTAAGCAAACAACCATAAGAGAAATATACTGCTTGGTTACTGGTATATAGTACAAAACCTTATGTGCATCATTAGTCGCGTCTGTTTCTGAGAAAGCACTATCAATTGCATTCACCAATTTATTTTTTTGCTTATGCACAAACTTACGGCTAACATCATTTTGTTCTGCCAGCTTAGAAACTGACTTATCTTTTTTTAATGCTTTTAAAGCAAGTTCTTTTCTATCGTCTGCATTCATTAACTTAGCGGCACTGTTTGTTGTTGACATGATCAGCCTCACTCTTTTGCTTTCATTATTGACTTGGATGCGAGAGTATATGGCAAGATAAGCCATAATTACCAATCCGTGAAATACTATACTGTATGTATGCTCAATACCTGACCATCTAATCTGATACCCAGAAATGAACAAGGCCAAAAAATCTGCTCTTTACCGTACTGCTTTTTGAGATTCACTTGGTAGAGCACATCCGTAAACGCAGTCTGAAAATCTTCTTCGATAAAGCTATCGTTTTCCAACTGCAACGTTTCCCAATCAATCATCTTCTGAATTTTTTTAGGCAAGTGCGCCTTAAAAAAATCCTTGGCGATCTCGATGTCCTGAAGGGAGCTTTTAAAGAAAAGATCGTGATGCTTAATGGCGTGTTTACTCTTCATTTGTCGTCCTTACATCAATGACCTTGCAAAACTAAGTGGCTCACAGGCCACCACACAAAACAGGTGTGATGATGATTGCGGTTGTTGATCTGGTCTCTTTCAAGCTAGCCAGCAATCAGTCCTAAATAGTGCGCTATTTTACTGTGGCTAGGCCGTGATGCCTAGAGAATTTCACGTAAAATAGACCAAGTCGATGCCCGTCTTTTTTTTAGCATCAGACTGAAAATAATCGTAGCTTTTTACGTTGAGCAAGGAAATAATGCTCCCTTTTACACAAAGGTAATGGCGCATGAAAGGCTGGATCCTGTACTCCAAAAAACAAGCAGACCTCGGTACGAATGCCTACGGGATTAATCGCCTGTTACAGGCCGGTCAACAAAAAGGGATTGATCTAACAGTGTATAGCCCTGAGCAGTTTGAGCTCGTGGTGACCAGAGATGGCCGCAAAAGCATTTTGGTCGATGGTAAACCAACCCCGCTGCCTGACTTCTTAATTCCTCGAATTGGTGCTAACACACCGTATTTTGCCTTGGCAGTTATTCGGCAATTGGAACGACTAAATGTGTACTCGTGTAACTCCTCTGAAACCATCGAGATTGTCAAAGACAAATTACACATCCATCAGCTTTTAGCGCAAAGCAATCTGCCCTCACCTAAAACGATGCTGGTTAAATTTCCCGTAGACAGTGAGCTGGTCAAACGTGAGCTTGGCTTCCCCGTGATTGTGAAGAACTTAACCGGTACCGAAGGGAAGGGTGTTTATTTGTGTGATTCACCTGAACAATTTAGCGATCTCATGGGGTTAATCGATAGTCAGCACACTAAGCCAAACATCATCTTGCAAGAGTTTGTCAGCAACAGCCGAGGTCGTGATTTACGGGTCTTTGTGCTTGGTGGTCGTGTCATTGGCTGCATGAAGCGTTACTCGGAAACAAGCTTTAAGGCGAACTTTTCTCGCGGTGGCCAAGTAGAGTCCTTTGCGCTCACTCCTGAAATTGAGTGGTTGGCCACTGAAACTGCACGACTGGTTAACCTTGATATTGCAGGTATTGATTTATTGTTTGATGAGGAGGGGTATAAAATCTGTGAGGCCAATTCATCCCCTGGCTTTAAAGGCTTAGAGCTGGTGGTTGGTGAAACCATTGCCGAGCAAATTCTTGATTACATTACCGTTAAGGTCAGTGGCAGAATTACCGCCTAACCAACCAGTGAGTCGTCATCCATGAAAACAACGCGCTATGATTTTCCTTCGGGGCGAATGCTCGGTAAAAAGTATCGTGTGATTGGTTTTTTAGGGCAAGGATGGGAAGGCGAAGTTTACAAGGTTGAAGAACTGACAACTGGCATTATTCGAGCAGCTAAATTGTTTTACCCACATCGCTACACGAAACACTCAGTACCGCCTGTTGAGTACGCAAAAAAACTCCATGCTCTACAGCATTGCCCGATTGTCATTAAGTATCATCATTTAGACACCTTAGTCTTTAAAAAAAAGACCGTTGATTTTCTTATTGCTGATTTTATTGATGGGGAGATGCTCTCAGAGTATTTATCGAGACAGAACGAGCAACGTCTACCTGTGTTTGAAGCCTTGCACCTCTTTTATGCGATTACCAAAGGAGTCGAACAAATTCACCTGCAAGGTGAATACCACGGTGACATCCATCTCAATAATATCTTAACCCAACTTTGTCCGTTCTACAATTAAACCTATCCAAATCAATGACTTACGTTTTAAAAAAACGTTTAGGGTCACTACAACTTAACAAATTGTTTTTTCAGTGTCCCCAGGTTCTGAATTCATGCCTAATGATTTATAGATCACAACTTGCTCTGGAGTTGCCTTTGAGGTTCTTCTAACAGAAAGTAGTTTATTATTTTCAAGCTGCATTGTAGTAGTGATACGAACCTGAGTGCTAAAAATCTGCCGTATAGTTTGCCAGCTACTATCAATGTTCTGCAATTTAAGTTGATGGCGAATAGTGTGTAGTAAGTGATAAGCAAGAATACTAATAAACAGATGGGCATCAACTCGCTCTTGCTTTTGATGGTAGATAGGACGCAGGCCTAACTCTGATTTTAATGATCTGAATGCCGATTCAACGTCAGTTAGAGTTGTATAAATTCTCCAAATTGTTTTTTCATCTAAATCCATTCTGTTACTACGCAAACAATATGCACCCAGATTCTCAGAGTTAACTTTACTCCAACTGATTTGCGTAACCTTATCACCCTCTGAATCAAGCGTGATAGTGTAGCGAGCTGAAACACGTTTATGCCGCTCTTTTATTCGACCTAAACGCAATGTTACTTTCTCAATTGCTTTCATGCCGGTTTTTTTAGTGAGTCCATTAGCTAACTTAATTAATTCCTCTTCGAAACGAGCCTCGGCCTTACTAATCATATTTAAGCTTTTTTCTTCCTTAGCCTGAGAATGGCAGTACAGTAAGACTTCATTTGCTTCAGTATCTTTAACTAATTGCGCTGTAACCGTATTATTTACTGATTCTTTTACTAGCACTTTATCAATGGTTTCATCGACATCAGGCAATGCTCTACGGCTGACTACGATATAATGGAAACCTTTTTCAGTAAGCCATGAAATATTTTCTTCAGTTGCAAAACCAGCATCTAGGACAATTGTTGCCTCTGGCTGTGCACGAAGCTCAGTTAGTATTTCGGGTAATGTTTTAGGCTCGCTAACATTTCCTTTGAAGAATTCACTCCGTTGCGGGAACCCTGATCCATCCAGCACAAGACCTAAAGAAACAAGCGGACAATCAGACCGCTTCTCCTTTGATCGCCCATGCTGTGCATGATCATTTTGTAATGCGCGACCTTCAAAGTAGGTATTGGTTATATCGTAGAGAGTGATCACCTGATTTAAACTAAACAGATTTTTCTCACGTTCAAATAATTGATCTTCAATCACTTGTTTATGTTTAAGTAACTCATCAGCAGTCTTATAGAATTTCTTGAGTGATAGTTCTGAGAAATCAGTACCCAGTAATTCATCTAGCGCACTTTGATTGCTTAAATAATAGTGCGTACTCAAATCACTTCCTGGAGCAACTAGCCGCCCAATGATGGTAGCAATCATCAGGTAACATTGTTTTTGATTAAAGCCCACAGCCCTGAACAATTCTTCAAGTTGTAATTGCCTAGCAGCATGTAAGCCCAACGCCTCAGCTCCAACGTGGCATATGTCCGCGCTCTCAATGGAGTTAACATCCACTGTTTTAAAGTCAGGTTCTACCGCGCTTACTGAATTGAGAGTAATGCTTGTCTCATTCTCTTCTGCACGCTTTGCACGAATGCGTTTTACATACATTTGAGCCTGTTTTTCGAGATGTGCTGGTATTGAAATTAACGTGCCTTGACCCGTTAAAATTTCCTCAATACGGTCAGCAAGCAATTTCCAACTGTCCTTCTTTACTGAAAAATTCGCACCAAGATTTAAAATCAGTCTTTGACGTACTTTGCCGTCAGCATTGCGATGAGTATCAACAAGTCGGTAGGTTGCGTAAGACTTACCTGTCCGAGGACTCTTTTGTGTAGAGGTTCGAATATACATAACTCAATACTCTCATCACTTCACCAGCCCATGCAACCCCTTATTGCCATTATGTGTCACTACATTCGAGAATTCACGTTTCTAGGCAAGTAAAATCAATGGGTTGAGTTAAAAATAGTGATGAAATTTTTGATTTTCAGGGTGAAATGGCCAAACTTGGGTTAATGAAAAAACACGGCTTAAGCTTTGAGGTTAATTTCATTGATGTGTTGCACTTTGGTCGCAGCACAAAAGCCAGACTCCAACAAGACATGATTGATCTGATTGCCGTGCTCTATGACCTCTTGGGTGGTAAGTCTTACTACGCGAGTTTACCTCAGCAAATCAAGCGCATTATTTTAGGTCGTAAGCACACTTTGATTCGACAACAGTTTTCCAATGGCAGCCAATTAAGGGTGTACTTAGAAAACATTCCTTGGCCAGCTTCGTAAGCTTTTTGTTTTAACCAAGCCTATTTTTAGCACTCGTGTGTTAACCCATGATTTTTTAACTCACCGATTTTGAACACCTCTTACTCTAAAGGGTCTAAGTGTATCTCACGTTCAGTCAGAGTTAAGCTACGTTGAAATGCCTTGCGCGCAAAAACCCGTTCCGCATAATCTGTCAGCGGTTGCGCACGTTTTGGTAGTTTAATACCTAGAACAGGTAAACGCCATAGCAACGGGGCTAAACAGCAGTCTACCAGTGAGATGGTTTCACCGCCTAAATAAGGGGCTTCTGGTTCCTGAACCAATGGCACAAAGTTTAGTAAGGCTTGCTGCAACGCCTTACGAGCAGGTTTAGCTGTTTTTTCATTACCCATTAAAATCTGATGAAACAAGGGATAACAATCACGCTCTAATTGCATGACCTTCATCCGCGTTTCCGCACGAAACACTGCGTTGTCAGGGAGTAGGGGAGGGCTGGGGTAACGTTCGTCAAGGTACTGCATAATTAAGTACGACTCTGGTAAGACAAGCCCGTGATCAACTAATGTAGGAAGCTCTGCAGCAGGGTTAACGGCTAACAAGCTTCGAGGAGGGGCAGCAGGATCTACCTCAATGATCTCAGCCGACAAGTGTTTTTCTGCTAAAGCAAGGCGTGTGCGATGATTATCAATCTCATCGGACGCTGTATACAAGGTTAATGCTTTTTTACTTGCAGACATTGCCATCAGTAACCGAGCCACCCTTTCTTTCATTGCTAAAACGGCACGCAGTTTACTCGAAAACGTTTAAAACACCTAGCAAAAAAAATCACCGTGTTAGCACCATGATCACCAGTCCTTCTGGATTGGGGAAAACGTTAACTTTTCTACGTCCCGCAATAGCTACTCGTAATCCACAGCCTACCATGACCTAGCTCGACTGAGACCTGAAAACGCGCTTTGCGATCCAAAATGGCATCCTCGCCTTTTAATGAGCTACGACTCGGCCCACCGTTCAAAGGTGATTCCCATCCTGTGAGTTCTTTATAACGCCGTTGCGCGTAAGCATGACGTAGGCCGTGTAGCTTACTTAACCCTGCTTTACTTGTCACCCAATAATAGTGCTTGTTTTGTTGGATATAACTTTTATCCGGTGGAATTAAGGAGCCACCTGCTGCAAGCACCTTTACTCTGTCTAACCAATATCTCTGCTCCTCAGTTTGAATGGGGATGTAACGCTCCACCCCACCTTTCGCCCAGGTACGATAGATAAAAAGCTGATTACCCTGATCAGCAACGGTGGGAATAATTTTAATGGACTCCGCTGCCCGTAAACCAAACACGCGCTGCAGCTCATAAGAACATAAGACTCGTTCATCATCCACCGCTTGAAAGT
>CBDALO010000207.1:0-5095 GCA_965196985.1 Gammaproteobacteria bacterium | reverse complement strand
GTGAAGGTCCTAGAGATCTGTTTGGTGCAATCGATCTTTTAGATGAAAACAAGCTTTTAATACGAGAGAATTTTGATCTTCTTAAATTATTTAAGGGTGTAAAAAAGGCAGCTGAGCTGTTTGTGTTGTTGGATAAAAGTAAGCGATCCACGGGCGTCCTTGCTTCCGTAGCTAACACGTGCTAGGTGCTATCCGGCGGCACATTCCATGGCAGCAGTGCCTCAATATCTTCTAATGTTTTGCAATGTGGTAGGCGCTCATAAAGATAGGTGAAGTATCGACAGACATTGTGATGATGCAGTTCAGCAGTTAGAGCTAGACTTGCATGCATTGCTAGTGCGTTAGCGCCTGGCATTGTGTCGCAAAATAGAAAGTTCTTCCTTGCAAGCACTAAGAGCTTAATGTCTCTCTCTGTGTGACTGTTATCAATCTCACATCTACCATCATCAAGAAACCGAGTCATGTTTTCCCAATGCTTGATGACATATTCCATTGCCCTGCCAAGATGAGATTGTGGTAGAACCTTTGGATAATACTCCTCTAGCCACTCCTTGTACTCATCCATAACCGGTTTTGATTCTTTCTGCCGAAGCGCAAGGCGTTGCTCAGGCGACATCTCTTCTTCTTTCGCCTTTCTTTCAATCCGGTAGAGTTTTTTATAGACCCGCATAGCATGAGCGGCTAACCCATTCTTTTTGGTCGCCTTGGTGATCTCTTCAAATTTCCTGCGGGCATGAAGGTTGCACGCAATGATCGTAACGCCGGTATTTTCTAATTGGTCGAATATAGGGCTTGCATCAGTATGAAGCTTGCCAGTCCACCCTTGAAACCATTCTACTAGAAACTCACTGTGGTCACTTGGCGTATAGGCAAACAGGATAACCTCACGACCAGGAGCACCACCTCGCATGCAATGAATCAGTGACTTAGTTTGTGGCCGTTGACCAGGCTGCTAGTGCGCCATCCTTTCTGTAAATTCCATTGACTTGCTGAAAATAAGCAGGCGACTCAGTCAGATTAGAAATTCCTTTTAAGGTAAACTTAACCAAAAAAGAGGAATGACAATGAGCTGCTATAAAAATGAGAACTTAATCGAAGAAGCCATACATGTTTTAGCGATGGAGGGGTTTGAAGCTTTACCTAAGCTTGTCTCCAGGTTGATGAATGAGGCTATGTTAATAGAAAGGGAGCGCCATTTAAATGCCAGTCCTTATGAGCGAACTGGCGATAGAAACGGATATGCGAACGGCTTTAAACCAAGGTTAATTAACACAGGTCAAGGTCAGCTTGAGCTACAGATACCGCAGGTTAGAGACTCCAATGAAGCCTTCTATCCATCAGTCTTAGAGCGAGGTGTACGCTCTGATAGAGCACTTAAGCTGGCTGTCGCTGAAATGTATGTGCATGGGGTTTCCACGCGCAAAGTTGAAAAGGTGCTAAAGCAACTCTGTGGAACAGATATTTCAAGCACAGAGGTAAGCCGTTGCGCTAAATTGTTGGATGAAGATTTAAAGAAATGGCGAAATAAGCCGTTAGGAAAGATAAAATATCTTTGGCTAGATGCACGTTATGAGAAGGTGCGCACTAGCGGCACAGTACAAGACTGTGCGGTATTGATAGCCTATGGCTTTGATGAATCAACCGGCAAGAGAACAGTGCTAGGTGTTTCTGTTGCGTTATCAGAGGCTGAGGTACATTGGCGTGATTTTCTTCAGCAGTTGGTTGAGCGAGGTATACATGGTATTGAGTTGATTACTAGCGACGCTCATACTGGCCTAAAAGCCGCTAGAAGAGCTGTGTTCCCCAGTGTTCCTTGGCAACGCTGCCAATTTCATTTGCAGCAAAATGCTCAGGCTCACATACCAAAGCGCTCAATGAAGGAACCAGTAGCTGAGGAGATTACAGCTATATTTAATGCCTCAAACATTCATGAGTCGGAAAGACTATTGGCTATGGCGGTAGATAAATATCAGCAAACAGCACCAGAGCTTTCTTCTTGGTTGGAAGTGAATATACCGGAGGGCTTAGTAGTGATGAACTTTGACAGGCCGCATCAAAAAAGATTAAGAACCAGTAACATAGCTGAGCGCGTAAACAGAGAGGTAAAAAGAAGGACGCATACAGTTGGAATTTTCCCTAATACTGAATCGTGCCTAAGGCTCGTATCAGCTGTTTTAGTGGAAATTGATGACCAGTGGAGCGGATCACCTAGATACTTAAGTTGAAGTGAATAATAAGGCTTCATAGGGTTTTAGGATAGATCATTCTTGTTCTTATTAACGAGATATAATTGCTATTACCTAAAAGTTAATAATTTATTTTGAGAGGAGAAAAATTTGAGGTATAAATAATTTTTTAGATTGATTAGCATAATTAATTTAAGATATTATGCGATGAGACAGGTACAATAGAGTGCCATTTAGAATTTTAAAGGTTTTTCTAAGTACTGAAGTTGGTTTTTACAGACAAAATAACGCTCTATCACCAGGCTCTTTTAAGACTTGTAATTTAGTCGCGTCACAACTTGCTATTTCATAATCCAGCAGCTCATCCTTCAATAGATTATAAATCGGCTGTAAAGGTTTAGTCAGCTCAATAAACCAACGTGACATAGTTTGCCTGGATAGATTGACGCCGTATTGTGAGCGTAGTTGTTTTTCTAAATGATAAAAGGGTTGTCTATCCCTGATTTTACTAGACACTAAATGCGCTAGTAATGATTCAGACGCCTCGGCCTTAGGTAGGATATGTAAAGGCTTAGGTGCAACCGTAACACCACCTTGCTCGCAATCACAGCCTAGTTTTTCACGGCGCTCTTCAATCATTTCAAAGACAGCTGGTTTGTAGTTCAGTATTTTTTTAGTCTCAAAACCCATTGGGCATTTTTCTTTACCGCAAGGACAAATACGCTGGTCATCAGGTACTGGAATGATTCTCACCGTCACAGGTAATTCATTCTTGACCTTCTTCTTACGTTTGTGAGAAGAGACAACAACTGCTTCATCATCTTCTTGATCCTCCGGTGTTGAGAGATCACCGAAGAGTGGCAACTGATCTTCTATGTAGCGCTCAGATTTACTACCAAAATGCTGTCGTTGGAGCTTAGCAAATTGTATCTTCAAATGATCATAAGCCTCGGCATACTGTTCAACACGAGCATGTTCTATTTCAAGCTTATGACAAAGCTTTTCATTTATTCCGACTTGTTGATAGAAAAGCTCACTAGGGACTGTTTGCATTGCGTTTCTCATTCAAGTAACTACTGCAAAGTGTACCATGACATTTTAAGTGCAATATTTTCTTCCTCAGGCGCTTGGTTAGCGCATATTACTTTTTTGGGGTAGCTGGTCATTGTGATGTTTTCTTTTCAACTCCTAGCGGATCTCACAAAGCCTGGGCTAAGGATATAAAACAAGCATTAAAATCACGTGTAAAATCAAAAAACACAGAAAAAACCTGTCAAGACTTTTTTTGCCATTTTAGTAAAAAAACTCGGGAGAGACTTTGGGTAATGACTTTTGCTTCATCCAGTTTAAACCTGACAATAACCAGCTTAACTGATCTTGGGTCAACTCGATAGTCTCATCTGCTTCGCTAGGGAACTTCAGCTTACCTTTTTCTAATCGTTTGTAGCAAAGCCAAAAACCATTTTGGTCGTACCAAAGTAATTTTATTTTATCGCGCTGCCTGTTACGAAAAAGAAATAGCTGGCCTGAGCTTGGGGTCATTGAGAGATGATCGGCAATCAGCATTACTAGGCCATCAATCTGTTTTCTAAAGTCCACAGGGGTACGATAAAACCAGATCGGTGTTTTCCAGTTCTGAAACATTAGCAAAGCCTCTGAATCAAAGACGCTAAGCTATCCTGGTCATAAAAGCTAATCTGTATGTGTGAGTTGACCTGCATGACAGCCACTGGTTGTGCTGGCTGCTCAGACACGCAAACAACCTTTGCTAGCGTTTTTTGCTGTTCTCTTCTCAAACGATAGAGAAACCGCGTGTAAGGTACGTTATTCTCTCGGCAGTATTTCGCTTTGGTTAACTTGCTTTGCTTAAAGTCGGAAAGGTGTTTTTCCCAATAAGCATCTGTGTAAGTAGCATTTTCATTTTCAGGATTTGTTGCTGACATACCGTAAGCTCCTTGTTACTATTTGCGGGAGCATACAGTCACATGAATTTAACTAGTTGACTAGGGTGTACTTGCTGGATCGCCTACGCCTCTTAGTAAAAAATAATAGAAAACTTATTACTGCTTGTGAGGTTCGTGAAGAACTTCCTGGCGCGATTGAGTTTTTAAATCAAAAGCAACTTTTAATACAAAGAAACTTTGGTTTTGTTGTGAAAGCTAAAACCCCTAATCTTGCTGCTGATAGAATTGTTTTGCTTGGTAAGGGGCTTGGATTGCTTAAAGTGGCTGGAATTCTAACAGACAAAACAAGAAATATTTTAAAGCATCATAAAAATAAAGAAAGCCTTGTTCTTACTATTGAAACTTTACATGAACTAAAAATATTGACGGAAGAAAATCTCTTTTATTTTGCAGAGTACAAAGATCCTGTAATAGCTATAGCAATGCTAAGGAAGTTTGATAAAAAATGGCTATTAACCCGAGATAATCCAAATATTGATGTTTATGAATACAAAGAAACTTTTTTTAACTTGCTTTGGAGGCTGAGTTTAAAAGAGTGTTTAGACAAGAAAAGGTTGTATCCGTCTTATTTTAGCATGATCCTCATGCTGAAATAAGACGGATACCTTGTAAAGGTGTACGGAACAAGTAATTATTAGCAAGCATCCAAAGGCCAATAATGAGTAAGGAGTGTAGTGCTGCTTCAACGCCACGTTTTCTTAATAAGGCTTTATAACTTAAGGGTTGTTCCATGAATCGGCTAACTTGTGTTTGATTGCTAATACAGCTTCGTAGTGTAATCAATCCAACACTGCCTGACTAGAAAAACCTGCTTCAATCCCTTTAAGCGCGAACGTTTAAGTATGTACTGGTCACACCAATTCGAGAATGACCTAATTCAATCGAAATGAGCTTTCTTGCAGCGCGATCTAGTTGCCTCTCTTCTTTGCTCAGTGTTTTAGTGAG
>CBDALO010000206.1:0-4536 GCA_965196985.1 Gammaproteobacteria bacterium | reverse complement strand
AAATTTTGTAAATGTTCTGATGACAGTTTTCTATAATAGTTTACGATTTCATCTAAGTTATTTGACTATGCTACCCCCTGAAAAGCATAGAATTGTATGTGTTTTAACAGTGAACTGAAAATTATTCCGGGTGCGAAAGGGTTAAGACGCTTGAATTTGCTTTTCGTTTTCCTGATTATAACTTACACAAGATAAACATCGCTGGTAAAAAGACTTAGATAACTGAAACAGTCAGCATAGGAAAATTTGAATTCGCGAAATGGAAAGAATAAAAGTCATTTTATCATCATTAGTGAATCATGTCTTCTTCTAGAGATTCGTCATTCATCTTTAAATGTTTCTGTAAAGAATCATAGTTCGTACCTTCAACATCTTCTAATTTGACTCCCAATTCAATCAGCTGATCATCTCTAAGTCTATCACAAAGTTCAAGGATCTTGGAGCCTAAAAGGCGTTGAAAAATAATCAGAATTTAATAGAGTATGGTGCATGGTGTAGAATTGTCATGAGATAAAATCTGTCTGTTATTAGCCTGAGGCTACTCTATCGTTTTTACACTCCCTCCAGTCGCCATGCGCAATCGCAGGGTGTAGTCATAGACAGATAACTGCGACGACCCTTGTACACCACATTCATGCGCTTGGGTAGAAAGCTTTGCCAAAGGATGCTATCTTCGCGAATGGTCATGGCTTGGATTGGAACCGGCGACTTTAAATAATGATAATAATAATAATAATAATCAACATCATCATTTCCATCATCATCATGACTAACAATGTATAAATGTCATGACTTACTCTTTTCTTCCTTGGCAATTTTTCGGACATCTGTTCTAAATTTACCCAATAAAGATATATATGGCATAATAACATCTTCTTGCTACGAGAGAGTAATGACATTTAGTCGATATGCAAAGAAGTTACTTAGTGCTTCAACATCATCAATTACCTTACCCCCTTGCAATCTGACCAGACGCCTTAGTTGCTACTGTGCAACTGTATTATGAACGGGGAAAAAGAGTAAGTAAATAACAAGCCATAGAAATGCAAAATGCATCACTAAAGAAGAAGAAGATACTTTTACTCTTACGTTTTGAGAGCTGCCAACACCAGCCAGTGGAAAACCAATTTCTTGCTCTCCTTCATTTGCACCGTAAATCTTGAGCATCTTGGTGAGGTATTTTGCAATGCCATTCACAACTGAATGATTGGCAGTTTGGCCATCTTGTTTCTTATTTCCAATGTAAACATTTGCAAGTTTCACTAATGACTGCATGTGCTGTAATGCAGTGGCAGTATCAATCGAGTCTATAAATTAAAGAAATTAGGTCTTGTATAAGATGCCATTCCGAAGGAGAAGAAAAAGAAGGAGCAGAAGTAGAAGAGGAAGCAGAAGAATGAGAAGAAGAAGAGGAAGAAGAAGAAGAAGAAGAGGAAGAAGAAGAAGAAGAAGAGGAATAAGAAAGGGAAGAAGAAGAAGAAGAAGAGGAAGAAGAAGAAGAAGAAGAGGAAGAAGAAGGGGAAGAAGAAGAAGAAGAAGAGGAAGAAGAAGGGGAAGAAGAAGAAGAAGAAGGGGAAGAAGAAGAAGAAGAAGAGGAAGAAGAAGGGGAAGAAGAAGAAGAAGAAGAGGAAGAAGAAGAAGAAGAAGAGGAAGAAGAAGGGGAAGAAGAAGAAGAAGAAGAGGAAGAAGAAGAGGAAGAAGAAGAAGAAGAAGAGGAAGAAGAAGGGGAAGAAGAAGAAGAAGAAGAGGAAGAAGAAGAAGAAGAAGAGGAAGAAGAAGGGGAAGAAGAAGAAGAAGAAGAGGAAGAAGAAGAAGAAGAAGAGGAAGAAGAAGGGGAAGAAGAAGAGGAAGAAGAGGAAGAAGAAGAAGACGAAGCAGAAGAAGAGGAAGAAGAGGAAGAATAGGAAGGAAAAGATGAAGAAGAAGTGGAAGAAGAAGATGAGGAGGAAGGAGAAGAGGAAGGAGAAGAAGAAGAGGAATAAGAAGAAGAGAAAGAGGAAGAAGAAGAGGAAGAAGATAAAGAGGAAGAAGAAGGAGTAGAAGAAGAATGGCAAGGTAGTTGTAAGAAAAGGGTGCCATCACTGAATTCTTGGGTTTCCTCTGACAAAAATTGGACATCTGGTTGCATCATCTGGAGGAAGGACTATGCTAAAATAACCAGGGACATAAAGTCTTCCATCAAATTAATCAGTGTACTCAGAAAGTTCATTAAATTCAAATTGAGGTTAAAATGATCATAGAATATTTACCACATAAAGCTTCGTGGATCTGGGTTTTCTTCTCGAAAAATCTAAAAATGATATTAGATTTTAAACTTGAAAAGATTTGGCATTTTTGTGAACTGATTGCAACAAAACAAGCAGTATTTGATTTAGCAAAGATTTGGATATTTTAAAAAAAAAACAGACTAAATAGACTAGTAATTTATAGAAATGCTTAAACTGCCATAATTCAATTTCCTTACCTTTCTTGTAAATCTTTTTCCTGCTGTCTATAGTCATGGGATGATACAGTCGTTGATTCGGGCTTCCGTAAAATATCTTTAACATTCAGAAAGAAGTCCTGTGTAAAAGAAACAAGCTCAGTTCTATCCATCCAACCAAAGAAACCTCCGTATACAAATGCAACTATCTAATGAATTAATAGGCAACTCCTATAACTAAAACGGGGGTAATATGATAAGCAGTATTTACATTGAATAGCTTCTCTGTCTGTTCAGCCTCTTTTAGAACATTGACACTGAGATCGAGCGTCGAATTCCAAGAATGTAGTAGAAATGCAAATCGAATTTGTCGGCACGTGTTCTTCTCAAGAGCTTCCTGCGAACGAATAAGACTGGCTATTGAGAATAGGCTCTTTATAATAAAAGCATGTAAAGCAGTTTATATATATATAGTTTATATGTCTTTATATTTGAGTCCTACGTTGGTATGGCCAGAATCGGGCTTGGGAAGGTTTAATCTGAAAGGTTAACGCTATAATTGAGAAAGAAACTTACCTTGATTGTGATAAAATTCTTTAATGATTTTGACATTTTACATCCTTCGATTGTCAGATGACCAGCATGTAGGAAATAGTGGATCCATTGATCGCAGCCGTAATGCGCCTTGGAAGAAATGAAACAAAACTCGATACAAAAATGATTATTTATAGTACTCAATGTGTGTTTATTATAATTCATCATATGTGTTCGTACCTCCTATTTTATTTATTGTCGCAGAAATGAAGACAGGACTGAACCAGAGTTTCATCCTTTTAAATGTTGATTTTTCAAAACTTTAACCACGTTCTATTAACCTGTGTGAATATGTAGTTAATGCCTTGTTATGGAGAGTTTACTATATAGCTTGATTTTTTTACTTTTCCTTTTAATAAATTTTTGTAAACAGGTTTTATCTTATTAGCTCTATTTTTCTTTTTATTATATTTTTTGCTGCGACAATTGGAAAGCAGTTGCTAAGAAATATTTTTCTTTTAACTGAATTGTATCCCAGGGTAAATGTTTTTAAAATTAAAAACTAAAGTTATACTTATCATTCTACTTTGTATGTATTTTAAGAAGTATAAATAAAAGTTCCCATCATGATCATTATATTTAGCATTATTGAACCAATGTTATTAAATATCAAAATCAGGTATATTGTACCTCTGCTTGTGCCAGTTCGTTGTCATGATGAGGAAATTTCAAATCTACGCCACCAGTATGAATGTCAATTGAACTACCAAGCACATCACTACGAGGAAAATAACAATCAATGATTTGATTGATTGATTGATTTGATTTGATTTAACACATTGAAGAAGGGTTGCCCCTCAGCGTTGCTGATTTCCAAGCGGCCCTTCGCTTACAAAACTTACATGAATGAATACAATATATTAATAAAAAAAGATAAAAAAACACTACTTTGTACAATGATTATAAAAATGTAATTATTAAGAGAGAAAGGGTTACTTGAAGCGAGAGGGGGTGGGCATAATTATGTACTATAATAATATTATCAGTTAAATAAAGAAATATCTTCAGAATTGTATAAAGCTTTCAAAAAATAAATTCTACAAGACATTAAGCGAGTGTGATATTTTGTCTGTAATAGAGTAGGACAAACCTGGCCATAACGGAACATTCTATATGCCAACCTGGTCTGCCCTGCAAATGATTAAAAATTATTATTTAAAATATATATTATCAGAAATATGTATAATATTGCGTTTTAATTTTGTGAAGACCTAAAGCTGTGATTCTTACCCTGACCAAATTTTAACCTTATAGGAAACCCTAATATAGAGAATATCCAAATCTCACCCTGAGTAGTGTATACCAGGTTGTCTTTATAATGAAATATAGATCCTACGATTGACTCTATACCTGGAATGCCTTGCTACCCAAAAAACGAGAACCAAATAAGATTAGAATGGAATTGAAGACCTATTGTTTTGAACAAGCACTTGATAATAAAAATATTAATATTCTATCTCTATTACGAATAAAGTTTTCCCCTTAAATGGTATGCATAGGTTGCCTCACCTTTCCCCATG
>CBDALO010000205.1:0-2469 GCA_965196985.1 Gammaproteobacteria bacterium | reverse complement strand
CCTAACCCTAGCGCTAACTCTAACCCTTACTCAAACCCTAACCCTCATCCTAACCCAAACCCTTACCCTAACCCTAACCCTAACCCTAACCCCAACCCTAACCCTAACCCTAACCCTAACCCTAACCCTAACCCTATCCCTAACCCTAACCCTTACCCTAAACTTAGCCCTTAAGGCACTAAGTACCCTTGAGAACTTTTTTCTTCAAAATGAACCTATTCACCTTAGATGGTCTAAAAATGTAAGTAAAAGGTAAATGAGGCAAAAATTAACAAGTAACCAATTCCATTGTGTGTCTTTGGTTACCATGACAACCAAATTTGCATTTCCGCACATGAAAAATACATGGTTTTGGGGCAGCTCTATTGTGCACAGTCCTTTTGCTATTATGGTAAGATTTTTGCCATAGACTGACAATAGTCTTATCTATGCAATGTCACTACAAAATTTTGATATCTGCCATACTTTGGTACTTAATGGATAATCAAAATGGCGCAAAATTTGCTGTCAAATTTCCCAGTATTTTCAGAAGAAATCATCTGCACTGACATAATAACAAAAAAGAACCAAAAATCCTCTTGACATTGCACTCTAATATATATATCAAGTCTATGATGAAAATTTCATGTCAATAGGTTGTATAGTTTTCTCTATATCACTGCCCCAATAAGCCCAACTTAACAAAAAATACGTTTTTGAGATAATCGCCTTTGAAAAAGTAAGTTTATGAATCAGTCATACCTCACAACCATTGAAAAAGTTCAGTCATTTTTTAAGTTCTAGATAAAGTTCAGATGCTAAAACTACCTTTCTCAGAATTTTTCCTCAACAACTTTGCCTATTTGTTTAACAAAATATTTGCAGACATCAGCAAAAATTGCAAAGTGTAATTTTCGTGATAGCCAAAATGAGTTAAAATTAGTTGATCTCTAAAACTTTTCAGACAAAATATTTTGATACTTTTGCAATAAGCCATCACTAACACTCTAAAGCAATAAATGGAGACCTCTTTTTCAATATTTTTGCAATATTTTTATTTCGTTTCCCACCGAGCTGTTTCCTTTTCTTACAGAACATTTTACGGTTTGAAGCAAATTTATCATTATTTTTCCATGACATTTAGGAGGCAAATTCATCAGAGTCATTGTCATCCACAAGTCTCAATTCCTGCATATCCCTGTCCATAACTTTGCACTTAATACATAATCCTCTTGTGTGCATAAAAACCTTTTGGATGTGTTTTCTTTGAGCAACAAAAAGTATTCTCCCAACCAAGAGGAAAAGACAGGCTCAAAAAGACTGCACATGCATATCTTAATCTCTCACTAAAAACCAAAGAAGCTTTTTTAAAATCTGGGCATACGGCATATTGTTTAAACTTTTTTAAACATGCATAAAACTTTTCCTAAGATTTCAGCATCAACTAGTCAAAAACAAGTAGGCCTGTTGTTTGCCAAATCATCATTGCCAACTAGAAGTTGCATCGGATAAAGAATGGCCAGAAAGCTTTGAAAAGAAACTGTTGATGTAAAGGCATCATCCAAAGAAGTTTCTGGTCTTACGACAGACGTTTCTTCACCATCTAAACGAGATTCCGCAGTTACAGCTGGCTTAGTTCTTTCTAGGTCATCAAAATTTACAAAATCTGCTGAAGCATTCATCGAGTTATGTTGGCTGGCTGCTAGGCCTAGCAAGGGATTGTTTTCCTACAAACCATTTTTTCTTTCTCCTCAAACTTCTGAATTTTTTTCTTGGCATTCTAAGATTATAGATGAATGACTTTTCAACGTTACAAAACGTAGTCGAGGTAATGAAGTAAAGGAAACCGGAGATCAAAATTTGAAATTTACAGCGTGGTTGGATTCCAACAATTTCCTAGACTTCCATGCGATCCAATACTTCATGTAGAGCAGCACAGATACAGGTATAAAAGATGGACCATACCCAGGACCTTTCTCATCTTGGATTGAGAAAATTTTGAAGGACTTTTTGGCTCAACACTAACCAAAGGATTCAAAAAAGCGTTGCTAGGGCGTTGCTATGGATGAACTTTGACACTTGAGCCAATAAAAACATAAATTTAACGAACAAATCATTTCATTTAGATAAAAGAAGATAACTTTTCTTATTCTCTGATAAATTTGCCATCCAGAGATGCCATAAACAAAAATTATACAATTTTGACTTTTTCTCATAAAATCAAGGGTACTATATACCTTAACCCTAACCATAACCCTAACCCTAACCCTAACCCTAATTCTAACCCTAACCCTAACCCTAACCCTAACCCTAATTCTAACCCTAACCCTAACCCTAACCCTAACCCTTACCCTAACCTTAATCCTAACCATAACCCTAACCCTAACCCTAAACTTAACCCTTTACCCTATCCACAACCCTAACTTTAACCCTAACCCTAACCCTTACCCTAACCCTAACCCTAACCCTACTTCTAACCCTAACCCTAAC
>CBDALO010000204.1:0-134600 GCA_965196985.1 Gammaproteobacteria bacterium | reverse complement strand
CAAACAACTATAGGAAAGGCGCGCATACGGTACTGGATTTAAAATATCATTTTGTATGGAAGACAAAATATGGATATCCAGTGTTATGTGGGGATATAGGTTTAGGAGCAAGAAGCATTTTGGTTCTGTCGCAAATTAATGGTTATTTGATATAATACCGACCAAATTTAGCATTGAATAATAATGGAGTTATTATGGCGATTAGTTTTAAAGGAAGATATTTCCCCAAAGAGATTATTTTAACAGCAGTACGCTGGAAGCTTGCGTACCCATTAAGTTACCGAAATATTGAAGAGCTCATGGAAGAACGTGGTGTTAGCGTTGATCACTCTACAGTACAAAAATGGGTGGTTCGCTATGCGCCCCAGCTTGAGCAAGAGTTTCGTAAAAGCAAGCGCAAACTTGCTGATAGTTGGAAGATGGATGAGACTTATATTAAGGTCAATGGCAAGCAAGTTTATCTTTATCGTGCAGTTGATAAGTACGGTAACACCGTTGATTTTATGCTGTCAGAGAAGCGTGATCGTAAGGCAGTTCTAGCTTTTTTTAATAAAGCGATTGGATCAAGCGGGTTACCCAAAAAGGTTAACATTGATAAAAGTGGTGCAAATACAGCAGCGTTGGAAAGACTCAACACCTTATTATTTTTATCTGGATTCTGGTTTGCGATGGTCGAGGTTAGGCGCATTAAATACCTCAATAATTTGGTCGAGCAAGACCATCGATCGATAAAGCGTATCACGAAATATACACTGGGTTTTAAAAAGTTCAATTCAGCTAAGGCAACAATAGCTGGTATTGAGTTATGCCATATGCTAAAAAAAGGGCAGATGCGAGGCAATAGCATGATGCCAGCCTGGCAGCAGTTCTACACGCTCGCAGACTAGTTGCGCCCAAAAATAGGCTACCTCATCTAGGTGTAAATTTTTCGACAGAACCATCTTTCATACTGTCGTACATCAAACAAAGGCTGTGAATAAGCTGAAAGCGGAAGGAATGGATATACCTGATGAGGTTTTAGCGAGCCTTTCACCTTACTGGCGCGATCATCTCAATCGATTTGGTGTTTTTACACTTGATATGGAAAGAAATACTACAGAAATTGATTATAAATTAGCTAATCATTGAGATTTGGTCCCTTTTAACCAGGATTCCGGCCGGACCTCTTATTTGCTCTAAGACAGGGATTAAGTAAGCCTCACTAATTTTTTCAACAGCGCAGACTACTTCCATCTGTGTCACCTCGTCAACAGCATTAATATGATAAACACCCTTGATTTTATCCATATCTCCTTGGTGCACTGTATCAATCTGAGAACTACCCAAAATTGTTATCTCCCTACCTGAACTGAATTCGATAATTCTTTTTGTTCTTCTTGAGAAACACTATTTTCTTTAAAAAATTGCTCTACTAAGTGATACGTTAGAAGTTTTCTAATACCCTTCGCAATAAAGTGTCGTGTCACCTTGCCCTTACCATCTCCTAATTTAGCTAGCATAATTGCGTAATCGTCATAAGCTTTTTCCTTACCTATCTCATACAAATATGAGGCCACATAAAAACATACAGCCAGTAGATTTTGTATCCCTTTAAAATTTTTTATCTGCATATTTTCCCAGCCTAGTCCTTCCTTGAGAAATTTAAAAACATATTCAATTTTCGCACGAGATAGATAGGCTATGTATACCTCATACGCCTCATCAAAAGTCGTTACTTTTTTATTAGTTAATAGCAGCATGTCATTCTTAAAAATTCTCCTACCATCTCTGCCTGTAATTTGGATTTTAATTGCATTGATGTTCTCAAACTCTCCAAAATAAATAGTTATTTTTCCGTCTTGTACGCAATTCTTTCCAACTGTTAACTTTTGGAATTGCTTTTCGCCTTGAGCATCAAAATCAGCGTTAATCAGCTTAAGCTTTTTACCATCATCACCTCTACCTTCTATTGTTCTTGTTATTTTTGAGCGAATAATAAAGTCTTGATCTAGGTTTGTATCAATTAGTGAGAGATAGTCATTATCATCAAACTCTCTATCTAGAATATGGGTAATGGTTGCATCTTCATTCTTTGATTTTAGGCAGATTCCTATTTTTTCTATTTCACGAATAGACAGCAGCTTTTTATTAAAGTAATCACCAGATTCATAAAGACTCTTGGCCTCTTTATCTCCCTCAAATGGCTTTCCAGCCTCTATTTTCTTAATATGCTCAGCTTTTAAAAACTTAGGGTCTTTATTGCTGTAGCTTACATGCGATAGTAGATGCACAGCCTTATCACCAGGTACTAATGCAACTGCGTTATGCGTGCTGTAACCATTGATAATATCCCCGTCCAGACTCCTTACTTTACCTAGATTTTCAGTTTGCTTGCTATGTGGCTTTCTAATATCAGAAGGATCATGAAGAACATCAATTTTACTGGCGTGTGAAAGTTTTTCACAGCTCTGTTCTAGCAATACATCATTTGTTTTTATTGGATCTAAATCGGTGCTTTTATTTTCACCGGTAAGTGTACGAATCATCTTTTTATACTCATTGTTATCTTTTGATGAACTGAACAACTTACAACTACCTTCAGTTAATAGCTTTCCTACAATCGTCGATAGATTTTTTTAAAACAACTTTCCCAGTTAATTTTGAAAAAAGAGGGGCAGCGTAATCGGCGAAGTTTAACATTTATACTCATCTCGTTAGTCTTGTTAAAAAGACAAAGCATAGTCATTTTTACACAATATTTCAGCATTATTTTGCTGATTTAAATTTTGGGTAGTTTTCAGAATTTAATTAATAATCACAGTTGGTTATTTCAGATGCAGGTGTTCGTTGAACGCAAAGGTAGAGATTGTTATCAGGTTCTACATGATAACGCCATAGCAGGTCTTCTGCAGATTGTAAGCGATAAGGCATTTTAAATTCACCCAAGGTAACTACACTTTCAGCAAAGCGATGTGGTACTTCAGGATCGCGCTGGTTAAGTGCATGATCCAATTCGCTAATACCATGAAAGCCGGTGGCAATGGGCACGATCCAACCCGTTTGATTGTCTGGTTCGATGGGCTTGCGCTGATCCTGCCAACTAACACGCTCTTCACCGCTGATTTCAGTCTTAGTGCATGTGTGATGGATGGCAAGATAATCAAGCAGTGCATCGATTGCATCTTGACCCTTCTCCATTGCTGATTGCATCAAATCTCGCCTTTCAATTAAAGCATACCCTGGCATTAATTGACGTTTTGCTATATTAAAATCACGAACTATTTTGGGTTCGTTGCAATTTAAAATATCACCTCCTGCCAATTTCATGCTACCAAGTATTACTTGATACAGTTGCTCTAACATTCGTTTTTCATCCTGAGCCTCAATACCGATGTATTGAATAAGAATGCTGGCTTGTAAATGACATCGAGCTTCTTCAATGAATGATGATCGGACGGCATTGCCTTTAGGTTTACCCTTTTCAGTTTTTGGCTCCAGAGGGTTGCCCGTCCCAATAATAGAATACTTAGAATCACCCTGTCCTTTATAGGTTTTCAAGTCAGGCCGGCTTCGCCGGCAACTTTCTAAGCCTCCAAGAGTTTAGTCTTTACAAAGCCACGAGTATTATTAAGTCTCAAACTAGTCAAACCTGCCCATGGAATAATAACGAATAAAAATAACACACCTGCTATAGAAATTGCTTCAGGTAGCTGAGCAATAACTCACCTACTATACGCGCTTCTCATTTTACTCTAAGAATAATGAAACGCTTTAGTATCAAACAAATCTTGGTAACCAATCAGAACTGGTGGAACTTTCACACCAAGTACAAAGATAAAATCAGAGAAGCTATTGTCATTGGCATTGTTAAGCTGCTTAGCTGCAAACATCCTATGCGTGGCCATAAAGAGTATCATTGCAGTAATCCAAACTGTTCACACGTCAAATACATCCGCCATACCTGCAAAGCTAAAAGCTGTTCATCGTGTGGTAAAAAAGCCACAGAAGTATGGATACAACAACAAATGGCAATCTTACCCAACACTGCATGGCAACACATCACATTCACCATGCCCTCTACTCTTTGGGACTGCTTTTGGACAAACAGAGAGCTTCTTAATTTACTCCCACCATTAGCAGCAAAGGTGTTACTCAAGCTTGCTAAAAACAAGAGGGTTAAACCCGGTGTATTTATCGCGCTTCACACCTTTGGCAGAGATCTAAAGCGCAATGTGCATCTTCATGCGTCAATCACTCTGGGTGGTATCAACAAAGAGTTAACACAATGGAAAAGCCTCTACTTCCATCAACCTACACTAATGTCCATGTGGCGTTATGAGGTCATTAACCTTTTTAGAAACCACCACCAGGACAAAGGGCTTATTCTGCCAAATCAGTTAGCCTCTACACTGAACCACACTTTCAACTTTAATCAACTGCTTGATCAGCTTTACCAAAAACGATGGGTAGTACATTGCGCAAAGCCCTCAAAGAATCACAAACAAAACGTTAAATACTTAGGTCGATACACCAAACGTCCTCCTATTGCTGAGTCAAAAATTAAAAACTTTGATGGGAGCAGCCTCAGTTTTAATTATCTTGATCACGTCTCTAAAACCTACAAGCAATTTAAATTAACCGCGGAAGAGTTTATTGCTCGATTTATTCAACACATTCCTGATGTTGGCTTTCGTATGGTGCGTTATTATGGGTTTCTTGCTAACCGGGTGCGAGGTGAGATGCTACCCAAAGTCAGACTCCTATTAGGTGAAACTGATCCAAACACACCCCAGGTCAATTACCGCACCTTAATGCAAAATAATTTTAACATTGACCCCTATGAATGTGTTCTATGCGGTAGCCAAATGTTTTTAGCTAACTGCTGGTATAGACAACCTAACCGTTACAAATTGCTATCAAAGCATCGTGAACTCGCCTTACTGAAAAAAATCTAATAACTTCCTAGGGGGGTAGTCCGTCCAAAACAACAAATAACAGCTAGTTTTGGCTATTGTTTGTCATAACTAACCCTGCCCCACCACTAAATCGATTTTATAAAAAATACCTGTGCTAAAATTACTCATTTTAATTGGTGGTATTTTTACCAATTGACACATTGAAATTCCTTAATATCAAGTCAGGCCGGCTTCGCCGGCAACTTTCTAAGCCTCTAAGAGTTTAGTCTTTACAAAGCCACGAGTATTATTAAGTCTCAAACTAGTCAAACCTGCCCATGGAATAATAACGAATAAAAATAACACACCTGCTATAGAAATTGCTTCAGGTAGCTGAGCAATAACTCACCTACTATACGCGCTTCTCATTTTACTCTATGAATAATGAAACGCTTTAGTATCAAACAAATCTTGGTAACCAATCAGAACTGGTGGAACTTTCACACCAAGTACAAAGATAAAATCAGAGAAGCTATTGTCATTGGCATTGTTAAGCTGCTTAGCTGCAAACATCCTATGCGTGGCCATAAAGAGTATCATTGCAGTAATCCAAACTGTTCACACGTCAAATACATCCGCCATACCTGCAAAGCTAAAAGCTGTTCATCGTGTGGTAAAAAAGCCACAGAAGTATGGATACAACAACAGATGGCAATCTTACCCAACACTACATGGCAACACATCACATTCACCATGCCCTCTACTCTTTGGGACTGCTTTTGGACAAACAGAGAGCTTCTTAATTTACTCCCACCATTAGCAGCAAAGGTGTTACTCAAGCTTGCTAAAAACAAGAGGGTTAAACCCGGTGTATTTATCGCGCTTCACACCTTTGGCAGAGATCTAAAGCGCAATGTGCATCTTCATGCGTCAATCACTCTGGGTGGTATCAACAAAGAGTTAACACAATGGAAAAGCCTCTACTTCCATCAACCTACACTAATGTCCATGTGGCGTTATGAGGTCATTAACCTTTTTAGAAACCACCACCAGGACAAAGGGCTTATTCTGCCAAATCAGTTAGCCTCTACACTGAACCACACTTTCAACTTTAATCAACTGCTTGATCAGCTTTACCAAAAACGATGGGTAGTACATTGCGCAAAGCCCTCAAAGAATCACAAACAAAACGTTAAATACTTAGGTCGATACACCAAACGTCCTCCTATTGCTGAGTCAAAAATTAAAAACTTTGATGGGAGCAGCCTCAGTTTTAATTATCTTGATCACGTCTCTAAAACCTACAAGCAATTTAAATTAACCGCGGAAGAGTTTATTGCTCGATTTATTCAACACATTCCTGATGTTGGCTTTCGTATGGTGCGTTATTATGGGTTTCTTGCTAACCGGGTGCGAGGTGAGATGCTACCCAAAGTCAGACTCCTATTAGGTGAAACTGATCCAAACACACCCCAGGTCAATTACCGCACCTTAATGCAAAATAATTTTAACATTGACCCCTATGAATGTGTTCTATGCGGTAGCCAAATGTTTTTAGCTAACTGCTGGTATAGACAACCTAACCGTTACAAATTGCTATCAAAGCATCGTGAACTCGCCTTACTGAAAAAAATCTAATAACTTCCTAAGGGGGTAGTCCGTCCAAAACAACAAATAACAGCTAGTTTTGGCTATTGTTTGTCATAACTAACCCTGCCCCACCACTAAATCGATTTTATAAAAAATACCTGTGCTAAAATTACTCATTTTAATTGGTGGTATTTTTACCAATTGACACATTGAAATTCCTTAATATCAAGTCAAAGTGATGTACCACGACACCGGCGGCAGAAAAAACTACAGCTATATTTATCGCGTTCAATTTTCGTTGCAATGCATGCACCGCACCCATCCAGGCTGTCATGGCTGGAAAACCAATTGTAAAAGGACTAGACAATGCATTAGCATTTTGAACTTTGATATGCGGTATAAGAATCAGATTATTGCTCACGTCTTAGTTCCTCCTTGTTATTTTCTATAAATTCTTTAATATAGTATCGTTCTGCCTCACCTAACATAACATGATGCTTAACGCTATTTTTATATGCGTCATTTATCCAGAGAGAAATGTTTTCGCACAGTGTATTGAGCCAATGGTCATTTTCAAACCTTTGTTCATTATATATTTCACAGAGCCAGATCTTCTGCCAAGTTGGTAAGCCACTAGTTTTTGGCCAAAATTGTTTAAACGATGCTTTACGTATAGCGATCATTTTCAGCAAGATTACATCTAGGATATCACTAAGGCAGCGATCTCTTGCTTTACGAATACTGTCTAATGGCATTTGATCTCCGTATCCTGCTTTCAAGATGTTATCGAAACACACTAGAGTTTTTTTGCAGTCATTGTAACGTAAAGTCTGAATAAAAAAATCTTTGGTAGGGAATTTTATATGCCAAGGTTCTATAAAGGGTGGGCGCGAATCAAGTAAATAGCAGGTTTGATATCTGTTATTTAACCCACTGATATTTTTAGGATGATCACCACCATGCTTAATAAGCGTAAGATTTAGGATGGTTTTATAACCTTTTTCATAGTACGTGTTATCTTTGTAGGCTTTTTTTCCTACGTAGGTATCTACCGAACGGTGATTCATTTGGTCAATTCGCTCTTTTAATTGAAAAACCAGGCCGGAAGGTTGTAATAAAGAAAGTTGGTGGTAACCATTTTCAATAGGAAACCAGACTTGCTTGACAAGATGGTGAGTATGGTAAACTTGTGATGTTATGCATGTTTGTAGTTGGTTACACCAAGTGTTTGCAGTTTCAGTATCTATACCAAAAATTAATTGCAACGATTTGGAATTTTTAGCTTTTAACTGCTCAAATATCGTACTTTGTTCAAGTGGAAGTGTAAGAAATTTAAAGACTTTCAGTTTAGCAGCATCAATGTGCAAATCAAAATCTGTGGTTATATTACCAGAACGAATTAATCCATCAGGCGCTCTTATCCCATCATTAAAATAAATTCTAGGGAATTTACAGGCTGGGTTGGTCATTTTGGAGGAGTGGCTAATTACAGTGCCACACTTGCTATCTCTGATAATTTTTTCCGCCAAATCAATAACAGGCTTCATTGAAAATTCTTCTAGGTCAATAACCTCTTTAAATAGCTGGAAATAGCTTAAACAATCTTTACTATGAGCCTTGATTTTTTCAACAATTTCTAAAGTTTCTTGCTGTTCTAAACCAAGCTCGCTTAAAGCTTCATAGGGTGCTGCCTTTATATAATGTAGAATATATAGCATAATATACACTTTAACATGATGAAGGATGGTGTTTGGATGTCAGCTAGAATTATCTCTGATGAAAATAATGAATTAACTATTGAACTCAAGCTTCCACTAAAAGGATCTATGCTTGAATGTGAGGACGCAATTCTTGATGGGCTTAATGAGGTTGGAACATTAGCCACTGAAAAAGGATTAAGTAAGTTTGATGCAGATGGCTCTCCTATCCATGTTGGAAAAATAAAGCTAACAGCACGAAGTAGAGATGAAGCAAATTACCAAACGCCTTATGGAGTTGCTCGAGTTAAGCGTTATGTTTATCAAACCTCTAAAGGCGGGAAGATCTTTTGTCCTTTAGAAGATAAGGCTAGAATTATCCAAGGATCAACACCGCGATTTGCAAAAATAATCTCACATAAATACTCAAACTTACCTGCTCCTAGTGTTATTGATGATCTCAAGGTCAATCATAACCGTAAAATCTCACATTCATACTTGCAACGGGCAACTGATTTTGTTGGCGGTATTGCACAAGCCAAAGAGGCTGAGTGGGAATATGAAGAGCCAAAGCTTGATGCAGGCGTTGAGATGCTAAGCATTAGCTTAGATGGTGCATATGTCCTCACCGTTGATGATGGTTATAGAGAGAGCATGGTTGGAACTATTTCCATGTATGATAAGCATGGTGCACGCCTGCACACAACCTACGTTGCAGCATCACCAGAATATGGAAAAGATGAATTCTTTAATAGGCTTGAAAAGGAAATAAAGCTGAAAAAGAAATATTACCCTGATGCTAAAACAATTGGCGTTGCTGATGGAGCAAAAAATAATTGGCCATTTCTAAAAAAACATACTGATACGCAAATTTTAGATTTTTGGCATGCAACTGAATATCTCGGTGAAGCATCAAAGGCAATATTTACCAAAAAATCTGAAAGAGATGAGCGTGATGTTTGGCTCCAAGAGCGATGTCATGACTTAAAGCACAAGAAAGGTGCGGCAGGTAGAATACTTGCTGAGCTTAAAGAGCATGTAAATAAAAAACTGAATAAATCGCTTAGAGAAAAGCTAGAAGGAACAATTACGTATTTTGAAAATAATATTAAAGAAAAGCGAATGTCGTATCATAATTTGATTAAGCAGAATGCACCAATTGGCTCTGGCGTCACTGAAGCAGCATGTAAAACAATTGTTAAACAAAGATTAGGGGGATCAGGAATGCGCTGGAAAGACAAGGGAATGAAAATCGTTTTATGCTTGAGAACACTAGTAAAGACTAAAGGCAGATGGGATCAGTTTTGGGAGAAGGTCAATGATTTTGGCGTGCCAGCAGTAATATAGCCTACATTATATAGAGGCAGCACCCGCTTCATACGCAATTGGATGGTCGATATCGCAGGCAGCTTTAAGTGTGATTTTTGGTTTTATTTCAATAGCAAGAAGTGATATCAAATAATAATCTCTGTAATTTAAAGCGAATCGAATATTTTTTTTACCGTTGAGTAAAAACAGAAGGGTATTCTTATAGACATTCTTTTTGGAATAACCACCAAAAAGAATGTCGTAAAATTCGGAAACGTACTGTTGTTTTTTTGACTTCTTACCTTTAGCAAGTTCCTTAATCTTTTTTTCCAGTTTTTTGATAAAATTTAGAATCTCGCTTTTATCATCTGTCATGTTATTTTTTCCTTTTCATATAACCCTAGCTGATCATTGTATTCATACGTCCTACTAGCTGCTTCTTGATAAATGTCGAAACTGATTTCGCCATAGCAAATTGCAACTTTATTTATTGGCAGTTCATGCTGCTCACTTTGTAGCTGCAATAACTTCAGATAATCACGCTGCATCCAAAGCCGTTCGCACTGTTCCGCTGTAAGTGAGCTAGTTGTTATTTGATAAGCTTCGTCTTGTCGAACAAATTCACCTGTATTGACATAATTAAATTTACCTCTTGAGTCGCGTTCGGTGAAGTAGGCATCACCATCGTCATTGATTACCCGGTAAAGTTGAATCGTTCTTACACTTTGGCGAAATCGGTTAAGGTGTTGAGGCAAGGCCGTAAGGTGCCAATACCACTGGATATAACCTTGTAATGTCTCCGGTCCTTTTCCTTCGTAATAGGTCAAATGATTATTGATTACTGCATGCTCTAATAAAGCCATAGCAGTTTTACTTTTTTCTTGTCTCTCCTGAATTCTTGGGACAGCATCCAGTCTTTTACATATTAATTCATTATCCACAACTTTGAAAAGATCGTGATTCTGCATAGAGCCTTCCTTGTTATCTTTAGGTAACTTCCCAGTAGTTTCATACCCAGGCCTGTAAAAGCGAGGTTTTCTTGGTTTGTCACCATACCTCATGGTTCGCCAGTTATATTGCAAAATCCCGATATTTGGTTTATTTACTTCACCATCACGATGTCGTTTCACGCGACCAGCCAATTGAATAATAGATCGATAGGAGGAAGGTTCGATAACAGCCCAGTCAAAATCATGGTCGCGGCCAACCTCTTCAACGGGCGTGGCTATCAGAATAAACAAGATGTTTGTAACGTTAGTCTTCTGGCTCTCAATAGTGTCGAGATGTTTTCGAATAGTTTCGTCATAAAATGCTTCCGGTTGGTCATTGCACTTTTCTTTTCGCTTTAAAATATTATCTAAGTGTTTTTCCTGTTCATGACGTAGCAACAGCACCTGTTTACTGTGATAAGCCATTACTCGTGCTTCAGTATTTTCATGCCAGTTATAATTCAATAAAAATCTAGTGAGTTGAATACAGGGTTGAATATTGGCAATACGTACTACACCAAAGGAAACCTTTATACCGGTTTTATTATCTATCGTGTGGTGGTGCTCATGCTTTTCCAAAGTTGCCTGTGCAATCCGGTTAAACCAAAACTCTTTTTTATTGGCTGTAATTAGTTCATCGTTATAATCCATAGCCTGCTTACAACTGATCACATTGGCTTTACGCTTAGCTGGCTGTATGCTTAATTTTTCCACTCTCTTGTAAATAAACTTGTCATGGTGTTTACGATAGTCGTTGATTCCGTCTTCCTGATTATCAATATCTTTAACTTGAGATGAAAACTCATCTATCCAGGCACAACCTATTGACGGCCTGGCGTTACGGGTTTTGCAGTAAAGCAACCAGCCTTCTCGGTAAGTATTGAAATATCCTTCTGCCATTGAGGGTGGAATAGTAGCCGATGAGATCATTACTTGACGACCCAGCATACCTGCTAAGTGAATCAAGCGACCAATAGCAATTAAATCACCACTTGTGAAATCATCCACTTCATCAATAACCAAGTCAGATGATAGTAATCGCAATGCAGGCAAAATGTAACGTCCACCGCTTGTAGTCTCAGTTGCGGCAATAATGTGGTCAATGGTACAGACCAGAACCGGCGCATAGAGTAACTGCCTATCTTTATAGCTATGCAAAATAGTAGTTAAACCTTCTTCAGGCAGTTCACCTTGGTAAACAACTTCGTCGGAGTCGGCCAGTAGAGTTTCAGTAGATTCCGAACCTTTTTCCGCTTGATCCTGTACTTTCTCTTGTTTATTTTGGTAGTGCAGGTCTGCAATCGCCCTTGAACCAATCAATACAGCTAGATCACTGCCATCACTATGTTTAAATATACGCTTGCGGTATTCATCTCCAGTTTGCAATGTAAGTGTGCGTAACCCGAGCGCGAGAATATAGCGCAGACTATCACCATCTTCAGAGAGTGCCATCATGAGTTTCGCGTTAGCAAAGGTTTTGCCACAACCAGTACTAGCCATGTTTATTGCGAAAAAACCTTTTCGTGTTCCACCCCACGTTGTGCGCCAATCTCGCACTTTTCTTGCAGCAGTATCTTGCCAGGTATAGGGCTGTGGGCTTTTGCGTTTCAACTCAGCAGTATTAAAACTGGGATCCAAGTTGTTTTCGATAGCTGGTAACTTTCCTATAATCTTTTTGGCGCTCTCGCAAACACCGACCAAATGCTGGTCCAAAGCTTGTTTGGGTGACTTATCTTTCTGGGTATTGGCGATCAATTTGGTGATACTTTTCCAATTACGAGTTTTACTAATATCAAGCGATGAAAAGTAATGATCGCCTAACATCAAGGCCAAACGAGCATGGTGCAACAAGACTCGATAACTACCATTGTCGATTGCTTGAGCAATAACATCTTGTAAATCTAATAATTTGGCAGACCAGCGTTTTATTTGTGACACCCATGTATTAGCGTTAGTTAGTAGCCCTTGAGGGAACTCTAAACATGCTGCAAGTTCTTTTATATTTTTATTTTCATATCCCCATGTCTTATCAATCATCTTAAGCAGACCATCGAGACCAGTACATGGGCTACCTTTAGGCGCTTCTTTCTCATTTAAAATCGGAAGTTTATGGTGGGTAATAATTAGCCATGCAATTAATTTTGCTATGCTGGGTAAATCGGCTAACGACACTTGTTCAGTATTATTGTGTAAGAATCTTTTAATCGCATCTTCATTGATTCTTCCCTCTTTTAATGTGGTTAACCAGTCATGGTCTATATTTGGGTTTTTGGTATTGTAGATTAGTGCCTTGAGCAATAAATAGGACACCCATTCATGGCGTAACCGATCCGCCTGAGTGCCTTTGTAGTTTTTGGAAAGTTTATTCTGGAAGCGAATACTGGCTTTACCCCAATCGTGCAGTAAAGCTGCCAAAGAAGTTAACGCTCGGATAAGGGGAAGCAACTTCCAATCTAACAAATCGTCTTGGTAAACTAAATCATTTTTGGTGCGGTTTACAGGTACGCGACCTTCACGATTAAACTCCAGTTTATTCCCCACCACCCATACCAACTCAGTTCTTGCTCTAGATCTAATCCAATGACAAGACACAGCTGTATTTTTACTAGCAGTTTTTCTTAATAGTTTTTTAACAGCACTTAATCCCTCCAGTGTAATCACTGTCTGCCAGGTATTATCTCCAATACGATTAGCAAAAGCATCCAGAACTCTACGTGTTTTTTTCAGTGAATTTTTTTTACATTGGGATATAAATGTCACCATCATCTGTTATCACCATCAAAAGTCTTGCTCTGTAATGCTACTGCTTTTACTTGCTCAAACATAAAATCCAATGCTTTGTGACCGGTAAAGACTTGTAGGCACTGCTGACGAAATTCCTGATCGGTCGTGCGCTCCTTAGCGCAAATAAAGGCTAATGGAAGTACAATCGCATCTTTAATCAAATCAGCAACATCAAAAACCAAAGCACCACGCCTAGTTTTGCCGTGCATAACTGCGAACCCATGAGGAATCCCTAGTACCCAAAGGGTGGTTGCAGATAAGCCATAAGCTAAATAATTACCATGATTTAAAAATGCATTTGCCTGGTCAGATGCATTATGTTCGCGGGAAAAAGAAGACAAACCTACTTTTCCTGCCGCATACTTATAAAGCATTTTAGTTAGCTGAGCTTCAGTTAGTAATAAATCAGAAGATTTTAACGCACTGGTTGTAGCTTCGTTAAAACGGTGTAACGCGGACTCGATATCAGCATGAGAAATATCAAAGCCAGCCTCTTTTAGGTCACGATCTTTTGACCAAACCTTTTTTAAATACGCTATACGTGCTTGCTGAAAAAGTTTAGCAGCTTTTAATCGCTTCACATCATCAAACCAGAACGATAGCCACCCTTGTAAATACTCAGTGGGTCTATACTCACTTTGTGGTGTCATCCACTCAATTTCTGACCCCATAAATAATGGTGTTGCTCCAGCACCGCAAAAGCCAATTAAAACACCTGCTGATGCCAACATTTTCACCGCTGCCTGCGTAATAGATGTCCCTACACCAAGTAGAATAACTTCAGGTAAGATAAAGAACACGTCCATCTTTTTGCATTACCCTGCATTTTTCTAGGTAGTAAATATTTGCGCGTTTTGAGTGTAAAATGGCTTTAAGATCCGTAAGCGGCTTCACAATCTTCGAGTATCCTTACGATAGAGCGTTATTTTGTCTGTAAAAACCAACTTCAGTACTTAGAAAAACCTTTAAAATTCTAAATGGCACTCTATTGTACCTGTCTCATCGCATAATATCTTAAATTAATTATGCTAATCAATCTAAAAAATTATTTATACCTCAAATTTTTCTCCTCTCAAAATAAATTATTAACTTTTAGGTAATAGCAATTATATCTCGTTAATAAGAACAAGAATGATCTATCCTAAAACCCTATGAAGCCTTATTATTCACTTCAACTTAAGTATCTAGGTGATCCGCTCCACTGGTCATCAATTTCCACTAAAACAGCTGATACGAGCCTTAGGCACGATTCAGTATTAGGGAAAATTCCAACTGTATGCGTCCTTCTTTTTACCTCTCTGTTTACGCGCTCAGCTATGTTACTGGTTCTTAATCTTTTTTGATGCGGCCTGTCAAAGTTCATCACTACTAAGCCCTCCGGTATATTCACTTCCAACCAAGAAGAAAGCTCTGGTGCTGTTTGCTGATATTTATCTACCGCCATAGCCAATAGTCTTTCCGACTCATGAATGTTTGAGGCATTAAATATAGCTGTAATCTCCTCAGCTACTGGTTCCTTCATTGAGCGCTTTGGTATGTGAGCCTGAGCATTTTGCTGCAAATGAAATTGGCAGCGTTGCCAAGGAACACTGGGGAACACAGCTCTTCTAGCGGCTTTTAGGCCAGTATGAGCGTCGCTAGTAATCAACTCAATACCATGTATACCTCGCTCAACCAACTGCTGAAGAAAATCACGCCAATGTACCTCAGCCTCTGATAACGCAACAGAAACACCTAGCACTGTTCTCTTGCCGGTTGATTCATCAAAGCCATAGGCTATCAATACCGCACAGTCTTGTACTGTGCCGCTAGTGCGCACCTTCTCATAACGTGCATCTAGCCAAAGATATTTTATCTTTCCTAACGGCTTATTTCGCCATTTCTTTAAATCTTCATCCAACAATTTAGCGCAACGGCTTACCTCTGTGCTTGAAATATCTGTTCCACAGAGTTGCTTTAGCACCTTTTCAACTTTGCGCGTGGAAACCCCATGCACATACATTTCAGCGACAGCCAGCTTAAGTGCTCTATCAGAGCGTACACCTCGCTCTAAGACTGATGGATAGAAGGCTTCATTGGAGTCTCTAACCTGCGGTATCTGTAGCTCAAGCTGACCTTGACCTGTGTTAATTAACCTTGGTTTAAAGCCGTTCGCATATCCGTTTCTATCGCCAGTTCGCTCATAAGGACTGGCATTTAAATGGCGCTCCCTTTCTATTAACATAGCCTCATTCATCAACCTGGAGACAAGCTTAGGTAAAGCTTCAAACCCCTCCATCGCTAAAACATGTATGGCTTCTTCGATTAAGTTCTCATTTTTATAGCAGCTCATTGTCATTCCTCTTTTTTGGTTAAGTTTACCTTAAAAGGAATTTCTAATCTGACTGAGTCGCCTGCTTATTTTCAGCAAGTCAATGGAATTTACAGAAAGGATGGCGCACTAGCCTTAACGACTAAATCTTCTATGAGCAAAAAGAGAAAATACTTTACATTATTGATACAAATAACACTACTGATTTGTTTAACCCCATAAGGAACCTTATAGGGTCTTAACTATTTTTTGTGTATCGCACATAGTTTTGCCTACCTGTTGAGCATCTATTTCCATAGTTAGTGTTTGTATGACCACGCTTGAAAAAAGTTGAGCTGTTGTTTGATTGGTGGGCGCCACTATTTAATTTTAACACTCTGTTATTAGGATTGGTGTATTGATTGTTTATCAATGGTTGCCTAGATTGATCAGGCCATGAAAAGGCTCGCCAGTTTTGTCGTGCAGAAAAACCACGTTTATTTTTTTTATCTGGATCTGCGCCTTTCGATAAAAGAATGGTGCAAATACTAGAAAACAAAGTAGTAGTATTTCTTCTTTGCTTAGCTGAAGTTGCTGCAGCATTTAATGGAGTAAAGCCATGATTATTTATTTGTTCTAAAAAAGCATTAAATTGAGAGCTGTCCTTGCCGCCAAAGGCGGTGTCGGCCGCCGCGATTAAGTCTTTCACCACCTCGAGGTGACCTTCTTTCGAAGCAGTATTCAAGGGGGAGAACTGATCTTTATTCGGTTGAGTCAGAAACGCGCGAAAGCCGTCAGTGTTCTTGCCGCCAAAGGCGGTGTCGGCCGCCGCGATTAAGTCTTTCACCACCTCGAGGTGACCCGCACAAGCAGCAGAATTCAAGGGGGAGAACTGATCTTTATCTTTATGAGTCAGAAACGCGCGAAAGCCGTCAGTGTTCTTGCCGCCAAAGGCGGTGTCGGCCGCCGCGATTAAGTCTTTCACCACCTCGAGGTGACCCGCACAAGCAGCAGAATTCAAGGGGGAGAACTGATCTTTATTCGGTTGAGTCAGAAACGCGCGAAAGCCGTCAGTGTTCTTGCCGCCAAAGGCGGTGTCGGCCGCCGCGATTAAGTCTTTCACCACCCTGAGTTGACCTTCTTTCGAAGCAGTATTCAAGGGGGAGAACTGATCTTTATTCGGTTGAGTCAGAAACGCGCGAAAGCCGTCAGTGTTCTTGCCGCCAAAGGCGGTGTCGGCCGCCGCGATTAAGTCTTTCACCACCTCGAGGTGACCTTCTTTCGAAGCAGTATTCAAGGGGGAGAACTGATCTTTATCTTTATGAGTCAGAAACGCGCGAAAGCCGTCAGTGTTCTTGCCGCCAAAGGCGGTGTCGGCCGCCGCGATTAAGTCTTTCACCACCTCGAGGTGACCTTCTTTCGAAGCAGTATTCAAGGGGGAGAACTGATCTTTATCTTTATGAGTCAGAAACGCGCGAAAGCCGTCAGTGTTCTTGCCGCCAAAGGCGGTGTCGGCCGCCGCGATTAAGTCTTTCACCACCTCGAGGTGACCCGCACAAGCAGCAGAATTCAAGGGGGAGAACTGATCTTTATCTTTATGAGTCAGAAACGCGCGAAAGCCGTCAGTGTTCTTGCCGCCAAAGGCGGTGTCGGCCGCCGCGATTAAGTCTTTCACCACCTCGAGGTGACCCGCACAAGCAGCAGAATTCAAGGGGGAGAACTGACCTTTATTCGGTTGAGTCAGAAACGCGCGAAAGCCGTCAGTGTTCTTGCCGCCAAAGGCGGTGTCGGCCGCCGCGATTAAGTCTTTAACCACATCGAGGTGACCCGCACAAGCAGCAGAATTCAAGGGGGAGAACTGATCTTTATTCGGTTGAGTCAGAAACGCGCGAAAGCCGTCAGTGTTCTTGCCGCCAAAGGCGGTGTCGGCCGCCGCGATTAAGTCTTTCACCACCTCGAGGTGACCTTCTTTCGAAGCAGTATTCAAGGGGGAGAACTGATCTTTATCTTTATGAGTCAGAAACGCGCGAAAGCCGTCAGTGTTCTTGCCGCCAAAGGCGGTGTCGGCCGCCGCGATTAAGTCTTTCACCACCTCGAGGTGACCCGCACAAGCAGCAGAATTCAAGGGGGAGAACTGATCTTTATCTTTATGAGTCAGAAACGCGCGAAAGCCGTCAGTGTTCTTGCCGCCAAAGGCGGTGTCGGCCGCCGCGATTAAGTCTTTCACCACCTCGAGGTGACCCGCACAAGCAGCAGTATTCAAGGGGGAGAACTGATCTTTATCTTTATGAGTCAGAAACGCGCGAAAGCCGTCAGTGTTCTTGCCGCCAAAGGCGGTGTCGGCCGCCGCGATTAAGTCTTTCACCACCTCGAGGTGACCCGCACAAGCAGCAGAATTCAAGGGGGAGAACTGATCTTTATTCGGTTGAGTCAGAAACGCGCGAAAGCCGTCAGTGTTCTTGCCGCCAAAGGCGGTGTCGGCCGCCGCGATTAAGTCTTTCACCACCTTGAGGTGACCTTCTTTCGAAGCAGTATTCAAGGGGGAGAACTGATCTTTATCTTTATGAGTCAGAAACGCGCGAAAGCCGTCAGTGTTCTTGCCGCCAAAGGCGGTGTCTAATTTTTGCAATGCAATGTTAATGATTTGACCGTTACCATATTTTGCGAGAGAGGTTAAAAAAGTCCACCTTTCTTTTTCATCAAGCCATAAATGTGGTGTGTCCTTCTCCTTCACTAGGAAATGTTTGTTATTTATTAGTATGATGAGGGTTTGATCAAGACTGGGAGTTTTTTTCATCCTGTGCACAAAAACATACACGCTTTCTTGTAAAAACAAACTTGCTTCAAGTGCATTATTTTGAAAGTGGCTAACTATCTGTTCATCAGTAATCTGTTGTAATAATATTTGCTTGCGTAATGTGCTTATTGCTTCATCGTTGCGCGAACTTCTTAAGTGATAACTAGGCATGTGGTTTAATATATAAAATTATTTTCTAAAGTAGATATTCGAATATAATAAAGGATAAAAATTAACAGATTATTTAGTTATTATTCAGGCTACTACAGAATATACCGATGGCATTGCCTTAAAGTAGCGGTAAATACCCGTGATAACCACAAATTATCACGGGTATTGCGTCTTAAAAGAGCGCATATATAAAAGTAGTGTCACAGGTAGCTTTAGTGTTCGGTATCTGATTTTGGGGTTACAACTTTATTGAGTGTAAACTCTTCATCGGCAGCTTTTGATAAAAACTCTTCGGAATTATTTTCTCCAGATAACGTAAAGCGGAAATACTCTGTCTGACCACTAAAGTCCATTTTAGTGACGCAAATTAACCCCTGGCTGATTTTTGGTAGATAAAAAAAGAGGGTTCTGTCGAAAAATTTACACCTAGATGAGGTAGCCTATTTTTGGGCGCAACTAGTCTGCGAGCGTGTAGAACTGCTGCCAGGCTGGCATCATGCTATTGCCTCGCATCTGCCCTTTTTTTAGCATATGGCATAACTCAATACCAGCTATTGTTGCCTTAGCTGAATTGAACTTTTTAAAACCCAGTGTATATTTCGTGATACGCTTTATCGATCGATGGTCTTGCTCGACCAAATTATTGAGGTATTTAATGCGCCTAACCTCGACCATCGCAAACCAGAATCCAGATAAAAACAATAAGGTATTGAGTCTTTCCAACGCTGCTGTATTTGCTAGTGCGCCATCCTTTCTGTAAATTCCATTGACTTGCTGAAAATAAGCAGGCGACTCAGTCAGATTAGAAATTCCTTTTAAGGTAAACTTAACCAAAAAAGAGGAATGACAATGAGCTGCTATAAAAATGAGAACTTAATCGAAGAAGCCATACATGTTTTAGCGATGGAGGGGTTTGAAGCTTTACCTAAGCTTGTCTCCAGGTTGATGAATGAGGCTATGTTAATAGAAAGGGAGCGCCATTTAAATGCCAGTCCTTATGAGCGAACTGGCGATAGAAACGGATATGCGAACGGCTTTAAACCAAGGTTAATTAACACAGGTCAAGGTCAGCTTGAGCTACAGATACCGCAGGTTAGAGACTCCAATGAAGCCTTCTATCCATCAGTCTTAGAGCGAGGTGTAAGCTCTGATAGAGCACTTAAGCTGGCTGTCGCTGAAATGTATGTGCATGGGGTTTCCACGCGCAAAGTTGAAAAGGTGCTAAAGCAACTCTGTGGAACAGATATTTCAAGCACAGAGGTAAGCCGTTGCGCTAAATTGTTGGATGAAGATTTAAAGAAATGGCGAAATAAGCCGTTAGGAAAGATAAAATATCTTTGGCTAGATGCACGTTATGAGAAGGTGCGCACTAGCGGCACAGTACAAGACTGTGCGGTATTGATAGCCTATGGCTTTGATGAATCAACCGGCAAGAGAACAGTGCTAGGTGTTTCTGTTGCGTTATCAGAGGCTGAGGTACATTGGCGTGATTTTCTTCAGCAGTTGGTTGAGCGAGGTATACATGGTATTGAGTTGATTACTAGCGACGCTCATACTGGCCTAAAAGCCGCTAGAAGAGCTGTGTTCCCCAGTGTTCCTTGGCAACGCTGCCAATTTCATTTGCAGCAAAATGCTCAGGCTCACATACCAAAGCGCTCAATGAAGGAACCAGTAGCTGAGGAGATTACAGCTATATTTAATGCCTCAAACATTCATGAGTCGGAAAGACTATTGGCTATGGCGGTAGATAAATATCAGCAAACAGCACCAGAGCTTTCTTCTTGGTTGGAAGTGAATATACCGGAGGGCTTAGTAGTGATGAACTTTGACAGGCCGCATCAAAAAAGATTAAGAACCAGTAACATAGCTGAGCGCGTAAACAGAGAGGTAAAAAGAAGGACGCATACAGTTGGAATTTTCCCTAATACTGAATCGTGCCTAAGGCTCGTATCAGCTGTTTTAGTGGAAATTGATGACCAGTGGAGCGGATCACCTAGATACTTAAGTTGAAGTGAATAATAAGGCTTCATAGGGTTTTAGGATAGATCATTCTTGTTCTTATTAACGAGATATAATTGCTATTACCTAAAAGTTAATAATTTATTTTGAGAGGAGAAAAATTTGAGGTATAAATAATTTTTTAGATTGATTAGCATAATTAATTTAAGATATTATGCGATGAGACAGGTACAATAGAGTGCCATTTAGAATTTTAAAGGTTTTTCTAAGTACTAAAGTTGGTTTTTACAGACAAAATAACGCTCTATCCTGTATTTGCACCACTTTTATCAATGTTAACCTTTTTGGGTAACCCGCTTGATCGAATCGCTTTATTAAAAAAAGCTAGCACTGCCTTACGATCACGCTTCTCTGACAGCATAAAATCAACGGTGTTACCGTACTTATCAACTGCACGATAAAGATAAACTTGCTTGCCATTGACCTTAATATAAGTCTCATCCATCTTCCAACTATCAGCAAGTTTGCGCTTGCTTTTACGAAACTCTCGCTCAAGCTGGGGCGCATAGCGAACCACCCATTTTTGTACTGTAGAGTGATCAACGCTAACACCACGTTCTTCCATGAGCTCTTCAATATTTCGGTAACTTAATGGGTACGCAAGCTTCCAGCGTACTGCTGTTAAAATAATCTCTTTGGGGAAATGTCTTCCTTTAAAACTAATCGCCATAATAACTCCATTATTATTCAATGCTAAATTTGGTCGGTATTATATCAAATAACCATTAATTTGCGACAGAACCTAGGTTTCTGAGGAGTGGTAGAGGAAGCGGTAGACTTCTCTAAATATTGTTTACGCTTTGTCTCATACTGATTATTACTAAAAGCGAAAAACTTTTTAAGGACTGATGCCGAGTATTTTGGTTCAAGAGCAAAAATATTTGCCCAAATCGTATCCGGAATCGTATGGCCTAACTTCTCTTTATTATTACCCAAAATTTAAATCAGCAAAATGAATGCTGAAATTTGCCTGTTCTTCAGTTGACATATTGGTTTCCAGTTGCTTTTTAAGAAGACTAACGAGATGTAGTTTAAATGTTAAACTTCGCCGTTACACTGCAACCCACTTTTTTCGGAACTATACACTGGCTTGAAAGTTGTTTTAAAAAAATCTATCGACTGATTGTAGGAAACGCTATTAACTGAAGGTAAAATAAGTTGTTCAGTTCATCAAAAGATAACAAAAGTATAAAAAGATGATTCGTACACTTACCGGTGAAAATAAAAGCACCGATTTAGATCCAATAAAAACAAATGATGTATTGCTAGAACAGAGCTGTCGAAAAACTTTCACACGCCAGTAAAATTGATGTTCTTCATGATCCTTCTGATATTAGAAAGCCACATAGCAAGCAAACTGAAAATCTAGGTAAAGTAAGGAGTCTGGACGGGGATATTATCAATGGTTACAGCACGCATAACGCAGTTGCATTAGTACCTGGTGATAAGGCTGTGCATCTACTATCGCATGTAAGCTACAGCAATAAAGACCCTAAGTTTTTAAAAGCTGAGCATATTAAGAAAATAGAGGCTGGAAAGCCATTTGAGGGAGATAAAGAGGCCAAGAGTCTTTATGAATCTGGTGATTACTTTAATAAAAAGCTGCTGTCTATTCGTGAAATAGAAAAAATAGGAATCTGCCTAAAATCAAAGAATGAAGATGCAACCATTACCCATATTCTAGATAGAGAGTTTGATGATAATGACTATCTCTCACTAATTGATACAAACCTAGATCAAGACTTTATTATTCGCTCAAAAATAACAAGAACAATAGAAGGTAGAGGTGATGATGGTAAAAAGCTTAAGCTGATTAACGCTGATTTTGATGCTCAAGGCGAAAAGCAATTCCAAAACTTAACAGTTGGAAAGAATTGCGTACAAGACGGAAAAATAACTATTTATTTTGGAGAGTTTGAGAACATCAATGCAATTAAAATCCAAATTACAGGCAGAGATGGTAGGAGAATTTTTAAGAATGACATGCTGCTATTAACTAATAAAAAAGTAACGACTTTTGATGAGGCGTATGAGGTATACATAGCCTATCTATCTCGTGCGAAAATTGAATATGTTTTTAAATTTCTCAAGGAAGGACTAGGCTGGGAAAATATGCAGATAAAAAATTTTAAAGGGATACAAAATCTACTGGCTGTATGTTTTTATGTGGCCTCATATTTGTATGAGATAGGTAAGGAAAAAGCTTATGACGATTACGCAATTATGCTAGCTAAATTAGGAGATGGTAAGGGCAAGGTGACACGACACTTTATTGCGAAGGGTATTAGAAAACTTCTAACGTATCACTTAGTAGAGCAATTTTTTAAAGAAAATAGTGTTTCTCAAGAAGAACAAAAAGAATTATCGAATTCAGTTCAGGTAGGGAGATAACAATTTTGGGTAGTTCTCAGCTCTTTATTATTACGCCACTCAGTCATTTGGTTATAGACATCATCTAGAGTGAATGTGTTTGCTGCCTGTTCTTCAGTTGTCATACTTGGTTCTCCAGTTGCTTAGATTTTAGAAGCAACTAGAGTAGCTTTAAGTTAAAAGGCTGTCACACCAACCCACCGGAACTATACACCCGCTTGATCCAATCGCTTTATTAAAAAAAGCTAGCACTGCCTTACGATCACGCTTCTCTGACAGCATAAAATCAACGGTGTTACCGTACTTATCAACTGCACGATAAAGATAAACTTGCTTGCCATTGACCTTAATATAAGTCTCATCCATCTTCCAACTATCAGCAAGTTTGCGCTTGCTTTTACGAAACTCTCGCTCAAGCTGGGGCGCATAGCGAACCACCCATTTTTGTACTGTAGAATGATCAACGCTAACACCACGTTCCTCCATGAGCTCTTCAATATTCGTCGGTAACTTAATGGGTACGCAAGCTTCCAGCGTACTGCTGTTAAAATAATCTCTTTGGGGAAATGTCTTCCTTTAAAACTAATCGCCATAATAACTCCATTATTATTCAATGCTAAATTTGGTCGGTATTATATCAAATAACCATTAATTTGCGACAGAACCGTAAAAGCTGAGTCGTATAACCAGTAGTATTTTCATCGCAATGGTCATTTATTATTTAAATCCTGTTGCTGGCGAGCCTCAAACCCGTGCTAATTTGTGGTTATCACGGGTATTTACCGCTACTTTAAGGCAATGCCATCGGTATATTCTGTAGTAGCCTGAATAATAACTAAATAATCTGTTAATTTTTATCCTTTATTATATTCGAATATCTACTTTAGAAAATAATTTTATATATTAAACCACATGCCTAGTTATCACTTAAGAAGTTCGCGCAACGATGAAGCAATAAGCACATTACGCAAGCAAATATTATTACAACAGATTACTGATGAACAGATAGTTAGCCACTTTCAAAATAATGCACTTGAAGCAAGTTTGTTTTTACAAGAAAGCGTGTATGTTTTTGTGCACAGGATGAAAAAAACTCCCAGTCTTGATCAAACCCTCATCATACTAATAAATAACAAACATTTCCTAGTGAAGGAGAAGGACACACCACATTTATGGCTTGATGAAAAAGAAAGGTGGACTTTTTTAACCTCTCTCGCAAAATATGGTAACGGTCAAATCATTAACATTGCATTGCAAAAATTAGACACCGCCTTTGGCGGCAACAACACTGACGGCTTTCGCGCGTTTCTGATTCAACCGAATAAAGATCAGTTCTCCCCCTTGAATACTGCTTCGAAAGAAGGTCACCTCGAGGTGGTGAAAGACTTAATCGCGGCGGCCGACACCGCCTTTGGCGGCAAGAACACTGACGGCTTTCGCGCGTTTCTGACTCAACCGAATAAAGATCAGTTCTCCCCCTTGAATACTGCTTCGAAAGAAGGTCACCTCAAGGTGGTGAAAGACTTAATCGCGGCGGCCGACACCGCCTTTGGCGGCAAGAACACTGACGGCTTTCGCGCGTTTCTGACTCATAAAAATAAAGATCAGTTCTCCCCCTTGAATTCTGCTGCTTGTGCGGGTCACCTCGAGGTGGTGAAAGACTTAATCGCGGCGGCCGACACCGCCTTTGGCGGCAAGAACACTGACGGCCTTCGCGCGTTTCTGACTCATAAAGATAAAGATCAGTTCTCCCCCTTGAATTCTGCTGCTTGTGCGGGTCACCTCGAGGTGGTGAAAGACTTAATCGCGGCGGCCGACACCGCCTTTGGCGGCAAGAACACTGACGGCTTTCGCGCGTTTCTGACTCAACCGAATAAAGATCAGTTCTCCCCCTTGAATACTGCTTCGAAAGAAGGTTACCTCGAGGTGGTGAAAGACTTAATCGCGGCGGCCGACACCGCCTTTAGCGGCAAAAACACTGACGGTTTTCGCGCGTTTCTGACTCAACCGAATAAAGATCAGTTCTCCCCCTTGAATTCTGCTGCTTGTGCGGGTCACCTCGAGGTGGTGAAAGACTTAATCGCGGCGGCCGACACCGCCTTTGGCGGCAAGAACACTGACGGCTTTCGCGCGTTTCTGACTCAACCGAATAAAGATCAGTTCTCCCCCTTGAATTCTGCTTCGAAAGAAGGTCACCTCGAGGTGGTGAAAGACTTAATCGCGGCGGCCGACACCGCCTTTGGCGGCAAAAACACTGACGGCTTTCGCGCGTTTCTGACTCATAAAGATAAAGATCAGTTCTCCCCCTTGAATACTGCTTCGAAAGAAGGTCACCTCGAGGTGGTGAAAGACTTAATCGCGGCGGCCGACACCGCCTTTGGCGGCAAGAACACTGACGGCTTTCGCGCGTTTCTGACTCATAAAGATAAAGATCAGTTCTCCCCCTTGAATACTGCTTCGAAAGAAGGTCACCTCAAGGTGGTGAAAGACTTAATCGCGGCGGCCGACACCGCCTTTGGCGGCAAGAACACTGACGGCTTTCGCGCGTTTCTGACTCAACCGAATAAAGATCAGTTCTCCCCCTTGAATTCTGCTGCTTGTGCGGGTCACCTCGAGGTGGTGAAAGACTTAATCGCGGCGGCCGACACCGCCTTTGGCGGCAAGAACACTGACGGCTTTCGCGCGTTTCTGACTCATAAAGATAAAGATCAGTTCTCCCCCTTGAATTCTGCTGCTTGTGCGGGTCACCTCGAGGTGGTGAAAGACTTAATCGCGGCGGCCGACACCGCCTTTGGCGGCAAGAACACTGACGGCTTTCGCGCGTTTCTGACTCAACCGAATAAAGATCAGTTCTCCCCCTTGAATACTGCTTCGAAAGAAGGTCACCTCGAGGTGGTGAAAGACTTAATCGCGGCGGCCGACACCGCCTTTGGCGGCAAGGACAGCTCTCAATTTAATGCTTTTTTAGAACAAATAAATAATCATGGCTTTACTCCATTAAATGCTGCAGCAACTTCAGCTAAGCAAAGAAGAAATACTACTACTTTGTTTTCTAGTATTTGCACCATTCTTTTATCGAAAGGCGCAGATCCAGATAAAAAAAATAAACGTGGTTTTTCTGCACGACAAAACTGGCGAGCCTTTTCATGGCCTGATCAATCTAGGCAACCATTGATAAACAATCAATACACCAATCCTAATAACAGAGTGTTAAAATTAAATAGTGGCGCCCACCAATCAAACAACAGCTCAACTTTTTTCAAGCGTGGTCATACAAACACTAACTATGGAAATAGATGCTCAACAGGTAGGCAAAACTATGTGCGATACACAAAAAATAGTTAAGACCCTATAAGGTCCATTATGAGGGGTAATAATGGCCTTTTCTGAATAGATTTTACCCAACCCCCGATAAAGCTGGTTATGAGGTGCTATTACTAATAATTGCCATCGGCACTTTTGTTCAAAATCAGCTTGATTAATAGTACTATATACAATATCATTAAGTCTATGGTAAACAAGGATAAGCTTTTTGAAAAAATGCGTAATAATCCGCGTGATTGGCGGATTGAGCAACTAGAGACAATTGCAAAGCAACACGCTGTAATTGTTCGTAAAACTGGTGGCAGTCATGTGGTCTTTGATCATCCCTCTTGGGTTGAGCTACTTTGTGTACCAGCTAAAAGACCTATAAAACCAGTGTATATTAAAAAGTTTGTCACATTAATTGAATCATTGGAGGTGGATCATGCAAGCTCCTGACTATCCTTTTATAATTAGACACCTTGCCAAAGAAGAGGGTGAAGGATTTTTGATAGAATTCCCTGATTTGCCAGGTTGCCTTTCTGATGGAGACACAGTAGAAGAAGCCATTGAAAATGGCAAGGATGCACTACAATGCTGGTTGTCTGCTGCAGAAGAATCTGGTAGAAAAATTCCAAAACCAGGAATAATGGAGGCTCAAAGCGGTAAGTGGGTTCAACGTGTTCCTAAATCACTTCATTACCGTTTAGTTGAGCAAGCTAAGCGAGAAGGAGTTAGTTTAAATACACTAGTTATTTCTATGATCTCTGAATCATTAGGGCATCATACACACTAATCAATGTACCTTAATTAGGCAGTCAAACCCGTGATAAGTCGCGGTTATCACGGGCTTGATATGTTAGACGAATGCTGATCAATCTCCCTAGCTCCAACCAGATGGTTAGAAGTTCCTACACTGTCGTGGCCATTATATTGTGCAGTAGATGTGTTACCACTTGTAAAAAAAGTACCATAGTCGTTTTGAATCACACTACCATGGGTATAAGTAGATAAGCGGGCTAAATCGGCAACGCCCTCTGCAACTATCGCTTTTCGCTTTTTTAGCCTATTTTTTACACTATCAACCTGATAATAGTAGGATTTTATATGGGTTGGTTGGCTTAGCATCTCTTACTGGCCAAAAACCCTAATAAACCTTACCCATTTTACTCTATAAAAATCAACATGTTACAACGCAACATTAGTGGTGGCCATAATCTATAGTTTTTAGCCAGCCCTGGCAAGCGGATTTTTAAGCTTATTTTTTAAAATTAACTAAAAATGATTGGAATTTAGACAGCCATTGCCGATTTGGCCCGCTTATCTACTTAGACCCCTTCTCGCACTGTATTTCTAAGCTGCCTGTGCGGCAGTGAACTCAAGACCGGCTGGGACTGCACGTTCGATACATTTCTAAGCTGCCTGTGCGGCAGTGAACAATTAAGGCTTTTTATCTTCCTACTACGGATATTTCTAAGCTGCCTGTGCGGCAGTGAACTTAGATCAATTTCCGGCGGAAGAATTATTGATTTTCTAAGCTGCCTGTGCGGCAGTGAACCAATGAAATCAGGGATGTTGTCACGCAAGAAATTTCTAAGCTGCCTGTGCGGCAGTGAACGAGCTTCCTAAGATGCTTTTAACACATGTTCATTTCTAAGCTGCCTGTGCGGCAGTGAACTTATTAAAGAACCATAAGTGCTACTAATAGTATTTCTAAGCTGCCTGTGCGGCAGTGAACAGGAGTAACTAACTTGGTTATCAACGATTTAATTTCTAAGCTGCCTGTGCGGCAGTGAACATCCCCAGTATAGTTTATAGATTGCACCTTATATTTCTAAGCTGCCTGTGCGGCAGTGAACCCAGTCATTTGATAATCAAAGGAGGGCGTAATTTTCTAAGCTGCCTGTGCGGCAGTGAACTGCCACGAAGCGCTAGAAAAGTATTTTAGTGATTTCTAAGCTGCCTGTGCGGCAGTGAACAGCATCCGCAAAGATAGGTAGTGTATTTTTTATTTCTAAGCTGCCTGTGCGGCAGTGAACTTTGCTTGGAGTCAATAAAAAAGAAAGTTGATTTTCTAAGCTGCCTGTGCGGCAGTGAACGACCCTTTAAGGTAAAACTGACAGTTATTTAATTTCTAAGCTGCCTGTGCGGCAGTGAACAATGCTATACTTATTTTGATTATCAAAGTATTTTTCTAAGCTGCCTGTGCGGCAGTGAACTTCAGCAAAGCTAGCTTGTTGCTGGCGGCTAATTTCTAAGCTGCCTGTGCGGCAGTGAACCCATCTGGCTGCTTGTTCGAGAACATTTATAATTTCTAAGCTGCCTGTGCGGCAGTGAACAGCTTCCTAAGATGCTTTTAACACATGTTCATTTTCTAAGCTGCCTGTGCGGCAGTGAACAAAGAGATCGTTTTTTCTGAAAAATTTAGAAATTTCTAAGCTGCCTGTGCGGCAGTGAACGCGTACCAGCCGTAAGTGCTATTTCTTCTTCCTTTCTAAGCTGCCTGTGCGGCAGTGAACCTTTGTCGCCGTACTTCTTGTTAGCTCGATAATTTCTAAGCTGCCTGTGCGGCAGTGAACCACGACAATAGATGCTAAGCCGGTCATCAATATTTCTAAGCTGCCTGTGCGGCAGTGAACGTGACAATCATTACATTGATGCGTTAAGATATTTTCTAAGCTGCCTGTGCGGCAGTGAACGGTAATAGAGGTACTCAAGATTTAATTTTAGCTTTCTAAGCTGCCTGTGCGGCAGTGAACTTGATTTTCTTCGCACGGCTTTTTTGTTTTCATTTCTAAGCTGCCTGTGCGGCAGTGAACCTGATCAAGAGGTTTCTCAAGATCAAGATAATTTTCTAAGCTGCCTGTGCGGCAGTGAACAAGGGGGTGTTAAAATAGGGTGAAGTTTAGGATTTCTAAGCTGCCTGTGCGGCAGTGAACTTGATGAAGCAACGTACAATTGGGTCTGGCTATTTCTAAGCTGCCTGTGCGGCAGTGAACGTAAGTTGCTCATCATACCTGAAGTCGATAAAGTTTCTAAGCTGCCTGTGCGGCAGTGAACCGAATTGTACTGTAAAAATTGATAGTTACAACAAGCACTTAGCTTAAAAAAACCTTTTTATCCGATATTTTTAAGCTATGATGTAACTTATTGAAATTTAAACTAATTTTTAAAGAGCAAAATTTATTGGTTAAAACCAGGGTACAGTAGCGGTCTTTGATAAACCAAACTGATCAAATTTGCCATAAACTGGCTGATCTAGCAATTCGCCAAACTCAATATAACGCCTGTACTTTCTCCTATTAGAAATACTCACTAGTTCTAAATAAGGCTCATTTAATCCTTTAGAAAACATTTTTTCTTTATATCTTTTAGTGTCTTCTTTTGATATAGACTCACGTTTTATTATCCGTCTGAGTTTTGCTTGACTCATTGTCGTTTGTTTACGTGAAACTGTACGAAATTTTGAGACTTCAGGAACGGGTATGATGGAACTAACTTGGCAGTAACCCTTCATACCACCAACCCAATCTAAATTTTCTAAGTCACTTAAGTTAGTTTCTTCACCATGGATCCGTAAAACATTACCTAACATTACTTTATAGCGTGGAAAACTTACACCTATAGTCGTCGAGCCAAGATCAAACAACGCCTTGTGAATCTTTGTATAAATACTATTCAACAAAGCATTTAAACGCATTTCAGCATCTGGCTTAATAGCTACATCTATATAATATCTCATATCTATTTTCCTATCGCACATCAATGTCAGAAACATAAGCGAGCCCCTTTTTACCTAAGTAAAAAGATGAAACACCCGCATTCTCTATCAGAGTTTTCAATTCAATTGCTTTATCCAAGTCAATATCTAAATGAATAACTACCTGACCTGAAGCTTTTGTCAATAAATGCTTTATTTTTCCCTCACCCTTGATGAATTCTTCTCTCATGTATGGATTCCCATAAATCAGCTTCTTTGAACCAGTTGTATATTTGTCCATAAAATCCTTTGAAGTGAAGCCGTTATTTGAAATGCCGCTTATTCCTCCCCTTTTTGACTTTGCAGTCTGTATATCGAACCGGCTTTCTAGTCTCTGCAACTGAAGATACAGTGCACTACAATAAAGACCCAATAAGTTAATTTTTCCTTTCTTGTTGATCGGATTATATTTTTCAAAGTTTAGTTGTAAAAACTCTGCTGCTGCTTTCGCTCTACCTTCATTCACTATAGGTTTGTCTTTTTTGATTCTTTCGAGCCTACTAATAATGCTGACTGGGTCTAGGGAGATTCCAGATAACTCAAATTTATTATCGAGAATAAAATCGAAAAGTAAATTAGGTTCAAGCCCTAAAACACCCCAAAAAAATGGTGAATATTCAGATCGAAAAATAGGATCATTCACATAAATCATTCCAGTGAATGAACTTTGATCTGTACTACCTTTTATATTACGAATATAAACAATTTCTTGATTAAGTACAGTAGGATTATCTTCAAAGGTAATATTGTTTTCAATACTTGTGAAATAATATGGCATTTCATAATAGCTCTCTCTAGATTGATATAACTTACGTTGTTCACCAATCAATCGATTTAACACACCAAGTATTGTATCTTTAGTTACATTTCTGGATATATAATTCTCATTTTTTCTTAGCTCTGTCATTGAAGCAACAAAATTCCGACCTTTTTTTGGCAAGTGCTCATTATTGTCACCATCAAGAAAAGAGTTTCGCCACGAAGCCTCATAATCAATAGTAATTTGCATTTTTATTCCTTATTTCGCTACAAAGTAAGTGGCGTAATGACTTTCCTGTGCACGTATAACCTCATCTGGTGTCCGCTTAATACGCATCATCTGGTTACTATTGTTATAGTCTTCTATTAGATCATGCACATACATATAGCTTTTTGCCTGCCGGATTGAGAGATTACGAAGCATATCTAACGTAGTATCAACCAAAGCTTGAATAGCATCTGAATTAAGTAAAATACCCACCTCTCCCTCTTCAAAAATAGTACCTTTACGAACATAGTTCGAATGAAAAGTAGCCTTAGGATTTAGTTCAGGTTTAAGGTTTTTAATGAAGATTTCTATAGCTTGGGCAACAGACTCTCCTTGATTATCTTTTATTATCATGGCTGCACGATCAAACTTGTTATCTAATGAAATAAATTGAAGTTGCTCAATGCTAATTGAGCCATAGGAAATATATTTAGTATCCCCAAAAGTTGTTTTAGAAAAGAAAGAAGAACTATCTCTCTCTCCCGCCCGACCAAATTGTTCAAAATTACCATTACCTAATTGGTCAACAAAATCTTCTAAAAGTAAAGGGCTGGCTCGCTTACATTGACTAGAAGGCACAACATATCCACGAATTAATCCCGTAATTGACGTTAGCACTTCCTCTAAATTCTTTTCTGCCGCCTTATGCAGATCATATGACTGAGCACGGAACAAATGATGACGAATACAATTTTGACTAATATAAAGCGGAGTCTCTTTAAAGTTAATATCAGTTGCTTCTTTTTTATACTTATAGCCTGTCTCATCTTTTATTTTTCCCGTAAGATTTGTATAACCTCTAAGCTTCGGTAAAGTATGGTTATCAACCGTTCTACCTTCACTGCTAAGTGTTGTTGGGCCATTCCAATTCACCACACCATGCCCTAAAGCTGTTATTTTAAAGTCAACACTTTTAATACCTGTAATTTTTTCCATAATAGCCACCTTTTTTAGTTAATTTAATCTGACACTTCAGTGTTTTGAAAATATTTTTTTAATTGAGAAATAGACATAGCACCTACTGGCTGCTTATCAATAGTTACATAGTAGACTGCCTGAGGATGCGCAGCATTTCTCCCACCAATGCATTCCAAATCTTTTGGAATATAACTAAGATAAATTGGGCTTTCTGGTGAACGCGCTCCTTTAATTAGCTCCCATTCGTTACGCGCCTGTTTATAACCACTTCCGAGCTTGATGTTATGATGTTTTTTTCGCATGTATTGAACAAGGTTGTTATTGTCTTCACCATAACCTCGCATCTTTTCTACTGACTCAGTAAGATTTCCTAGAGCCCTATTAGGCTTAAGCGCTTCATCATATGCGTATTCATCAATAAACTCTATATCTAATGATTCATTTACTCGGCATATTGCCATTTGAACAAAGCGATTATCGCCTCGTAAAGAATTGGAGGATATTTTAATGCCATCAGGCTTCTGCTTCGATTTTGGTGGAACAGAAATAGGGTCAATAATTTTCTTATTAATTAGCTCAACACTTTTTTTCAACGCAAGTAGTAAATCTTGCTTAATAGAGGCTCGCGCCTGTTCATCAGCATAAAAATCTCGATAAATCTTATAGAGTAGATTAATATTAATAATCTCATGATCATTTAATTTATCTTTCAAAAAACTTAGCCAAAATTTTGTGCTATTATATAAATTTAATTGATTTAGGAATTTAGCACAGTTACTAGTCAATTTACCTTCAATATCGAGACTCTGGGGTGTCACTGTAATATAGCTATTTACAGTTTTATTCTCACCAAAACGGTCAAGTCGGCCTAATCGTTGTAACCAGTTTTCAGCGCTACTAATTTCCGATAGCATTTTATCACAGCTAATATTGAGTGACGCTTGTATTATTGGCCCGCTACGAAGCACAGAATATTTACAGCTTCCATTACGCTTAAAGCTTTCAAACACTTCATCAAACCAAAAGACCTTATCTTGCTTGGTATATTTTGAATGTAGCAACACACTCTTTTCTTTTCCGTGGTGCAGCAAATACCCTAACTGCGCATCCAATGCGGTGTTCGTGATCACAAAAGTACTACCTTCCTGGCTCTTCGTAATCAGAGGATTCACTTCTTTTTCATCATAACTTACAAACTCAATCTGATAATCTGAGTTATTAAAGCTATTAATAGTGACAATATCTTTATCTTTGATACCTAAAAATTCTGTCAGATAAAAATAATGGGGGGTTGCAGATACTAATAAAGTGTCAGCATTTTCACCTTGCTGCTTTTTAGCTTCAATTAACTCTGCAAATAGTAGGTTAAAAGCTGTCATATTGACAAATTCGTGAAATTCATCAAACACAACATGCGCAGCCAAAAATTTTATGAATGTATCTACATCACTGTGTGATCGTATTGAATTAACAATCTGATCAATTGTGGTTATTACAATATCACCACTGAAGTATTCAGATTCATCAGTATCATCCGCGGTATTAAAACTAATGCCTCTGCTCAATATCTTCTTGTATTCACCTGTAAATATTTCTATCCGACTATTGGGTAAATATTCTTTTGTAGCTAAGTCATGCAATAACCCAAGGCAAACCTGTACTCGTGGACAAACCCAAATAATTTTTTCAGCTTTTGTTTTCAATGCCCATTCAAGCGTGATTTTAGTCTTGCCACAACCCGCAGGTCCCTGTAACACTCCAATATTTGCAGTATTATTGATCTCGGCAAATTTCTTTAAGTTAGCGAGAGAGCTAGCTGCTTGACTTTGCTTCACATTACGAACACTGTTTGGATAAGTTATTTCAAAGCCTTGTAGACAATCTTCTATTTCATTTGTTAAGGTATTTACTTCTTGTATTACTTTTTGCTCAACTAAATCAGCAAGTGAGCCTTCAGAAAGATATTCTTCTAGATCTTCAGCAGAACAAGCTGAAACTAAGCGATCTGCACTAATGACTGCGGCCCTTAAAATATTATTTAGCGCATTATCACGAACAAAATTTTTATATCGCTCTATATCATCATCAACAGCATTATTGTAGCTTTTATAAAGAGGCACACTATTTGTAGTGAGCTCAAATGATTTGCAAAAATTGGGAAAATAGTGCAATAAATTAAATTTATCAGCTAATAGCTGAACATCTTTGAGAACTAAACGAGCTTTATAGTATACATCGCTAAACTTATTCTTCAAAAGTGACTCATTAAAGACCTCATGAATTGCTTTAGCATTATTAAATATATCATTCTTTCTAAACGGTTTGGTATGATGCCAGTAAATACCATGTGCTACCTGACTGCGCTGACTCTTATTCAATAAGCAACCTTCAAGCAGTCCTTCTGCTAAAACCCATGATAATTCGTGGTGCCTTGGGTGTTTTACAAATGAAAATTTTGCAGGTGAATCAATATGCACGCCATCTTCTGGAACAAAATTATCGGGTGCTTTTCTAATCTTTTTATTCACCCACCTTTGAAATTCTGGATCGATCTTCCCCACATCGTGTAAAATACCTGCAATAAAAGTTGACCGCTTTATATTATCATTATTTACATGCAGTAAATCCAGCAATCTGTATGCAACAAAACCTACTGCAAATAAATGTTGGCTTAATATTTGTAACTTGGTATTAGCCAAAAGGCGATTTGTCTCAGTAGGTAATTTATCCATAATAAGATCCTTTGATGTAAAGTTGATAGAGCGTTATTTTGTCTGTAAAAACCAACTTCAGTACTTAGAAAAACCTTTAAAATTCTAAATGGCAATCTATTGTACCTGTCTCATCGCATAATATCTTAAATTAATTATGCTAATCAATCTAAAAAATTATTTATACCTCAAATTTTTCTCCTCTCAAAATAAATTATTAACTTTTAGGTAATAGCAATTATATCTCGTTAATAAGAACAAGAATGATCTATCCTAAAACCCTATGAAGCCTTATTATTCACTTCAACTTAAATATCTAGGTGATCCGCTCCACTGGTCATCAATTTCCACTAAAACAGCTGATACGAGCCTTAGGCACGATTCAGTATTAGGGAAAATTCCAACTGTATGCGTCCTTCTTTTTACCTCTCTGTTTACGCGCTCAGCTATGTTACTGGTTCTTAATCTTTTTTGATGCGGCCTGTCAAAGTTCATCACTACTAAGCCCTCCGGTATATTCACTTCCAACCAAGAAGAAAGCTCTGGTGCTGTTTGCTGATATTTATCTACCGCCATAGCCAATAGTCTTTCCGACTCATGAATGTTTGAGGCATTAAATATAGCTGTAATCTCCTCAGCTACTGGTTCCTTCATTGAGCGCTTTGGTATGTGAGCCTGAGCATTTTGCTGCAAATGAAATTGGCAGCGTTGCCAAGGAACACTGGGGAACACAGCTCTTCTAGCGGCTTTTAGGCCAGTATGAGCGTCGCTAGTAATCAACTCAATACCATGTATACCTCGCTCAACCAACTGCTGAAGAAAATCACGCCAATGTACCTCAGCCTCTGATAACGCAACAGAAACACCTAGCACTGTTCTCTTGCCGGTTGATTCATCAAAGCCATAGGCTATCAATACCGCACAGTCTTGTACTGTGCCGCTAGTGCGCACCTTCTCATAACGTGCATCTAGCCAAAGATATTTTATCTTTCCTAACGGCTTATTTCGCCATTTCTTTAAATCTTCATCCAACAATTTAGCGCAACGGCTTACCTCTGTGCTTGAAATATCTGTTCCACAGAGTTGCTTTAGCACCTTTTCAACTTTGCGCGTGGAAACCCCATGCACATACATTTCAGCGACAGCCAGCTTAAGTGCTCTATCAGAGCGTACACCTCGCTCTAAGACTGATGGATAGAAGGCTTCATTGGAGTCTCTAACCTGCGGTATCTGTAGCTCAAGCTGACCTTGACCTGTGTTAATTAACCTTGGTTTAAAGCCGTTCGCATATCCGTTTCTATCGCCAGTTCGCTCATAAGGACTGGCATTTAAATGGCGCTCCCTTTCTATTAACATAGCCTCATTCATCAACCTGGAGACAAGCTTAGGTAAAGCTTCAAACCCCTCCATCGCTAAAACATGTATGGCTTCTTCGATTAAGTTCTCATTTTTATAGCAGCTCATTGTCATTCCTCTTTTTTGGTTAAGTTTACCTTAAAAGGAATTTCTAATCTGACTGAGTCGCCTGCTTATTTTCAGCAAGTCAATGGAATTTACAGAAAGGATGGCGCACTAGCGTAAAGTTAACAGGCACAACACCTTCATAATTGAATTTTTTCTTATTTCCAACGACCCAAACTAATTCAGTGCGCGATCGAGAACGGATCCAATGACATGAAACAGCTGTGTTTTTGCTAGCTGTTTTTCTTAAAAGCTTTTTAACCGCACTCAGCCCCTCAAGTCAGGCCGGCTTCGCCGGCAACTTTCTAAGCCTCTAAGAGTTTAGTCTTTACAAAGCCACGAGTATTATTAAGTCTCAAACTAGTCAAACCTGCCCATGGAATAATAACGAATAAAAATAACACACCTGCTATAGAAATTGCTTCAGGTAGCTGAGCAATAACTCACCTACTATACGCGCTTCTCATTTTACTCTATGAATAATGAAACGCTTTAGTATCAAACAAATCTTGGTAACCAATCAGAACTGGTGGAACTTTCACACCAAGTACAAAGATAAAATCAGAGAAGCTATTGTCATTGGCATTGTTAAGCTGCTTAGCTGCAAACATCCTATGCGTGGCCATAAAGAGTATCATTGCAGTAATCCAAACTGTTCACACGTCAAATACATCCGCCATACCTGCAAAGCTAAAAGCTGTTCATCGTGTGGTAAAAAAGCCACAGAAGTATGGATACAACAACAGATGGCAATCTTACCCAACACTACATGGCAACACATCACATTCACCATGCCCTCTACTCTTTGGGACTGCTTTTGGACAAACAGAGAGCTTCTTAATTTACTCCCACCATTAGCAGCAAAGGTGTTACTCAAGCTTGCTAAAAACAAGAGGGTTAAACCCGGTGTATTTATCGCGCTTCACACCTTTGGCAGAGATCTAAAGCGCAATGTGCATCTTCATGCGTCAATCACTCTGGGTGGTATCAACAAAGAGTTAACACAATGGAAAAGCCTCTACTTCCATCAACCTACACTAATGTCCATGTGGCGTTATGAGGTCATTAACCTTTTTAGAAACCACCACCAGGACAAAGGGCTTATTCTGCCAAATCAGTTAGCCTCTACACTGAACCACACTTTCAACTTTAATCAACTGCTTGATCAGCTTTACCAAAAACGATGGGTAGTACATTGCGCAAAGCCCTCAAAGAATCACAAACAAAACGTTAAATACTTAGGTCGATACACCAAACGTCCTCCTATTGCTGAGTCAAAAATTAAAAACTTTGATGGGAGCAGCCTCAGTTTTAATTATCTTGATCACGTCTCTAAAACCTACAAGCAATTTAAATTAACCGCGGAAGAGTTTATTGCTCGATTTATTCAACACATTCCTGATGTTGGCTTTCGTATGGTGCGTTATTATGGGTTTCTTGCTAACCGGGTGCGAGGTGAGATGCTACCCAAAGTCAGACTCCTATTAGGTGAAACTGATCCAAACACACCCCAGGTCAATTACCGCACCTTAATGCAAAATAATTTTAACATTGACCCCTATGAATGTGTTCTATGCGGTAGCCAAATGTTTTTAGCTAACTGCTGGTATAGACAACCTAACCGTTACAAATTGCTATCAAAGCATCGTGAACTCGCCTTACTGAAAAAAATCTAATAACTTCCTAGGGGGGTAGTCCGTCCAAAACAACAAATAACAGCTAGTTTTGGCTATTGTTTGTCATAACTAACCCTGCCCCACCACTAAATCGATTTTATAAAAAATACCTGTGCTAAAATTACTCATTTTAATTGGTGGTATTTTTACCAATTGACACATTGAAATTCCTTAATATCAAGTGTAATCACTGTCTGCCACGTATTATCTCCGATACGATTTGCAAAAGCATCCAGCACTCTACGTGTTTTTTGTAGTGAATTTTTCTGACATTGAGATATAAAGGTGACCATCATAATATATCACCAACGGCAGTCTTACTCTGCAATGCTATTGCTTTTACTTGCTCAAACATAAAATCCAATGCTTTGTGATCGGTAAAGACTTTTAGGCATTGCTGGCGAAACTCTTGAGCTGTTGCGTTTTCCTTGGCACAAATAAAAGCCAATGGCAGTACAAGAGCATCTTTAATCAAATCAGCCACATCAAAAACCAATGCGCCGCGCCTTGTTTTTCCATGCATGACTGCAAAACCATGAGGAATGCCTAGAACCCAAAGTGTCGTTGCCGCCAAGCCATAGGCTAAATAATTACCGTGATTTAAAAAATCATTAGCTTTATCAGCTGAGTTATGTTCACGAGTAAAGCCAGAAAAGTCCACTTTCGTTGCCGCATATTTGTAAAGCACTTTAGTTAGTTGAGCTTCAGTTAGTAATAAATCAGAGGTTTTTAACGCACTGATTGTTCTATCATCAAAACAGCATAAAGCGGATTCTATATCGCCATGAGCAATATCAAAGCCAGCCTCTTTTAAATCACGATCTTTTGACCAAACTTTTTTTAAATACGCTATGCGTGCTTGCTGAAAAAGTTTAGCGGCTTTTAATCGCTTCACATCATCAAACCAGAACGATAGCCACCCTTGTAAATATTCAGTGGGTCTATACTCACTTTGTGGTGTCATCCACTCAATTTCTGACCCCATAAATAATGGTGTTGCTCCCCCACCACAAAAACCAATTAAAACACCGGCTGATGCCAATATTTTAACCGCTGCTTGCGTAATAGATGTTCCTATTCCAAGTAGAATAGACCTTCTGCGTAACTAAGGGCAGTTCTAGAAACTAGCTAAAATTTGCTTATAATTGCCTGATTAATAATCATTCATGGAAAGGCATATGCTATTAAGCTATCAGCAACTCAGTAACCGCCCGCGTATTTTTAAAAAGTTAACTGGTTTGACCCTTGATGATTTTGAAACGATACACCAACAAGTGAAGTCATCACTTGATGATGAGTTTAGTAAGCTGGGAAGGCGCCCGAAACTCACCACGCACCATGATCGCCTTTTGCTTCTCATGATGTACTATCGCACTTATGTAACACATGAATTCTTAGGTTACTTTGTTGGTTTGGATGACAGTAATGTCTGCCGCTTATTTAAACGCTTAGAACCCTTAGTGGCCAAGCATATTCATATTAAAAAAGACAGAACCCTAACAGAAGATGCGGTTTGCGCTATATTAATGGATGTAACGGAGCAGCCTATTCAGCGCCCCAAAAAGAAGAAGCCACGTAAAGATTATTATTCTGGTAAAAAGAAAAGACATACTCAAAAGGTGGAGATAGCAATGAGTACATCCGGAAAAATAATCAACGTCTCTCAAACAATGCCTGGGAGGGTTCATGATATTAAGATCCGACAACGTGGCAGCCCACTGCCACCAGCAGAAAAATATGCTGATCTAGGATACCAAGGAATTCAACATACTGACCCCTTGGTTAACTTACCTCATAAAAAGCCCAAAGGCGGCAAATTAACTACTCAACAAAAAGAGGATAACCGTAATCACAGCAAGATCCGTATTAGGGTTGAACATCAATTCTCAAAATTTAAAAAATTCCGCATTCTTGGGGAGGTGTATAGGAATTTTCGCAGAAAACACAATATGAGATTTAATATTATTGCTGGGATTCTCAATCTTCAAGCCGGATTCTAAAACTACAAACGAGCATAAGCTCGCCCAGTATTTAGTTTCGCAGAAGGTCTAATAACCGTTGTATTCGCAATAGGAATATTCCAATACTGATTTTCTTCTTTCGTTTCGGTAAGATAGAGAACACGTCCATCTTTTTGCATTACTCTACATTTTTCTAGGTAGTAAATATTTGCGCGTTTTGAGTGTAAAATGGCTTTAAGATCCGTAAGCGGCTTCATTACCTTTAAGTATCCTTACTAATCTAGACGACTAAATCTTATATGAGCAAAAAGAGGCCTGTATTTTACAAAATTGATTTAAAGAACTCCAAACATTTTTATAGCCCTATAATTTCCTTTATGGGGGGCTATCTTTTCAATCGAAAACCACCCCTTCCCCTCCCCTTTTTAACCCGCTATTATCTCCGGTGATATATCTCCGGTGAGCAGCGTTTTTTTACGGTCGATTTTAAACGGAATTTTTTGCTTATTTTTCAATCGGTTAAAAGCGAGGAACATTAGGAAGCTTGTGGAACACTTTTTTAACCGGCAAAGGAATCAGATTTTATGGGCCAATTTTCAGAAACGACACAAAAAAAGCGTCATCGTGACGCGCAGCGTACTTACCGCCAAAAGCAAGAGGAACGACAGCTTGTTCGCTTAGAGCTGCAAGTTGAAGCGAAGTTTAAAGCGTTGTTTGACTCATTAGTCAGAGTGAAAGCCAAAGACTTCCCTGATCAATGGTCACCACAACGCCGCATCGCGCAAGCACGCCGCCAAGTCTTGCAAGAATCGTTAGCAAGTATACAAACGACATTTATTGCGCTAACTGAAAAAATGGAGCAGCTTAACCCAACTTTGCCCTTTCTAAAATTAAACCTATCCAAATCAATGACTTACATTTTAAAAAAACGTTTAGGGTCACTACAACTTAACAAATTGTTTTTCAGTGTGCCCAGGTTGTGAATTCATGCCTAACGATTTATAGATCACAACTTGCTCTGGAGTTGCCTTTGAGGTTCTTCTAACAGAAAGTAGTTTATTATTTTCAAGCCGCATCGTAGTCATGATACGAACCTGAGTGCTAAAAATCTGCCGTATAGTTTGCCAGCTACTATCAATGCTCTGCAATTTAAGTTGATGGCGAATAGTGTGTAGTAAGTGATAAGCAAGAATACTAATAAACAGATGGGCATCAACTCGCTCTGGCTTTTGATGGTAGATAGGACGCAGGCCTAACTCTGATTTTAATGATCTGAATGCCGATTCAACATCAGTTAGAGTTGTATAGATTCTCCAAATTGTTTTTTCATCTAAATCCATTCTGTTACTACGCAAACAATATGCGCCCAGATTCTCAGAGTTAACTTTACTCCAACTGATTTTCGTAACCTTATCAGCCTCTGAATCAAGCGTGATAGTGTATCGACCTGAAACACGTTTATGGCGCTCCTTTATTCGACCTAAACGCAAAGTTACTTTCTCAATTGCTTTCATTCCAGTTTTTTTAGTGAGTCCATTAGCTAACTTAATTAATTCCTCTTCGAAACGAGTCTCAGCCTTACTAATCATATTTAAGCTTTTTTCTTCCTTAGCCTGAGAATGGCAGTACAGTAAGACTTCATTTGCTTCAGTATCTTTAATTAATTGCGCTGTAACCGTATTATTTACTGATTCTTTTACTAGCACTTTATCAATGTTTTCATCGACAACAGGCAATGCTCTACGGCTCACTACAATATAATGGAAACCTTTTTCAGTAAGCCATGAAATATTTTCTTCAGTTGCAAAACCAGCATCTAAGATAATTGTTGCCTCTGGCTGTGCATGAAGCTCAGTTAGCATTTCGGATAATGTTTTAGGCTCGCTAACATTCCCTTTGAAAAATTCACTGCGTTGCGGGAACCCTGAGCCATCCAGCACGAGTCCTAGAGAAACAAGCGGACAATCAGACCGCTTCTCCTTTGATCGACCATGCTGTGCGTGATCATTCTGTAATGCTCTACCCTCAAAGTAGGTATTGGTTATATCGTAGAGAGTGATCACCTGATTTAAACTAAAGAGATTTTTCTCACGTTCGAATAATTGATCTTCAATCATTTGCTTATGTTTGAGTAACTCATCAGCAGTCTTATAGAATTTCTTGAGTGATAGTTCTGAGAAATCAGTACCCAGTAATTCATCTAACGCACTTTGATTGCTTAAATAATAGTGCGTACTTAAATCACTTCCTGGGGCAACTAGCCGCCCAATGATGGTAGCAAGCATCAGGTGACATTGTTTTTGATTAAAGCCCAAAGCCCTGAACAATTCCTCAAGTTGTAATTGCCTGGCAGCATGTAAGCCCAACGCCTCAGCTCCAACGTGTCGTATGTCCGCGCTCTCAATGGAGTTAACATCCACTGTTTTAAAGTCAGGTTCTACCGCGCTTACTGAATTAACAGCGATACTTGTCTCATTGTCATCAGCAAACCTAGAGCGAATGCGTTTTACATACATTTGCGCCTGTTTTTCGAGATGTGCTGGTATTGAAATTAACGTGCCTTGACCCGTTAAAATTTCCTCAATACGGTCAGCAAGCAATTTCCAACTGTCCTTCTTTACTGAAAAATTCGCACCAAGATTTAAAATCAGTCTTTGACGTACTTTGCCGTCAGCAGTGCGATGAGTATCAACAAGTCGGTAGGTTGCGTAAGACTTACCTGTCCGAGGACTCTTTTGTGTAGAGGTTCGAATATACATAACTCAATACTCTCATCACTTCACCAGCCCATGCAACCCCTTATTGCCATTATGTGTCACTACATTCGAGAATTCACGTTTCTAGGCAAGTAAAATCAATGGGTTGAGTTAAAAATAGTGATGAAATTTTTGATTTTCAGGGTGAAATGGCCAAACTTGGGTTAAGGCTGAAATCCGCGCCTTATCTCCTAACTTCTTCAAAACAGATGACCCTGCCCTCCCCTTGCCGCAAGCAATTGCTAATTTACCGGATGATCCCGACCAGCTTAAAACAGTTTTGGCGCGGCTTTATCGAGATTTAGTGACAAGTCAGGCCGGCTTCGCCGGCAACTTTCTAAGCCTCTAAGAGTTTAGTCTTTACAAAGCCACGAGTATTATTAAGTCTCAAACTAGTCAAACCTGCCCATGGAATAATAACGAATAAAAATAACACACCTGCTATAGAAATTGCTTCAGGTAGCTGAGCAATAACTCACCTACTATACGCGCTTCTCATTTTACTCTAAGAATAATGAAACGCTTTAGTATCAAACAAATCTTGGTAACCAATCAGAACTGGTGGAACTTTCACACCAAGTACAAAGATAAAATCAGAGAAGCTATTGTCATTGGCATTGTTAAGCTGCTTAGCTGCAAACATCCTATGCGTGGCCATAAAGAGTATCATTGCAGTAATCAAAACTGTTCACACGTCAAATACATCCGCCATACCTGCAAAGCTAAAAGCTGTTCATCGTGTGGTAAAAAAGCCACAGAAGTATGGATACAACAACAAATGGCAATCTTACCCAACACTGCATGGCAACACATCACATTCACCATGCCCTCTACTCTTTGGGACTGCTTTTGGACAAACAGAGAGCTTCTTAATTTACTCCCACCATTAGCAGCAAAGGTGTTACTCAAGCTTGCTAAAAACAAGAGGGTTAAACCCGGTGTATTTATCGCGCTTCACACCTTTGGCAGAGATCTAAAGCGCAATGTGCATCTTCATGCGTCAATCACTCTGGGTGGTATCAACAAAGAGTTAACACAATGGAAAAGCCTCTACTTCCATCAACCTACACTAATGTCCATGTGGCGTTATGAGGTCATTAACCTTTTTAGAAACCACCACCAGGACAAAGGGCTTATTCTGCCAAATCAGTTAGCCTCTACACTGAACCACACTTTCAACTTTAATCAACTGCTTGATCAGCTTTACCAAAAACGATGGGTAGTACATTGCGCAAAGCCCTCAAAGAATCACAAACAAAACGTTAAATACTTAGGTCGATACACCAAACGTCCTCCTATTGCTGAGTCAAAAATTAAAAACTTTGATGGGAGCAGCCTCAGTTTTAATTATCTTGATCACGTCTCTAAAACCTACAAGCAATTTAAATTAACCGCGGAAGAGTTTATTGCTCGATTTATTCAACACATTCCTGATGTTGGCTTTCGTATGGTGCGTTATTATGGGTTTCTTGCTAACCGGGTGCGAGGTGAGATGCTACCCAAAGTCAGACTCCTATTAGGTGAAACTGATCCAAACACACCCCAGGTCAATTACCGCACCTTAATGCAAAATAATTTTAACATTGACCCCTATGAATGTGTTCTATGCGGTAGCCAAATGTTTTTAGCTAACTGCTGGTATAGACAACCTAACCGTTACAAATTGCTATCAAAGCATCGTGAACTCGCCTTACTGAAAAAAACCTAATAACTTCCTAGGGGGGTAGTCCGTCCAAAACAACAAATAACAGCTAGTTTTGGCTATTGTTTGTCATAACTAACCCTGCCCCACCACTAAATCGATTTTATAAAAAATACCTGTGCTAAAATTACTCATTTTAATTGGTGGTATTTTTACCAATTGACACATTGAAATTCCTTAATATCGAGTCGGCAAGCGATTAATCGGTTAACGGTAAGTGAAAAACGTTACCGTGAACTTTACGAAGTTTTAGATCAGGCGAGTGAGCACTTGAAAAAATCCTAGGTTGATCGATTGGCTTAATAAGCTTGCGTTATTTATCGATGGTAAAGTAGATTTATGTCGCTCGCGCTTAAATCTTGTTTATAAATAAAAATAACAAAACAAAAAAAGAAATTCTAATTGATGTAAATAGATTAATCATCGGACACTTAAGCAGGGATTACCTGACACTTAACTTGGGGATAAATTGGGTAATGAAGTTGATGAGGTGTGTCGCTGAATAAAAAATGGACTTAACACCCAGATTTAAAGGCTTTTTAGGCGTTCTGAGGGCGAAATGTAGGTGACTAGCGAGTTAGTTCTGGGGTTTAGCCGTGTTAAGGCCACAGGAGCCCCCTACGGCGTCGTAGTGGGCTATTAAGGGTTAAGGTCAGTTAGGCTGGTGGTGCGCCTAAACAGGCGAGAATGGCGGCGTCATCGAGATCCGGCTCGGCTTGCAATAAACGCATCTTCTTTAAGAACCACTGATTGCGCTGTTTGGCTAAGGCTTGTTGCTGCTTCGTTTGATCGTCAAGCTGTTGTTGCGCGGGCAGCAGGTTTTGTACCAGCTTAGCTAACCCGTTAGCTTTAGAGCTTTGAGGCTTGTTGGTCGGCTTTTTATTGCGATTGTGCTGATTGGCTAGATACGCCAGTTTCGCTTCCGCTTTATTGTGTTTTTTCTGGTGGCGTTCCAAGCGTTTTTTAGCCCATTGGATGCAATGGTTGAGTTTCCCCCACCCAACCCCTAAATGATGGAATAACACGGCATTCAAGCGTTTGACCGCGACTAAGGCACGAATCCCGCTCTTTTTGAAGGTAAAGCGGTGCTCAAGACTTAAGTACCCTGCCCGTCTTAACTCTTTTAAGGCGCGTTCACAGCGTTTTAAGGTAATACCTGCGAGATCGGCTATTTCAGTAATCTTCATATCACGCCAGTTCGTGGCATTGGTATAACGCACGATACGTAAGTGGGCCATGTCTGCGTGATTGATTAAAACACCTAACACTAAACTCACTGCCTCACGGCGTTCAGATCGGACTTGCCGGTCTGATTCACGGCTAAAGTCAATCAGATCCAATAAGCCTTCGGGACTCACCGCGTATTCTTGGGCGTTATCCGAAGCGAGCTGGATCGCATCGAAAGTTTTTTTGTGAGCGGCATCACGGGCATAGGTACGCGGGTTCGCAGGGTCATGGCCACAGCGATTACCAGAGTGAGTCAATTCGACTGGCCCCAGTGGTGCTGCGCCCTGCCCTGTACCATCAATGGCCGCGCCGATGAGTGATTCCTTTTCGCTCACTTGGGGTGGCGAAAGTCCTTTTTTAAACACAACAAGCCCACTTCTTTACAAAGTTAATTGAGCTTCGAAGGGTTATTGGTATAATGAAGGTGTCAAGTTCAGTTGATCAATTTGATCATCAGCACCAATAAACAGCAGAAGCCCCGTTTTAAACGGGGTTTTTGTTCGGCATGCCGAACAAGCCCCCAGCATTAAGTTTTTATGTTGTTCGGCATGCCGAACAGTATCCTAGCTTTCATATAATTCCATTAGCTTTCCTTTTACAATATCAATATTGACCTTCTTTAAGTACTCAGAAGAAAGTTTGATTGATTTGTTTTTAGATGAATGTTTTATGGTTATAAGTATGTCCTCATCATTATTCACTATACTTTCTGTATCATTTACGTTGTTATCTTTTGTTGACTTAATATGCGTAAGTAATTGCTTAGCGGAATTTATTTCTGTCCCAAGTTTGTGTGCAATACCTGCTATTAGAGCGTTATTTTTTTTGTCTTGACCTAGTAAGACGGTTATCGCAACCGCAATTCGTATAGAGACATTATGTATGTCTTGTATGTTATCAATAATACTCTTGGGGATTTTATTAAATGACATAAGGTTGTTAAAAGTAGTTTTAGGAATACTCATAACTCTTGCTAACTCAGACTCAGATTTAAAACAATTTTCTGTAAGAAGTTTTTTGTAGTGCATCGCTTCCGAGTAAGGACTAATAGACTTTCTGTGTTCATTTTCAGCCTTTTGCGCGATTGCTGCTTCTTGGTCTGAAATTTCCTTACATATAGCTATTAAATCAATGTTAGCTAATTTTGCCGCCTCAAATCTTCGTCTACCAAAAATAATTTCATACTTAAAAGGAGGAGCATCTATTTTTCTAACCAATATAGGCTCTTGCTGCCCTTGTGTTTTTAATGATTCAGCAAGGGCCTTAATATCACCTAGCTCATTTTCACTTCTATTAGCAAATTTCCATGGGGTACATTCAGTGTGCTTAATATTGATTAATACAAAGTCTTTTAGTTGTTTTCCTTTAGCCAATAGAGAAAAAGTTTCAGTTTTTGAAAGTGATGAATTATGCTCTTTATTAGTCAAAATTTCTTCGGCAGTCAATAAGCCTTTATTATTTAATATGGCACCTAGCGCCCCAGTTTGATGTATATTTTTTTTCGACATAAACTTTATCCTCAGAAAGTTATTTCGCTGCCCACACCTGTTTGAATAAATCAACAATCTCATTATTTACTTTATCAAGGTGTAGAATAGCTCGCCTATATGCTTCGCGGCTTCCTCTTGGTTTTGTGATTTCATACACAGATTGAATATCACTAGCCGCCTTAGATATTTCAACAGTTTCACACATTGAGCTACCCAAAACGTAGCCGCCATAAATAGTTCTCATCATGTTTTCAACGTTGATTGCTTCTTGAGAGCCATTATGCTTGGTTAGTAAAATTCGGAAAAAATCAAAATTATTGCCAGTAGCATCAAGTAATGTTTGTAAGGTTTTAGTCAGCATTACAAAGCTTGCAAAATCAACCATATTAGGTGGGAGGGGTATTAAAATTGAATTAGCGGCAAGAATCGCATTTATAGTTAGAATACCTAGGTTAGGGCCACAGTCCATTATGATAATATCATAAGAGTCTTCAACCTTTGATAAGGCATTCTTTAAACGTTCAGCTGGTGAACCCAATTGCTTACTATTGTTTATTTCAAAATTTGGGAGTGATAGTTCTAAATCTTGAATAGCTAAGTTGCTAGGTAAGATATCTAAACCATCAAATGAAGTGGGTCTGATTATACTTTGAATTAAATTAAAATCTGATAGCATAACTTCTGCTACAGTATCTTCATACTCTAGCTCTACATCAGGTATGATGCCACCACACAAAAATGTTGATGTTGCTTGCGGATCCAGGTCAATTAATAGGGTTTTAATTCCTGAAATCGCACAGTGTTGCGCTAGATGCACAGCAGTAGTTGTTTTTGCACAACCTCCTTTGAAATTTGTAACAGCAGTAATAATAGGGCTAGTTCCCTTCGGTCTTGTATATTTTTTATTTAGTTTATCCCTGTAATAATTTATTGCTTCAAGAGTATATAGCTTACGATTGCCTTCAGATAACTGTAAATTTTCAAATTTCCCATGTTCCTTTTCATGTTTTCTTAATGTAGGTGATGTGGTTCCTATCAACTTTGCTGCTTCGTTTATTCCCCACATTTTAGGTTGTTTAATTTTATGAGGGGAGGTGACATAATTCCTAACCTCAACTAGAGCTTGATTACCAGCTTTTTGAAACGCCTCTAAAACGTCGGGGGCATTCTGCAAACCGATAGGGGTAATATTGTGTTTCATATAGTCCATAAAGCCGCCATCTTTCTAAAAAAAATAGATTTTCTGTAAATTTTGAGAAAATTGTACTTTATGAATTTTTTTAAAGCAATGGATTCTTTGAAAATAATGAAATTATTACAATCTTTTAAACCTATTAACAAACTTATAGGTTATTAATTTCAAGATGCGTAGCAAAGGATGAGCGTTTTTTAAAACCATGTTGAACGTAAATTTATTTAGAGTCATCTGTGCTAATAAGTGACCAGGTTTTCAAACCTTGCAAGTCAGGATGACTTAGTATGCTTTCTAGCAAACTAGTACATACTCTCATTAATTTAGATGCTTATCGTTTGTTTTATTATTGAACGAAAAGTTTTAATTGGTATAATCACGAAATTATTTATGCTTTAAAAATAAAAAGGGCGTTATTAATGATTAGTGCTTTTTTAGATGCAACAAATTTTTTTCGTTTGTATACAATATCTGGAATCCAAAAAGATGAAAATGGCGCAACACATATTCTTTATGGCTACAAAAATAAACGAGGTGTAGTAACCGAAGAACATGATAAGCTTGCTACTGAAATTATTTTAGATCCTAAGTTAAGAAAAAAATTTGATGATGATGATTACACTGAAATTGTATCATTAGCACAGATGGATAGTATCTTGCTAAATAATGGATTTAATAAGAGCCTATTTCCTACTTATAAAAAGAAAAGTAAACCCCAGTACCAATTCTTTCCTTACTTAGTTGCATTAACGGCAACAATATGGTGTTTTGCCGCTATCATTGGCCATAGGTTTATGTATTTAGTTATAGATGGCATTGGAATTAATTTGCCAGGTGCTATATTAATTTTTCCAATGATTTATTTTCTAGCTGATTTAATACAAGAGGTTTATGGTTATTCTAGAGCTAGGCAAACACTTTGGGTTTGTATTTTTGTTCATGTAATTTTAGGTGTATTAATTAGTTTTGTAATGAGCTTTAATCCATCTCCTATTGTAAATAATGTCGCCTATCAAACAGTCCTAGATACTCAATGGAGAATGATTATAGGTAATGCTGTTGGAATGATTGCTGGCTTTACATTAAATGGCATTATATTAGCTAAATTAAAAGTTAAATTTAATGGAAAAAAGCTTTGGTTAAGATCAATAGGTTCAACCTTATTTGCTGAGATTGTTTATAGTGTTGTTTGTTCCAGTATCGCCTTTAATGATAAGTTGGGTTTTATCGCATTAATTAAATTACAAATAGGTATGGTAGCTATCAAGGCGATGTGGGAAGTATTTGCAACTCCGTTTTTATATTTAGTATCTTGGTATCTGAAGAAGAAAGAGGGGATTGATGTTTTTGATAGATACACAAATTTTAATCCTTTTTCGTTGAAGTTAACCGACTAGGTTAATTACATTTCAACGACTAAGAAAATCCTTTTAAAAGGTAATATGGTATGTATGCCATTTTCATCTACATAATGTTTTTCTAAAAGAGAACTATATTTTTTCAAAAATAAGTTAAGTTCGTCATCGTTCAACATGCTAATGACAGGTCTAAGTGGGGCGCCTTTAGCCCATTCAGTTAAGTCACCTGGATCTTTTAATTTATTAAAATAGGTGGTTGTCCAGATTAGGTATTTATTGGTTAAGGATGATATAAGATTGTCATATTTCATGGGTGACAAAACTGGAGATGTTCTTAGGTTATCCAATAGGTTTTGATAATTTAATTGTTTAGCAGTTTCAATAATAGCTGTATAAAAAGGTTGGTGAAACATATTAGGCATCTGTATTAATAAACGACCATCAGGAGTTAGCGAGTTAAAAAACAAGGGTAGGTAATACTCATGGTTTTTTAGCCATTGAAATGAGGATGCTAAGCATATAACGTCAAATTTCTGATTTAATTTGTAACTATTAATATCCATATTAACCCACCGGATGTTTTTATAAGGTAGGTTAACTTTTGCTGTATCAATCATCTTTTTAGATAAATCAATTGCAATGATTGATGAGTTAGGAAAAGCTTGGTGTAAGAGCTTTGTAGAGTATTTACCATTACCGCACCCAATATCAATTATTTTTGAGGCGCTAGTTGGTAGATGCTGAAATAGATCCTGATTAGGGCGTTGCCGCATACTTTCAAATAGATCATATTTATCTGGAGACCATGTTATTTGCATGACTTTACCGTCTTTACTATTCTGCCAATATATTTATATTGACCTTTCGTTAGAGGAACCATTTTTTGTTTAAAGCCAATTGGTATTAAATGAATAATTTTTTTTATAGTGAGTGTATTACCCATTCTAATAGTCTTACCCTCTATACAAAGGATAAGATCATGATTGTTAAAAGGTTCTTGTTTAACTATATAGGTGTTTCGATCATTATCATTACCACTAACAGCAAAGCAATTTTTCTCTTCAGAATATAAGAGCTGACCATTTAAAGGAGTTGTTAACGCATCTGGTAGCAAAAATAATTGATCCCACTGAAGATAGGGGATGTTTTTTAGAATCATTGGGTTGTCTTTAAAGATACCTTTTTCTCTGAATTTATTTAAAGGCTTAACTAATTTTATTTCATCTAAAGTTAAACAAAAAAAATCTGCCAGAGACTTAAGGGTTTCTTCACTTGGATTTTTTGTTTTTCCGGAAACTACTCTGTTAATTGTTTGTTGAGGAACACCAGTTCTTCTGTTTAGTTCACGTTCAGATAGGTGCATATCTTCCATAAGATGATTTAGTAATTCGCTAATTGATTTAAATTCTGTTTTTGAAATATACAAACCGCTTTCTTTAGTCAAAAAGTCAGATATTTTGACATTAAAAAAATTAGCTAGTTTCTCTATTGTTGATGTGTTGGGCTTTGTGGCTTCATTCTCAAGGATATTATACAGCGTTGTCGCTGGAATATTGGCTAGCCTAGACAGTTCTGCCACTGAGCCAATACCATTTATTTCCATGTATTTTTGGATAGTTTTATTAAGCACAAACTTTACATCTCATTTTATGTGAGTTATTATCGTAACTATAATGACTCACTATGAGTCTTGGCCCTGGTATAAGCTGGCACTTATACCAGGTTTTTAGAGGTATCTTGGCTTATTGCATCAGTCCCAGATTCCCTCAAGTGGTTGATAATACCAGTTATCACGGGTATTAATCAATCGCATGGGGGAATATCCTTCAAGCCAACTTACCTCGATAGGCCAATTACTGGCCTTTTCGAGCGTTTCACGTTGTAGATAAAACGCTCAAATTTTAACTTTTGCTGATGCCAGCAAGGAGCGTTTGGTGTGACTACAATTCGTGTCAAAACCAAAAAAGACAACTATGCCAAGATTGCTAATGAGCCCTTGCAAGATGCACGCCTGAGCTGGCAAGCAAGAGGTATGCTGGCTTATTTGCTTTCTTTACCTGACAACTGGGAAATTAGGCTTGAGCACCTCATCAAGCAATCACCCAGTGGCAGAGATTCGGTTTACTCCATCCTCAGAGAATTAAAAAAGTACCGCTACCTTGTGCAAGAACAAGCCCGAGACCAAAAAGGTCGCCTAATTAAGCAGTGCTATAACCTGTACGAAACACCGGTACCGCTTGAACCGAAACCGGACGCACCGGAACCGGCTCAACCGCTTACGGATAATCCGGATACGGCTAATCCGACACTACAAATAACTAAAGTAACAAATAACGAAAAAACAACAGCAATAGGGCAGGGCACAGATTCAACGAATCACTCAACTGCCTGTGCTGCTGATACTTTGTCTTTTGTTTCTCAAACAACAATGGCTCCACCTCAGTCTACCGAATCCTGTGCTACTTCTGATTCGGTATCAGCTGGTTTTATTCAACCGAGTGACCTACCCACTGAACAGCAAGTCATTGGGGAGAAGCTCACCGAGCTTCAACTGGCCTACGTGAAAAAGCGCCTGATGGCGTTTACAGAGCAAGATACCAATTTCAAGCTTACGGATTATTTTTTAGGCGTAGTTTATGAGCTCGAGTCTAAATCCTGCTTCACGGATGCGGGTGATGACTTTCTCAAGAAGGTCAACACCATTTGCAAGTTGATCAGGATTGGCAAGTGGCACATGCCGGTCAATCTCGAGCAAGAACTTGCAGAAAAACAGAAAGCTGAAAAAAACGCCTATGAATTCAAGCTCGTTGAGCTGGTAGCAGAGCGTGACTCACTTAAGCGCATGATCGAATTTTCAAAAGAGGATCAGTCACCTCAGTTAGCTAACTTGCGAGAACAGTTGGACAAAGCTGAAAAAAGGATTGCCGTTTTCAAGCAATCGTTCTCTCAACCAGCTTTGCATCAAAGGGGAACTGCCTAAATGTTTAACCGCCACCCTAGCTTACCTGTTGCCTACAGCCCCACTAAGAACAACCAATACTTTGCTGTTAGGCAACAGGCCGTTATTCACCATCCCCGACAGTGGTCACGTTGGGGTAAGGAGTCCGTTATGGAAATTAAGGTGAGCTCACAGCAAATTGAAAACCTGTTGTGTGAGGTGGGTGGGTTACTCACCTCACTGTATGCAGAAGAACAAGCCGGGTTAGAAAGCACTAGCCTTCGGATTGAAATTAATGCGCTTGAAGCGGTTAACCGTCAATTACGCGAGCTGGTCAGTGATCCCGTTCGTGTTGCTTACAAGGGGATGCGTTAATGGAGCAATTAGCCTTTCAACACACTGACATTGAAACACAACCCGCTCACGGCTTCCTTTCTCCTGTGACTCACAACGCGTCACTTTCTCAGCCGTGTGTGGTGGATTTATTTTGTGGTTGCGGGGGCTTTGGGTTGGGTGCGGAGTTGGCCGGTTTTCAAACGGCGGTGGCTGTTGATATTGATCCCACACTGCAATCTGCTTATCGGCTTAACTTTCCTTGCACGCAAGTCGTGAAAGCTGATGTGTCGCGTTTAACGGCAAAGCACTGGTCACGCTGGTTGGGTGATCAGGCGGTCGACGGTGTAATTGGCGGCCCACCGTGTCAGGGCTTTAGTCGGATTGGTAAACAAGACCCAACCGATGCACGACGCAGTTTATTGTTTTCATTTGTGGAGCAAGTCAATGCGCTGCTGCCTAAATTCTTTGTGTTAGAGAATGTGTTGGGGCTGCTCGATCAAAAAAACGAGGCGTTACTTCAGCAGGTTATCCAACGCATCGATTCGCGTTATTGCGTGTTAGAGCCGATTGTGATTGATGCGTCGTTATGTGGCGCAGCCACTCGACGACAGCGTGTTTTTTTGATGGGGTATAACCCGTTACAGATGAACCCCCTTAGCGCTCGAGAGTTTACGCCGCTTTATCCTGCTACTACTGTGCGTTCAGCGATTAGTGACATTAACGACCCGTGTGTTGAGTCCAATGAGTACGGCTGGTCAATGTATCGTGCACAGACTGATTGCTCGTTGTATGCCCACCACTTGCGCCAACTGCCGCCTCACGGCTTAGGTGCAGACTTTGCGGTTAAGCAACTGCAAGCAGGTTACGTCTCAGGGCATTTTTCCACACAGCATACTGATGCCGTGAAAAAACGTTATCAAACCGTCAAGCAAGGCGAGCGAGATGCGGTGAGCCGGTCGAAGCGATTAGCGTGGAGTGGGCTGTGTCCGACCTTACGAGCTGGAACTGGCTCAGATCGTGGGGGCTACCAAGCGGTAAGACCGTTACACCCAGAACAAGATCGCGTGATCAGTGTGCGAGAAGCAGCACGATTACAAGGCTTTCCAGATTGGTTTGTGTTTCATACCACGCAATGGCACAGCTTTCGGATGATTGGCAACAGTGTCTCACCGATGGCGTCACAGTTTGTGTTATCAAAATTTTATGAACGACTTGAAAGACCGCTTTCAAGCCAGTGGCAATAAGAGGAGAAGGTGATGTTTCGATTGAATCGATGGATTAAACAAATTGGTGTTGTGATTGTGCCGTGTGTGTTACTTGCAGGCACAGTGCAGGCGGTGACGTTGCAACAACTGCAACAGAAAAAAGCACAGCTTAATCGGGTGGAAGCGCTAAAGAAAAGCGAGATGAACCAACTGCTCAATCAGATGGTGGAATTAAAGCTCAGTAATCCAACCCGTTACGCAGTCTTAATGGACTGGCTACATCTCGAGCAACAAACCGCCATCCTTGCCACCTTGCAACGCCTGACCAATGGCACACGCAATGCGCTACCTGCCTCTACAGTCGTGAATAACCAGCAAGGCGAAACGCTCGAGATTATGGGACAAGGTTTCGAGATATTGGCGCCCATTAAGCAACAGACAAATTAGGACATGCGTATGCCAACTAACAGCAATAGACAAACACAAGAGACTCACAATGCTCCACGCGTGATCATTCACGAGGCGCACACCTGCCCAGTGAGTCGCGTCACAAAAAGTGACAATGTTCTCCAGTTACCAAGTGTATTATTACAAGACGGCATACCTCCTGAGCGAATCAAAACCTTACTCAATGAGCAACTGTTTCTTGATCGAAAATTTATGTACCGCTGTCACGTGGGTATGGAAGCGCAAGAGCTCGTTGCACTTAATACAATTTATCAAGGTGACAAACTCGGCTTAAAAGCGTTGTTGTGCCATGAGGCCCGAATAGGTTACTCGTTGTTGTTATTAGCCTGTCAAACAAACAAGACCTTTACCTTGGTGAAGGATCTGTTTACGCAAGAAGAATGGCAAGCCCTGATTAACCAGCAGTTGGCCACGCACGTGCTTTTGTTTAATACGTCAGATTTCGAGGTGTTGGCATGGCTACTAAACGTTTATCCGCAAGCCCCGTTAGAAGCAGCTTTGCAAGCAACCAATGCCTTGGGTGACACGTTGTTATCAGAGTTTAGTGAACAGCCTCAAGCGATCAAAGCGCTACTTGCCCGTGTGCCTATGTCTGAACATGACAAAGTGATCTTAATGGAAAACACCCTCGGCACTCGGGTGCTTGAGAATGCTATCAGCACAAACACAGAAAGCTTTTTGTTGTTGTTTCACGCTTTATCCCCTGAGAAGCAACGCGAGGTGGTGTGTACGCGCACGCATTCGGGATTGAATTTATTACAACCCTTAGCGCTCTGTTGCCCTGAAGGGTGCGAAGCTGTGTTAGCGTGCTTGATGACACAGTTGCCGCCTGTGCAGCGTTTAGATTTTATTCGAACACCCAGTTACTTTGGCTATTCCGCCTTGCAAAATGTGATCAAGCTATTATTAAAAGCGAGAACCCCAGAAGATGAAGCGCGTGCTTTCTCCTTTCTTAAAGCCTTATTGAGTTACCTGACTCCGCATGAAGTAGTGCAGGCGTTAGTGACTCGTGCCATGGATATTGAACGTGAACGCTTAATCACACTTTTAAAAGCAAAGCCCGCCTTTTATCAAGAGGTGGTGTCGTTGATTTACGGTGAGGAGCGTTTGATTGAGGAGTGCTGTGTATGTCATTAACTCGATCAAAGCCGTTAGCGACCTTCGTTAAAACCAGTGCTTTGTTACTGTTGAGTGCGAGCGTGCTAATGCTTGTCGCTTGTAAGCCACCGGGTAGTGATGATGACGACAGCACGGGTGGTTCACCCAAACCGACACCACCTACGCATGTCTCGCTACAGCTGACCGCTAGCGCAAGTCAAGTCGGTAGCGGGGGAGTAGTGGCGTATCATTTACAAAATACGGGCAATGATTCAGTGAGTGATATTGCGCTTGGTGTGAGTGATGGGTCTGGCTTAACGATTTCTGCCTCAAACGCAGCCGTCATTACGAACAACCATTGCAGTCATCAGCCCTTAGTAGCAGGGGAAGCGTGTACTTTTTCAGTGACCGCAAAGCCATCAGATCCGTCGTGCAAGGTGGTCGTGAGCGCAAGTGTTGCGAATAAAGTGAAAGCGCAAGAAACGCTGACCATACTCCGTCCGCAATTAACCATTGTGCCGAGTGATTCATTGGTAGGGTTTGAATCGCAGTTTCCTTTGCGGCTTCAATTGGCAAGACAAGAAGCAGAACAAAACCCAGCCGTTGAGTTGGTACCAGGTGAGCACCGCACACTCTTGATTAAAAATACGACCGCTGCGCCTGTTCAGAAGCTTGCAATTAAACTGCCGTATGTGGCAGGTGTGACGGAAGATAAAACCAGTACTTGCGTTGTTGGTAATGAGCTAGGCGCTTTACAAACCTGTACCATCACGCTTGATGGTAGTTTAACGCAATTTCCAAGTGGCAGTGACAATCTCAGTGTTGCAGGGGCTAATGCCGACACCGTGAATCAATTGGTCACAGGTTCAAACGCTTCCAGTAACGGGTGCTGCCTCTATATAATGTAGGCTATATTGCTGCTGGCACGCCAAAATCATTGACCTTCTCCCAAAACTGATCCCATCTGCCTTTAGTCTTTACTAGTGTTCTCAAGCATAAAACGATTTTCATTCCCTTGTCTTTCCAGCGCATTCCTGATCCGCCTAATCTTTGTTTAACAATTGTTTTACATGCTGCTTCAGTGACGCCAGAGCCAATTGGTGCATTCTGCTTAATCAAATTATGATACGACATTCGCTTTTCTTTAATATTATTTTCAAAATACGTAATTGTTCCTTCTAGCTTTTCTCTAAGCGATTTATTCAGTTTTTTATTTAGATGCTCTTTAAGCTCAGCAAGTATTCTACCTGCCGCACCTTTCTTGTGCTTTAAGTCATGACATCTCTCTTCGAGCCAAACATCACGCTCATCTCTTTCAGATTTTTTGGTAAATACTGCCTTTGATGCTTCGCCGAGATATTCAGTTGCATGCCAAAAATCTAAAATTTGCGTATCAGTATGTTTTTTTAGAAATGGCCAATTATTTTTTGCTCCATCAGCAACGCCAATTGTTTTAGCATCAGGGTAATATTTCTTTTTCAGCTTTATTTCCTTTTCAAGCCTATTAAAGAATTCATCTTTTCCATATTCTGGTGATGCTGCAACGTAGGTTGTGTGCAGGCGTGCACCATGCTTATCATACATGGAAATAGTTCCAACCATGCTCTCTCTATAACCATCATCAACGGTGAGAACATATGCACCATCTAAGCTAATACTTAGCATCTCAATGCCTGCATCAAGCTTTGGCTCTTCATATTCCCACTCAGCCTCTTTGGCTTGTGCAATACCGCCAACAAAATCAGTTGCCCGTTGCAAGTATGAATGTGAGATTTTACGGTTATGATTGACCTTGAGATCATCAATAACACTAGGAGCAGGTAAGTTTGAGTATTTATGTGAGATTATTTTTGCAAATCGCGGTGTTGATCCTTGGATAATTCTAGCCTTATCTTCTAAAGGACAAAAGATCTTCCCGCCTTTAGAGGTTTGATAAACATAACGCTTAACTCGAGCAACTCCATAAGGCGTTTGGTAATTTGCTTCATCTCTACTTCGTGCTGTTAGCTTTATTTTTCCAACATGGATAGGAGAGCCATCTGCATCAAACTTACTTAAAGCTTTTTCAGTGGCTAATGTTCCAACCTCATTAAGGCCGTCAAGAATTGCATCCTCACATTCAAGCATGGATCCTTTTAGTGGAAGCTTGAGCTCAATAGTTAATTCATTATTTTCATCAGAGAGAATTCTAGCTAACATCCAAACACCATCCGTAATCAAGTTAAAGTGTATATTATGCTATATTTTCTACATTATATAAAGGCAGCACCCCCAGTAACTTAAGTTTAAGTCGTAACAGTCATGTGGTTATGACGCAAGGGCTTGATGAAGAAATCCCGTTAACCGCACATAACAGTGCATCACAAGCGCTTACTCAGTTAACGCAAGTGATGAATCCTGTTGATCCGCAATTGGTTAAAAGTGCGCAGAACAATTGCACTGATGAATTAGCCGGTCAATCGAGTTGCCGTGCGAATGTTCATTTTACCTCGAGCAAATTAGGCCGAGCACAATCGCGCTTGACTTCACTGGTTTACGGCAATACCCCTCAAAAAGGAAAAGACGCCGCAGGCGTGTTAATTGCGAGTAATACGTACCCAGACTTTTTTGATAGTGCGAACCTGTCTAATCAGCTTGCCAGTAATGTGGTTAACGAAGTAACCATTGCTAAGCATACACTTTACGCGGCGACACTGGGCGGACTGTCTTTGTCTCATGATCAAGGCAATCATTGGGTGAATGCCACGACTGCTAATGGCTTAGTGAGCAATGTTGCGTTTGATGTTGCCGTCTCCGGCAAAGTCATTGCACTGGCAACCGACTTTGGTTTGTCGCTCTCGTTAGATGGTGGAAATAGCTGGCAAACATTTACCAGTAAACAAGGTTTACCGATTGATGGCTGTGCCAGTGTTGTTATTTTAGGGAACACGATTTTTTTAGGGACAGAAAAAGGATTGGTGAGAAGTAACGACTGGGGGAAAACGTGGCACGTGGTTCCGGCACTGGGTACTGCGCCTATTGCGTCAATCAAGATTTTTGATGACACGCTCTTTTTAGTGACCCCTGCCAAGCTTTGGGTAAGCGAGGACAAAGGCGTTTCATGGCGTTCGTTTGGCAACGCTCAGGGGCTAAAAATAACGGGTCTTAAAGACGTGAGTGTCAGCGATAAACTGTGGGCCGTCGCTTCCTTGCAAGGGCTGGCGATTAGTACGGATTTGGGTCAACACTGGCAAATCAAAAAACAAGCTGATGGCCTCGGCTCAAATGAAATTGACGGGGTCAGTGTTGCGGGCGATTCAATTTTTGCCGGTACGAGCCAGGGAATTTCAATCAGCTCGGACAAAGGAGAACACTGGGTGACTCAAACGACCCAACAAGGTTTAGGTTCTAATGACATTATGGGTGTGACTGTTGATCATGGCACGGTCTACGCTTCGACACGTGGCGGGTTAGCGATCAGTAACGATTCGGGTCGCAGCTTTCATAACCTCACTATTGGCGCAAGTCTCCCGCAAACCGATCTTCGCGATGTCGTGGTTTCTTCGGATGGCACCGTTTATACAGCAACCGATCTTGGTGTTGGCGTGAGCCGTGACGGGGGTTTGACTTGGACGATGAAAACACAAGCAGAGGGATTAGCGGGTAACGATGTCAGTCAAGTTGTTGCGGTCGGTAAAAAAATCTATGCGGCCATTAATCGAGGGGCAGGGCGTGAGGATGGTGGTCTTTCAATCTCACCGGATGCTGGAAAAACCTGGTATTCCATTGGCCCAAAACAAGGACTTACTTTACGTGATGTGACTTCGGTAGCGGTATCAGGCCAAACAGTGTTGGTCACGGCAGATGATGCGCTGGGCGTGAGCGTCAATGGCGGGCAAAACTTCACGATGCAGTCGTTTGGGCAAGGCACGGTACTGACTGATGTCTGGATTCAAGGTAATACCTGGACTGTTTCAACCGATTATGGGTTCGGACAGTCAAGCGACCAAGGCCAGCATTGGCACTACGTTTCAAGCAGTGACGGCTTGGCAGGTAATGACGTGCACAGTGTTCGTGTGATTAACGGCAAGTATTTTGTTTCGACTGATGGCGGCTTATCAATTAGCACGAACGGAAAAGATTGGACAACCGAAACGACGACTGATGGGTTAGGCTCCAATAACGTTTATCTCGTTCAAGCGGTTGGGAAAAGCCTTTATGCCAGTACCGAAGAGGGCTTATCGATCAGCACCGATGATGGCAAAAGCTGGATAAATCAAACGATGAATAATGGACTCAGTGGCGACAATGTCAGCGGAGTGGCTAAAGGCGCGACTCTTTTATTCGTGGCGACAGACAACGGCTTGTCGTTTAAAGGCGCGGAGGTCATTCAAGATGATTAACGCGAGCGAACCACGACTAACCAACCCATTAAACCAGCGAGGTCAAATGATGACAAAAACCCTTTATGAAGGCTACGCAATAGCCGCGTTACTGCCTGACTCGTTTCAGGTATTTAAAGAAACTATTCAACAACGTGTACATGATGAGGAGCGGTTTTCTCACCCGATGAAGGATTACGTGAGTCACTTGACGGTGGCACGCGAACTGCCTCGAAAAGTATTAGCGAAAGCACTGGCGTTATTACCGACTAAGCCGTTAACGATTGAAGTCGGCGAGCTGGTGTTATTGCCGACACAAAAAGACTACGCCTTATTAGCGTTATCAATTCATTCACCGGAACTTGAACAGATCAACCGTTCAATCAGTGACTTGTGTGGCAACACGGAAGCGTTCCGCTATCGACATCATGTCACACTCGATTGTATCCGTGATGACAAGCGCGACATTTTAGCGTGCAAACTACTGAAACACTTGTTACCCGCCTGGCCTAGGGAGTCACGTTGTGCGTTGCAAGGGTTTGGAGTTTACGATCAAGCAGGCACGCTCAACACGTTACACACTATTCATTCATTACTGCAAAAGGAGTCCAGTCAACATGGTTAACAGGCTTTTTAATACAAGCACTCAGCGAAGCGATTACAGCAATCACTCTCTGCGACCTGTTTTGCAAAAAACGCACGATACGGGAAAAAGTCATTGTCGTTTACGAAGCAAAGTAATTGTCGTTAAGCACCAACTTAACCAAGGAGTACGCATGAGACGATTGATTTTATTCCTCGGTTTGACGTTGTTGGCAAGCGCGGCACTGGCTGTACCGCAAGTCGTGCAAGTCGGGCGTTATGAAACATTACGTGCTGTGCCTAGCGCCCCACAAAAAGACCCGTTACTCGCGATTGGGTGTTTTCATTTTGGGGTTAACGTGAAAACAGTTGGCCAAGCTTTGGCGCAAGTATTACGACCTACCGGCTTTAGCTTAATTAATGCGTCGCACTTGCCGAGTGTGGCACAACAAGTGCTTAAAAAGCCGTTGCCGTATACGCAACGTCATTTAGGCCCGTTAGCCATTAAAGACGCGCTGCGTATTTTGATGGGTGAGGACGTGTTTACCTTAGTCGTGGATCCTGTGCATCGCTTGGTGAGCTTTCGCGTTAAGTCACGGTTTCTTTCTCATCACACCAGGCAAAGGAGGCATCGTTCATGATGTGGATTGCTATTTTTATTATTGCTTCGGTTGGCGGTTTAGCGGCCATGCACTCACACAGTGACCAGCGCCAACAGCAGCTCGAAAAAACCGTCCACCGCTTAGTGGTGAAACACCGACCACGCACGGTCCATCGCAAACCGGTGGCTAAACAATTAGACGGCATTGATGTGGCTAACCTAGAAGGGGAAAAGTAATGCAACAACGATTAACTGAATGGCTCATGAAAGTGTGTCAAAACAAACGCCAGCGCATTGCTTTGATGGTGGGCGTGAGTGTTATTTTAGTGATGCTGCTTTCTTTGGCTTTTCTGCCAGCAAAAGCAAAACACGCGCCAGCGAAGCAGGCATCAAAAGCAACGGTCTTGCCCGCTCAACCAGCGCCACCAGCCGTGGGGCAGACGTTAAACGGCATTGAGCTTAAACTCGCCCGCATTGAGCAACGGCTCAATCAAGTGAAAGGCAATGAATCCTCATCCAGTGATCAGCCTTGGCAAGCGGTACAGCAACAAGTGTCCCAAGGGATTACGGCCAGCCAGCAAGCGAACCAACAACAACAAAGTCAGCTGGCCCAATTGCATCAGCAAGTGGCAGCCCTACAACAAAGTGTAGCGCTACTCACAGCAAAACAGCACCCACACCAACAGCTCACACCGGATCATTTACCGTTTCAAGTCACCGCGATTGATAACATCCAGGAATCGAATGTGGTGACGTTGCGCTATGACCATCAACTTTTACCGTTAGATGTCGGTGATACCTTAGCAGGCTGGACGCTGTTAAATGCGAATAGCACCAATCAGTCCGCGCAATTTCAGCGAGGCGAGTCTTACGTGGCGATTCATCTGGATCAATACCCCGCTAAACCGTCAAGGAGCGCGTCCTAATGTATCGAGTCAATTCACTCATCAAACACGCGTGCGTGGCGTTGGTCTTACTAGGGCTGGCGGGCACGAGTTTGGCAAACAATGCCGGATGGACAGTCAAGCCAGGGCAAACCGATCCTAATCAACGCTTTCACCAACGCTTACCCGCCCCTTTTCATGATGACATCACAGCCGATCAAGTGGTCACGAAGCTCACACTGACACCGGCACAAACGCATCAAGCGTTAGTTTGGGGGTTAAGTCCCTTAGAAGAAAAACGCTACGTCGCCCTTATGCGCAATCGCAGTGGCTTTTTTTATCAAGGGACGGGGCACCACTTAACTCCGGTGCAAGTATTAGGGGTGAATGCACCAACTGATGCCAAGCGCAGTGCGTATGCCGCTCGGGATGCGCACCAGCAGTTTGAGCAATTGGCGAAGTATTTGGCCTATAACGCCGCCTATCAACAAGCCGCTACCGCGTATAAAACCCAGCTTCATTTACCGGTTATTCGATCTTTTAATACGACGCCGTTCTCACCGTACACCTACCAGCCAATCAGCTTGCAAGCAGGCGATCATGTGTTGTTATTCGTTCATCTTCGTGATGCGGTTAAACCGATCATGGCTTATCTCATGAGCGCGGTAGCGAGAATGCCACGTGTGCAGTTAGGCATTTTCTTTGTCGGCAACGCCACGCGTTATCAAGTACAACAGTGGGCGCGTGAACAAGCGTTACCAATTCAATTAGTATCCAGTCATCGCATCACCTTGGATTTTGATCACGGGCAGTTTGCAACGCTTGGGATTAAACAGCCCCTACCGGTGTTAGTGCGGGTGCGAGGTGGACACAGTGAAGTCATCGACACGGGACGTTTTTAAATGCGTGCAGTATTCGGGGTTTTCATTGTGGGGTTGTGTGTGAGCGCGGGTGCGTCACTGACCGTCATTGCTCGACAAGGCGAAACGGTCGCAGCCCCACTTACACACTGGACGCTACCGACTCAGGCGAGCGCGTTAGCTGCTATTCATGCCCAAGTCGCCGTGTTGAAGCACCCGCACATTACCATTAAGCCGTTACTCGTTCCGACGGTGTCTGAGTTTACTGACGGTCACGTCAGCTCGCATCGACTCCCTAAAACCATGGCGCACTTTCCTGCCTTCTTTGTGTTAAGTGACGGGGCGCGTTCTGTGCAATGGGCAACAGACAATGCAAAACGGTTAAAGCAATTACGGGCGATTGGAATCATTACGCACGCAGAGCGTGTTGATGCCATTAAAGCGCTTGAAGCAAAAACGGGTTTAGTGTTAGTGCCTGCGTCCTTAACGGGCTTTTCAGCCGTGGTGCAAACCACGCACACGCCGTTTTTAGTGAACCAAGGGTGGGTGGTGCAATGAATGACGTGCCTGAAATCAAACAACGCGCCAGAGGCTTTTTTGGTTTTTGCTGGACAACGTGTCGGGCGATGGGGTGGGGGATTGTGATTGCGTTAGTGATTAATGTCGTGCATTGGCATGAAGACGGGTATCAAGCGGTACTAGCACAATTAACCCAACGCGACCGTGAACAAACCACGCAATTGGGTTTTCGCAATCCGTTAGCGGGTTGTTACGTCTATCTTTATTTAGGGGAATTGAGCTAGTTTTATCTCATAATAAACAAGGTTTTTAGTAACCTATCAAGGTAAAATAACTTGATATAAAAACTATAGTGAAATTAGTCATGCGCAGAATCATAAAAGCGATTAAAAGCCTGAGTGATTACCTGATCCTGCTGAAAAAAAATCCAGAGCTACTAAGGCCAGAGCAGTGCAGCCATTGCGGTGCAGGTGGACTATGGTCACATGGATCATATGATCGAAAACCAGATAGGAACCCAGGTAAAGGACGCTCTTTAAATCCCACCCCTGTTTTGAGATTTTATTGTCATCAATGTAAACGTACTTGTTCAACCCTACCTGAGATACTTTCTCCAAAGCGTTGGTATTGCTGGTCAGTTCAGCAGGCAGTGTTAATGAGCGTGCTCCTGGGAAAAGTATTAGCTCATCAGGTCAGGAGCAAGGTGTTAGTCGACACACCGTTGCTAGGTGGTTTCACTGGTTGGTTGACCACTTCGTTGATTACTCCTTCCATATCAAAGCACATCCGTTGTGGTTACAGCTTGGGCGACATAGTGATCCACAAGCGTTTTGGTTGGCCTGCCTTGGTGAGCATGATTTATCGAGCATCATGCTTTTTCTTAACAACACAGGAGTGAGCATCCCATAATTAATTAACGTGAAAAAAAGTTGAGATGGATATTTTCTGTAAACCTCACGACCCCACACAGTTTGAGCGTAGCATTCTCAACTCAAGTTGTGATTAACTCATTGCAAGTAGTTAAATCACACAGGAATTGCAAAATGACCAAGCCCATTCACCCAACAGCACTGTTTCGCCTAAGTGTTTTAGGTGAGCTATGTAGCCGAAATAGTTTTGAGCATGGTGAGCTCAAGAGCATTATTAAAAGGTTGTCCCAGCAAACCTACAACATTCCAGGTAGTAAGCGTGTTCACCTCAGTGCTAAAACAATTGAGAATTGGTATTACGCCTGGTTAAAGCAGGGTATTGATGGATTAGTTCCTAAAACTCGACGAGACAAAGGCCAGTGTCACATCAATCCAGAGCTACAAGAGTTAATTATTTCCACTAAACAGGAAAGCCCTTCAAGATCAATTCCGACCGTGATTAAACTCTTAGAAACTCAAGGGAAGGTAGCACGAGGTGAATTATCTCACGCAACAGTTCACCGCTTATTAGTAAAACACGGCCTGTCTAAAAGAACAGTCACACCTTCTAACCAAATTGAGCGCCGCTCATTTGAGGCGCTCACAGCTTGTGATATTTGGTATGGCGATGTCATGCATGGTCCAACGATTTACGATGGCCAAAGAAGAGTTAAAAGCTATTTGGTGAGTATTTTTGATGATGCCTCAAGGTTGGTCTGTCACAGTAAATTTTGTACTGATGAGAGTGCCATTACTATTGAGCATGTGTTGAAAGAGGCATTACTCAAACGTGGGCTTCCTGTTAAGCTCATCATTGACAACGGCCCTGCCTACCGTGCTAAAACGTTGCAAACCATTTGTGCTCGTTTGAAAATTCAATTGATTTACGGCAGGCCCTATGAACCGCAAAGCAAAGGCAAACTAGAGCGTTGGCATAGAACAGTACGCGAGCAATTCCTAGCTGAATGCAACCTGGATTCCATTCATAGTTTCAATGCGCTGAATGATCGATTTTGGGCTTGGGTTGAGCGTGTTTATCATCAAGCCTCGCAAAGCGCCCTGCCTGACAAGATGACCCCGTTACAACGCTATCAGCAAGACCTCACTAAAATTCAGCCGTTAGGTTGTTTGGCCGATAAGCTAGATGATTACTTCCTGCATCGCATTAAGCGCCGAGTCAGGAAGGATGGCACGGTAAGCTGGAATAATCGACTCTTTGAAGTTCCATTTGAACTGGCTCAACAAGAGGTTTATTTAGTGGTTGATCCGCATAGTGACTCCGCCCGTCACGTCGAATCATTGGAATATCAATACCTTGGTGCAGTGGGAGAGCTGGACAAACATAACAACCTTTCTAGAACCCGAGCTAGACCTCAGATGCCGGAACAACCAGCAAGAAAAACCTCGCTAGTTGAGATTGTTTATAACCAAGTTAAAGAGGATTTGGATATCACTGAGGAGATACCGTCATAAACGTCAACAATAAATTGTAAAATTTTTACTAGGCATCCGCTGAAAATGGCTGCTGTGTTTTTAGGATGCCATAAATCATATGCACCATTTTTCTCATAACAGCACAAATGGCTAGCTTCTTTGGCTTGCCTTTTTTGAGCAGCTTTTCATAAAATTTCTTCAAAATAGGATTATGCCTTATAGCCACTAATGCCGGCATGTAAAGCGCCTTTCGCAACCAAGCACTACCAACCTTTGAGAGCCGTGATGAATTCAATGAAGTGCCTGATTGTGACTGGCTGGGATTTAAACCAATATGAGCAGCCAATTGTTTTGCGCCAGAAAATCTTTCAATATTATTAAAAAAAGCAGTTAGTGTTTGAGCGGTTTTATCACCAATGCCTGGGATGCTTTTAAGCAGCTCTGTGTTATTCTTCAGATCATCATCACTCGCGATCAGCTTACTAATTTCTTCCTGCAGTCGTAAAATTTCTTTTTCCATATAATCGATATGATTTTGTATAGAGCTAATAATTGTTTCTTCCGCTAGCTCCAGCCTGTTTTGTTCATTGCTGACTTGGGAGGTTAATACTTCAGATCTCTGTATCAAAGCTCTTAGAGCCTCTATATTAGCTGGCAAAGGCTGCCATAGCGTTGGAGTAAAATGATTTGAATAGTCCTTAATACTGACCGCATCGGCCTTGTCGGTCTTGTTTCGTATTAGCTGTCCTTTCATAAAAAACTTTATTCGTGCAGGATTAATTATACTGACATCACACTTCTCACTATGTAAATAAAGAGCCAATGCATTACCGTATTTACCTGTTGATTCCATGCAAAAATGAAGTGACTGATCAGATAAAGATTGCGTCCATTCTAATAACTCAGAAAAGCCCTCAGGATTATTATTAAAATGTTTAACGTGATCTTTTCCGCTAGTGGTGATAGCAGCAACAAAATCAGATTTTGCAATATCAATACCAACACAATTTTTTTTCATTTGCTAGAGCCTCTTAAATTTTATTACACTAACAAACTTGGGAAATCATAGTTCGGATCAACCTTGCAAATACAGGCTCACAATGGCCTAAGATACCGTTCGATCTCATGAACTTATGAGGGTGGAAGGGAGCTAAATCTCCTCAACAGGATTAAATCCTAAGGACGAACACGGCTTCACCTTCCGCCTACCCAAGCATCCTTGGGATTGTAGCAATATTGTCATATCTCTACAGTTATTTAAGATACAAGGATGAGTAAGATGTATCTTCAACATTTTGGCTTGAAATTTGATCCATTGGGTAAATCAAACATTATTAGACCTTCTGCGAAACTAAATACTGGGCGAGCTTATGCTCGTTTGTAGTTTTAGAATCCGGCTTGAAGATTGAGAATCCCAGCAATAATATTAAATCTCATATTGTGTTTTCTGCGAAAATTCCTATACACCTCCCCAAGAATGCGGAATTTTTTAAATTTTGAGAATTGATGTTCAACCCTAATACGGATCTTGCTGTGATTACGGTTATCCTCTTTTTGTTGAGTAGTTAATTTGCCGCCTTTGGGCTTTTTATGAGGTAAGTTAACCAAGGGGTCAGTATGTTGAATTCCTTGGTATCCTAGATCAGCATATTTTTCTGCTGGTGGCAGTGGGCTGCCACGTTGTCGGATCTTAATATCATGAACCCTCCCAGGCATTGTTTGAGAGACGTTGATTATTTTTCCGGATGTACTCATTGCTATCTCCACCTTTTGAGTATGTCTTTTCTTTTTACCAGAATAATAATCTTTACGTGGCTTCTTCTTTTTGGGGCGCTGAATAGGCTGCTCCGTTACAACCCTTAATATAGCGCAAACCGCATCTTGCTGTGATTACGGTTATCCTCTTTTTGTTGAGTAGTTAATTTGCTTGGCCTTTAAGGGTTTTTATGAGCGTAAGTTAACCAAGGGGTCAGTATGTTGAATTCCTTGGTCATCCTAGATCAGCAAAGTTTTCTAAGAATGGTGGCAGTGGGCTGCATACGTTGTCGGATCTTAATATCATGAGACCCTCCCAGGCGATTGTTTGAGAGACGTTGATTATTTTTCCGGATGCCTACTCAGCTTGCTAAACTCCACCTTTTGAGTGATGTCTTTTCTTGTTGGTGTACCAGAATCAATAATCTTTACGTGGTCAAACCAGTTAACTTTTTAAAAATACGCGGGCGCTGAATGAGGCTGCTCCGTTATATCCATTAATAGCATATGCGCAAACCATGCATGATTCTGTAATCAGGCAATTCTAAGTCAAATTTTAGCTAGTGAATATGCTTGGCCACTAAGGGTTCTAAGCGTTTAAATAAGCGGCAGACATTACTGTCATCCAAACCAACAAAGTAACCTAAGAATTCATGTGTTACATAAGTGCGATAGTACATCATGAGAAGCAAAAGGCGATCATGGTGCGTGGTGAGTTTCGGGCGCCTTCCCAGCTTACTAAACTCATCATCAAGTGATGACTTCACTTGTTGGTGTATCGTTTCAAAATCATCAAGGGTCAAACCAGTTAACTTTTTAAAAATACGCGGGCGGTTACTGAGTTGCTGATAGCTTAATAGCATATGCCTTTCCATGAATGATTATTAATCAGGCAATTATAAGCAAATTTTAGCTAGTTTCTAGAACTGCCCTTAGTTACGCAGAAGGTCTCTTAATTTCAGTTTTGACAGCAAAGACGTCATGACGATTATCTTATGTGGACTCCCATCACTTCTAGCAACATTGCAGAGACCAGCCTATGAACCTATCAACTCTAGAATTCAGTGCTTTATTAGGTGGCATGCAATTGAAGATAGCAGGGATTTTGAGAGCATTATTCACGCTGCTTTTGAGAAGGCAGGAATGAGCAGCAGCTTATTCACTGAAACAGGTATTCGTGCAGTACACATGGCCACAAAACGTTATGTTGATAGGCTCATGCGACATGCGTTGCTAATCGCCGCTAATATGAATTTAAACCATATACCGGATGATGTCATTAATCAGGCAATTCATGAGCTAAAAGGTTAACTATTTGACACCATCTCACGCAAAATAGGTTGAGATGGTTTCTCTAAATTATTGTGGGACGTTACAGAGGGTTATTCGAGGGGGCTAAGGCACGAGGTTTTAATACCTTGAAAAGTGAAACATGGGTGACATAAATCGCAATTCGGAAGATTAAGAATCCAGAGAGGCAAACGGTTATTTTAATTTAATTCGTGAGTCTCTTGATCATAATGATTACGTAGCTCATCAATAACGGTTTTTTTCCATAATGGAATTTTAATAAAATAAGCTGCGCGACCAAGCATATGTGCGCCAATTGGAATAGTGATAAATAGAAATAGGATAGCAATAATAGCTTTGGTGATTGCACTAATGGTGCCAAAGTTAACTGCATCGGCAATTAATATTAGACCAACGCCAAGTGTTCCAGCTTTAGTGCCAGCATGCATACGCATAAGTAGATCTGGCATTCGCAACATGCCAAGCCCTGCCACAAAACTAAACAAAGCTCCAACTAAAATTAGCACCCCACAAATAAAATCAATCATTTCTCGTCCTTATCATGGCTGAGTTGAAACTCAATGAATTGAGCAAAAGCGACAGTTCCTACAAAGGAGATAAGTGCCAGTGCAATAACGATGTCTAAGTAAATTGAATGATGTGTGGTTAAAGAAAAGATGGCGATAAAGCAAATAACCAGCATGGCAATAACATCAATTGAAGCAACTCTATCAGGTAGGCTAGGTCCTATTAATAGGCGGATAAAGACAGCTAGGGTTGATAGTGATAATAAGATAAGGCTAATAACCACGCAGGCATGAAGAAATTCACTCATTCGCAGATCCTCAAGATTCGTTTTTCAATATCAGCTTTTAGAGCATCGCGTTGTCCCTGAATGTCATCAGTAAACATTGTGTGGATAAATAGTAGCGATTTATCAGTTGAAACATCAAGGGTTAGCGTGCCTGGTGTTAGCGAAATTAAATTAGCAATTAAGGTAATCTCGATATCAGTTTTTGCATCAAGGGGTATGGCTATTACTCCTGGCCTATTTTTAAGTTGTAAACGCAGTACATCAGAAGCTACGCGAAAATTGGAAACTAAAATTTCCCAAAAGATAAAGGCGATAAATTTAATAAGAAGCCAGGATTTTTTGGCATAAGGTTTGCTTCCCCAGACTTTTGAGGTTAGTGCCAAAATTCCAAATGAAAAGATAAAGCCTATAGCAATATTTTCAGCGCGAAAGTCAGCAGTTAACGCTGCCCAAAGGAATGCTAAGACAATATTTAATAAGAATAGCATCATGATTTAATCCCCCCTAAAACAGCATGAATATAGCGTTGCGGATGGAGCAATTGGGCCGAAGCTTGATTAGCTAGATTGAATAAAGTGGATGGAAATAGGCCTATTAATAAAATAATAAGTGTAAGGAAACAAATAGGAAGAAGAATTTTTATTGTATCGAGCTTGTTTAAAACAATGGTTGATTCGTCCTTATCAGCGGGTTTTAGGAAAAGGTTTTGCCAAACCCTTGCCACAACAAAGAGTGTTAGGAAACTTACAATGACTAATATGACCACAGTGATGTAATGAGAACTATCAAAGCTTGCCTTTATTAATGCGAGCTTTGCCCAAAAGCCCGATAGTGGTGGCATACCTGCTAATGAAAACGCTGCGATAAAAAATAACAATGAAAAGAAAGGGTAGTGTGCATAATAGCCACCAGCACGAATAATGTCTGTGTGTTTGGAGTGATAGCGTACAAAGCCACTTGATAAAAATAGGGTAGTTTTAATTAGCATATGTTGGATAATATAAAAGATTGAGCCGGCTAGTGCTAAGGGAGTAAGTATTGCCAGCCCTACAACCATAAAGCCGATATGACTAATTAGCGTAAAAGATAAAATTCGTCGTAGTTCAATTTGTGCAATGGCACCAATAATGCCGGCGAGTAAAGTGAGATTGACAATTAATAATAATAAAGTATGGATGTAATGGAAGTTCTGTAGGAAAAGTAAAGTAAAAACTCGAATTAGAGCATAGACACCTACTTTGCTTAATACGCCTGAGAAAATGGCTGAAGCGGAGTAGGATGTTGTATGGTATGAAGCTGGCAGCCAGAAAAATAGGGGAAAAAGAGCAGCTTTGATACCAAAAGAAATAATAAATAAAACAGCAATTGTTGTAATAAGGCCAATTTTGTCTGAGTGGGCAAGGTGTTCTGAGAGGCTGGCAAGATTTAATGTGCCTGTAATTCCGTATAAAAAGGCAATTGAAGTTAGCAATAGTAAAGTGGCGATAAGGTTTAATACAGCATATTTAACGCCGCCTTCTAGTCGTAAGTGACCATCGGTTAGCGAAAGCAGTACAAAAGAAGCAATAAGAATAATTTCAAACCAAACATAAAGGTTAAATAGGTCTCCAGTTAAAAAAGCACCAGATAACCCTGCTAATAAAATACAGTAGGCGGGATAAAAGCCTTTTCGAATGGCTGTTTTTTTAATATCAACCCAAGAAAAAATAACCACACAAAAGCCGATAAAGCTAGCTGTTAGTACCATTAGTGCACTAAAAAGGTCGGCGACCAAAGTAATGCCAAAGGGTGCTGGCCAGCTGCCTACCTGCATGACTAAGTAGCCATGATGGGATACTGCTACTAATAATATAATTGCAACGAGGAAGTTGATGAAGCTGCCAATTAATGTAAAAAGTCGTTGTAGATAGCTATAGTGCCAAGCAGTAAAGACAAAGGCCGCAATAATTAGTGGAATAATGATGGGTAGAACAATGATCCAGTTCATGACTCTACCTCATTAAGTGAGGGCTTTGTTTCAGTGAGTTGCATTCTATTGGAATTCATGGTGCCTAACTCTTGCCAGGTGCGAGTGATGAGAATGAGTGCATAAGTAGCTACACCAAAGCCGATTACAAGTGCGGTCAAAATTAGCGCTTGGGGTAGCGCGTTGGCAATAGCTGCATAAGTGACTTTATTAGCAATAAATGCTGGTGCGTTGAAAGTTAAGCGACCGACGATAAAGATAAGCAAGTTAATGCTACTGCTAATTAAAATAATTCCAAACAAGACACGAATGAGATTTTTATTTAATAGCAGGTAAACACTGACGGTAAAAAGTAATCCAACTAACCAGCATAGTAGCACTTCCATTTATTTTTCCTCAAGCGCAAATAATATCATTGTAATTGCTGATACGACGGTAATGTATACACCAATATCAAACAAAATAGGTGTCCCTATACTTATTTTAAGGTTGGCTAATTTAAGGGAGTGCCACAGTCCTGTTAGGAAAGGTTTTTTTTCTAACAAGGAAAGCAAGCCACTTAAGAGTACGGTGCTAACACCAATGGCAATACAGTAATGTAAGTCAATGAGAACTAATTTTCTTGAGGCAATTGGTCCATGTGCCATTAGATATAAAGCAAAAGCGCTCGCAGTGATTAGCCCAGCAATAAATCCACCACCAGGTTTATTATGACCTCTAAATAAAATAAAAATAGAAAATAGCAGCATTAGTGCTAATAAAAATTTAGTTGCAGTTCTAAGGACTAAGGAGTTCATTGAGGTCCCTTTTTTTCACTGTTGAATTTAAGCAATCCGTAGACACCTAAGCCTGCGATAGCAACAACGATAACCTCACCTAAAGTATCAAAGGATCGGAAATCTACTAGAATAACATTAACTATATTTCGACCATGTGCCATAGGGAGGCTATGAGCAGCAAAGTAATTATTGACATAGAGGTTAAGCGGTATACTGATAATTGATAATAAAATTAAAGTAACTGCAATGCCAACTGCTAGTGAAATAATTAGGTTAAAGAAGAAAGCACGGCGACGAAGTTTTTCATAAGAAGGGAGTGACTGTAGTCTATACAAAGCTAATACTACTATAACAATAGTTAGAACGTCGACGAGAAGCTGGGTCATTGCAACGTCCGGAGCTGAGTAAAGCAAGAAAACTAATGTTGAACCAATACCAATAATACTAAGAAAGGCTAAGCTAGCTAAATAAGAAGATGTAACCAAGGTGGCAATAGCTGCGATAGCCATAACAATGGCAATTAACCAATCAAACCAGGGTGCATTAGGAAGCCAATGTGCTGCAGGAACATGTTTAAAGTAATAAAAAGTACCTAATGTGAGTGCTGCCATAACAATAAAAGTAACAGCTGTGTAGATACGTAGTAAGCCAGGTTGAATAATATGGGTTATGTTAGCGGCAATAGAGTTGAATAGTCGTAAGCTAATTTGATAACAGTTTTCAGGGCTAAAGCGATTAAGCCAAGTGGCTTTTTTAAGAAATCTGTTGATAGTTGGGTAAATAAAGTAGATTCCGGCAGCAACTAAAAAGGTTAGTGAGCTTAGTAGTACGGCAGGGGTGACCCCGTGCCATAGGTTTAAAGTTACGGTATTGCTTTGTTGTAAAATACTACTTGTTGCTGGAGTAATAAGGTTTTTATCAATAAGAGAGGGATAGAGTCCAAAGAGTAAGCCAAGGCATCCCAATAAGAGAGGTGGTAGCCAGGAAGCGAACCCTGCTTCATGAGCTTGTTGAAAGGTATTGTTAGCTATAGTTGTTTTTGCTGTTAAGAAAGGTTTAATAACGACAAGTAGTGCGATAACGACAAAAACCACATTGGTAAGGAAGGCGATGCTGGTTAGTGTCCAAGCAAAATTGGGTTCAGCTAGCTTGGCGCCGTAGATGATTTCTTTACTAATGAAGCCTAGTACGGGCGGTAAGCCGGCCATGGAGATGGCGCTTAATATGACAGCGGCAAAGGTAATAGGCATATATTTAGCAAGCCCATGTAGTTGCGGTAGTTCACGAGTCCCAGTGGCATGATCAATATTTCCAACGGTTAGGAAGAGAGCGCCTTTATATAAAGCATGGGCTAATAAAAACACCATGGCGGCTTCAATTGTTTCTGGTTTGCCAGAAGCAAGTAAAAACATTAAAGCGCCTAAAGCCATTACGGTTGAATAAGCAAGTAGCAACTTTAAGTCAGTCACACGCAGTGCCAAGATGGCTGCACAAATCATAGTTGCGCTGCCAAAGCTTGTTAGCAAAGCTGTCCAAAGTGCAGTATGCCCAAGGATAGGTAGCATACGAGCAACCAAATAAACCCCAAGTTTAACCATGGTGGCAGAGTGTAGATAGGCACTGACTGGAGTAGGTGCTTGCATGGCGTTAGGTAGCCAAAAGTGGAATGGATATTGGGCTGATTTAGTGAAGGCGCCAATTAATAGGAGGATAACTAAAACAGGGTAGTAGGCACTGCTAGTTAGCATTTTATGCTCATTAAATAGGGTGGTAAGAGCATAGTGGTGAGTAATGCTGCCAATCATAATAAAACTTACTAGCATGAGTAGACCGCCACTTGCTGTAACGAGCAGGCCTTGCAAAGCAGCACGCCTTGAGCCTTTGTTTTGATGGTTAAAGCTAATTAGCAGATAGGAAGAGAGGCTAGTTAGTTCCCAAAAGATAAACAAGGTAATTAAGTTGGAAGATAGAACCGTGCCAAGCATTGCACCCATAAAGAAAAATAAATAAGTATAATAAAGGCCAAGTTGTCGGTGCCCTTTTAAATAAAAGCCGCTATAAATAATGATGAGTGTGCCGATGCCTGTAATTAATAAGCAAAACAATAAGCTCAAGCCATCTAGATAAAAGCTAAGTTTAATCTTCAAAGTTGCTAGCCAAGGTAAAGAGGAGCTAATAGTGTCACCATGAAGAATGCCTGGTATTTGCGCAATGAAAAGTACAAATAAAGCAAAAGGAAGAAGGGCAAGTGCCCAACCAATGAATTTGCGATGATATTGACACAGTAGAGGGCAAATTAGTGCAAGCAAAAAGGTAGTTAGAACCAAATGTAGCATAGTTGTTAATCCATTAAAGCAATGGGTATGATAACGGTTGTTCAAGCGCTTAGCTAGGGTGTGATTTAGAGAGGGGTTAAATTGATAAAAAAATATAAGCTTTGTGTATTGGGGAATCCAGTTGAGCATAGTCGTTCACCGTGGATTCATCAGCAGTTTGCCCAACAAGCTGGGTTAAGTGTGAATTACACTAAGCGCTTAGTTGCGCTTGAGCAATTTGAAAGTGTGATATTAGAACTACAACAGCAGGGTTTCGCAGGGTGTAATATCACAGTTCCTTTTAAAGAGCAGGCTTTTGCTTTGGCAGCCCCATTATCCAATGAAGCGAAGTACGCAGGTGCGGTTAATACTTTTGTATTTGAAGATGAGGGAGTTATTAAAGGCTATAACACGGATGGTTTAGGGTTTATTAGAGACGTTATATTAAATTTAAACTATTCATTAAAAAATAAAAAAGTAGTAATTCTAGGGGCGGGTGGAGCAGCAAGAGGTATTTTATATCCTATTCTCAATGAGAGGCCAATGTGTATTTATTTGGTAAATCGTACCTTGGCCAAAGCGCAACAAATCGTTAATGGAGTAGAGAAAGCCAAGAATGATGTGCAGGCAATTAATTATCAGCAGTTAGCTGGTAAGCAGTTTGATGTGATTATTGATACAACTAGTTTTATGGCGGTGCCAACATTATTACCAGAGAGTTTAACCTTAAGTGCACAGAGTCTTTGCTATGATCTTAAATTTCCCAAAGATCCATCGCCCTTTTTGCAATGGGCAAAACAAAAAAATGCAGCGTTTTGCGTTGATGGAATGGGTATGGTGGTTGAGCAGGCAGCTTTGGCTTTTAAACTATGGACTGGGTTTGAACCACAAACCCAGTCGGTGATAGCGCAAGCGATGGACTTATAGTTTGGAATGGTTATATCTTTTTATCAGCAACATAAAAGGTAAGCTGATAATCGCTGCAATCATCATGTAGACAGCAGGTACTAAGTTGCTAGAGGTTTTTTCTAAAAAGTAAGTTAATAAGAAAGGCGTTAAGCCACCGACGATGCCAAAGCTGAAGTTATAGGCAGTGGCAATACCTGTGGTGCGGTAAGAGGTTTCAAACGGTTCGGCTAGTGTGGATGAGATTGGCCCAACAATAAAAGCACTAAAGATTCCCAAATAAATTAGACCAATCAAAATAGCCACGGGTTCTTTATGTAGTATTAGCATAAAGCTTGGGTAAGCAAACAGAATAAAAAGCCCAGCACCTATTAGTAAAACTGGCTTACGGCCAAAGCGGTCAGATAGAAGTGCGGTTGCAGGGATGAAGCAGCTAAAAATAATAACGTTAATGGTATTAAGTAATAAAGCGCTTGTTAATTGAAGGCCTAAGTAATGATGCAAATAAGCAGGCATAAATAAAAAGGTTGTACCAATAGAGGCAGCCATAATAACGACGATGCCAAACCCAACGAATACATTAAAAGGGTTGCGTTTGAATACGGCAACCAAAGGAAGTTTGGCTTTAGAGCGAGTTTTTTCTATTTCTTGGAATAGGGGAGTTTCATGTAAGCGTCTGCGAATATAGTAACTGATAACAACTAATATTCCACCAGCTAGGAAAGGAATACGCCAAGCCCAGCTTTGTAGCTGCTGGTGAGAAAATAAGAAAGTTACCAAGAAAGCGACAAAGGTAGCCAAGGCAATACCAAGGTTAATTCCGAAAAAAACCCAGCTTGAGAAAATGCCTCGTTTTTCAGTAGGGGCATGCTCTACTAGAAAGGCTGTCGCGCTTGGAAACTCGCCGCCAACAGATAGGCCTTGTAAAACTCGACAAAGCAACAAAAGTATTGGTGCAGCGTAACCGATAGTTGCGTAGCTTGGTAATAGGCCAATTAGAAAAACAGGAATTCCCATAGACAGAACAGTTAACACAAGGCCAGCACGTCGACCACGCCGATCACTAAAGTGACTAAATAGAATGCCACTGAGGGGGCGAGAAAAATAACCAACGGCAAAGGTACCAAAGGTAGCTAGTAGTGCTAAGCTTGGGTCACCACTTGGATAAAATAGCTTAGCTAAGACAGTAGCTAGAGCAGCATAAATTACAAAATCGTACATTTCTAAGACGCTACCAATACAAGTAGCTGAAATAAGTAAACGTCGTGAGTTAGTGCTATCGCTCATTCGTTATCATTCCTTGTTTAGTGTGGGAAATATCGTACGTTTCCCTTTAGGAAAGTGCAAGTCTTAGTTAGCTCTTTGAGCAATTAACTCAAGCTGTTGCTCTTCGTTAGCTTCTTGATAGTTAGTCCACCAATTGGCTGTTGGAATAAGTTTTTCATCAACCTGTGAGCGTAGTACGAGTAAATCATAGCCAGCGCGAAAGCGAGGGCTATTGAGACAGCGTTTGGTGCTTCTAACATTGGGTTGTAGTAGGCGATATTGTAAGTACCAAATATCAAAAATAAACTGCTGTAGCCGTTTAGGAATTGCGGTAATTTTAGTTTGGCTTTTGATAACAGTGCGAGTTGCTTTCATGATGCGTAAGCCCAATGCTAAAGTCTCTTCACCTTGAAGGATTTCTTGCTCAAGTGCTGGCCAAAGTATTAAGGCATAAAGAAAAGCAGGGGAAACGTGCTTGCCAATGTTTAAGCGCTCATCGGTTTGCGCAAAAGCAGTTTCGAGTAGATGTTGGTAAGGTCTTCCAAGATTTGAGCTTAGTGCTTTTTCGGTTTGAGGAAACAGCGTGACAAAAAGTGAGTGCTTTCTTAGTAATGGAAAAGCTGCAGCAGCATGACGGGTATGAAAAAGCTTAATGGTTTCGTCAAAAAGTCGAGAGGGTGATACTTTATAAAGTAATTCTCGTAGCGTGGTAATTGGTGCGGCTGTTTCAGGGGTGATCATCAAATCAAGCTTAGCAGCAATACGCACAGCACGAATCATGCGAACAGGGTCTTCTTGGTAACGTTGTTCAGCGTTGCCGATAATGCGCAATTTGCCATTATGCAGATCCTCTACACCTTGAGTAAAGTCCAGAATAGAAAAATCTTTGATGTTGTAATATAACGCATTAATCGTAAAGTCGCGGCGGATAGCGTCTTCCTCAATAGTACCATAAACGTTATCGCGAACGATCATGCCGTGTTGTACTGAGGCAATAGCTTCAGGGGCGTCCTGGTGATGGGCGCGAAAAGTAGCAACTTCAACAACGGTACGATTGCCAAACAAAATATGAGCTAGGCGAAAGCGACGACCAATAAGACGGCAGTTGCGAAAAATTTGTTTAACCTCTTCAGGTTTTGCATCAGTTGCAATATCAAAGTCTTTTGGATGATAACCCAGTAGTAAATCGCGTACGCAACCCCCGACTAAATAAGCTTCAAAACCACATGATTTTAGACGATAAAGCACCTTGAGCGCATTAGGATCAATAAGTTGCCGGGAAATATTATGCTCTGGGCGAGGGATAATGCGGCATTTAGCTGGTGGTTTTGCTTTGCTTGTCATGCTTATAGAGTATGTCTTATTTTGTGCGAGTAGCGCAAAAGCCGGCATAATAGCCTAGCTGGATATAAAATGCACTTGTTTTTTTGCTGACAAAAGTCAAGGCAATCGATATTCTGATGAGCACTTTATGGGTGAAGGATTCTGTTATGAAGAATAGGGGCTGGTTGGGTAGATTTATCGTAGGTTGCTTTTTCATCGTTTTATCTATGATTGCACAGGGGCAACTTGCTTGGCAGCAGCAGTTGCGAGATCTAATTAGGCATAACTTACCTGAAGCACAAGTTGGTGTGATGGTTATGGATGCTAAAACTGGAAAAGTACTTTTTGAGCATAACCAATATCGAGCTTTTACACCGGCAAGCATAGTAAAGCTTTTTAGTGCAACTGCTGCTTTGGCTTACCTGGGCAAGGCTTTTCATTTTATTACTCGGATAGGTTTTAACCCCCAGCAGTTAAAAAAAGGTGTGCTCAAAGGGAACTTAACTGTTGAATTTACAGGTGATCCTTCTTTAACTGACCAGGACTTGGCAAAATTACTTGAATCTGTTCGTCACGTAGGGATAAAGCAGATTAGGGGTAATATCATCTTGGTAAATAAACGTTATCAAGGGCCCAATTATGCGCCGGGTTGGACTTATGATAGCCTTTACTGGGCTTTTTCAGCCCCAATTACCACAATTATTTTAAATCAGAACCAAGTTGCAGTGAACTTTGAGCCAAGTAAAACATTGGGTAAGCCAGTTCGTTTTAGCCGTGGGCCATTGGCTCGGTTTATGACGCTGCGGACTGATGTGAAAACTGTGACCTATCAACAAGCAATGCATCAGTGCTCTCTATTAATACGAGTTAGCGATGCTAACGTGATGCATTTAAGTGGTTGTTGGCCTACGGGTGTGGCTGGGTGGCAAACCATTGCTATCACTAATCCAGCCTTGTATGTAAGTCGAGTAATACAAAGTGACCTTGCTAAACAAGGAGTTAAATTTAGTGGTAAGGTAATGACGGGTTATTGGGCTAAGGGTGTAAAAGTGCTGGCTAGTCATGACTCAGTGCGTTTGCCTGGTTTGTTACATAAGATGTTAAAGGACTCTGATAATGTTTATGCCGAGAGTTTGACAAAAACGATGGGGTATTATCGAAGTGGCCACGGTACTTTTCAGTCTGGTGTGAATGCACTAGAGGCAGAAGATAGCCAGCTTGCTGATATTGATTTTGATCAGGCTGTATTGCGAGATGGCTCCGGTCAATCACGTTATGACTTGTTGCAGCCACAACAAGTAGTGAAGTTGCTTTATGCTATATACCACAATAAAAAACTAAAAAGGATCTTAGTTGATGCGCTGCCAATTTCAGGTGAAGATGGCACTTTAGAGTGGCGTATGCGTTCAGAACAGATGCGGGGTCGTGTACAAGCGAAAACAGGTTCTATGACAGGTGTTTCAGCACTTTCTGGTTATTTGACGACAGCTGACCACAAGAGATTAATTTTTTCTATTATGATGAATAATTTTGTTGGGAAAATAGATGCGGCGCGCTCTTTACAGGACCAAATGTGTGAAGTGATGGCTCAGGCCTAAGAAAATGAAATTACTTTTAGTTGAAGACGAAACAAAAGCAGCAGATTATTTAAAGCTTGGTTTTAAGCAAAATGGCTTTGTTGTTGATCACGCGGATAATGGCGTTGATGCGGTTTTTACTCTGAAGAACAAAGCTATGAAGTAATTATTCTAGATATTATGCTGCCTAAGATTAATGGTTGGGAGGTGTTAAGTAGAATTAGAAAAAAAGACAAGACTACGCCTATTATCCTATTAACTGCGCGCGATGAGGTGGATGATCGAGTGAAAGGGCTAAATATGGGGGCGGATGATTATTTAGTGAAGCCTTTTGCTTTCTCGGAGCTTTTAGCAAGGGTTTATGCTTTGTTGCGTCGCGGGAAGCAACAACAAGAAGATTGTTTGTTCGTTGCTGATCTAGAGATTGATTTATTAAAGCATAAGGTAAAGCGAGTCGATCAGATTATTGAGTTAACGCCACGGGAGTTTGCTTTGCTGGTGTTGTTTGTTAGGCGAAAGGGGCAGGTGCTGTCAAGGTTGGTTATTGCTGAGCAGGTTTGGGATATTAATTTTGATAGTGATACTAATTTAGTTGATGTGGCAGTAAAGCGTTTGCGAGACAAGCTTGGTCAGCCACGTTTAATTCATACTGTACGAGGAGTGGGTTACGTTTTCAATGAGAGTGAAGCGTGATGAAGTTTTTTAATAGTAGATCACTAGCCTTTCGATTATTTGTTTAAATTGCTTTTAGTTTTTTGGTCGCTCAGTTTGCTATTAGCGCAGCCTTCCTTTATTTGTTAAAAGAAAATTTTCATTTAAGTACTCAGAAGTTTCTTACTAATGAAGTCAATGCGCTTACTAGATATTAAGGAATTTCAATGTGTCAATTGGTAAAAATACCACCAATTAAAATGAGTAATTTTAGCACAGGTATTTTTTATAAAATCGATTTAGTGGTGGGGCAGGGTTAGTTATGACAAACAATAGCCAAAACTAGCTGTTATTTGTTGTTTTGGACGGACTACCCCCCCTAGGAAGTTATTAGATTTTTTTCAGTAAGGCGAGTTCACGATGCTTTGATAGCAATTTGTAACGGTTAGGTTGTCTATACCAGCAGTTAGCTAAAAACATTTGGCTACCGCATAGAACACATTCATAGGGGTCAATGTTAAAATTATTTTGCATTAAGGTGCGGTAATTGACCTGGGGTGTGTTTGGATCAGTTTCACCCAATAGGAGTCTGACTTTGGGTAGCATCTCACCTCGCACCCGGTTAGCAAGAAACCCATAATAACGCACCATACGAAAGCCAACATCAGGAATGTGTTGAATAAATCGAGCAATAAACTCTTCCGCGGTTAATTTAAATTGCTTGTAGGTTTTAGAGACGTGATCAAGATAATTAAAACTGAGGCTGCTCCCATCAAAGTTTTTAATTTTTGACTCAGCAATAGGAGGACGTTTGGTGTATCGACCTAAGTATTTAACGTTTTGTTTGTGATTCTTTGAGGGCTTTGCGCAATGTACTACCCATCGTTTTTGGTAAAGCTGATCAAGCAGTTGATTAAAGTTGAAAGTGTGGTTCAGTGTAGAGGCTAACTGATTTGGCAGAATAAGCCCTTTGTCCTGGTGGTGGTTTCTAAAAAGGTTAATGACCTCATAACGCCACATGGACATTAGTGTAGGTTGATGGAAGTAGAGGCTTTTCCATTGTGTTAACTCTTTGTTGATACCACCCAGAGTGATTGACGCATGAAGATGCACATTGCGCTTTAGATCTCTGCCAAAGGTGTGAAGCGCGATAAATACACCGGGTTTAACCCTCTTGTTTTTAGCAAGCTTGAGTAACACCTTTGCTGCTAATGGTGGGAGTAAATTAAGAAGCTCTCTGTTTGTCCAAAAGCAGTCCCAAAGAGTAGAGGGCATGGTGAATGTGATGTGTTGCCATGTAGTGTTGGGTAAGATTGCCATCTGTTGTTGTATCCATACTTCTGTGGCTTTTTTACCACACGATGAACAGCTTTTAGCTTTGCAGGTATGGCGGATGTATTTGACGTGTGAACAGTTTGGATTACTGCAATGATACTCTTTATGGCCACGCATAGGATGTTTGCAGCTAAGCAGCTTAACAATGCCAATGACAATAGCTTCTCTGATTTTATCTTTGTACTTGGTGTGAAAGTTCCACCAGTTCTGATTGGTTACCAAGATTTGTTTGATACTAAAGCGTTTCATTATTCATAGAGTAAAATGAGAAGCGCGTATAGTAGGTGAGTTATTGCTCAGCTACCTGAAGCAATTTCTATAGCAGGTGTGTTATTTTTATTCGTTATTATTCCATGGGCAGGTTTGACTAGTTTGAGACTTAATAATACTCGTGGCTTTGTAAAGACTAAACTCTTAGAGGCTTAGAAAGTTGCCGGCGAAGCCGGCCTGACTTGTTTGCTTAATCGTTATTCTCCGGAGGGTGTAGCATTAAAACAAGAGATTGTTTTGGAGCCTAGAAGTAATGGTTACAAGTTTATGGTGCGTCTAACCGATAGCAAGCAGCATGTCGTTGTGCAAACAGATAGATTTGATTACTATTTGGCTCCTCAGGTAATGCCTTCTGCTCAAAACTACCCTGATAATGTTCGCCTGGCAAAAGTAAAGCGCGGCAGGCTCTATGCGTTAATTACTAAGCGTTTTATTGATAAAAAAGGGCAGCCTTATTTGATTCAGGTTGCCTATAACGTGACCCATAATCGCAATATGTTAGCTCGGCTAATTACTAATACGTTGATTATTAGTTCGGTCGCTTTGATTGTTATGTTGTTAGTGATTCTATTATTGGTTTATTATGGCTTGCGTCCATTTCAGAAGGTGAAAAATGCAATTCAGTCATTGGATAGTGAGAATCTAAATAAACATTTGCCTACTGAGACGGTGGTTTTGGAGTTGCTTCCTATTGTGGATGCATTTAATCGCTTGCTCGTTCGTATTGAAAAAGATTTTGATAAGCTTAAAGCTTTTTCAGCCAATATTGCCCATGAGCTTCGAACGCCGATTAATAATTTAATGGTTGAGACAGAATTGTTGCTTTCAGGTCATTTAAGCAAGGAGGTAAAGCAAGATGTTTTGGTTTCTTCAATGGAAGAGTATCAACGATTAGCGAGCATCATTGATCGGCTGCTTTTTTTAGCTCGTTACGATGAGCGAAAGGGAAACGTTGCTACTGAGCTTTTAGATTGCTTGTCTGAAGTGGCCTTGGTAGTTGATTTTCATCAAGCCTTGGCAGATAAAAGAGGAGTTAATGTAAAAATTGTAGGACAAGGAGAAATTTTTGCTGATCCAACGCTACTGCGTAATGCTTTGACTAATATACTGACTAATGCGATTAAGTATACTGATAAAGGTGGGGAGGTGGTTATAACGATTAGTTCGCTAAAAAGTGGTGCCAAAGTTGTTATTAGTGATACTGGGCCAGGTGTACCGCAAGCCAAGCTTAGCTATTTAACTGATAAGTTTTATCGGGTTGATAGCCATCGTTCATCTACTACAGGCGGTTCAGGATTGGGTTTAGCGATTGTCAAGACAATCCTGGCTGCACATCATGGACAGTTAACATTTGAGAATGCTAAGCCACACGGATTGATAGTAACGATGTTTTTTCCTAGCTAAGAGTTTTTACTTTTCAATTGCCTAGTAGCTTGGTGTTTTGAGCCAATCAATAAGGTTTTTAAGTGGTAGCGGTTTGGCAAAGTAGTAGCCCTGTCCCAGGTGGCAGTCTAGACTGGTTAGCAAGTCAATTTGTGCTTGTGTTTCAACGCCCTCAGCAATGGTTTGTAGGTTGAGTTTATGGGCAAGGTCAATAGTGTTTTCAATAATGTACTTTGATTCTTGGCTTTTAATTGCGTTTAAAACAAATGAGCGATCAATCTTTAAAATGTCAGCAGGAATATCTTTCAATCGGGTTAATGAAGAATAGCCGGTACCAAAGTCATCAATAGCAATGCTAATACCCAGTTTGCGTAACTTAGCTAGGATGGGAGCAATTTCCATATTATTGATTAAGCTGGTTTCTGTTAGCTCAAATTCAATACGTTTCGCATTGATTTTATGCTCGGTAAGCAACGCTTTTACTTGATTGATGAACCTTGGTTGTATTTGTCGTGAAGCTATATTGATAGCAACTTTTATAGAGCTGTTTTTTAAGTGATAATCAATTTGTTTTATATCCAGTAAGGCTTTTTCAATAACCCATAGTCCAAACTCATGAATTTTTTTACTGTTTTCTAACAGCGGAATAAATTCATGCGGAAAAATGCTACCAAGAGAAGGGTGCTGCCAACGAATAAGAGCTTCTAGGCCTATTAGTTCTTTACTAAAAAGATCAAATTGAGGTTGATAGGCTAAGTAAAACTGTTCGCGTTTAGCAGCGAAAAAAACGTCAGTCTCAATTTTTAGTTTGCGCTCATGCTCTGCTTGCAGTTTTTCTTGATAAAACTGGTATTGATTTTTACCGTTATTTTTGGCGCGGTATAGTGCGATATCGACAGCTTTTATAAGTTTTTCTTTGCCTTTGGCGGCTAATGGGAAGCAGCTTATACCTATGCTGGCGCTAATGATAAGCCGGTAGGAGTTTATTTTGTAAAACTCTGAAAGTGCTTTGATTAAACGATTGGCATAATAGCCAACTTGGTGAGCTGAGTTAACATGAGTGCAAAGGATAGAAAACTCATCTCCGCCAACTCGAGCAATAAGTTCATTGTTTAGTGAAACTGATTTTATTCGTTCAGCAACTATTTTTAATAATTTGTCGCCAACTTGGTGGCCGTAGCTATCATTGACCTCTTTGAACCCGTCAAGGTCAATAGAAAGTAAAGCAAAGAACTCGCTGGTTTTTCTTGCCTGTAAAAAATGTTGGTTAAGTTGTTCATCAAAATAGGCTCGGTTATGTAGGCCAGTTAGAGAATCATGATGCGCCATCTTCTTTAATCGGGTTGATACAGTGTTTGCGTCAGTAATTGATGCTAGTGAATTAATGATAGGTGAAATAGTTTTAATGATGCTGTCATCATAACCATTTTGACAGTTAGCTAATGCCACTATGCCAGTTAAACCATTTTTACCATGGATAGGTATGCCTAAGTAATTTTTAATTTTTGTTGAAATGCAGTCGTCAAATGTTTTAAAGGTGTTTGGCTCTGGAGAATTGTTAATAGGGGTGCTGCCTTTATATAATGTAGAAAATATAGCATAATATACACTTTAACTTGATTACGGATGGTGTTTGGATGTTAGCTAGAATTCTCTCTGATGAAAATAATGAATTAACTATTGAGCTCAAGCTTCCACTAAAAGGATCCATGCTTGAATGTGAGGATGCAATTCTTGACGGCCTTAATGAGGTTGGAACATTAGCCACTGAAAAAGCTTTAAGTAAGTTTGATGCAGATGGCTCTCCTATCCATGTTGGAAAAATAAAGCTAACAGCACGAAGTAGAGATGAAGCAAATTACCAAACGCCTTATGGAGTTGCTCGAGTTAAGCGTTATGTTTATCAAACCTCTAAAGGCGGGAAGATCTTTTGTCCTTTAGAAGATAAGGCTAGAATTATCCAAGGATCAACACCGCGATTTGCAAAAATAATCTCACATAAATACTCAAACTTACCTGCTCCTAGTGTTATTGATGATCTCAAGGTCAATCATAACCGTAAAATCTCACATTCATACTTGCAACGGGCAACTGATTTTGTTGGCGGTATTGCACAAGCCAAAGAGGCTGAGTGGGAATATGAAGAGCCAAAGCTTGATGCAGGCATTGAGATGCTAAGTATTAGCTTAGATGGTGCATATGTTCTCACCGTTGATGATGGTTATAGAGAGAGCATGGTTGGAACTATTTCCATGTATGATAAGCATGGTGCACGCCTGCACACAACCTACGTTGCAGCATCACCAGAATATGGAAAAGATGAATTCTTTAATAGGCTTGAAAAGGAAATAAAGCTGAAAAAGAAATATTACCCTGATGCTAAAACAATTGGCGTTGCTGATGGAGCAAAAAATAATTGGCCATTTCTAAAAAAACATACTGATACGCAAATTTTAGATTTTTGGCATGCAACTGAATATCTCGGCGAAGCATCAAAGGCAGTATTTACCAAAAAATCTGAAAGAGATGAGCGTGATGTTTGGCTCGAAGAGAGATGTCATGACTTAAAGCACAAGAAAGGTGCGGCAGGTAGAATACTTGCTGAGCTTAAAGAGCATCTAAATAAAAAACTGAATAAATCGCTTAGAGAAAAGCTAGAAGGAACAATTACGTATTTTGAAAATAATATTAAAGAAAAGCGAATGTCGTATCATAATTTGATTAAGCAGAATGCACCAATTGGCTCTGGCGTCACTGAAGCAGCATGTAAAACAATTGTTAAACAAAGATTAGGGGGATCAGGAATGCGCTGGAAAGACAAGGGAATGAAAATCGTTTTATGCTTGAGAACACTAGTAAAGACTAAAGGCAGATGGGATCAGTTTTGGGAGAAGGTCAATGATTTTGGCGTGCCAGCAGCAATATAGCCTACATTATATAGAGGCAGCACCCGTTAATAGTTAGGCTTGCTCGGCGTAGCGTTTTTTGGATGTTGCTATCAAGCTCTTTTATTGTTGCTTCTTTGGGTAGATCCCTTTGGCAGCGAGTTGCTTTTGTTTTTTTCCATTGGGTGTTGGTAATGGCAAGAATTACTAGTGTTGGATCATTGTGGTTTTGGAAGTTGCCTATAAAGCCATAGCTGCTTTGAGTTAGATTGATTAAGGTATTGAGTATATCGTTATAAAGTGCTTGAGGATCTTTGCCGTTAATATAATCATCTTGAATTCTTACTAATCTATCCATTAATAAATTATCAAGCTGAATAGTAGCAGCTTGTTGTTTTGCTAAAGAAATATCTGAAAAGATGACTACTGCACCGCAAAGTTGGCCGTTATAACGAATAGGTGTGCTAGTGTATTCAACAGGGAAGGTGGAGCCATCTTTGCGTTTGAGTTTTTCATTACTGATCCGATAGGCTTTACCTTCTTTTAAGCTACTGTAAATAGGTGGCTCTTGGGTTGGGTCGGCTGTGTAATCAGCTTTGTGAGGATGAATGATTGGTAGAATAGCCTTGCCAATTAACTCATCCTCTCTGTAGCCCAACATGGTTAACGCAGCTGGGTTTATAAAGGTAGTTAAGCCATTTTTATCCATGCCATAGATACCTTCACCTGCGGAGCGTAATATTAGGTCCTTATGTGCTTCGCTGGATTTTGATAGAGCGTTATTTTGTCTGTAAAAACCAACTTCAGTACTTAGAAAAACCTTTAAAATTCTAAATGGCACTCTATTGTACCTGTCTCATCGCATAATATCTTAAATTAATTATGCTAATCAATCTAAAAAATTATTTATACCTCAAATTTTTCTCCTCTCAAAATAAATTATTAACTTTTAGGTAATAGCAATTATATCTCGTTAATAAGAACAAGAATGATCTATCCTAAAACCCTATGAAGCCTTATTATTCACTTCAACTTAAGTATCTAGGTGATCCGCTCCACTGGTCATCAATTTCCGCTAAAACAGCTGATACGAGCCTTAGGCACGATTCAGTATTAGGGAAAATTCCAACTGTATGCGTCCTTCTTTTTACCTCTCTGTTTACGCGCTCAGCTATGTTACTGGTTCTTAATCTTTTTTGATGCGGCCTGTCAAAGTTCATCACTACTAAGCCCTCCGGTATATTCACTTCCAACCAAGAAGAAAGCTCTGGTGCTGTTTGCTGATATTTATCTACCGCCATAGCCAATAGTCTTTCCGACTCATGAATGTTTGAGGCATTAAATATAGCTGTAATCTCCTCAGCTACTGGTTCCTTCATTGAGCGCTTTGGTATGTGAGCCTGAGCATTTTGCTGCAAATGAAATTGGCAGCGTTGCCAAGGAACACTGGGGAACACAGCTCTTCTAGCGGCTTTTAGGCCAGTATGAGCGTCGCTAGTAATCAACTCAATACCATGTATACCTCGCTCAACCAACTGCTGAAGAAAATCACGCCAATGTACCTCAGCCTCTGATAACGCAACAGAAACACCTAGCACTGTTCTCTTGCCGGTTGATTCATCAAAGCCATAGGCTATCAATACCGCACAGTCTTGTACTGTGCCGCTAGTGCGCACCTTCTCATAACGTGCATCTAGCCAAAGATATTTTATCTTTCCTAACGGCTTATTTCGCCATTTCTTTAAATCTTCATCCAACAATTTAGCGCAACGGCTTACCTCTGTGCTTGAAATATCTGTTCCACAGAGTTGCTTTAGCACCTTTTCAACTTTGCGCGTGGAAACCCCATGCACATACATTTCAGCGACAGCCAGCTTAAGTGCTCTATCAGAGCGTACACCTCGCTCTAAGACTGATGGATAGAAGGCTTCATTGGAGTCTCTAACCTGCGGTATCTGTAGCTCAAGCTGACCTTGACCTGTGTTAATTAACCTTGGTTTAAAGCCGTTCGCATATCCGTTTCTATCGCCAGTTCGCTCATAAGGACTGGCATTTAAATGGCGCTCCCTTTCTATTAACATAGCCTCATTCATCAACCTGGAGACAAGCTTAGGTAAAGCTTCAAACCCCTCCATCGCTAAAACATGTATGGCTTCTTCGATTAAGTTCTCATTTTTATAGCAGCTCATTGTCATTCCTCTTTTTTGGTTAAGTTTACCTTAAAAGGAATTTCTAATCTGACTGAGTCGCCTGCTTATTTTCAGCAAGTCAATGGAATTTACAGAAAGGATGGCGCACTAGCTGGATTTTACTTGATCCTCTATCTTGCGCCGATAAAGTATTTGGCTTGCTTGGAGTGAAAAAGTATCAATAAGGTGAATTAACTCCTTATCTTCCTCTTTGTTCAAAGGTGAAAAGAATTCAACTACTTTGTCAACTTTGCCGTGTCTATCAAATAAAGGGAAAGCAAGGCCACTTTTTAGAGGTATATTCTTGTTACCTTGTTTAAGACTAGCTAGACGCTTATCGTCTTCTATGTTACTTAACCAGGTTGTCTTTGCTTTTAGCCAGCTTTCACCGGGCAAAGATTCACCTGCTAAAAAAACTATTTGTTCGGTTAACTTAATAAATTGAGTGTACTCTCGCTTTAGTGAGCGTTTAACGTACCAGCAACCACTGCTTTCGAGTTGGTCGTGCTTGACTTGGTAAAGGTGTCCAATGTGCCAGTTAAAGCTTTTGCCAAGCGTGTTAAGGAGTTTCTTACAAGAGGTGTCGAATGAGTTGGTATCAGCAAGTGATTTTAGGGTTCGGTAAATGAATTGCTTTCCTTGAGCATGCTTTCTTGCTTGTTTTAAATTTAAGTAGCTTAGCATTAGTAAATAAAGCACTACCGTTATCAAGCAGCTAAAAATAATTCCAACTATTAAAAAAATAGAAGCGGATGGGCTTGTTAATGAGGCTATATAGGTATTGCTAGGTGTTAGGGTTATGGACCAGGCTAAGGTTCTGTAGTTAAAAATATTTTGCTGGCGAAGGGGGCTCTGTAAGGCTTGTTTTTTAGCTGCTTATTATAAAGTATAGTGTTTCCTTGTTTGATCGAAATATTGTAATTTGCAAGTGGGGGCTTACTGGTTGTAGAGCTTATTAACTTTTCAATAGGGTTGCTCGATAATAGAAATCCAGCAGGTTTTTGTTCAAGCACAAGAGGTACAAGGGTTAGTATTTCTTTTTGTAAAGCTAATAGTAGTGGTTGCAAACTGCTAGTTGAATAGTGTTGGCTGAGCAATTGGTTAAGGGTTTTGTTGTTAGTAGTTAGCAGTGGTGGGTGTGCTTTAACCTTGCGCTGGGATTCACTCCAGTGGGTGGTGAAATGGGGGGCTATCCAAAAAATGGTCTGTAAGTTGGGGTGATGTTGTAGAAATTGTTTGGCGTCGTAGCGCCACTCGTTTTCTGGTGTGCCGCCACGGTGAGTCCAGCGACCAGCCATGCGTTCTAGAGCTTGTAGATTTGTAGAGAGTTGCTTTTTAAGGAGTTGTTCAAAGCTTTTGGCATCGCTTTGTATTGTTTGTTGGATTTCTTTGTTTTGGGTGACTTTTAAGGTGTGCCAGCCAAGCAAGGTCAACAGAATAAGGATCAGTGACAGAAGTGAGAAAAATAGCGCTTTTATTTTTGTTGTAAGCTGCTTAGCCATTGTTTTTACTACCATTTTGTACTCTTCTTATTAAAACTTATTATAGCGGTTTTTACTGCTTTCTTGGATGACTTTTGTTGATTGTTTTTACATGTTTTTGGGTGAGTTTACCAAAGGTGTGAGCGTCCTCAGAGTATATTCCAATCGTAAGATGAGCCTGAAGCAGCATCTGAACAGATGTCACCATGATGGTCCATCGGTTAGTCTTCAGTGCTGATAGTATCAGCTATTTGCTCTTTTGTTATTTTCTCAAATAACGTCTTCTTTGCTTCCTGCATCTTTTGTGCAGATTCATGATCAGTCAGAGAATACGCTAATTTATCTAGTCGTTCAAAGGTGCTAGTGCGCCATCCTTTCTGTAAATTCCATTGACTTGCTGAAAATAAGCAGGCGACTCAGTCAGATTAGAAATTCCTTTTAAGGTAAACTTAACCAAAAAAGAGGAATGACAATGAGCTGCTATAAAAATGAGAACTTAATCGAAGAAGCCATACATGTTTTAGCGATGGAGGGGTTTGAAGCTTTACCTAAGCTTGTCTCCAGGTTGATGAATGAGGCTATGTTAATAGAAAGGGAGCGCCATTTAAATGCCAGTCCTTATGAGCGAACTGGCGATAGAAACGGATATGCGAACGGCTTTAAACCAAGGTTAATTAACACAGGTCAAGGTCAGCTTGAGCTACAGATACCGCAGGTTAGAGACTCCAATGAAGCCTTCTATCCATCAGTCTTAGAGCGAGGTGTACGCTCTGATAGAGCACTTAAGCTGGCTGTCGCTGAAATGTATGTGCATGGGGTTTCCACGCGCAAAGTTGAAAAGGTGCTAAAGCAACTCTGTGGAACAGATATTTCAAGCACAGAGGTAAGCCGTTGCGCTAAATTGTTGGATGAAGATTTAAAGAAATGGCGAAATAAGCCGTTAGGAAAGATAAAATATCTTTGGCTAGATGCACGTTATGAGAAGGTGCGCACTAGCGGCACAGTACAAGACTGTGCGGTATTGATAGCCTATGGCTTTGATGAATCAACCGGCAAGAGAACAGTGCTAGGTGTTTCTGTTGCGTTATCAGAGGCTGAGGTACATTGGCGTGATTTTCTTCAGCAGTTGGTTGAGCGAGGTATACATGGTATTGAGTTGATTACTAGCGACGCTCATACTGGCCTAAAAGCCGCTAGAAGAGCTGTGTTCCCCAGTGTTCCTTGGCAACGCTGCCAATTTCATTTGCAGCAAAATGCTCAGGCTCACATACCAAAGCGCTCAATGAAGGAACCAGTAGCTGAGGAGATTACAGCTATATTTAATGCCTCAAACATTCATGAGTCGGAAAGACTATTGGCTATGGCGGTAGATAAATATCAGCAAACAGCACCAGAGCTTTCTTCTTGGTTGGAAGTGAATATATCGGAGGGCTTAGTAGTGATGAACTTTGACAGGCCGCATCAAAAAAGATTAAGAACCAGTAACATAGCTGAGCGCGTAAACAGAGAGGTAAAAAGAAGGACGCATACAGTTGGAATTTTCCCTAATACTGAATCGTGCCTAAGGCTCGTATCAGCTGTTTTAGTGGAAATTGATGACCAGTGGAGCGGATCACCTAGATACTTAAGTTGAAGTGAATAATAAGGCTTCATAGGGTTTTAGGATAGATCATTCTTGTTCTTATTAACGAGATATAATTGCTATTACCTAAAAGTTAATAATTTATTTTGAGAGGAGAAAAATTTGAGGTATAAATAATTTTTTAGATTGATTAGCATAATTAATTTAAGATATTATGCGATGAGACAGGTACAATAGAGTGCCATTTAGAATTTTAAAGGTTTTTCTAAGTACTGAAGTTGGTTTTTACAGACAAAATAACGCTCTATCTCAAAGGTTTCATTTTCCTTTAAATACTGCTCAGCATTTTCAATTGATTTGAACTTTTCGTAAGGAGTCATAATGGCCTCGTAAGGGTAAAGTTTAGTTTGCTTACCCTTGCTATTAATGCTGGTTACAGGGAAGTAACAAGGTCTGTGAAAATTAATATAGTCGTTAAAATGCTGGTTATAGAATTCATTAATTTGCGGGGCAAAACGTTGTTGAATATGTATGTAGCCAAAATGCTTTCTAACAACCGAGCCATTTTTACTTTCCACCAAACCGTTGTCATTACTATGCCTTGGCCTCGATTTAGTGAGTTCAATAAATAACTTTTGCAATAGTTTAGCTACATGCTGATTAATGTACTCTGAGCCATTATCAGCATGTAGGCCTAACACTTTAAATGGAAAGGTATCGATTATTTGCTCTAAGACAGGGATTAAGTAAGCCTCACTAATTTTTTCAACAGCGCAGACTACTTCCATCTGTGTCACCTCGTCAACAGCATTAATATGATAAACACCCTTGATTTTATCCATATCTCCTTGGTGCACTGTATCAATACGTATAAAGCCAGGCCTACCCTCTGGAGTTGGTTTTCGCCTTTCACCAATAGAAACCTGCGTTGCTTTAGTTTTATTAAAGTGTCGCCGTTTGCGCTGGTAGGTTTCAGTTTGTCGAAGATTGTAAAGATGAGAGACTGAGATAAAAGCAAGACGCGCATAACGCTTATCTCCAAACAAATGAAAGGCTCTCTCGCAAAGTTTTTTTGTGGTAGGCCCGCTAAGCGTTTGATGAACCTGATCCGTTTCAGCTAACAACCAAGTATCCTCATGCGTATAGATTAAGCTAAACTTATTTCTAGGTGATCGTTGCTTAACAACAACTTTTCCTGACTTTTGATACTGAGTAATTAGCCTAGTAATTTGTGAACGTGAGTAACCAGTCATTCGTTGCAGGTAATCACGAATCAATCCTTTGTCCTTTTTGCACATACCGCAATAAGCAAATTTTTTTAATGTGTTCGTAACCCATAGGTAAGATTCTGCTCGTGATGTAGCTTCAAAGGTAAGCTGGGTTGATGAGGATAGAAATTGCTCAATCTGGGCAAGTGTGTTTAATTCTATGTCGTTCATATTGATATTCATCCATATAGGATGAACGATCACGCAACAACTTCAGGCCCACTTTGCATTGGAAAGTGGGGGCTATTTCAGGCTCATCTTGCATTGGAAGAGACTCTCAGTTGTTGTAAAGAATAAACCTCGCTACAATAGCCCGCTTATGGATATGTCTACTGCTACTATCATAGAAAAAATTTGCATTTGGGTGTTGCCGGTGTTGTTTGCTATCGTGTTTCACGAAATAGCACATGGTTGGGTGGCGCTAAAATTTGGTGATAAAACGGCTTTAATGTTGGGGCGTTTAAGCCCGAACCCACTACGTCATATTGACCCTATTGGCACAGTGATCGTGCCTGGTTTGTTACTGGTATTAGGTGGAGTGGTATTTGGTTGGGCAAAACCTGTACCGATTAATCCTAATAACTTTAAACATCCGCGTCTTAATATGGCCGTGGTGGCAGTAGCTGGGCCTGCAGCTAATTTAATCATGGCAATTCTTTGGGCCTTAGTAATGAAGCTTGGAGTTGTGTTGACGGCGGATCTTTCCCCATTAGCTAAGCCGTTGTTTTATATAGGGCAAGCTGGGGTTTATATTAACTATATGCTGTTGGTGTTAAACTTGGTGCCTATCCCTCCTTTAGATGGTGGGCGCTTTGTTTCTAATATTTTGCCGCGTAAGTTGAGCTACTACTATGACAAGCTTGAGCCATTTGGGTTTCTTATTTTACTAATTCTGCTAGTGACCGGTGCTTTAGTTTATCTGCTGGGGCCATTATTACTTTATTTAATAAGTGTTACGTTCCATTTATTTGGAATAACTTCATTGATGGGGTAAGGGCGGTAGTTTACTGGCTTTCCTTATAGCAAGTTTCTCCTTCATGTTGTACCAGCGTTGTGCGCCTAATAGTTTTGATAAATTATTATCAACAACAGTTAGGTTGAAAATCTTCAGGCCTGAATATAAACGTCGGCTCAACCTGTCAGGTCGAGCACGTAAGCTTAATGAGAAGCCACCATCTATGTAATAGATATAGTGCCAGTAGCCAGTGGGAATAAATAAAGTTTCACCTGGTCCAAGTATACACTCGTATCCCTGCACATCACGTAAACGTGGATAGCGGTCAAAGTCTGGATTGCCCATATCTATATTGCATGACACGGTTAGTGGGTGGCGGTAGAGATAATCCGAGTATTCGGGGGCAAAAAGGATGACACGTTTGCGGCCTGTGAATTGAGTTAAAAAGACATGCGATAAATCGAGGTCATAATGAACGTCTACCCATGATGTTGCACCACCGAAAAACATAAAAGGGTATTTGGTCAGGTAGCGATCTACGATTGCTGGGTAGTTAAAGTCTTCACATAGGTCAGGGATATGTTTAAATATATTATAAAGAAACATGCGGTATTGGGTTGGTTCACTAGCAATTAAATCAAGGTATTCACCAAAAGGCATTTTATTTTCAGAGCTTGTGTAGCTAGTGCCGGTATTGGCAAAGGCTTCCTTATAAACGGGCACCATGATATTAGGATGACGGTTTTTAAAGTAATCAAAAGTCCATTTTTCACGAGCTGGCCAGCTTGCTGAGTAGTCTCGCATAACGACAGGTTTATTGGGCTTAACGAATTCTTCTTGAAAGCTTTGTCGGGTGATTATGTCCCTTACTTCAATTGGGCTGAGATTTAAGCTGTTCATAGGTAGTATGCTCTGCTAACGATTGATAGGGGCATAATACGTACTTTTAACATTGGCTGCTAGCATGAGGTTAGTGCAAAACTGTTTTTAATGATTTGGGTCAAACTGAGCTTTCAAGTGCTTTTGAGTAAGCCTAAGTTGATTCACACACTGTTTTTGCTTCATGGTTTGCTGTGCTGCGCTTTACTTGCGCAAAAGCAGTGTGTGAATCAACGGATAGGGATCGTAGTGACGTTCTGCTAGCTATAGCTAACAAGCTCGCTCTTCGGTATGATTCTTAACCAAATAAAAAGCAGGTCTATGTTATGTCATTCGTCGTTATTAAATTTGGTGGAACAAGTGTTTCAAGTCTTTCTTGTTGGCAAAACATTGCAGTAATTGCTAAATGCCACCTTGAACAAGATTTAAAGCCAGTAATTGTTTGCTCTGCACCTAGCCAGGTATCAAATTTGCTAGAAACTTTACTTGAGCAGGCTCCGCAAAGTGAACACCAAAAAACATTAGCTGCAATTGAGTCAATTTATCGGTCATTAGCGACAGAATTAGGCTTGGTTGATAGTGAGCAGCTTGATGAGGCATTACAATCGCTACAGCAAATGATTTTAGGCATTAGCTTGCTTGGTGAAGCTAGTCCAAAAACTAAAGCGCGAGTGATGGCTTACGGTGAGTTAATGTTAACTCAGCTAGCAGTTGCTTATTTGCAGCAAAGTGGGCTATCAGCACGGTGGGAAAAAGCTACGGATTTACTAGCTGCTAAGGCTTTGCCTCATGCGAGTGAACGACAGCGTTATTTGGCTGTTGATTGTTATTATGAATTTGACCAGGCCCTAGTGGATCGTTTGAGTGCTTTATCGGTTGATGTAGTGGTGACGCAAGGCTTTATTGCTTCTAATGAGCAGGGCGAGACGGTGTTGCTAGGTAGGGGTGGTTCCGATGTTTCGGCGGCTTATCTTGCGGCGAAGCTAGCTGCTAAGTGCTGTGAGATCTGGACGGATGTACCAGGGGTTTATACAACTAACCCACATTTAATTCCCGCGGCACGCTTGCTGAAATCACTAAGTTATATCGAAACGCAAGAAATTGCTTCTATGGGCGCAAAGGTGTTGCACCCTCGCTGTATCGCACCGGTACAAGAGCGTCAAATTCCGCTGTTAATTAAGTATACGAAGGAACCTGAGCGTGAAGGAACTTTAATTACACAATCAGCATCAGAACAAGCGCAGATTAAATCTATTCTGGTCAAGACAGAGGTAATTTTAATCTCAATAGAAGCGATGGGAATGTGGCGCCAGGTTGGGTTTTTAGCAAAAATCTTTGCTTGTTTTAAAGAGCACGGAATTTCAATTGATTTGGTTTCAACGGCTGAGTCTAATGTAACGGCTAGTTTGGATAAAAAAGCTAACCTTATCGATGCACGTAGTTTAGAAGCTTTATTGGCTGATCTAAACCAGTTCTCGGTTGCTAAAACTATCGGCCCTTGTGCTGTTATTGGTTTGGTCGGCCAGCAGATTCGTACTATTTTGCATAAGCTGGGTGATACTTTTAGTGTATTTGAATCGAAGCAGATTCATATGTTAACTCAATCATCTAATGATCTTAGTTTAGCTTTTGTGGTGGATGAAGAAGAAGCCTTGCCAATTGCGCAGAAGTTACATCATCTGTTGATTGAGCAAAATAACGATAGCATGTATTTGGGTAGTAGTTGGCAAGAAGAGTTTGGGCAGTTGCCAGCTGCTTTACCCGCATGGTGGCGCCAAGCACAGTGTGAGTTGCTTGGATTGGCTGAGCAAACGCCGATATATGTTTATGACCAAAAGAGCTTAGTAGCTCAAGCTAAAAAGCTATTGGCTTGTCGGTCGATTGATCGAGTGTTTTATGCAATAAAGGCAAACCCGCATCAGGATATTTTGCAAACTTTTTATGAGTTAGGTTTGGGCTTTGAATGTGTTTCCTTGGGTGAAGTTCAGCATGTGATTGCTTGCTTCCCTGGAATTGATAGACAGCGCATTTTATTTACGCCTAATTTTGCTGCGCGCATTGAGTATAAAACAGCTTTGCAACGGGATGTTCGGTTAACCATTGATAACTTGTACCCTTTATCGCACTGGGGTGAGCTCTTTACGGGTAAAAACGTTATTTTGCGTATTGACCCTGGGCATGGCTATGGCCACCATAAGTTTGTTACTACAGGTGGGAAAAATTCTAAATTTGGTATCCCTATCAATGCCTTAGATCAGGTGGCTGAGTTGGCACAGCGGTACAACTTTAACGTTGTTGGTTTGCATGCGCACTCGGGTAGTGGTATCCGCCAAGCTGATAATTGGCGTGAGTCGGCCGTTTTGTTAACTGGGTTGTTAGAACAGTTTCCTAAAGTTCGCTCTATCGATTTAGGCGGTGGGTTAAGCATTGCTGAAAAACCAGGACAAAGTGAGGTAGACATTAAGCAAATTGATCAGGCGTTAAAAGCGATAAAAGATTCTTGTCCTGGATTAGAGATTTGGATTGAGCCAGGGCGGTACTTGGTCGCTGAGGCGGGGGTGCTATTGGCGCAGGTGACGCAGTTAAAAGAAAAGGCCGGAACTTATTATGTTGGTATTAATGCGGGTATGAATAGTTTGATTCGGCCTGCTTTATACGGCGCTTATCATGAGATTGTTAACCTTTCGCGTCTTGATCAACCTCGTGAAGTAGTGGCTAATGTAGTCGGTCCAATTTGTGAAAGTGGTGATACCCTGGGCTACTCGCGCTTATTACCAAAAACTTCAGTGGGTGATATTTTACTGATTGCTAACGCAGGTGCTTATGGTGCTAGCATGAGTTCGCAATATAACCTACGCCAGCCAGCGGCTGAGGTGATGGTTGAGACGCAGTCTTGCTGAAGTGGGTTAGATATGCTTATGTTGATTGTTTTCTTTTAACGAGAAGTGCCTACTAAAGGCAATGCTTAATTTTTCTTTGTGCCTTTCATAAAATAGCACGCTTAGAGATATTTTATTTTTATGGGGTTTAGCACACTAATATGTTTGAAAAGTACATTTTTTGTTAAGTTATCTTCGGGGTGTTTTTGTTATATTACAATCATCATAGGTAGTTTAAAGAGCGTAAACTATGCCTCTAAACTGGGAGTCCTCAGAAAAAAAAAGCTTTAGAGTGGCGCGTAGCTAATGGTTTATTAGGTAAGGCACCAAATGATACGAAAATTAAGCGAGCATTAAAAAAAGAAGCAATCAATTACACTGATCCAAACGAACGTGATGGTCCTGAGATCCACCTAACTCATTCATTTATTAAAATTGATAATAGAATTTTGGCTATTGCTGGTGAGGGTGAGTATTTAGGTAAGGGTAGTTCTGGTAAAGTTAAATTGGCTGAAGATGAAAATGGTTTTTTATATGCTTTAAAGGTAGCTAAAGTTCTTGCTATTCCTGCATTAGAAAAAAATATTTTAGAGGATCTAAGCCAGTACCAAGGGGGGGGCTAAGCGATTAAAGCCATATAAAGAAACAATAGTTCTACCTTACTTAGTGACTGACAGAAAACCCGCAAAGCCTTTTATTTTCAATGTTTCGGGGCGAACTGGTCACATGAAGATTTTCAAAAAACAGCACTAAATACTCGTTTTCCAGCTATTTACAGCTTATTTTCGATATAATGCCTTAATCTTCGATGATTTTTCGCCACAGCATGGTAACTCTTCACTGGAAAGCAAGAATGACAAGACTAGCCCAAAATCCACAAATGCAAATTGGCCAAGTAGATATTTCTAAAATTCAAATCAGCTCTAAATCACGGGATGACATTCCAAAATTATTAAAAGGGCTACAGTTTATTTATAGTACACCCTCTGTACGGAAGGAGATTTTCGAACTACTAGAGGCTCGGATTGCACCTGAGGTTGACAAGAATAATGGACGCCCTGGTATGGAATTATGGAAAATATTGGTCATGGGAGTACTCCGCCTGAGTCTAAATTGTGATTATGATCGACTGCATGAACTTGTGAATCAACATAAAACCATTCGTGAAATGCTAGGGCATGCTGATTTTTTCGATAAAATAGAGTATCAGCTGCAAACAATTAAAGACAATGTCTCGCTACTCACTCCCGAGTTGTTAGATGAGATTAATCAAGTTGTTGTGAAAGCTGGTCATTCATTGTTAAAAAAAAGTGAGCCTCTGCGAGGCCGTTGCGATTCCTTTGTGGTTGAAACAGACGTACATTTTCCAACAGACATAAGCTTACTGTTTGACGCAATGCGCAAAATAATTCAGCAGGTGGCCAAGCTGTGTGAACACAGCGGATTGAGTGACTGGCGTCAATATCGATATAACATCAAGCATCTGAAACGGCTCATGCGAATAGCTCAACTAAAAAAGCGCAGTAAGAGCAAGCAAGCAGATCAACAAAACAAAAAGGACAAGGCAATCAAGGATGCTCATCAGGAGTATCTCAATATTGCGCAAAAATATTTAGATAAAGCACATGCCTCAATAAACGCTATCCAGAAAGCCGATCTACTGAAGCCGCAAGATGCGCCACTGGTTGAAAGTATAGAAATGTTCACGGTTCATGCAGATCGCCAAGTTGATCAAATTAAACGCCGAATATTATTGGATGAAAAGATCCCGCATGAAGAAAAAGTCTTTTCTGTCTTTCAGCCACATACTGAATGGATTGTAAAAGGAAAGGCTGGTGTACCAGTCGAATTAGGAATGAAAGTCTGTGTCTTGGAGGATCAACACCAATTTATATTGCATCATCGTGTGATGGAGAATGAGACTGATGACAAGGTCGCCGTATCTATGGTTCAAGAGACCCAACAAAAGTTCCCAGAGTTAAACACATGTAGTTTTGATAAGGGCTTTCATTCAAAAGAAAATCAATCTGCGTTAGCAGATATTTTGGAAGTTGTTGCATTGCCGAGAAAAGGTCGACTCTCAAAGGAAGCACAGGAAATTGAAAAGTCAGACTCGTTTGTGAAAGCGAAACAAAAGCATTCTGCGGTAGAATCCAGTATTAATGCTCTTGAAGTTCATGGGTTGGATCAATGCCTAGATCACGGCATTGATGGCTTTAAGAGTTATGTTGGCTTAGCGATTGTTGGAAAAAACATAGATCGTATCGGAAGTCTTATACAAAGAGCTGAGCAAAGGAAAGCAGCGCGACTAAAAAAACGCATTCGAGGTCGCAGCCCACCGTTAGCTGCCTAGTCAGCCTCAGAATATCCCATTGTATTCCAGAAAGCAGGATGCTTTTTTTCGTATCAAAACAGCGAGATTTCATTTTTTTGTACGCGGCCAGGGCTTAACATGCTATTTTTATTATGATCTCGCGCGGATATAAAAAAATGAAAGTGTAATAAAACAACAAAGACTAAGAATTAGTAGGTTTTCTGTCAGTCACTACTTAGGTATTTCTTTGAAAAACTATCCTTTTAAAGATGAAAGACAAAGGATATATGTTTGCTTTTGTGCGGCTAATGAGTTGAACCGGCTACACATGGGGGTGTTATCTAAAAAAGGAACACCTTATCTCCACCGAGATATAAAGCCTGAAAATATTGTTTTTAATGGAAAAAAAGTTTCGTTAATTGACTTTGGTTTGGCTACCTCAGCGATGGAAGCTAGAAATCATATAGAAGGAACACAGCTATACTGGGCGCCAGAATTATATGATTTGCGGAAGAACACTATTCAAACTGAAATTTTTGCGCTAGGCATGACTATGATTCAGGTTTTACCTTCTACTTCCTCGCTAATTCCTCTTACTCTGCTGATGCGTTCTGCATCTCCTAAAGATCGTCCTAGTCTAGAGTATATTAAAGTACATTTTTTGGTTCATCTATATATGGATTCGGATGATGAATTAGAAGCTGCTTTAAAGGCGCATGACTGTATTATCAAATCTGCAGATGAAGCAAAAATTAAGGTTTGTTCAGTTCTTGCTAGCTTTATGCAAGAGCAAAAATGTAAATTCACTTTTGAGATTTCTGATAAAGACTGGGATGAGATTAGAGGTGATATGGTTTTGCAAGTAGCCGTCTATAATATCCTTTCAAACCAAAAACTTTCTCGTGGGGATTGGGAGATTATTAGAGGAGATAATGCATTACAAACAGCAGTCAATCACATTGCATCAATAGGAGTTTTTAATCAAGTTGCTGTTTGGGAGGAGATTAGAGATGATAGGTCCTTGCAAATAACAGTCAATCAGATTGCTTCAACTGGGCACTTTTCTTATGAGGATTGGTGTGCTATTAGAGGCAAACAGTCGGTGCCATTACGGCAGGCGGTTAATCATATTACTTGCATAGAAGGTTTCTCTTATGAGGATTGGTGTGTAATTAGAGATAATCAGTTGGCGTTATTAGCACAGGCGGTCAACCATATTGCTTCAGTTGGAAGTTTTTCTCGTGAAGACTGGGAAGTTATTAGGGATGATCAGGCATTACAAAGCGCCATTAATTATATTGCTTCAATTGAAGGCTTTTCTCGTAAGGATTGGGAGGCTGTTAGGGGTGATGAAATATTACAAAGAGCCATTAATAATATTGCTTCAATTGAAGAGTTTTCTCGTGAGGATTGGGAAACCATTAAGAGCGATCGACTACTGCAAGTGGCGGTTAATAATATTGCCTCAACCTCAATAGAGGATTCTTGGTGTTTTTCTCGTTGGGATTGGGAAACTATTAAAAACAATAAAGATTTGCAAAGAGCCGTTAATCACATTGCCTCAACGGGGGAGTTTTCTCATGAAGATTGGTTTGTAGTTCAAAGCTTTTATTTTGCTTCCAGTGATCGTGATATAACACTGCAAACAGCAGTTAACCATATTGCTGCGACAGGGAATTTTTGTCGTGAAGATTGGTATGCCCTTAAAAGAGATGAAATGTTGCAAAAATTGTCGACGGCTGTCAATCACATTGCTTCAACGGGGGCGTTTTCTTATGCGGATTGGCAGATTATTAGGAGCGCTCAGACATTACAAGCAGCAGTTAACCATATTGCTGCGACAGGGAATTTTTCTCGTGAGGATTGGGAAATCATTAGGAGCGACCAGCCATTGCAACAAGCGGTTAGCCATCTTGCTCATATAGAGGATTTTTCTCGTAAGGATTGGGAAGTAATTAAGGATAGTCAATTATTACAACAAGCTGTCAATCATATTGGCTCAGTGGTGGGGTTTTGGGGTTCCTCTCATGAGTGGGTGGCGGTTAGGGACAATCAACACTTACAACAAGCAATCAACTATCTTGCTCATATAGAGGGCTTCTCTTGCGAAGACTGGAACATAATAACTCAGAGCCTTTATTTTGGTTATAGTGACCGTGACATAATATTGCCTATGGCAGTTAATAATATTGCTTTAACAGGTAGCTTTTCTCGTGAGGACTGGGGAAGAGTTAGAGACAGTAAGCGGTTGCAGGAAACAGTTAATAATATTGCTTTAACAGGTAGTTTTTCTCGAAAAGATTGGGAGATTATCAGTGATAATCAGCTTTTACAGACAGCGGTTAATAATGTTGCCTCAACAGGCAACTTTTCTCGTGAAGACTGGGAAGCTATTAGGGGTGATCAGGCATTACAAAGAGCCGTTAATAACATTGCCTCAACGGAAAGTTGCTATTGGTCCAGGGATTGGTATTCAATTAGTCTTGATCAGCCATTGCAAGCAGAAAAGGTTTTCAGAGCTTTCTTTCTCGTGAAAGTTGGGATGTGATTAGGACTAGTCCACTCTTGCAACAAGCAGTCAATCATATTGCCTTAATAGGTGGTTTTTCTCGTAAGGACTGGGTAGTGATTAGGGGCGATCAGCTCTTACAACAGGTGGTGGTTGATCATGTTGCCTTAACAGGCAATTTTTCTCGTGAGAATTGGGAACAAATGGTAAAAAACTCATTGCCAAGTGATAGTAATGCAGCTAAAGATTTTCAAAAAAACAACCGGATGACTTTTTTTGGTGGTTCAGATTCTATTGCCGGGAGTGAAGATAAAGGCGTTTCTATATCGGTAAATGAGCTGAAGCGTATTACTTAGGGTGTATGTCGAAGCAGATTAAACTTGCGTTTGTAGGTTTTATTGGTAATATCCTGCTCTGTTCATAATAACAATAGACCTTCTGCGAAACTAAATACTGGGCGAGCTTATGCTCGTTTGTAGTTTTAGAATCCGGCTTGAAGATTGAGAATCCCAGCAATAATATTAAATCTCATATTGTGTTTTCTGCGAAAATTCCTATACACCTCCCCAAGAATGCGGAATTTTTTAAATTTTGAGAATTGATGTTCAACCCTAATACGGATCTTGCTGTGATTACGGTTATCCTCTTTTTGTTGAGTAGTTAATTTGCCGCCTTTGGGCTTTTTATGAGGTAAGTTAACCAAGGGGTCAGTATGTTGAATTCCTTGGTATCCTAGATCAGCATATTTTTCTGCTGGTGGCAGTGGGCTGCCACGTTGTCGGATCTTAATATCATGAACCCTCCCAGGCATTGTTTGAGAGACGTTGATTATTTTTCCGGATGTACTCATTGCTATCTCCACCTTTTGAGTATGTCTTTTCTTTTTACCAGAATAATAATCTTTACGTGGCTTCTTCTTTTTGGGGCGCTGAATAGGCTGCTCCGTTACATCCATTAATATAGCGCAAACCGCATCTTCTGTTAGGGTTCTGTCTTTTTTAATATGAATATGCTTGGCCACTAAGGGTTCTAAGCGTTTAAATAAGCGGCAGACATTACTGTCATCCAAACCAACAAAGTAACCTAAGAATTCATGTGTTACATAAGTGCGATAGTACATCATGAGAAGCAAAAGGCGATCATGGTGCGTGGTGAGTTTCGGGCGCCTTCCCAGCTTACTAAACTCATCATCAAGTGATGACTTCACTTGTTGGTGTATCGTTTCAAAATCATCAAGGGTCAAACCAGTTAACTTTTTAAAAATACGCGGGCGGTTACTGAGTTGCTGATAGCTTAATAGCATATGCCTTTCCATGAATGATTATTAATCAGGCAATTATAAGCAAATTTTAGCTAGTTTCTAGAACTGCCCTTAGTTACGCAGAAGGTCTAATAATAAATAGGTAACAAAATGCCAGGATCACCTCATCTATTAAGCCTAGCTCCAGCGACTTTGCCTGCAATACCAATGCCTCAAGTTATCAAACTTTACCATCGTAGCACCAAAACCTTTGCTGGTGCTGAGGTATTAGCTCGATTGGGTGTCACGGTAGAGCGTGCTGGTGATTTTTATATATGGACTTATAAAAGGAGAACTAATGTTGTAGGTGGTGATTGCTCAGTTTTTTGGGTGCCGCCAGGTTGTTTATATCAAATGCAAGCGAAGTCGCTACGCACTCGTAAGCAAGTTGCTGATGTATTTAAACAGTTGCTTGCGCAACGTAGAAAATTACCTCCTGCAGAACAACAACCTGATAAAGAACTTCTAAGGCAGGCTTGTGAGTTGGCGAGTGAAGAAAGAGCTCGTTACACCGCTGGTGGTGAACGGTTGGTTAAGTGTCTGTCTTTGTTAATAGGGGATAAGGGTGCGGCTAAGGAGTTGATTTTACTTCGGACACTTAAAAAGCGTCTTCAAGGTAAGGGGCTGCTTGCACGATCTAGAAAAGGAATTCAAGCAGAGCTATATTGCTCATCACTACTTGATAGACCCTGTTACGTTGCTGCAAATAGTGATGCACCAGCTAAGCTTGCTGTTGTGACCTCATTGTTGGGGAACCAAGACTTATTTGATCGTTATAACAATGACATGTCCTCTAGGCGGCCTCCTGGACTTAGAAGATAGAGCGTTATTTTGTCTGTAAAAACCAACTTCAGTACTTAGAAAAACCTTTAAAATTCTAAATGGCACTCTATTGTACCTGTCTCATCGCATAATATCTTAAATTAATTATGCTAATCAATCTAAAAAATTATTTATACCTCAAATTTTTCTCCTCTCAAAATAAATTATTAACTTTTAGGTAATAGCAATTATATCTCGTTAATAAGAACAAGAATGATCTATCCTAAAACCCTATGAAGCCTTATTATTCACTTCAACTTAAGTATCTAGGTGATCCGCTCCACTGGTCATCAATTTCCACTAAAACAGCTGATACGAGCCTTAGGCACGATTCAGTATTAGGGAAAATTCCAACTGTATGCGTCCTTCTTTTTACCTCTCTGTTTACGCGCTCAGCTATGTTACTGGTTCTTAATCTTTTTTGATGCGGCCTGTCAAAGTTCATCACTACTAAGCCCTCCGGTATATTCACTTCCAACCAAGAAGAAAGCTCTGGTGCTGTTTGCTGATATTTATCTACCGCCATAGCCAATAGTCTTTCCGACTCATGAATGTTTGAGGCATTAAATATAGCTGTAATCTCCTCAGCTACTGGTTCCTTCATTGAGCGCTTTGGTATGTGAGCCTGAGCATTTTGCTGCAAATGAAATTGGCAGCGTTGCCAAGGAACACTGGGGAACACAGCTCTTCTAGCGGCTTTTAGGCCAGTATGAGCGTCGCTAGTAATCAACTCAATACCATGTATACCTCGCTCAACCAACTGCTGAAGAAAATCACGCCAATGTACCTCAGCCTCTGATAACGCAACAGAAACACCTAGCACTGTTCTCTTGCCGGTTGATTCATCAAAGCCATAGGCTATCAATACCGCACAGTCTTGTACTGTGCCGCTAGTGCGCACCTTCTCATAACGTGCATCTAGCCAAAGATATTTTATCTTTCCTAACGGCTTATTTCGCCATTTCTTTAAATCTTCATCCAACAATTTAGCGCAACGGCTTACCTCTGTGCTTGAAATATCTGTTCCACAGAGTTGCTTTAGCACCTTTTCAACTTTGCGCGTGGAAACCCCATGCACATACATTTCAGCGACAGCCAGCTTAAGTGCTCTATCAGAGCGTACACCTCGCTCTAAGACTGATGGATAGAAGGCTTCATTGGAGTCTCTAACCTGCGGTATCTGTAGCTCAAGCTGACCTTGACCTGTGTTAATTAACCTTGGTTTAAAGCCGTTCGCATATCCGTTTCTATCGCCAGTTCGCTCATAAGGACTGGCATTTAAATGGCGCTCCCTTTCTATTAACATAGCCTCATTCATCAACCTGGAGACAAGCTTAGGTAAAGCTTCAAACCCCTCCATCGCTAAAACATGTATGGCTTCTTCGATTAAGTTCTCATTTTTATAGCAGCTCATTGTCATTCCTCTTTTTTGGTTAAGTTTACCTTAAAAGGAATTTCTAATCTGACTGAGTCGCCTGCTTATTTTCAGCAAGTCAATGGAATTTACAGAAAGGATGGCGCACTAGCACTTAGAAGAATACGTCTTTATAGTGGGCAGTTGATGGTTTTGGCTAAGCAGCTTGAAAGGTTGCATGATAATGGCGTACTTCACTGCGATTTGGCAATAGATAATGTGCGTATAGGAGAGGGGCTTGAGGATGCCTGGTTGATTGATTTTGGTTTTGCTGAAAAAGTAACCGCTAGCTCTGGTCAACCGAGTATTAATGCGCAGTGGCGGGGTAAGTTCGACTCTGTGGCGCCTGAAATCATTGCTACGCTAGGCTCTAGGCGTGCCACTTTTAACGTGGCGACAGAAATGTACTCCTTTGCTTTTATTGCAGCTTGTTTTTCCCTTTTTACTTTGATTTGAAGCCTCGGAGGGTGAAGGTTGAAGAAAACTATATTTCTCGGAAGCTTTTGGTAAGTGGAATTCTTTATGAGTCTGCCTCACCTGGGCTAAAACAGGTGTTGGATTGTATATTGGCCATGACAAGCCTAAGACCAGAAGATCGCCCAGGTTTAACCGAGTTGATGACACATTTGCAAACTTTCCAAACAAGTCTGCAAGCGGCGCCAGAAGCTAGCGGATCCCGTATTAGAGTAAGTAGCGTTTCTAGTACGTTTTATAGCAGAGGGGAGGCTGAATCAAAAACTGAGACTCTGATGCCTGGTGCCACTTCTCCTGGTTTTTCATCGTTGGGGAAAAGAGCGGTTGCTGGCTAAAGTGTTTCTAAATCAGGTTGTACATTATTTAGTAAAGCGTTTCATTATAGGGTCCGTTATCCGTAAAGCTTTTTCAAAGGACGAAACACTAATTAACTAGACTGACTAATCTATTGAGTGTGTTAACAGTTTTTAGCATAATAGACGCCTTCAACGATTGTTACCTTTCAGAAGGACTTTTATGCCAGCACAGTATAATGCTGAGGACATTGAAGTACTAAGTGGCCTCGACCCCGTTAAAAAACGCCCAGGGATGTACACTGATACCACGCGTCCCAATCATCTAGCACAAGAAGTTATCGATAACAGTGTCGATGAGGCACTAAGTGGTTATGCCAGTAAGTTGCGTATTGTCCTTTATAAAGATGGTTCTTTAGAGGTCGAAGATGACGGCCGTGGTATGCCAGTTGATATTCACCCTGAAGAAAAGATCTCAGGCGTTGAGCTAATTTTGACTCGACTGCATGCGGGCGGTAAATTTTCTAACAATAACTATCAGTTTTCGGGCGGTTTACACGGCGTTGGGGTGTCCGTGGTGAATGCGTTGTCTTCGCGCTTAGAGGTTGAGATTAAACGTGATGGTAATGTTTATGCAATTTCTTTTTTACAAGGTGATCGTGTTACGGACTTGAGCGTGGTTGGTAATGTCGGTAAACGAAACACAGGAACGAAGATTCGTTTTTGGCCTGAGGCAAAGTATTTTGATTCGGTGAAATATTCAATCCCACGCTTAAAGCATGTGTTGAAAGCAAAGGCTGTATTGTGCCCCGGTTTGCAGATTAGTTTCTTGGATGAGAACAGTGGTGAAGAAGAAACTTGGTTCTATGAAGGCGGTTTGGGTGATTATTTAGCGGATAATTATACAGGTATTGAAAAATTACCGTCTGAGCCTTTTGTTGGTTCTATGCAAGGTAATACCGAGCAAGCTGATTGGGCGGTGTGTTGGCTAACAGAGCCTGCGGATTTGGTTACCGAAAGTTATGTGAACTTAATTCCCACGGCGCAGGGGGGAACTCACGTTAATGGTTTGCGGATGGGGTTATTAGATGCGGTGCGTGAGTTTTGTGAATTCCGTAATTTATTACCGCGAGGGGTGAAGTTAACGCCTGATGATATTTGGGAAGATTGTTGTTATGTGTTATCGGTTAAGCTATTAGATCCTCAGTTCTCTGGGCAAACCAAAGAGCGTTTATCGTCGCGTGAGTGTGCAAGTTTTGTTTCTGGGGTGGTCAAAGATGCGTTTAGTTTATGGCTGAATCAGCATGTGCGTATGGGTGAACAGCTTGCTGAAAAAATTATCAGCCAAGCGCAAAAGCGTTTAAAGAAAGCAAAAAAGGTTGTTCGTAAAAAAGTCTCAGCAGGGCCCGCCTTACCAGGTAAGCTTTCAGATTGTGTGAGCTCTGATCCAATGCAAGGTGAGTTGTTCTTGGTAGAGGGGGATTCGGCTGGGGGTTCTGCTAAGCAAGCGCGTGATAGAGAGTTCCAAGCAGTGATGCCTTTGCGAGGAAAGATTTTAAATACTTGGGAGGTAGATTCTGGACAAGTGCTGGCCTCGCAAGAAGTGCATGATATTGCGGTAGCTATTGGTTTGGATCCGGGTAGTAGCGATTTATCGAGTTTGCGTTATGGAAAAATCTGCATCTTAGCGGATGCTGATTCGGATGGTGCGCATATCGCAACGCTGTTATGTGCTTTGTTTTTAAAGCATTTTAAAGCGTTGGTTGAGGCGGGGCATGTTTTTGTTGCTATGCCGCCGTTATATCGTATCGATGTGGGTAAGGAAGTTTATTACGCTTTAGATGAGTCGGAAAAGCAAGGTGTATTAGATCGTATTGCTGCTGAAAAGAAAACTAGTAAAGTAAATGTGCAGCGCTTTAAAGGTTTGGGTGAAATGAACCCTTTGCAGCTTCGAGAAACAACGATGGCGATTGAGACTAGGCGATTAGTGCAGTTAACTATTGACTCAGAATTAGAAACCCAACAAATGATGGATAAGCTGCTGGCGAAGAAACGTGCCTCAGATCGTAAGGCTTGGCTAGAAGAGAAGGGTGACCTGGCTGAGGTGTAGCGAAAAATTAAGTTGGTGGGGTGTTTAATATATTTATAAATCCACCCTGTCCCTCCTTATTCTAAGGAGGGGACGTGCTTGGCAGGTTGTAGTGGCAGGTTTTAAATTTTTTGATAATGTGAGCTCCTGCTTACTTATCGACTTAGAAAAGCGCGCTTGCTGCGCCAGTTTTTATTGGGTAACCAGGCCAGGATGGCCTGGTTAGCAAACTCAAACAGGAAGTTTGTTTTTTGCGACCCGATAAAAACCAGCAGCAAGCGAATGAAGCTTTTCCAGGAGATAAGTCAGCAGAGGCGAAAACTGGAGCAGCCGAGCAACAGCGAGGTGGGGGATTTAAATGTGGTTGTTTTAGCGAGAAATAGGCTGGTCGGATGATGAAAGCCAGATTGATGAAAGAAAACAGGAATAGTAATGAAAGAAACGCTTTTTAATGATCATGAAAGTATTGCCTTAAGAGAGTTTACTGAAAAGGCTTACCTTGATTATTCAATGTATGTGATTTTAGATCGGGCCTTACCTCACTTAGGTGATGGTTTGAAACCAGTACAGCGCCGTATTGTTTATGCAATGTCGGAACTGGGTTTAAAAGCAACTGCTAAATACAAAAAGTCAGCACGCACAGTAGGTGATGTGTTGGGTAAGTTTCATCCTCATGGTGATACCGCTTGTTATGAAGCGATGGTGCTAATGGCGCAGTCGTTTTCTTATCGTTATCCATTAGTTGATGGGCAAGGTAACTGGGGTTCAGCAGATGATCCTAAGTCATTTGCTGCAATGCGTTATACCGAATCTAAACTTTCTCCTTATGCACAAGTGTTATTAGCAGAGTTAGGCCAAGGGACAGTTGATTGGACACCTAACTTTGATGGTACCCTAAAAGAACCGACAGTATTACCAGCACGATTGCCTAATATTTTGTTAAATGGTGCAACAGGTATTGCGGTTGGTATGTCTACTGATATTCCACCTCATAACCTTAATGAAGTTGTTAATGCAACTATTCATTTGTTAGATAACCCAAAGGCAAGCGTTGCTGAATTATGTGAATATGTATTAGGCCCTGACTATCCAACGGAAGCAGAAATTACAACACCTAAAGCTGAACTGCAGAAGATTTATGAAGTCGGTACCGGGGCATTGCGTATGCGAGCGACCTATCATAAAGAAGACGGTGAGATTATTATTGCTTCTTTACCACATCAAGTTTCGGGTGCGAAAGTGCTAGAGCAAATAGCACAGCAGATGAATGCAAAAAAACTGCCAATGATTACTGACTTGCGTGATGAGTCAGATCATGAGAACCCAACTCGATTAGTGATCGTGCCACGTTCTAATCGGGTTGATGTGGAGTCTGTGATGAGCCACCTGTTTGCAACGACTGATTTAGAACGTAGTTATCGTGTTAATTTTAATATGATTGGTTTAGATGGGCGTCCTCGAGTTAAACCGCTTAATATTATCTTAAGCGAATGGTTAGAGTTTCGTAAAGAAACCGTGCGTCGTCGATTACAGTATCGTTTAGATAAGGTGCTTGATCGTTTGCATGTGTTGGATGGTTTGTTGGTTGCTTTTTTAAATATCGACGAAGTGATTGCTATTATTCGTCACGAAGACGAGCCTAAAGCTGAGCTAATCAAGCGCTTTAAGTTAACTGAGCGTCAAGCTGAAGCAATTTTGGAATTAAAGTTAAGGCACTTAGCCAAGCTTGAAGAAATAAAACTTCGTGGTGAACAAGAAGACTTGCAAAAAGAGCGTGAAGACTTAGAGGCAACGCTTAACTCAACTAGACGATTAAAAACTTTAATTCGTAAAGAGCTAATTGCTGATGCAGCTGAATATGGTGATGCTAGGCGTTCATTGTTAATTGAGCGTGATGAAGCTAAAGCAATAAAAGAAACTGATATGTTGCCTTCAGAGCCAACCACTGTGGTGTTGTCTAAGAAAGGCTGGGTGAGAGCAGCAAAAGGTCACGAAGTTGATCCTGTTGCATTGAATTATAAGTCTGGCGATGGTTATTTGTCAGCAGCACAAGGCCGTAGTAATCAGCAGGCTATTTTCCTTGATTCAACTGGGCGGACTTATGCCTTGGCTGCACATAGTTTGCCTTCGGCGCGAGGGCAGGGTGAGCCAGTTACTGGGCGAGTAAAGCCTCCGGCAGGTGCTCAGTTTGATGCAGTGCTAATGGGGCAAGATGAACAGCTTTATGTGTTTGCGAGCAGTGCAGGCTACGGGTTTGTGGTGCCGTTTAAAGAGCTGGTGACGAAAAATCGAAGTGGTAAGGCTGTGCTAAGAGTTCCTACTAATGCGGGGGTTATCAAACCAGCTAGGGTAATTAATTTACAAACCGATAGTTTAGTTGCAGTGAGCTCGGCTGGTCACCTATTAACCTTTCCAGTAAGAGAGCTGCCGGTTTTAAATAAAGGTAAGGGTAATAAAATTATTAACATACCAAGTAAGTTGCTAGCCTCAGGTGAAGAATCGATGCAGGCTATTGCGGTAGTACCGGAAGGTGGTGAGCTAACGTTATATGCGGGTAAACGTCATTTGACCTTAAAGCCCAAAGATTTAGCTGCTTATGCTGGTGAGCGAGGTCGAAGAGGCAATAAATTACCGCGAGGTTTTCGTAACATTGACTCGGTTGAGAGTGGTTTGTAGTTGTAGTTCAGTTTGAAAATATGCGATTTGAGAACTTGGATGTTAATAAAGTTTAGTCCCAAATTATCAAGTGCTATGTGCTTTTTATTCGAGCTATACGCTTTAGCGATGAATTTCGCATTTTTGTTGTTCAGAGCTGCAGAACGGGTGGCGCGAATCGAGGGCTCCCAGCGACGCAGCCTGCGAGCACGCTGGGAAACGATTCGTGACAGGACCCGTTGGCCACAAAGGTTTTGAAAAAATTGAAATTCACTTTACCCGTGGATTATGTAAAAGCTCCATAAACACTAAAAGTTGACTGAGTAAAATCTAACCTTTATATTGGGTTCATCATTTTATTGTGAGGTTTGGTATGGATTTAACAGAGTTAGAAGAACGGGTGCGGCGATTGGTTGAAAAGCACCAAGCCTTAGAGCGCTCACATAAAGAGCTTAAAACACAGGTTGATGTATTACAACAAGCCTGTCGACGCTTGCAAGAAAAGCGCGATTTAGCAGTTACCAATGTGGAAGAAGTGATTAAGCAATTGAAATTATTAGAGAGTCAATGATGAGTAAAAGTGAGCAAGCAGCTAGCCAACAAGCTGACATTGAAGTACTAGGTAAAACGTTTCAAATAAAATGCTCTCAGGATAAGGTTGCAGCATTACATGAAGCGGCCCAACGCTTAAATCAGGAAATGCAGGCGATGCGTCGCAATGGCGTAGTGGGAATGGAGCGCATAGCGATTATTGCTGCTTTGAATTTAGCTGGACTAGTCAATCAACTTGAGAACAACGTTAATAGTAATGTCAATAACTTCAACGGCAGAATTGTTGAAATTCAAAAGCGTATCGATGAAGCCTTGACACAGGCGGAACAGTTAGAGTTATAATGTTTGCAAGCGTCCTAGTGAGCGATTTAGTTTTTGAGCCGATACTATGTCATTAGGGAGGTTCCCTGCTTAGCCGTTGTGCTTACCTCGGTAGACCTGAAGCTAAGTATATAAATCCCACCTGTTTTCAGGGTTCAAAGACGGTTGTTTGCTAGAGGCGCTTTTTAGTTTCTGGTCTTTCTTATGACACTACCCTTACTTCGAAAAACCATGCGAGCAAAACGACGGGCACTTTCTGTCGATGACCGTTGTTTTTTCTCCGAAAAAATCGCCGAGTACTTATTTAATTCCCCCTTCTATTTATCAGCAAAAACAGTGGCTTGCTATTTTTCAACAGATGAAGAGGTTAATACTTCGCTAATCCTGCAAGGTATTTTAGCTGAAGATAAAGCCTGCTACTTGCCGCGTTTGGTTCCTAATAAACAAGGGATTATGGAGTTTGTGCGTTATTGTGAAGATGATTCTTTGCAAGCGAATCAATTTAATATTTTAGAACCGTGCTTGCCTGAACGCGAAATAGCTGTGCTTGATGAGATAGATTTGGTTTTAGCGCCATTAGTTGCCTTTGATGATAAGGGTAATCGTTTGGGTATGGGCGCAGGTTATTACGATCGTGCTTTAGCAAACAAAACGGCAAAAACTTTTTATTGTGGCTTAGCCTACTCTTGTCAACGAGTGGATTCGTTAGAAGTTAATGCTTGGGATGTGCCGTTAGATGAGGTGATAACGGAGCGGGGTTAGGTTTGGCTGTGTTGGTCTAGGGTTGTTAAGTAGGTGCTAGTGATCCTGGATGAAATCCAATCGCATTTTTTTACAACCGATGACTTTGATCGTTGTTGCTAAAGCCAGTTAGTTCTTCTACATAGTTTTTGCTAAAACCAATAGCTTTGAATAGTTCACCCATCTCATGGGGGTGAGTGAGTTTTTTAATCGCTGATTTAATACTAAGATTTTTTTCAGTTTCTGCTGGTATTAATGTTGTTAAGCCGTTGTTTAATAAAAAGCTTGCTTGGTTTGTAAAGCCCTCTAGGGTTAAGCCTGCTTGTGTGCCTGCTTCAGCAACCACAGTAAAGTCAACGTGAGCAGTAATGTCTTGTAGGCCAACTAAAGTAAGCGGATCAGTATGTGCGTGATGTCGATAGTGGCACATTAAGGTACCTTGGTTGCGTTGTGGATGGTAGTATTCATGACGTGGAAAGCCGTAGTCAATGAGTAAGATAACTCCTTTTGCTAAGCAATCAGCAAGGCTAGTGACCCAACTTTTTAGTAGTAAATTAACTTCTGAAGTGTAAGGTGTTTGCCAATTGTTAAGATCTAGTTCATTTGTTAAGTGAAGAAAAGCTTGTTGTAAGGCTTTATTCGCTGGCCCAAGTTGCCAGGAAAAATTTTTGTCATAACTAACCATAAGCTCTTGTAGTTGTTGATTATCCCAGTGAAACAAATGAACTGGCATGGCGTCGATTACTTCATTAGCTAGGATAACCCCACAAAAATTGTTAGGCAGACTGCTTAGCCAATGGACTCTGTCCATTAACTCAGGGTGTATTTTTTGTAATAGTTGCTGTTGACGTTGTTTTAAATCAGCACTGACTTCGAGGATAAAATACTTATCAGGTAGCTTATTGATTTGTTTAAGGTAAGTAAGGATATCGCTAGCGAGCTTGCCAGTACCCGCCCCTAACTCCAGTAAATTTTTCTGACTTAGATTTGCTAGTACCTCGTTACATTGTTTTGCAATAGTGTGTCCAAATAGGGGAGAAAGCTCTGGTGCAGTAATAAAGTCACCTTGTGCCCCTAGTTTAGTTTGTCCTGCTGAGTAATAACCTAAACCAGGGCTATAAAGTGCCTGCTGCATAAATTCAGCAAAAGAAACGGCGCCGCCGGCTACCTCTATTTGCTGCTTGATTTGTGCGCATAGTGTTTTGCTGTGAGTTTGCTCTAGCTTTGAGGTGATGGGAAGTTTTGTTGAGTTTTGATTTATCATTGAGAGAACTTGCTTTAAACTGACGCTTTTTAAAGCGTTAGTATAAGGATACAGTGATGAAAGATAAAGTTGTCTTAATTACTGGAGCTGCCAAGCGAGTGGGTGCTTGTGTGGTTCGGACTCTTCACGCCAGTGGTGCACGAGTTATTGTACATTATCGTGGTTCGAGGTCTGAGGCTGATAAGCTAGCTGATGAGCTTAATACAGTACGTACTGATTCTTGTGTGGCAATGCAAGCTGACCTAACTAAGTTGGAGCAGGTGAAGGAATTAGCTGAACAAGCTTTAGCAGTTTGGGGGAAGGTGGATGTGCTGGTTAATAATGCTTCGGCTTTTTATCCAACACCGTTAGGCTCTGTTACAGAGCAACAGTGGGATGAGTTATTTGCTAGTAATGTAAAAGCACCATTCTTTTTAGCGCAAAGCGTTATGGAAAGTTTGAGGTCACAGCAAGGGGTCATTGTTAATATGGTAGACGTTCATGCTGAGCGTCCAATGAAAGACTATCCAGTTTACTGTATGGCAAAGGCAGCTTTAGTTATGATGACCAAGGCAATGGCAAGAGATTTAGCGCCTGAGGTTAGAGTTAATGGGATAGCGCCAGGAATGATCTTATGGCCGGACGATGAAGTTGTGGATCCTAAGACAGAGAAGTATTTACTAAATCGCATTGCTCTAAAGCGCTTTGGTGAGCCACAGCATATTGCTGATGCAATAAAGTTTCTAATTGAGCATAGCTATTTGACCGGCCAAGTTATGGCGGTTGATGGTGGTAGAAGTTTAACAATTTAATAGTGAAGTTAAAGAAAAATGAAAAAAACAATTAATCCTATTTTAATGACTTTCTTGGTTTTAATGATTATTCCACTTAGCCAAATTGCAGTGGATATGTATTTGCCTTCACTGCCTGCTATGGCGAAGCACTGGCATGTCAGCAGTACCAGTATGCAGCTTAGCTTTACTTTTTACTTACTAACCTTGGGAGTGTCACAACTATTTTATGGCCCCTTGTCTGATCGTTATGGACGTAAACCACTTTTGCTTGTTGGGTTGGTGGTTTATTTGATTGGTAGCCTAGTTTGTGCGTTAAGCCTAATGCCTAATATGCTTTACATGGGGCGTGCGTTACAAGGTCTTGGTGCTGGTTCAATGTTTGTTATTAGTAATGCGGCTTTGTCTGATGTTTTTTCGGGTTCAGCATTAGCTAGGCGGGTGACTTGGAACTCTCTAGTGTGGTCTCTGGTGCCGATCTTGGCGCCTGCTGTTGGTGGCTTTGTGCAGGAGTACTTAGGTTGGCAGGCGAACTTCATATTATGGCAGGTTATACAGTAGTAATGATGCTGTTGTTGTTAATTTGGTTTCCAGAAACTCTGCACAAAGATGAAAAAGTAGAGAGCTTGAGCCATTTAGTCGGTGGTTATATTAAAATAGCAACGGATTTGCGTTTTTTAAGTCTTATTGCTTGTGTTGTGTTTAGCTATGGAGCAGTAATCGTATTTAATATTGCTGGCCCATTTATTTTACAAAATAAACTAGGTTTGAGTGCTGATGTTTATGGGCTGTATGTACTATTAGTGGGGCTTACTTATGGTATTAGTACTTTTGTTAATGGTTTATTGCTTAAATACTTTAAAGTGATGCCTTTGTTATGGTTTGGTGTTATTGTCACGTTCCTTTCAGGCGCTGTTTTATTTTTATTTAATGGTATGGGCTTATTCAGTGTAATGACCATTATCGTTGCAACTTGTGTGCTGCAGATAGGGCAAGGTTTTGTGTTTGCTAATTGTTTATCAAGCTCATTAAATAGTTTTTCAGGTTTGGCTGGTTCAGTAAGTTCGCTATTTGGTAGTATCGTTATTATTGGTGTAATGGTCATTAGTGCTATAGCGGCTCGTAGTCATATTGGGGCTCAGTTACCTTTAGCGATTGCTTATTCTGGTTTGGGTATATTAACGGTTATTAGCTTAATACCAGCTTGGTTGATTACTCGACAGGAGAAAGTTTAGCCTATTTACACTTAGTTTTTCGCTATTGGTTTTCGGAGGCTAGTTAGTAATTACTGAGAACTACCCAAAATTGTTATCTCCCTACCTGAACTGAATTCGATAATTCTTTTTGTTCTTCTTGAGAAACACTATTTTCTTTAAAAAATTGCTCTACTAAGTGATACGTTAGAAGTTTTCTAATACCCTTCGCAATAAAGTGTCGTGTCACCTTGCCCTTACCATCTCCTAATTTAGCTAGCATAATTGCGTAATCGTCATAAGCTTTTTCCTTACCTATCTCATACAAATATGAGGCCACATAAAAACATACAGCCAGTAGATTTTGTATCCCTTTAAAATTTTTTATCTGCATATTTTCCCAGCCTAGTCCTTCCTTGAGAAATTTAAAAACATATTCAATTTTCGCACGAGATAGATAGGCTATGTATACCTCATACGCCTCATCAAAAGTCGTTACTTTTTTATTAGTTAATAGCAGCATGTCATTCTTAAAAATTCTCCTACCATCTCTGCCTGTAATTTGGATTTTAATTGCATTGAAGTTCTCAAACTCTCCAAAATAAATAGTTATTTTTCCGTCTTGTACGCAATTCTTTCCAACTGTTAACTTTTGGAATTGCTTTTCGCCTTGAGCATCAAAATCAGCGTTAATCAGCTTAAGCTTTTTACCATCATCACCTCTACCTTCTATTGTTCTTGTTATTTTTGAGCGAATAATAAAGTCTTGATCTAGGTTTGTATCAATTAGTGAGAGATAGTCATTATCATCAAACTCTCTATCTAGAATATGGGTAATGGTTGCATCTTCATTCTTTGATTTTAGGCAGATTCCTATTTTTTCTATTTCACGAATAGACAGCAGCTTTTTATTAAAGTAATCACCAGATTCATAAAGACTCTTGGCCTCTTTATCTCCCTCAAATGGCTTTCCAGCCTCTATTTTCTTAATATGCTCAGCTTTTAAAAACTTAGGGTCTTTATTGCTGTAGCTTACATGCGATAGTAGATGCACAGCCTTATCACCAGGTACTAATGCAACTGCGTTATGCGTGCTGTAACCATTGATAATATCCCCGTCCAGACTCCTTACTTTACCTAGATTTTCAGTTTGCTTGCTATGTGGCTTTCTAATATCAGAAGGATCATGAAGAACATCAATTTTACTGGCGTGTGAAAGTTTTTCACAGCTCTGTTCTAGCAATACATCATTTGTTTTTATTGGATCTAAATCGGTGCTTTTATTTTCACCGGTAAGTGTACGAATCATCTTTTTATACTCATTGTTATCTTTTGATGAACTGAACAACTTACAACTACCTTCAGTTAATAGCTTTCCTACAATCGTCGATAGATTTTTTTAAAACAACTTTCCCAGTTAATTTTGAAAAAAGAGGGGCAGCGTAATCGGCGAAGTTTAACATTTATACTCATCTCGTTAGTCTTGTTAAAAAGACAAAGCATAGTCATTTTTACACAATATTTCAGCATTATTTTGCTGATTTAAATTTTGGGTAGTTTTCAGTAATTACTATCTATGGACTAATTTGGATATGTGGTTAATTCCTTTCTTAAAACTTCCTTAATAAAATATTTGTATCATAGATTCTCGTAATCTTTATAGAAAATGAGAGGCGAATATGCTTGAGTATGATAGAGTTGTTGATCTTCCACCCAATACTCCAGAGGCGTTAAAGGAGTTATTAGTAAAAAAAGGAATGCCTGAGCCAGATTTTTCGAAAGGTGTAGATGATAATACATTGCAGCGTACGGTGGTTCTTCAAGAAAGGCCGAAAATTCTTATTGTTTCTGCAAATGATCCAACAGTTTTAATTGACAGGTATGAGGATTTGCCCGAATTTCCTATTAGTGAGTTGTCTGATTTGGAGCGAGCGACTCTTTCTGATATAGAAAAAAAGATTAAGTATAACGGCGATAATATTTTGCTAAAAGACATTAGTTTCGAGGAGGGTGAAAATACACTTTACCTCCATGCTGTTAGGGCGCCCTATTCGGTTGTTAACGCCTTATCAACTAATAAGATAAAGACAAAAGAGTTTTATTTTAAAACAGGGGTGATGGTGCCTTTAGTAACCTCTGACAAAAAGGTAGTTTTTCTTGAGCGTAATCACCCTAACCCAATGTTCCGGTTTTTTTCTGCGCCTGCTGGGTTTCTTCAGCCTGTAGCTGATAATCGCCTTAGTTTTTCAACTGATAAGTTTGAGGCCGACTTTGTTATGGCTAATGCACTGAAGGAGCTCTCCGAAGAAGTCTTTAGTGAAGCTGGGCAGTTAAATGCAATACAGTTTTTTAATTCTTTTGGTATTTCCATTAGATATTTTAGTAATGCTTCAGCACCAACGTGTGAATTTATTACGCCTGTCAAGGTTGAAAAAACAGCTGAAGAGCTTGTTGGCGAGCTAAAAAATAATCGATCTATAGATGCTAAGGAGCACACGGATAATTACTTTATTTTTGATGGGAGTTCGCCAGAGTTGGCAAGGGAGTCGTTAAAGTTGGTTGGGGCGAAACTAGGCTTTTTCCTTTATTGGCCAATGTTGCAGACTATTTATCCTGGACTCTCTAGCAAATGCTTTAAAGTAGAGGATGTTGAAGAAAACAGTATGAGTTGCATGAGGCCTTAAACTAACGAGAGATGTTTTTAAAACAAAAACAGTTAACTAGGTGGTCATTGATCAAGCCAACAGCTTGCATATAAGAATATATAATGGTGCTACCAACGAAACTAAAGCCACGTTTTTTAAGGTCCTTGCTTAGTTGATCGGAGAGCGGGGTAGTGGCGGGAACTTGGCTTTGTTTGTGCCAATGATTAATAATGGGTTTGCCATCGACGAACCGCCATAAATAATGTTGAAAGCCGTTAAATTCGTTTTGCACTTTTAAAAAAGCTTGAGCATTTTTGACTGCACTATTAAGTTTAAGCTTATTGCGAACAATACCCGGGTCTTGTAACAACAAAGTGACTTCCTTCTCAGAAAAACGAGCAACTTTTTCAGGGTCAAACTGTTTAAAAACCTTTTGATAATGAGGGCGCTTAGCAAGAATGGTGCGCCAGCTTAAACCAGCCTGAGCGCCCTCTAAAATTAAAAATTCGAATAAGCGCTGTTCATCAAAGCAGGGTTTGCCCCATTCTTTGTCATGATAGACTTGAGATAATGGATCGCTTAGGGCCCAGTCACAGCGAATTAAAGTATTCATAAGTGGTCAATTGGTGGTGAAAAAGGTTTGCAAAACGTTTCTTTTATAAAAGCAGCGAGTATCAAGCTGATCAAAAAGGCGGCGGGTAACAATAGCATAGCGAGGTAAAAGTCACTGGGAGCGTAAATAGCGGTAGCTTTTACTGTTACCTTTCCTGAGCCACCATCCATTAATGCTCCGAATAGGGGTTGGGCAATAAAGCTAGCGAGATTAAGCATAATGGCAACAATACTCATGGCTGTGCCGGTTACAGTAGCAGGGTTGCTTTCAGCAATGGTTGGATAGCTAAGAACTTGTGCACTAGCTAGCAAGCCAAGGAAGAAGAATAAGGCCATTAGTATCGAAACAGAGCTAATATTGGCGTAGGTAATTAGTAGGACAACAATAAGAATTAAGGCGGCTGACACTACCATAGGGGTGCGGCGTCGTTGAAATTTATCTGATAACCAACCCATGGCAGGTGAGCCAATAATCATACCAATAAACATCATGCTGGCTATATTAGCTGCTTGGGTAGTAGAGAGGTGACGCGCTTGTGTGAGATAAATAACTCCCCATAGTTCGCCAAGTAATGAGATGGGTAAATTCATAAAGCCTGTGTAGCTACCACATAGCCAGTTTTGTTTGCTGCGGACTGAAAGTAATAAATTAGTAAATAAACGTTGCCCTTTGGGGCGAGCTGGTTTGCTGCCTTTAGGGTAATCACGCAGTACAATCCACATGTAAGCTAGAAAAACTAGGCCGACGCTAGCATTACCAAGAATCGCTTTACGCCAACCAATGTTTTTTATTAATAAAGTTAATGGCGTTTGAGCAATAATTCCGCCAAGCATAATGATAGTAATGATAAGGCCAATGCCTAGCGCTAAGCGCTTTGGTGGCAGCCAGCGTGCAGCTAGTTGCATGCTGGCCAAGAAAGCGAAGGCATTGCCGGCACCAGTAATAGCTCGACAGACTAGTGCGATTGTGTAGGAGTGGGTAGAGGCAAAAACATAGGTGCTAATTACACAGGCTGTCATTACTATTAAAGTGATAGTGCGAGTAGAGTAACGGTCAAGTAAGATGCCAGCTGGAATAATAAATAGTGCATCAGCAAAGAAGTAGCTTGAAGATAAATAACCAAGTTTGGATAGAGCGTTATTTTGTCTGTAAAAACCAACTTCAGTACTTAGAAAAACCTTTAAAATTCTAAATGGCACTCTATTGTACCTGTCTCATCGCATAATATCTTAAATTAATTATGCTAATCAATCTAAAAAATTATTTATACCTCAAATTTTTCTCCTCTCAAAATAAATTATTAACTTTTAGGTAATAGCAATTATATCTCGTTAATAAGAACAAGAATGATCTATCCTAAAACCCTATGAAGCCTTATTATTCACTTCAACTTAAGTATCTAGGTGATCCGCTCCACTGGTCATCAATTTCCACTAAAACAGCTGATACGAGCCTTAGGCACGATTCAGTATTAGGGAAAATTCCAACTGTATGCGTCCTTCTTTTTACCTCTCTGTTTACGCGCTCAGCTATGTTACTGGTTCTTAATCTTTTTTGATGCGGCCTGTCAAAGTTCATCACTACTAAGCCCTCCGGTATATTCACTTCCAACCAAGAAGAAAGCTCTGGTGCTGTTTGCTGATATTTATCTACCGCCATAGCCAATAGTCTTTCCGACTCATGAATGTTTGAGGCATTAAATATAGCTGTAATCTCCTCAGCTACTGGTTCCTTCATTGAGCGCTTTGGTATGTGAGCCTGAGCATTTTGCTGCAAATGAAATTGGCAGCGTTGCCAAGGAACACTGGGGAACACAGCTCTTCTAGCGGCTTTTAGGCCAGTATGAGCGTCGCTAGTAATCAACTCAATACCATGTATACCTCGCTCAACCAACTGCTGAAGAAAATCACGCCAATGTACCTCAGCCTCTGATAACGCAACAGAAACACCTAGCACTGTTCTCTTGCCGGTTGATTCATCAAAGCCATAGGCTATCAATACCGCACAGTCTTGTACTGTGCCGCTAGTGCGCACCTTCTCATAACGTGCATCTAGCCAAAGATATTTTATCTTTCCTAACGGCTTATTTCGCCATTTCTTTAAATCTTCATCCAACAATTTAGCGCAACGGCTTACCTCTGTGCTTGAAATATCTGTTCCACAGAGTTGCTTTAGCACCTTTTCAACTTTGCGCGTGGAAACCCCATGCACATACATTTCAGCGACAGCCAGCTTAAGTGCTCTATCAGAGCGTACACCTCGCTCTAAGACTGATGGATAGAAGGCTTCATTGGAGTCTCTAACCTGCGGTATCTGTAGCTCAAGCTGACCTTGACCTGTGTTAATTAACCTTGGTTTAAAGCCGTTCGCATATCCGTTTCTATCGCCAGTTCGCTCATAAGGACTGGCATTTAAATGGCGCTCCCTTTCTATTAACATAGCCTCATTCATCAACCTGGAGACAAGCTTAGGTAAAGCTTCAAACCCCTCCATCGCTAAAACATGTATGGCTTCTTCGATTAAGTTCTCATTTTTATAGCAGCTCATTGTCATTCCTCTTTTTTGGTTAAGTTTACCTTAAAAGGAATTTCTAATCTGACTGAGTCGCCTGCTTATTTTCAGCAAGTCAATGGAATTTACAGAAAGGATGGCGCACTAGCCAAGTTTGGTTGAGTGCAGGTGAAATGAGTGTATTAACGGTAAGCTAATAGAATTGAACATGGTTAGTTGATAAAAAACAAAACAGAAAAATAATGCAGCTGCTAAACAAACAAGCCAGGGCGCCCACACACTTCTGGTAATTTGGTTCATAGGTAGATCCTTCGATTGAGTGCAATCATTGTAGGGATTTTGCGGTACGAAGGCTAGGGTCATGATAGGTAATTCTAAAACCAGGGTTTCTTTTAGAGTTTATGGATAATGTAAGTTTCGATTCTTTCAAGCCTTTTACGACCAACGGGTCCTGTCACGAATCGTTTCCCAGTATGCTCGTAGGCTGCGCTGCTGGGAGCCTTCGATTCGCGTCACCTGTTCTGCAATACTGAATAATAACGAAACTTACCACTAAGTATCTATACCAATTGCTTTGCTTGCCCGCACATTTTAAAAGTAGCTCTAAAAACAAGTTTTTTGTTAGAGTTATAATAAATCATCCTTAGCTGACTCCCTTATAAATACTGCTAGTAATAAGCTAAGGAGAGCCGCAGCAGGAAGTAAGCACATTGCTTCACGAAAGATGCCATGGTAGTACATGGGTAATCCAACTGCTAATCTCGATTGTGTGCTTAGAGTTAAAAGGTTATGAAATAGCAAAAGCAGACTGTGTTTAACGAGGATGAACTTCAAAAAGGCAACGCTCATCGTTGTTCCAATAATGGCAACAGGGTTTCTTTCAGCCATGACTAAATAACCTAGCACTTGTGCGCTAGCGGATAATCCTAAAAAGAAAAATAAAGCGATCAATGTTGGTGTAGAGTTAACATGACCGGGTGCTGCCTTTATATAATGTAGAAAATATAGCATAATATACACTTTAACTTGATTACGGATGGTGTTTGGATGTTAGCTAGAATTCTCTCTGATGAAAATAATGAATTAACTATTGAGCTCAAGCTTCCACTAAAAGGATCCATGCTTGAATGTGAGGATGCAATTCTTGACGGCCTTAATGAGGTTGGAACATTAGCCACTGAAAAAGCTTTAAGTAAGTTTGATGCAGATGGCTCTCCTATCCATGTTGGAAAAATAAAGCTACAGCACGAAGTAGAGATGAAGCAAATTACCAAACGCCTTATGGAGTTGCTCGAGTTAAGCGTTATGTTTATCAAACCTCTAAAGGCGGGAAGATCTTTTGTCCTTTAGAAGATAAGGCTAGAATTATCCAAGGATCAACACCGCGATTTGCAAAAATAATCTCACATAAATACTCAAACTTACCTGCTCCTAGTGTTATTGATGATCTCAAGGTCAATCATAACCGTAAAATCTCACATTCATACTTGCAACGGGCAACTGATTTTGTTGGCGGTATTGCACAAGCCAAAGAGGCTGAGTGGGAATATGAAGAGCCAAAGCTTGATGCAGGCATTGAGATGCTAAGTATTAGCTTAGATGGTGCATATGTTCTCACCGTTGATGATGGTTATAGAGAGAGCATGGTTGGAACTATTTCCATGTATGATAAGCATGGTGCACGCCTGCACACAACCTACGTTGCAGCATCACCAGAATATGGAAAAGATGAATTCTTTAATAGGCTTGAAAAGGAAATAAAGCTGAAAAAGAAATATTACCCTGATGCTAAAACAATTGGCGTTGCTGATGGAGCAAAAAATAATTGGCCATTTCTAAAAAAACATACTGATACGCAAATTTTAGATTTTTGGCATGCAACTGAATATCTCGGCGAAGCATCAAGGGCAGTATTTACCAAAAAATCTGAAAGAGATGAGCGTGATGTTTGGCTCGAAGAGAGATGTCATGACTTAAAGCACAAGAAAGGTGCGGCAGGTAGAATACTTGCTGAGCTTAAAGAGCATCTAAATAAAAACCTGAATAAATCGCTTAGAGAAAAGCTAGAAGGAACAATTACGTATTTTGAAAATAATATTAAAGAAAAGCGAATGTCGTATCATAATTTGATTAAGCAGAATGCACCAATTGGCTCTGGCGTCACTGAAGCAGCATGTAAAACAATTGTTAAACAAAGATTAGGCGGATCAGGAATGCGCTGGAAAGACAAGGGAATGAAAATCGTTTTATGCTTGAGAACACTAGTAAAGACTAAAGGCAGATGGGATCAGTTTTGGGAGAAGGTCAATGATTTTGGCGTGCCAGCAGCAATATAGCCTACATTATATAGAGGCAGCACCCACATGACCAAATATCAAGAACAAGGTAAGAATAAAAGTTAGACTAGCTGCTGTAAGCATAGAAATGCGTCGTCGTAATCTGTTTGCTAGTTTGCCAATACTTAGTAAACCAATAAGCATACCGATAATGAGCGAATAAATTATGCTGCTTGCTTGAATAGTGGTGGCATGATGTGCTCTAGTAAGATATAGAGCGCCCCACATGGAAAGCAATATAATGGGTGAGCTCATAAAAGCTATGTAGCCGCCGCATAGCCAGTTTTGCCTGTTGAATATGATTCGGAACAAGCTAGGCAGCCGATGTTGGATCTTGCTAGTTGTTGAGCTACTTCCTTTAGGGTAGTCCTTTAATGTAAACCACATATAAGCAAGGAGGGCTAAGCCTACAGTTGCATCGCCTAAGATCGCTTTACGCCAACCAATAGTTTTTATTAGCGTGAGTATTGGTGCTTGGACTATAAAGTTACCGAGTATGATAATGGCAATAATTACAGCTATGGCTAAAACTAATTTTTTCCCAGGAAAAAATCGTGTTGCTAGCTGCATACTGGCTAGAAAAGCAAAAGCAGAGCTGCTGCCGGTAATTATTCGATAGATTACTATGGCAGTATAGGAATGGCTAAGAGCGAAAGCATAGGTGCTAACTATACAAATGGATAGTACTAGTAAAGAAACTTGGCGAGTAGAAAAGCGGTCAAGCAAAATACCCGCTGGAATGGTTAGCAGTAGAATAGAAATAAAATAATAAAAAAAGAGCTGGTTAAGCTGATCAAACTGAAGAGTAGATGAATGTAATAAGGGGGGTAGTGTGGCAAAAAAAACGCTTTCTTGAAAAAAAACAAAACAAAGAAATAGCATGATAGCTAAAAAAGCAAACCAGGGAGCCCACATACCTTCGGTTTCTTGATACATTTTATATTAGTTCCTTCTTATTAAGCGCGACTATTCTAAGTGCTTAGGCCAAAGTTTACCAATGGTAATTAACTATCCAGTCAGGTAGAATAACGATACTTTATTCAGTGGGACCATTATGTTTAAAAAAATTCATAACTACGTCAGTGATGCTGACAAATTTCTAAAAATTTTTGATCAAAAGCACGATAAATTATCTACAGCTCAACAAGCTGAGGTTGCTAAGCATCAGCGCTTGGCAAAACAGCGTGATGAAGTTTCTGATCAGGAGCAATCTGTTTGGGGTGAGTTTTAGTTTCTACTTTTAGCTAGGCTTTTATAGGGCAGGCTAATTTTGTATCAATGTATTTTATTTTTCCTTTTGTTAGTACCTTTGTTCCTCTCTCTGTCTAAGCCATTGATTTTTATGATTTGGTCACTCAATAGCCTATTTAGTGTTTTTTTAAAAAAATAACCCCAAGATGTTGTAGTTCACGGACTGCTTTGCCATAATGGCCTTACTTGGTTGTCAGGCTCAAACGAGCGATCGGTAGCTAGCTGTTTGAGCCGTTATCAATGATTCTAATAACGATTTCGTCACGGATTAGAGGACTTGGCTGTGCGTAGCTAAGAGGATACTTTTGACTAAAAAATGGGTGGAAAATGAGCGCAAAAACATCAATCAAAACCGTACAAAAACGCAATGGCACTATCGTTCCTTTTGAACTGGAGCGAATTATTACTGCAATTCATAAGGCAATGATTGCCAGTGATGAAGGGTCTCGTAAAGAGGCCGAAAAAGTGGCAAACAAAGTATTGACACGTTTAGAGGAAATCGCAGCTCGCCATAAAACCTTCTTGCCAACCGTTGAGGGGGTGCAAGATGAAGTTGAAACAGAGTTAATGAATGCAAAATTAACAGCAACGGCTAAGGCTTATATTCTTTATCGCAGTAAGCAAGCTGAGCTACGTGATAGTGTGCGTGAAGTGCCAGAGCGAGTACGCCAGTTAGCCACGGCAAGTCGACGTTACTTTCGTAATGAGCTCAGTTATTTTGTTTATTTACGTACTTATGCGCGTTGGATTGAGGCTGAAGGGCGCCGTGAAACCTGGATCGAAACAGTAGATCGCTACGTTAACTTTATGCGCGAAAACTTAGGCAATAAGTTAACCGAAGATGAATATGAAGAGGTTCGTCAAGCAGTCCTACATCAAGAAGTCATGCCGTCGATGCGTTTACTACAATTTGCTGGTGAAGCAGCACGTCGTACTAATGTGTGTGCTTATAACTGTTCGTATATTGCTCCTAAGGCTTTAAGTGATTTTGCTGAAGTGATGTATATCTCTATGTGTGGTACTGGGGTTGGTTTTTCAGTTGAAAGTAAAAATATCCAGGCATTGCCACAGATTAAAATGCAAACGGGACAAGAACTACCAACTTTTGTGATCGAAGATAGCAAGGAAGGTTGGTGTGATGCGTTTATCCATGGCTTAGAGGCATGGTTTGCTGGTAAGGACGTGCAATTTGATTACTCATTGTTGCGCCCAGCCGGTGCACGCTTAAAAACTTTTGGTGGTAAAAGTTCAGGCCCTGAGCCGTTGCGTTCATTACTTGATTTTTCACGTGAACGGATTTTAAATCGCCAAGGTCGTCGTCTCACCAATATCGATGCGCATGATATTTTATGTAAGATCGGTGAGGTAGTTGTTTCCGGTGGAGTGCGTCGTAGCGCCATGATTTCTTTGTCTGATTTAGATGATGTTTCTATGCGTGATGCTAAGCAAGGTCAGTTTTATTTTGTTCATCCACAGCGCAGTATTGCTAATAACTCAGCAGTTTATGAAGATAAGCCGACTAATGCTGAATTCTTAAAAGAATGGGTGTCATTAATTGAAAGTGGTTCAGGGGAGAGAGGGTTATTTAACCGAGGTAACTTGTTACACAATTTACCGAAGCGTCGAGTTGAGTTATGGGAACAAGATGGTGTGGTAGAGAATCATCGTATTGCTGGTTTTATTGGTACTAACCCGTGTGCTGAAATTATTTTGCAGTCGAAGCAATTTTGTAACTTATCCGAAGTCGTTGCTAGAGCGGAAGACGATGAAGCAAGCTTGATGCGTAAGGCTCGTTTGGCAACGATCCTTGGCACTTTTCAGTCAACCTTAACAAACTTTGGTTACCTTTCTAAAGATTGGCAGACAAATTGTCAGCGTGAGCGTTTGTTAGGTGTATCTATTACCGGGCAGTGGGACTGTAAAGCGGCTCGTAACCCCGAAATTTTACGCAAACTTCGTGATGAGTGTGTTCAAGTTAATGCAGATTTGGCCACACGCTTTGGTATTGAGGCTTCGTCTTGTATTACCTGTGTAAAACCTTCAGGTACTGTGTCGCAGATGGTCGATTGTGCTTCAGGAATGCATCCACGCCACTCACCTTACTATATCCGTCGAATTCGTATTTCAGCAACGGATTCATTGTTTAAAATGCTGCGCGATCAAGGGGTGCCTTATCACCCAGAAGTGGGTCAAACCGAAGATAATGCGACGACTTTTGTGTTGGAGTTTCCTGTTAAAGCACCTGATGATTCAGTCTATAAGGATGATTTAAGCGCGCTTGATCAGCTTGAGCATTGGAAGGTAGTTAAGACTAGCTACACTGAGCATAACCCGTCTGTGACAGTTTCCGTTGGTGAGGATGAGTGGATTGGTGTCGCTAACTGGGTTTATCAAAACTGGGATATTGTTGGTGGCTTGTCGTTTTTACCGCGTTCTAACCATGTCTATCAACTAGCGCCATATGAAGAGATTGCTGTGTCACGTTATGAAGAGCTAGTGAAACGTTTCGAGCATACCGATTATTCACAGCTAGTGGCATATGAGCACACTGATGAAACTGAGCAAAAACGTGAGTTAGCTTGTGCTGGTGGTGCATGTGAGATTTAATCCCTTCTATTTTTGAATAAGCTGCCACCCGGCAAGCTAATCTAGAGAGCTGCTACCTCTAGAGAGAGTAGGCCCCATTAGGGGCCTTTTCTTTTTCAGGAAGTGTGAGTTAAGTTTAATAGATCTCTTGCTCTAAGGTATTTGCATCACTGCTGTCACTAGTGCTGTTGTAGGTAGGTTGTTCAGGTGCATATTGTTTTCTGAAATATTCAAATATTGCATGATGGGTTGCAGGTGTAGCAGCTTTACCTGTTTTTGGGTCGATTCTAACTGAGACGATGCCCGCAGGCTCAGGTAGGTTGGACTCTGGGGTTCCTTTTAATGCTTTACCCATAAAATTGATCCAAATAGGAAGTGCTGCTTGGTCACCATATTCATAAAGTGAACGTGGTTGATCAAAGCCCATCCAAGCCGTGGCAACTAGGTGGTGGTTAAAGCCGGAGAACCAGGCATCGAATTTTTTATTGGTGGTACCCGTTTTTCCTGCAAGGTCCGGACGGTGTAGTATTAAGGCGGCTCGACCGGTTCCTGAAGTAATTACAGCTTTCATTGCTTGCGTCATTAAGAAGGCATTTTGTGGTGTAATCACTTGTTCAGCACAAGGGCGGGTAGTGGTGTTACTGAGGTTGTCTGTTATATTGGCAGAAGTCTGGTTTGTTGAGCAAACGATAGGCGTTTGTGTGCTAAAAATAGTTTGGCCTGAGCTATTGGTAATGTGATTAATTAAGTGTGGTGTGATGCGATAACCACCATTAGCAAAAACAGCATAGCCCGCAGCCATTTGTAAAGGGGTTACCGAAGCAGTCCCTAGTGCAAGTGAAAGCCCTTGTGGCATTTGGTTGGGTTTAATGCCAAAGCGAGTCGCATAGTCAATTGCATAGGGGATGCCAATAAGTTGTAACAATCGAATGGAGACCAAATTACGTGATTGCATAAGGGCGACTTTTAAACTAGTTAACCCATAAAACTTACGTGTGTCATTTTCAGGGCGCCATAGGCCCGCTTCATTATCAGAGGGCATAACCACTGGTGCATCATTTAATAGTGAAGCAAGAGTAAAGCCTTTTGCCAAAGCTGCTGAATAAATGAAAGGCTTAAAGCTAGAGCCTGGCTGGCGGTAGGCTTGTATAACACGGTTGAAGTTGCTTTCTTGATAGTTAAAGCCACCAACCAAAGAAAGGATGGCACCGTTTTGAGGATCTAGTGCAACTAGTGCAGCTTCGGCCTGGGGTACTTGGCTAAGCACCCAGGTTTTGCCTTGTTGGTTGGTGCGGATAACGTCACCGATAGAAACAATATCTGAAGGTTTTGTTGGTTTTGTGCCTAGATACTCTTGGCCGCCACGGAAAAATTGTGCGCGAGCCCACTTCATGCCGCGCCACGGTATAATAACTTGCTTGTCATTAGCAAGCAGAGCGGTAATTGTTTTATTTTGATCGTTAATAGCTACTACAGCAGCTGCCTGGAGTGTATTAATAGTAGGGATGGTATGTAAAGCTTTAAGCCATTCACTAAGGTCAGTGGGCACGGTGTGGCCTAGGTTTTCACTTGGGCCGCGGTAGCCATGGCGTTTGTCATAAGCAAGGACGCCTTGACGTAGTGCTTGGTTTGCATCTGCTTGCATTTCAGGGTTGATGGTTGTGTAAACGTTTAACCCCTTGGTGTAGGCGGCTCTACCATATTCTTCGACCATTTCATTACGGATCGTTTCAGCAACGTAAGGAGCTTTAACTGCAATTTTTAAGTCATGGTATTTGGCAGTGATGGGTGCGTTGTTAGCAGCATCGTATTGTTGCGTAGTGATATAGCCTTGTTCAAGCATGCGACCTAAAACGTGGGCGCGACGTTTAATAGCGGCTTTGGGATTAGCGATGGGATTTAAATAAGAAGGAGCTTGTGGAAGTCCGGCTAACATCGCACATTGGGGTAAGTTAAGTTGGCCAAGTGGTTTGCCGTAGTAAACTTCTGCTGCTGCAGAAACGCCATAGGCGTGGTTGCCATAAAAGATTTTATTAAAATAAAGCTCTAAGACTTTGTCTTTGCTTAAGGCGTGATCGATTTTGTAAGCGAGTAAGATTTCTTTAATTTTACGAGTAAAGGTTTTTCTACGTGTTAAAAAGTAATTGCGGGCAACTTGCATGGTAATAGTGCTGCCGCCTTGTTCTTTTTTCCCTGTGAGAACTAAAACAACAGCAGCCCGCATTAGACCAAGTAAATCAACACCTGAGTGATAGTAGTAGCGCTGGTCTTCAGTGGCTAAAGTGGCATCAACCAGGTTGGCAGGAATTTGTTTTAAGCTAACGGGCCGGCGACGCTTAGCGCCATACTCTTCAATAAGCTTATTGTTGTCAGAAAAAATCCTTAATGGAACTTGTAGGTGAACATCTTTCAAGCTTTGTACATTAGGTAACTGTAATTCAAAATAAATAATACCCACGATTGCTGCGAAGCACCCAAGTGCAAAGAGAGCGAGGCAAAACCAAAGTAGCTTTTTTAGAAGAGAACGCAATATGATAGCCTAAGTTGTTTTTAAAGTCGCACACATTTTATTATAACTAGGTGGCTTATGTAAGGGTCAATGTGTGGGTTTTTACTTGCATTTTCTTTTCATATGTTTCATTATGACAGCTCCTTTTCTAATTATTTCCTTTTTTAATTTCTAATGCGGCAAGCAGTGCGTAGCTTTGCGCTTTGATTTTGCCGTCTCGTTTCCTAGGAGGATTGGCTGTGCTTGAACAAAAAAAATCATGTTTGGCGATAGATGTGGGGCGTAGAAGCTTGCGGATGTTGTTGCTACGTAGAAGGCAAGGTCGTTTGTTTATCGACGGCTGTAAGAAAATTGATATTACTAAAGGGGGTAATTTGTCTGCTAAGTTGGGTGAGGTCATAGATAAAATGGCGCCTACTGTTAGGCGTCAGGAAGGTGCAGTGGCTTGCTCAATCTCTAGCAAAGATTTTAAGCAGTGTCGGTTGGAGCTCCCTATTGAAATGGATAAAAGAGATGTTGAAGCACACTTGCGTTTGTCTGCAAGCCAACATTTTTCTGATGAAGAAGCAAAGTGGATTTGTGATTTTCAGTTACAGGCCTGTTCAAAAGAAAGCAAGATGCAAGGCATTAATCTTTATGCGCTCACGGATAAAATTATTAATTATTATTTAGATTTAATGAGCCCTTTACCGTGGCGATTTTCTATTTTAGAGCCGGACTTCTCTAGCTTATGGCGAGGCTTTATGCAGTTAGTTACTGCTAAGCAACGAGTTGCTTTGTTGTTACAGCAAGAAGATAGGGTTTGTTTTTTATCGGGTAAAGAAGGTGAGCTAGATGTTGCTTATATAAAAGCTGAAAACTACCCAAAATTTAAATCAGCAAAATAATGCTGAAATATTGTGTAAAAATGACTATGCTTTGTCTTTTTAACAAGACTAACGAGATGAGTATAAATGTTAAACTTCGCCGATTACGCTGCCCCTCTTTTTTCAAAATTAACTGGGAAAGTTGTTTTAAAAAAATCTATCGACGATTGTAGGAAAGCTATTAACTGAAGGTAGTTGTAAGTTGTTCAGTTCATCAAAAGATAACAATGAGTATAAAAAGATGATTCGTACACTTACCGGTGAAAATAAAAGCACCGATTTAGATCCAAGCTAGTGCGCCATCCTTTCTGTAAATTCCATTGACTTGCTGAAAATAAGCAGGCGACTCAGTCAGATTAGAAATTCCTTTTAAGGTAAACTTAACCAAAAAAGAGGAATGACAATGAGCTGCTATAAAAATGAGAACTTAATCGAAGAAGCCATACATGTTTTAGCGATGGAGGGGTTTGAAGCTTTACCTAAGCTTGTCTCCAGGTTGATGAATGAGGCTATGTTAATAGAAAGGGAGCGCCATTTAAATGCCAGTCCTTATGAGCGGACTGGCGATAGAAACGGATATGCGAACGGCTTTAAACCAAGGTTAATTAACACAGGTCAAGGTCAGCTTGAGCTACAGATACCGCAGGTTAGAGACTCCAATGAAGCCTTCTATCCATCAGTCTTAGAGCGAGGTGTACGCTCTGATAGAGCACTTAAGCTGGCTGTCGCTGAAATGTATGTGCATGGGGTTTCCACGCGCAAAGTTGAAAAGGTGCTAAAGCAACTCTGTGGAACAGATATTTCAAGCACAGAGGTAAGCCGTTGCGCTAAATTGTTGGATGAAGATTTAAAGAAATGGCGAAATAAGCCGTTAGGAAAGATAAAATATCTTTGGCTAGATGCACGTTATGAGAAGGTGCGCACTAGCGGCACAGTACAAGACTGTGCGATATTGATAGCCTATGGCTTTGATGAATCAACCGGCAAGAGAACAGTGCTAGGTGTTTCTGTTGCGTTATCAGAGGCTGAGGTACATTGGCGTGATTTTCTTCAGCAGTTGGTTGAGCGAGGTATACATGGTATTGAGTTGATTACTAGCGACGCTCATACTGGCCTAAAAGCCGCTAGAAGAGCTGTGTTCCCCAGTGTTCCTTGGCAACGCTGCCAATTTCATTTGCAGCAAAATGCTCAGGCTCACATACCAAAGCGCTCAATGAAGGAACCAGTAGCTGAGGAGATTACAGCTATATTTAATGCCTCAAACATTCATGAGTCGGAAAGACTATTGGCTATGGCGGTAGATAAATATCAGCAAACAGCACCAGAGCTTTCTTCTTGGTTGGAAGTGAATATACCGGAGGGCTTAGTAGTGATGAACTTTGACAGGCCACATCAAAAAAGATTAAGAACCAGTAACATAGCTGAGCGCGTAAACAGAGAGGTAAAAAGAAGGACGCATACAGTTGGAATTTTCCCTAATACTGAATCGTGCCTAAGGCTCGTATCAGCTGTTTTAGTGGAAATTGATGACCAGTGGAGCGGATCACCTAGATACTTAAGTTGAAGTGAATAATAAGGCTTCATAGGGTTTTAGGATAGATCATTCTTGTTCTTATTAACGAGATATAATTGCTATTACCTAAAAGTTAATAATTTATTTTGAGAGGAGAAAAATTTGAGGTATAAATAATTTTTTAGATTGATTAGCATAATTAATTTAAGATATTATGCGATGAGACAGGTACAATAGAGTGCCATTTAGAATTTTAAAGGTTTTTCTAAGTACTGAAGTTGGTTTTTACAGACAAAATAACGCTCTATCAGATCCAATAAAAACAAATGATGTATTGCTAGAACAGAGCTGTGAAAAACTTTCACACGCCAGTAAAATTGATGTTCTTCATGATCCTTCTGATATTAGAAAGCCACATAGCAAGCAAACTGAAAATCTAGGTAAAGTAAGGAGTCTGGACGGGGATATTATCAATGGTTACAGCACGCATAACGCAGTTGCATTAGTACCTGGTGATAAGGCTGTGCATCTACTATCGCATGTAAGCTACAGCAATAAAGACCCTAAGTTTTTAAAAGCTGAGCATATTAAGAAAATAGAGGCTGGAAAGCCATTTGAGGGAGATAAAGAGGCCAAGAGTCTTTATGAATCTGGTGATTACTTTAATAAAAAGCTGCTGTCTATTCGTGAAATAGAAAAAATAGGAATCTGCCTAAAATCAAAGAATGAAGATGCAACCATTACCCATATTCTAGATAGAGAGTTTGATGATAATGACTATCTCTCACTAATTGATACAAACCTAGATCAAGACTTTATTATTCGCTCAAAAATAACAAGAACAATAGAAGGTAGAGGTGATGATGGTAAAAAGCTTAAGCTGATTAACGCTGATTTTGATGCTCAAGGCGAAAAGCAATTCCAAAAGTTAACAGTTGGAAAGAATTGCGTACAAGACGGAAAAATAACTATTTATTTTGGAGAGTTTGAGAACATCAATGCAATTAAAATCCAAATTACAGGCAGAGATGGTAGGAGAATTTTTAAGAATGACATGCTGCTATTAACTAATAAAAAAGTAACGACTTTTGATGAGGCGTATGAGGTATACATAGCCTATCTATCTCGTGCGAAAATTGAATATGTTTTTAAATTTCTCAAGGAAGGACTAGGCTGGGAAAATATGCAGATAAAAAATTTTAAAGGGATACAAAATCTACTGGCTGTATGTTTTTATGTGGCCTCATATTTGTATGAGATAGGTAAGGAAAAAGCTTATGACGATTACGCAATTATGCTAGCTAAATTAGGAGATGGTAAGGGCAAGGTGACACGACACTTTATTGCGAAGGGTATTAGAAAACTTCTAACGTATCACTTAGTAGAGCAATTTTTTAAAGAAAATAGTGTTTCTCAAGAAGAACAAAAAGAATTATCGAATTCAGTTCAGGTAGGGAGATAACAATTTTGGGTAGTTCTCAGATAAAAGAGCGGCCCGCTGCTTCTTCTGAGCGATTGAGTGAGGTGTTGGCGAGGCTGTTAGCAGGGATACCGTTAGAAGTGACCGATCAGGTTAGAGAGGTTTACTTTGATAATTTGGTAGAAGTGGAGCCATTGGTGAGTTATTTTTTCCCGAAAGCAAAGGGTCGACTGCTTGAGTGTCAGCCTAAAGGACTTACAAGTGAT
>CBDALO010000203.1:0-4218 GCA_965196985.1 Gammaproteobacteria bacterium | reverse complement strand
TATCGAAAGATACCAGAGCTGAAGGGGGGATTATCCTCAGAAATGTGTTAAAATGGAACATTTGAGCGGTGTCCTTCTCCAGAAAACATCCTCTTCCGTGTTTGAACTCTTAAAACTTAGAGATGTTTCGGTGTTCCTGGTTGCAATCTTTTTCCTTCAATCCGTCGCACATAAGTTCAAAGTGGTGATGTTTTATCATCATCCTGACCTCCTGATCAAGTAAAAACTTCCGATATATGAAATAAAAACCCTAAAGACACAATGAAAGCAAAGCATACCCAGCGTTTTCGATCTGTTCATTTTGACGTTTGGTGAATTTCTGTTCGAAGGACTGGAGAACGAAAGAGCTCGAATGATTGAATTACGTTTGTTTTGCATGCTTCTTGGTACACAGCCGATATCTTCTTTCTAACTTTCGAAATTTGTTCGAAAAACGGCAACTTATTCTATACGCTGCTAATGTGAGTGAATGAGGCTGAACAACTTGCAACCCACTGTCAGTTTTTTTCCAAACTTTGTAAATGGATCTTTTTCTGCGGAGCCCGTATTTTAATCTCTTAGCATTCCTTACATGTTATGAGCAACCACAGATCCTAAAGTCATATTTCGATTACACAAGACACCGGCTTACAGTGACAGTAATACTGTCAAGACGCTATGTACTTAGGGTTATTGAACAATAAAAGTTTGGCTACTGCGTAAATGACATTGAATTGATTCATAAAGCATTTGGGAAATGATTTACTCAAGGAAATATGATACAAACGTTGTAGTAATAGATCGAGTATTGGATCGAACGAGGCAACTATCATCAAATATATATTTAGAAAATTTTGATCTGGGAACAAATGCAGTTTATCATAAAACCTTTCCTGAGAAATTTACAACGCAAGGGCTTCAAATTCGACCAATTTGCCCTCTTTGTAGGAGGAAAGCCACATATATTTATGTTTAAGGTGGAAACATTTGAAGGTGGCGCGCTTTTATTAATAAGCAAAAGGTTATAAATAAAGCGGTAACGGACCAGAGTAACTGTATTTTGAAGCATTATGTGGGCGTATTGAGGCAGTTGTACGTAATTACCCAACACTCAATTACCTTTAATGATCTGTTTTTGGAACGACTTAAAAAAAAGTGTGACCCCAGAACCCCCCATGCGCTTCCTTGCTAGCATTGCCAATTACACATGAGGGGGCGATTAGCTCCCATCCCCCAAGTTAGCCAAAATAAGGCCGAGGTGTTCGATTGTATCAAAAATTTAAGAGGATAATTAGGAGGGGGTAGATTATATAATTCATCATATATAGGACAAAAATGAATATTGCATGGCCCCGTTGCCAATAGATTTATCAATAATTATGCATCGCAAAGCCTTAGCTGAGGAAACGCACTGTATTAGCGACTTTCAAGCTGGTGACGCAGATAAAGTCTTGATGAAAATGAAAAGAATTCTATGTCTTTGCTACTTACAGTTTTGGTAAACTGTGCTGTATTGTCCATGTTTACTCCCAGGCGTTGATATGTTCCAACTTGCTGCATTAAACGGTGAAAACATTTTTTCAGCTACCAGCTTTAAAATGCAACCGTTTTTCGCTGAAATTTGAAATTTTGTTGCAACAACTTTCCGATTTGTCTCATCTTCAACCGTCACAAGACAAATCTAAGCACATCGTATACAAATGCAAAAAAGATTTGGAATACTTAGATCTGCTAATCACCGATAAGAACTTAACCCTCTTGAATGGTCAAAATTTGCAGATTTTCTGTAAGAAACTTTTGAAAGATCCCAGATGTCAAACTTTTTTGGCCATAGATTTTTGGCTGGGACTTTCTAAGAACTTTTTAAAAACAACGCACTTATTTGAAGAGTGACATTTTAACAAAATTAGTTCTTAGATACTTTGTCTTATTTGCAGGGCCGTCGCGACCCAATGTCACTAGAAGGGGTGCAAGATGAGGAGTTTGCGGTCAAGATGGCCGTTGCATATTCTTTTCAACGAAAGGTTTCGTTCACCGATTGCAATTTGCTTGAAATTGGCATAGGCAAACTTAAGTAATATTAAATGAGCAGGATAACTGAATAGTTAACTTTGCCGACAACAGCAGCTTACAGCCTACGATTTGCCAACAGGGCTTTCTTCAGGGGGGTGTGACACTCTTCACGCCCCCATAACGACTGGCCTGGTCATTCAACAAAATTCAGTACTTTGTCAGCTGGAGATACTGAGTACAGCACTTTCTAAACTCTTAAAGGCGTCGAATCTTGGTTTCTTGTAACCCATTTTCCTATTTTAAACAACGTTTAATATTGTGAAGATCATGGCCTTTGAAAGAAGAAGGATGACGTTTCACGTGTTTACAGATCGACCATTTCCAAAAAGAATTGACACGACTTGCACACCCTTTATCATGAAAATAGTTAGGTAAGGAACTGGTTGATAAGAAACTGAAGGACATTTAAATATTTAGTAGCTTAAAAGCTCAAGGTAAACAAAAAGTAAACAAGCAACATTGAGTAGAATCAACTTAGGGGCTGCCAAGTCCAGAAAAGTTATCAACCTTTCTCCTGACAAAAACATACCGAACTGCAAACCTTCCTCACAAGACAAAAGAAAATAGGCAAGGCTTGGGTGTGCCATGGGCGTTTCTATTGTTTTTTGTGGATCTACCTCCAGCTATCAATCGTGTGACCGTATTGTTTTCTGGAGAGCTGCCCAATGAAGGAGTTTTGAGCAAGAATAAAACCATGTTAAACTTTGCTCAACGTTAATTTACTGCCTTGATTTCGACTCAAACCTTGCTACAGATTATCAACATTGCCTGCACGGTTCTTATAATGTTAAGTTTCTTATAAATAATGCACTGACATGCGAAGCTTTGACAAACAACATCGAAACTATAGTTACCTTTCTCCGATTAATTCATTCTTCTACCAATTTCTTGCAGCCAAATCAAATTGAAAAAATCAGCTGCAAAATAAAAACAAGGCTTTGCATGAGATCGATTCCCTGCCATTTCTAGGACAAAGTATATGACGTCATGAATCAAGATTCGGACCTCGCAGTAACATTGTTTAAATCAGGGGATTAAATAGCACCATGGAGTCATAGTAACGAATATGGCTTTAATCGTGCGATGACGGGGGTAACTCGCATTTCACCGCTTTCATAACGACCAATGTAAATCATCATAATCATCATAATCATCATAACTTACCAGCGACGACCACCACGAATACCACCGCCATCATCGCCACAACAATAATTGCGACAGCCAGCGCCGTCGAAATGGGTGCACCTGAATCTGTGCCCCTAACCAGCTCCCATTTTTGCAATTCATTTTGTATTTTTCAGTAATCACCTGACATTATTCAGCACTCAATCTGTTTTCGAAAAGAGCCAACTAAAATATCGAAGAAAATTTAAAAAACTATAAACCTATATCGATTAATCAGGCGAAATCTTGTTTACTCTTTCGTGTGAAATTTTCTTGCAATTTTTTTCATCGTAAAACGGTGTCCTCTTAACCACATCAGAGCTTTTGGGGAAGTATCCCGTTTTATGAGACACCATACCCTGTGCGCCTTAAAACAAAGAGCACAAGAGGGTGCGTACCCCTTTGAAAAATTCTTTAAAAACCAGGGGTTTATCTAGACGTATTTTCGGCTCCTGGCGCCAACGCAGCAAAACCTGCGCAGAGGCAAGAAGTTTTCAATTCCAGTGGTTCGTAAACCGGAAGTGAATCAAGTGCTTATTGACGTCATCAATAAGGGTCACTAATGGCTCCAGACATTCTTTTTATTTGACGTCATAATTCAGATTTTTTTCTCTATTAGATACTCAAATAAAAGAAAGGGAAGAGACGGAATGACAACATGGCCAGATGAGAATTGAAGAAGAGAGAATTTTAAACAGGTGCAAATCTAATATTGTATGACTCTTTTATACAGTAATCTTGTTAAAAACTTCATACTATAACAGTAGCTGCTTATAGTTGAATACCCAGAGGTCGGAAACAAAAACAAGACAGAGATTTGACCCACTGAGGACTTTCGAGCCTACGTTCTGGGTTTGAAGGGCGCTAGTGTGCTGAAACTACAGTGCGAGGCAGTGTCAGGTCACTTAATGTAGTTAATATGTACTTGAGAGTAAGTTATTCCAAAAACATGTTTGTTTTGCTAAGATTGTGTACGAGCAGAAGCAACCTTGTACATCATCA
>CBDALO010000202.1:0-3375 GCA_965196985.1 Gammaproteobacteria bacterium | reverse complement strand
AGTGTCGGCTTCATATGATTTTTTTTGAGCTTCTCTTTCTTTATTTTTCGCCGGATATTACGAAAACCCTGCTGCAGCCATCATGATGTTGGCTTTATTCCAAGCTATGGCGCTTCCGCAAGCTGAGGCAAAAAAAGACTTTGATTGGGATGAGCTGCCAGAGAGCTTAGAGCTTGATGTTTCACGAAATGGACCCACGAGAGCTGGGTGTCAAGCCAATGGATGTGGATATGGTGGATATATCCGACTCGATTCAACTTCATGAGCTAACAGACTTGCAGAGTGAAGATATCACCGAGCAGTACAGACGTTACCTTGCCGATGAAAAAAGTGGTAATGCTACTGATTGTTTGAAAACGGCTGCAGGCCCTAATTCTTTTTTTGTAACGCTAGATGGTTTTAATTCCCAGTTGGCTCTTGATGAAGAAGGTAATGCTTGGGTAGTTGGTGCATACAGCGGGTCGAGTGTTGACACCTTTTCTTGTAAAAGTTTCTCCTACAGGTCAGTTGCTCTATAAAAAACAGGCCTGAGCGGTATATTTGTTGATGATAGCGGTAATGGGCCTCTGGCAGTTGATAATCATGGTGGGCTATGGTTGTCAGGTTGTGCATCTATTAATAAGAGTATGGCTTTTGATTAGGTTTTACGTCTGCTGGTTTTGTTGGTGCAGGCTATTTCCTGGCGGGCAGCGTCGTGGGAAGCATCAGTACCTGTGATAGGCAAGGTAATAGCCATCGATGAGCAGGGCTCAGTATGGGTAGCGGGACAATTTTCCAGTGGCGCGCCAAACTATGAAGATGCTTTCCTCGCTCAATTTTCTGTTGATAGCGAATTGATGCAGGCTGTGACCTGGGGGATTACTGATAATGACTACGTCAATTCGCTGGCGTTTGGTGCGCAAGGTTCAGTATGGGTGGCTGGAGGTTATGGTTATAGTAATACTGGCCTTTTGGCACAATTTTCCCCGACAGGTAATTTAACGAAGGCGATACACATAGGTTTTAGGTAATTCGAGAAAGGATTTAGCGATTGATGCGCAGGGTTTCGATATGGATGGTTTGGAACTAAGACCTATGGTGGCAGCAGGGGAGAAGTGTTGTTGTCGCAGTTTTCTTCAGAAGGTAGTTTAACGCGAGCCTGGCGCTGGGGGGGGGTGGAGATGATTATGGAATTACATTAGCAATAGGCGACCAGGGTTCAATATGGGTGGCTGGCTCTATAAGGAACTATGGTCCAGTTAGGGAAGATATTTTTTTCTCACGAAATTTTTTACCAGATGGCAATGTAACCCAGGCAGTACGTTGGGGTGGCTCTGGTGATGATAGTGCGAATGCAATTGCGGTTGATGCGCAGGGAGCTGTGTGGTTGACAGGTCAAATGGATATTGTTGGGCGTGGTCTGTCAGATATTTTTATTGCTAGGGTCAATTCGCCAGGCTTAATAGATAATTTACTTTCGACAGTTACCCAGGAGACTATAGATGTACCTTCAGTTGCTATTGATCTGGATGTTTCTCCTGCGACCTATAACGTAACGCACATTACTGATTCGAACATTACAGATGTTATCTCATCGATATCTGCACCAACTATCACTCCAACTATTTACGGGTATTTCTTTTTACCAAACCCCCAACAGAATTTAATTCCACAGCACAGGTTAAAGGAGCTGGGTTTCAAAATATGATCTGCTTGAGAAGAGTTTTTTTCGGATCGCTACCGTTCTGATGAGCTTTATGTACAACAGGAAGGTGGCAAATCGCTACCGAGCTGGTTGCAATATGACAAAGGAACAGGTGTGCTATCAGGTTTATGGCCAGTTAACAGTAAGCTTGATCATTTGGACTTGGTTGTTGGTCATCAACTAACGTTTAACACTGTGCCCATGCGCTTGATTTTGGCGGGCTCCTCACAGTGTGAGTCCTCAATTGTGAAAACAGAGTTACCTGGAGTGACCATTTATGATATGGCCTACGATGCACAAGATAGGTTGTGGGTGGTTGGGGATACCAGGTTGTTTAATACTATGGATCGCCATGACATTTTTTGTAGCGAAGTTTTCTTCCTGAGGGCAGTTTAATTAAGGCTTTGCATTTGGGTGACCCTAGAGCGAATGACCATGGACGTTCGTTGGTTAGACCTTCTGCGAAACTAAATACTGGGCGAGCTTATGCTCGTTTGTAGTTTTAGAATCCGGCTTGAAGATTGAGAATCCCAGCAATAATATTAAATCTCATATTGTGTTTTCTGCGAAAATTCCTATACACCTCCCCAAGAATGCGGAATTTTTTAAATTTTGAGAATTGATGTTCAACCCTAATACGGGTCTTGCTGTGATTACGGTTATCCTCTTTTTGTTGAGTAGTTAATTTGCCGCCTTTGGGCTTTTTATGAGGTAAGTTAACCAAGGGGTCAGTATGTTGAATTCCTTGGTATCCTAGATCAGCATATTTTTCTGCTGGTGGCAGTGGGCTGCCACGTTGTCGGATCTTAATATCATGAACCCTCCCAGGCATTGTTTGAGAGACGTTGATTATTTTTCCGGATGTACTCATTGCTATCTCCACCTTTTGAGTATGTCTTTTCTTTTTACCAGAATAATAATCTTTACGTGGCTTCTTCTTTTTGGGGCGCTGAATAGGCTGCTCCGTTACATCCATTAATATAGCGCAAACCGCATCTTCTGTTAGGGTTCTGTCTTTTTTAATATGAATATGCTTGGCCACTAAGGGTTCTAAGCGTTTAAATAAGCGGCAGACATTACTGTCATCCAAACCAACAAAGTAACCTAAGAATTCATGTGTTACATAAGTGCGATAGTACATCATGAGAAGCAAAAGGCGATCATGGTGCGTGGTGAGTTTCGGGCGCCTTCCCAGCTTACTAAACTCATCATCAAGTGATGACTTCACTTGTTGGTGTATCGTTTCAAAATCATCAAGGGTCAAACCAGTTAACTTTTTAAAAATACGCGGGCGGTTACTGAGTTGCTGATAGCTTAATAGCATATGCCTTTCCATGAATGATTATTAATCAGGCAATTATAAGCAAATTTTAGCTAGTTTCTAGAACTGCCCTTAGTTACGCAGAAGGTCTGTTATTGATAATCAGGGTGGGTCTATGGCTTGCTGGTTATACCTATGGTTTTTGGTGCTGTCGCTGATATCCCTCTTATAAAGCTTGCATCTAATGGAAGTGTGGTGCAAGCGGTTCGTTTAGGCGCTCCTGTGGCGTCTGACTTTGCAAGGTCACTAGCGATTGATAACCAGGGCGCTGTGTGGGTAACCGGCACCACAGAGTTTGAAGGATCGCCCATAAGGGTGGACGTTTTTACTTCTACAGTTTTCACCATTCAGTGGATTACAAAAGGCATTT
>CBDALO010000201.1:0-88023 GCA_965196985.1 Gammaproteobacteria bacterium | reverse complement strand
GTGAAGTATCGACAGACATTGTGATGATGCAGTTCAGCAGTTAGAGCTAGACTTGCATGCATTGCTAGTGCGTTAGCGCCTGGCATTGTGTCGCAAAATAGAAAGTTCTTCCTTGCAAGCACTAAGAGCTTAATGTCTCTCTCTGTGTGATTGTTATCAATCTCACATCTACCATCATCAAGAAACCGAGTCATGTTTTCCCAATGCTTGATGACATATTCCATTGCCCTGCCAAGATGAGATTGTGGTAGAACCTTTGGATAATACTCCTCTAGCCACTCCTTGTACTCATCCATAATCGGTTTTGATTCTTTCTGCCGAAGCGTAAGGCGTTGCTCAGGCGACATCTCTTCTTCTTTCGCCTTTCTTTCAATCCGGTAGAGTTTTTTATAGACCCGCATAGCATGAGCGGCTAACCCATTCTTTTTGGTCGCCTTGGTGATCTCTTCAAATTTCCTGCGGGCATGAAGGTTGCACGCAATGATCGTAACGCCGGTATTTTCTAATTGGTCGAATATAGGGCTTGCATCAGTATGAAGCTTGCCAGTCCACCCTTGAAACCATTCTACTAGAAACTCACTGTGGTCACTTGGCGTATAGGCAAACAGGATAACCTCACGACCAGGAGCACCACCTCGCATGCAATGAATCAGTGACTTAGTTTGTGGCCGTTGACCAGGCTCTTTTAAGACTTGTAATTTAGTCGCGTCACAACTTGCTATTTCATAATCCAGCAGCTCATCCTTCAATAGATTATAAATCGGCTGTAAAGGTTTAGTCAGCTCAATAAACCAACGTGACATAGTTTGCCTGGATAGATTGACGCCGTATTGTGAGCGTAGTTGTTTTTCTAAATGATAAAAGGGTTGTCTATCCCTGATTTTACTAGACACTAAATGCGCTAGTAATGATTCAGACGCCTCGGCCTTAGGTAGGATATGTAAAGGCTTAGGTGCAACCGTAACACCACCTTGCTCGCAATCACAGCCTAGTTTTTCACGGCGCTCTTCAATCATTTCAAAGACAGCTGGTTTGTAGTTCAGTATTTTTTTAGTCTCAAAACCCATTGGGCATTTTTCTTTACCGCAAGGACAAATACGCTGGTCATCAGGTACTGGAATGATTCTCACCGTCACAGGTAATTCATTCTTGACCTTCTTCTTACGTTTGTGAGAAGAGACAACAACTGCTTCATCATCTTCTTGATCCTCCGGTGTTGAGAGATCACCGAAGAGTGGCAACTGATCTTCTATGTAGCGCTCAGATTTACTACCAAAATGCTGTCGTTGGAGCTTAGCAAATTGTATCTTCAAATGATCATAAGCCTCGGCATACTGTTCAACACGAGCATGTTCTATTTCAAGCTTATGACAAAGCTTTTCATTTATTCCGACTTGTTGATAGAAAAGCTCACTAGGGACTGTTTGCATTGCGTTTCTCATTCAAGTAACTACTGCAAAGTGTACCATGACATTTTAAGTGCAATATTTTCTTCCTCAGGCGCTTGGTTAGCGCATATTACTTTTTTGGGGTAGCTGGTCATTGTGATGTTTTCTTTTCAACTCCTAGCGGATCTCACAAAGCCTGGGCTAAGGATATAAAACAAGCATTAAAATCACGTGTAAAATCAAAAAACACAGAAAAAACCTGTCAAGACTTTTTTTGCCATTTTAGTAAAAAAACTCGGGAGAGACTTTGGGTAATGACTTTTGCTTCATCCAGTTTAAACCTGACAATAACCAGCTTAACTGATCTTGGGTCAACTCGATAGTCTCATCTGCTTCGCTAGGGAACTTCAGCTTACCTTTTTCTAATCGTTTGTAGCAAAGCCAAAAACCATTTTGGTCGTACCAAAGTAATTTTATTTTATCGCGCTGCCTGTTACGAAAAAGAAATAGCTGGCCTGAGCTTGGGGTCATTGAGAGATGATCGGCAATCAGCATTACTAGGCCATCGTATCCGTTCAATATCAGCATGATTTGAAAATAATTCAAAAAGTTCTTGACAGCTTTTTCGTGCAAATTTGGAAATTTTATATTGGAATCATCGTGTGTCATAAAAGCATGATGTGCGCTCTATAACAACGCTGTATGCTCGGATTATTTTTTCATCGATCAGGTTCATGGCTTAAAAATAATTTCAGCAGTACGGCCATCTGTGTGGGGAAAATTTACCTTTTCAAACCCGTGGTATACTCTTCCTATGAAAAAACAACCTGACAAATCAGTTTTAGCCGATCTCATTGAGAGATTTAATAATACTGTTACACCAACAGCACTAGAAACAGATTTTAGCAATGTATGTGAAAGTCAGGCTGAGAAAATCATAAAGCTAGAAGACAAGGTGCAATCGTTAAATAACGCATTAAATAAATATAAAGGTGAGCAAGGAAAGCCTAATGTTAGAAAGCAAACGCGCGCTAACAAGGACAAGGATCATTCCTCCGAGAAGGATAGAAAAGGAAATAAAACCAATAAAACTAGAAAGCCAAAATCTAGTAAAAAAAATCTCGAAGTCTCTAATACAGTGACACTAACAATTAATCCAGATTCGTTGCCCAGCGATGCTGTGCCAAATGGCTCTAAGAAAACACTTATCCAGGATATAAAAATTGCTGCTAATAACACTCTTTTTTTGCGCCAACAATATTACTCCCCTTCTGAAAACAAACACTATACAGCACCTCTGCCAACTGGTTATGAGGGCCAGTTCGGCCCTACTATTAAAAGCTGGACAAGCTTCCTAAATACTCAAGGTGGTATGACGCTAGAAAGCCTTGAGACATTTTATAAAACCGCCAACATAGATATTAGTAAATCAACCATCCATAGCTTCACAATTAAAACGCCTACGATACTTGAGCCCGAGAAGGTAGAAGTTGTGAAGGCAGGTTTACAATCCACGAACTACCAGCACCTAGATGACACCAACGCTAGAGAGGATGGGAAAAACCGTTATGTTAATGTATTGGGTAATGAGTATTATTCAGCTTACTTTACGCTGACCAGTAAAAGTCGATTAAGCGTCATTGAAATGTTAAGCAAAGACCACTTTGGGTTCACATTAAATGAGGCCGCTTTTAATTTACTGGCTACTATGAACTTACCCCACAAGGTAATCGAAAGCTTAAAGGTATTTCACTCATCGACTATCTTAAACAGTAAGGAGCTGGAAGTTATTCTTGATAAGGTATTAGGTGATAAAAAATTTCCAAAATATAGAAAGCTGATTACTGATGCGGCAGCTATCTCAACATATAGAAAGAGTCCTTATGCGATAGAAACACTCATTACCGATGATGCGCCACAGTTTAAGCTCATTACTGAATCACTCGCCTTGTGCTGGGTTCATGAGGGTAGGCATTATAAAAAGCTGACGCCAATTTTTAAGAAGCACCAAGACTCTGTTGACAGCTTCTTGGATAGGTTTTGGGATTATTATCATAAGCTCATTGAATATAAAAAGAACCCAGGGCAAGATGAGATAGATAAGCTATCCAATGAGTTTACTGAGTTATTCTCAACAATCACTGGCTACGAGAAACTAGATAAACAAATTGAGCTCACCTTAAAAAAGAAAAGGCAGCTATTGTTAGTGCTGGAAAAGCCAGAGCTTCCTCTACATAACAATCCAGCAGAGTTGATGGCTCGGAAGCAGGCTAGAATGCGCGATGTACACCTTCATACTATGAGTGAAGAAGGAACGAAAGCTAAGGATACAATGGTTACAATTACTGAGACATGTAAAAAGCTAGCAGTTAATGTCTTCGATTATATATATGACAGAATTACAAAAAACTATTCTATGCCTTCGCTAGCGGAATTAATTACCATCCGCTCATCACAGGCGCAGTAAACTAAAGAGAGCGCAGCATGAGCATCATGCTGAAATAAGACGGATACAGGCCATCAATCTGTTTTCTAAAGTCCACAGGGGTACGATAAAACCAGATCGGTGTTTTCCAGTTCTGAAACATTAGCAAAGCCTCTGAATCAAATACGCTAAGCTATCCTGGTCATAAAAGCTAATCTGTATGTGTGAGTTGACCTGCATGACAGCCACTGGTTGTGCTGGCTGCTCAGACACGCAAACAACCTTTGCTAGCGTTTTTTGCTGTTCTCTTCTCAAACGATAGAGAAACTGCGTGTAAGGTACGTTATTCTCTCGGCAGTATTTCGCTTTGGTTAACTTGCTTTGCTTAAAGTCGGAAAGGTGTTTTTCCCAATAAGCATCTGTGTAAGTAGCATTTTCATTTTCAGGATTTGTTGCTGACATACCGTAAGCTCCTTGTTACTATTTGCGGGAGCATACAGTCACATGAATTTAACTAGTTGACTAGGGTGTACTTGCTGGATCGCTTACAATTCTTTTTTATAAACCCCAGTTCGGAGTTAATAGTGATCAAGTAATTAAATTCTAATTGCTTGGCAACCTTTTCACTGCAGTAATTGTTAATGGCTCAATAATATAAGCAGCCAACCCAGCAACAAGATGTGTAATAGCATTTGCAACCGAGCGATGTCTGGTGTGCCAAATATGAAACTTATGTTTCAAGCAGCCAAAAACAGTCTCAATGATCCCTCGCTGATTTAATAACTGTTGCTCGTGATCGCTAAGTGGCTGCGCATTTTTCATATTTTTTCTTTTGCGTGTAATTAACTTCAAACCGCTATCAAGTAGTTTTTCAAAAACAGCCTTCCCAATATAGCCTTTATCTCCGAAGGCCAAACCCTCCAGCCCTTCAAACAATGAGACACCTGCAGCTAAATCATGATGATTGCCGGGCGTGACTTTAAAGGCGATTAACTCACCTATGTCATTGATTACTAAATGAAGTTTCAGACCAAAAAACCAACCAACAGATGTTTTTCCAAGTTTTGCAACCGCTTTAAATGTGCGGTGGCGTTTAGTGCGTTTAATGTGACAGTTTGGTAGGCAACTTGAGTCAATGTAGTAAATGCCACTACGCCTGCCACCGTTAAGAGTAATAAAAATTGTCAGTGGCATTAGCGCTCTAGGCTAGTGCGCCATCCTTTCTGTAAATTCCATTGACTTGCTGAAAATAAGCAGGCGACTCAGTCAGATTAGAAATTCCTTTTAAGGGTGCTGCCTCTATATAATGTAGGCTATATTGCTGCTGGCACGCCAAAATCATTGACCTTCTCCCAAAACTGATCCCATCTGCCTTTAGTCTTTACTAGTGTTCTCAAGCATAAAACGATTTTCATTCCCTTGTCTTTCCAGCGCATTCCTGATCCCCCTAATCTTTGTTTAACAATTGTTTTACATGCTGCTTCAGTGACGCCAGAGCCAATTGGTGCATTCTGCTTAATCAAATTATGATACGACATTCGCTTTTCTTTAATATTATTTTCAAAATACGTAATTGTTCCTTCTAGCTTTTCTCTAAGCGATTTATTCAGGTTTTTATTTAGATGCTCTTTAAGCTCAGCAAGTATTCTACCTGCCGCACCTTTCTTGTGCTTTAAGTCATGACATCTCTCTTCGAGCCAAACATCACGCTCATCTCTTTCAGATTTTTTGGTAAATACTGCCTTTGATGCTTCGCCGAGATATTCAGTTGCATGCCAAAAATCTAAAATTTGCGTATCAGTATGTTTTTTTAGAAATGGCCAATTATTTTTTGCTCCATCAGCAACGCCAATTGTTTTAGCATCAGGGTAATATTTCTTTTTCAGCTTTATTTCCTTTTCAAGCCTATTAAAGAATTCATCTTTTCCATATTCTGGTGATGCTGCAACGTAGGTTGTGTGCAGGCGTGCACCATGCTTATCATACATGGAAATAGTTCCAACCATGCTCTCTCTATAACCATCATCAACGGTGAGAACATATGCACCATCTAAGCTAATACTTAGCATCTCAATGCCTGCATCAAGCTTTGGCTCTTCATATTCCCACTCAGCCTCTTTGGCTTGTGCAATACCGCCAACAAAATCAGTTGCCCGTTGCAAGTATGAATGTGAGATTTTACGGTTATGATTGACCTTGAGATCATCAATAACACTAGGAGCAGGTAAGTTTGAGTATTTATGTGAGATTATTTTTGCAAATCGCGGTGTTGAACCTTGGATAATTCTAGCCTTATCTTCTAAAGGACAAAAGATCTTCCCGCCTTTAGAGGTTTGATAAACATAACGCTTAACTCGAGCAACTCCATAAGGCGTTTGGTAATTTGCTTCATCTCTACTTCGTGCTGTTAGCTTTATTTTTCCAACATGGATAGGAGAGCCATCTGCATCAAACTTACTTAAAGCTTTTTCAGTGGCTAATGTTCCAACCTCATTAAGGCCGTCAAGAATTGCATCCTCACATTCAAGCATGGATCCTTTTAGTGGAAGCTTGAGCTCAATAGTTAATTCATTATTTTCATCAGAGAGAATTCTAGCTAACATCCAAACACCATCCGTAATCAAGTTAAAGTGTATATTATGCTATATTTTCTACATTATATAAAGGCAGCACCCCCTTTTAAGGTAAACTTAACCAAAAAAGAGGAATGACAATGAGCTGCTATAAAAATGAGAACTTAATCGAAGAAGCCATACATGTTTTAGCGATGGAGGGGTTTGAAGCTTTACCTAAGCTTGTCTCCAGGTTGATGAATGAGGCTATGTTAATAGAAAGGGAGCGCCATTTAAATGCCAGTCCTTATGAGCGAACTGGCGATAGAAACGGATATGCGAACGGCTTTAAACCAAGGTTAATTAACACAGGTCAAGGTCAGCTTGAGCTACAGATACCGCAGGTTAGAGACTCCAATGAAGCCTTCTATCCATCAGTCTTAGAGCGAGGTGTACGCTCTGATAGAGCACTTAAGCTGGCTGTCGCTGAAATGTATGTGCATGGGGTTTCCACGCGCAAAGTTGAAAAGGTGCTAAAGCAACTCTGTGGAACAGATATTTCAAGCACAGAGGTAAGCCGTTGCGCTAAATTGTTGGATGAAGATTTAAAGAAATGGCGAAATAAGCCGTTAGGAAAGATAAAATATCTTTGGCTAGATGCACGTTATGAGAAGGTGCGCACTAGCGGCACAGTACAAGACTGTGCGGTATTGATAGCCTATGGCTTTGATGAATCAACCGGCAAGAGAACAGTGCTAGGTGTTTCTGTTGCGTTATCAGAGGCTGAGGTACATTGGCGTGATTTTCTTCAGCAGTTGGTTGAGCGAGGTATACATGGTATTGAGTTGATTACTAGCGACGCTCATACTGGCCTAAAAGCCGCTAGAAGAGCTGTGTTCCCCAGTGTTCCTTGGCAACGCTGCCAATTTCATTTGCAGCAAAATGCTCAGGCTCACATACCAAAGCGCTCAATGAAGGAACCAGTAGCTGAGGAGATTACAGCTATATTTAATGCCTCAAACATTCATGAGTCGGAAAGACTATTGGCTATGGCGGTAGATAAATATCAGCAAACAGCACCAGAGCTTTCTTCTTGGTTGGAAGTGAATATACCGGAGGGCTTAGTAGTGATGAACTTTGACAGGCCGCATCAAAAAAGATTAAGAACCAGTAACATAGCTGAACGCGTAAACAGAGAGGTAAAAAGAAGGACGCATACAGTTGGAATTTTCCATAATACTGAATCGTGCCTAAGGCTCGTATCAGCTGTTTTAGTGGAAATTGATGACCAGTGGAGCGGATCACCTAGATACTTAAGTTGAAGTGAATAATAAGGCTTCATAGGGTTTTAGGATAGATCATTCTTGTTCTTATTAACGAGATATAATTGCTATTACCTAAAAGTTAATAATTTATTGCTAGTGCGCCATCCTTTCTGTAAATTCCATTGACTTGCTGAAAATAAGCAGGCGACTCAGTCAGATTAGAAATTCCTTTTAAGGTAAACTTAACCAAAAAAGAGGAATGACAATGAGCTGCTATAAAAATGAGAACTTAATCGAAGAAGCCATACATGTTTTAGCGATGGAGGGGTTTGAAGCTTTACCTAAGCTTGTCTCCAGGTTGATGAATGAGGCTATGTTAATAGAAAGGGAGCGCCATTTAAATGCCAGTCCTTATGAGAGAACTGGCGATAGAAACGGATATGCGAACGGCTTTAAACCAAGGTTAATTAACACAGGTCAAGGTCAGCTTGAGCTACAGATACCGCAGGTTAGAGACTCCAATGAAGCCTTCTATCCATCAGTCTTAGAGCGAGGTGTACGCTCTGATAGAGCACTTAAGCTGGCTGTCGCTGAAATGTATGTGCATGGGGTTTCCACGCGCAAAGTTGAAAAGGTGCTAAAGCAACTCTGTGGAACAGATATTTCAAGCACAGACGTAAGCCGTTGCGCTAAATTGTTGGATGAAGATTTAAAGAAATGGCGAAATAAGCCGTTAGGAAAGATAAAATATCTTTGGCTAGATGCACGTTATGAGAAGGTGCGCACTAGCGGCACAGTACAAGACTGTGCGGTATTGATAGCCTATGGCTTTGATGAATCAACCGGCAAGAGAACAGTGCTAGGTGTTTCTGTTGCGTTATCAGAGACTGAGGTACATTGGCGTGATTTTCTTCAGCAGTTGGTTGAGCGAGGTATACATGGTATTGAGTTGATTACTAGCGACGCTCATACTGGCCTAAAAGCCGCTAGAAGAGCTGTGTTCCCCAGTGTTCCTTGGCAACGCTGCCAATTTCATTTGCAGCAAAATGCTCAGGCTCACATACCAAAGCGCTCAATGAAGGAACCAGTAGCTGAGGAGATTACAGCTATATTTAATGCCTCAAACATTCATGAGTCGGAAAGACTATTGGCTATGGCGGTAGATAAATATCAGCAAACAGCACCAGAGCTTTCTTCTTGGTTGGAAGTGAATATACCGGAGGGCTTAGTAGTGATGAACTTTGACAGGCCGCATCAAAAAAGATTAAGAACCAGTAACATAGCTGAGCGCGTAAACAGAGAGGTAAAAAGAAGGACGCATACAGTTGGAATTTTCCCTAATACTGAATCGTGCCTAAGGCTCGTATCAGCTGTTTTAGTGGAAATTGATGACCAGTGGAGCGGATCACCTAGATACTTAAGTTGAAGTGAATAATAAGGCTTCATAGGGTTTTAGGATAGATCATTCTTGTTCTTATTAACGAGATATAATTGCTATTACCTAAAAGTTAATAATTTATTTTGAGAGGAGAAAAATTTGAGGTATAAATAATTTTTTAGATTGATTAGCATAATTAATTTAAGATATTATGCGATGAGACAGGTACAATAGAGTGCCATTTAGAATTTTAAAGGTTTTTCTAAGTACTGAAGTTGGTTTTTACAGACAAAATAACGCTCTATCAATTTATTTTGAGAGGAGAAAAATTTGAGGTATAAATAATTTTTTAGATTGATTAGCATAATTAATTTAAGATATTATGCGATGAGACAGGTACAATAGAGTGCCATTTAGAATTTTAAAGGTTTTTCTAAGTACTGAAGTTGGTTTTTACAGACAAAATAACGCTCTATCCGCTCTAGGCATCAATTCAATAAAACGTGAGTAACTGGGTAAATTAGGGAAGTAATGTCCCCAGTATGTTTTTAGAAAGCCAGTATAAAAATATTTAAAGTTTCTATAGCCGATCATTTGGAACAAAATCATGATTGTCATAATCTCGCTATAAGCTAAACAACAAGGTGGACCTGACTTTTTTTCTGCAGATGAAGGGAGTAGATCTTTGCGCTCAAGTGCTGCAAATTCCTCAGCAAAATCATCTATGCGACAAAATAACTCTATAACCTCGCGCTCATGTATCATAACCACATCCATTATTAGTAATAATTTCAAAAGGTTATATAAGTTTTTCACTAAATCCAAGGCTGCCATAACTCCGAACTGGGGTTTTTATAAAGATAGATTTATTCTGATTATGTTTGCAGTGTGATACGGTTTTGTTCATTTTAGTCGAACGTCATTGCTTGCTCTTTAACAATTAACTGTGCCTCATGGAATCTGAAACTACTATGCTATAGCTACTACTTTCTGCCTAGGCCTTGCATCAGGCATAGCAGGCATATTGGTTCTGTCGCAAATTAATGGTTATTTGATATAATACCGACCAAATTTAGCATTGAATAATAATGGAGTTATTATGGCGATTAGTTTTAAAGGAAGACATTTCCCCAAAGAGATTATTTTAACAGCAGTACGCTGGAAGCTTGCGTACCCATTAAGTTACCGAAATATTGAAGAGCTCATGGAGGAACGTGGTGTTAGCGTTGATCAGTCTACAGTACAAAAATGGGTGGTTCGCTATGCGCCCCAGCTTGAGCAAGAGTTTCGTAAAAGCAAGCGCAAGCTTGCTGATAGTTGGAAGATGGATGAGACTTATATTAAGGTCAATGGCAAGCAAGTTTATCTTTATCGTGCAGTTGATAAGTACGGTAACACCGTTGATTTCATGCTGTCAGAGAAGCGTGATCGTAAGGCAGTTCTAGCTTTTTTTAATAAAGCGATTGGATCAAGCGGGTTACCCAAAAAGGTTAACATTGATAAAAGTGGTGCAAATACAGCAGCGTTGGAAAGACTCAACACCTTATTATTTTTATCTGGATTCTGGTTTGCGATGGTCGAGGTTAGGCGCATTAAATACCTCAATAATTTGGTCGAACAAGACCATCGATCGATAAAGCGTATCACGAAATATACACTGGGTTTTAAAAAGTTCAATTCAGCTAAGGCAACAATAGCTGGTATTGAGTTATGCCATATGCTAAAAAAAGGGCAGATGCGAGGCAATAGCATGATGCAAGCCTGGCAGCAGTTCTACACGCTCGCAGACTAGTTGTGAGCTTGCGGCAAGCATGTGTGCATTAGGTCAGCTAGTTACTTTATCCTAAAGGACCGATAGTAAAACTATTTAGAAAGGTCCTATTATGTTTGGCAAAACATTTGATAAAAAAGTCGTTACACCCAAGTCAGCAACACCTTCAACACTAGATAATATTGCTCAATCGCTCAAGTCATGGCGTTCATCATCAAAAGAGCCATGGGAGATTCCAGAAGACCTTTGGGTGAAAATTATTGCGCTCTATCCTGCTTATACAAAAAAGGACATTACTGAACGATTATCAATCAGCTCTAAACGGCTCAACAAAAAAATTAATGAAAAAGAATTATTAGCCAGCAGTACATCAGTTGCCAATTCTGATGATGACCAAGCCGATGAATGTTTTGTTGAAGCCACTATTCAGGATTCAGTTGTGCTTTCACAGCAACTGATTAGCATTACAAGAACTGATGGCGTCGTGTTACAACTGCCTAAGCCGGAGTATGCTGAAACCATTAATCTGATTCTTACTTTTTGCAAGGGGTAGTGTATGCTGCAATTCACGCCTCAAATGAGGCTATTGTTATCAGTCAGACCTGCTGATTTTAGAAAGGGTATTGATGCTTTAGTTGCGCTTTGCCAGCAACGGCTGGGTGAGGATCCATTCTCTGGTACGGTCTTTGCTTTTACGAATAGCCGCCGTACCTCAGTGAAACTTCTAGTTTATGATGGCAATGGATTCTGGCTTTGTCTAAAGCGTTTTTCGCAAGGAAAGTTACAATGGTGGCCAAACTCCCACTCAGCCGCGTACCATATCGATAGCACGCAGCTAATGATTCTGCTTAACCAAGGTAACCCTATCACTAGTCATCTCGGTGAGCCATGGAGAAGGCTCGCTAGTCAACCTCCTGTAATAAGTCAAGCGGCCTCTTCATCGACCAAACCTCCTTTATCTTCAATCTGGTAATTCCATGGCAACCATAAGGAGGGATCCTTAAAAACACTTGATTTATTTTCCTGCAAGGCAACTAAGTAATCGAGTGGGTTTTCCCCGCACAATTGAGCTGTAACAATAAGAGATAATAAGATGCTACCGATGTTAGCGCCATGCTGAGTTTTATAAAACATTGCAGCTTTTCTAATGCGAATAGGAATCTTTAGTATCGCCTCGACAATGTTGTTATCTAGTGGCGCTCCTGGTGTCGTTAAGAATCGCCGAAGCTTTTTCCAGTGCTTTAACATATACTTCATCGCCTTACCAAGGTGACTATTTGGTTCTACCACTTTGTTAGATAATTGCTTATTGAGCCAACCATGCAGTTTAAGCATCAATGGTTTGCTATGCTTTCGATGATAAAGTAAGCGTTGATGTGGGTCCATTTGCTTTGTTTGCTCATCATTTCGATGGGTGCTGCCTTTATATAATGTAGAATATATAGCATAATATACACTTTAACATGATGAAGGATGGTGTTTGGATGTCAGCTAGAATTATCTCTGATGAAAATAATGAATTAACTATTGAACTCAAGCTTCCACTAAAAGGATCTATGCTTGAATGTGAGGACGCAATTCTTGATGGGCTTAATGAGGTTGGAACATTAGCCACTGAAAAAGCTTTAAGTAAGTTTGATGCAGATGGCTCTCCTATCCATGTTGGAAAAATAAAGCTAACAGCACGAAGTAGAGATGAAGCAAATTACCAAACGCCTTATGGAGTTGCTCGAGTTAAGCGTTATGTTTATCAAACCTCTAAAGGCGGTAAGATCTTTTGTCCTTTAGAAGATAAGGCTAGAATTATCCAAGGATCAACACCGCGATTTGCAAAAATAATCTCACATAAATACTCAAACTTACCTGCTCCTAGTGTTATTGATGATCTCAAGGTCAATCATAACCGTAAAATCTCACATTCATACTTGCAACGGGCAACTGATTTTGTTGGCGGTATTGCACAAGCCAAAGAGGCTGAGTGGGAATATGAAGAGCCAAAGCTTGATGCAGGCGTTGAGATGCTAAGCATTAGCTTAGATGGTGCATATGTTCTCACCGTTGATGATGGTTATAGAGAGAGCATGGTTGGAACTATTTCCATGTATGATAAGCATGGTGCACGCCTGCACACAACCTACGTTGCAGCATCACCAGAATATGGAAAAGATGAATTCTTTAATAGGCTTGAAAAGGAAATAAAGCTGAAAAAGAAATATTACCCTGATGCTAAAACAATTGGCGTTGCTGATGGAGCAAAAAATAATTGGCCATTTCTAAAAAAACATACTGATACGCAAATTTTAGATTTTTGGCATGCAACTGAATATCTCGGCGAAGCATCAAAGGCAGTATTTACCAAAAAATCTGAAAGAGATGAGCGTGATGTTTGGCTCGAAGAGAGATGTCATGACTTAAAGCACAAGAAAGGTGCGGCAGGTAGAATACTTGCTGAGCTTAAAGAGCATGTAAATAAAAAACTGAATAAATCGCTTAGAGAAAAGCTAGAAGGAACAATTACGTATTTTGAAAATAATATTAAAGAAAAGCGAATGTCGTATCATAATTTGATTAAGCAGAATGCACCAATTGGCTCTGGCGTCACTGAAGCAGCATGTAAAACAATTGTTAAACAAAGATTAGGCGGATCAGGAATGCGCTGGAAAGACAAGGGAATGAAAATTGTTTTATGCTTGAGAACACTAGTAAAGACTAAAGGAAGATGGGATCAGTTTTGGGAGAAGGTTAATGATTTTGGCGTGCCAGCAGTAATATAGCCTACATTATATAGAGGCAGCACCCATTTCGATAAACCTCACCCAGGATTTGCATAACGTGCAAACAAGGCTCAGGATAATATTCAAGTAAATCACGAAACTTTCTAAAACCATGAGCTAAGCAATTGCAGATGATAGTTTGTAACTCTTTCGGCATGTTGGCTGCTAACGCATCACACATTTGAATCACCTTCTTTTTTTCAGCCACCCTGTTTGCTAATAGTTGTGATAAGTTTTCGCCGCCGTGATGCTCGCCTGCATAAAATAGAGCAACCTGGTGAGCACCAATAGTCTTGCTTAAAATGGCTGTTGTATACATCCCTTTTCTTGGTTTATTAAGGTCCGCCTTGTTATCAGATAGTATCGAAAGTATCTTTGCGAATGTGTCATCATGCTGAATAATATCACCGTTCGCGCCATACTGTTCTAAAACATCAAACACACGATAGCCGATATCAGCCACCTGCTCACAAAGCTCGAACTGTGTACTTGAGGGTAACGGAAAGCCTAGTAACTCTTGGAACTTTTCTTGACGGTAAAAAGGCACGCCAATGTAATACTTTTGCAAGCACAGCATTGCTTTAAACTTAGCGTCATACTTTGGTTGCTTCCTAACATCCGTGGGTAACTGGGCAGTGATAATAAGCCCACACAAGGCGCAGCGAAGCTTTTCCAAATGATACCGTGTTGCCGTGCCTAATGAGTTGCCAGTTATACGAATAACTACACCGGCTTTTTTAACCTTATACAGTTTCCCACCACATCCTCCAGGACAGGCATCGCCACATGCATGGTCAGCAACATGGCAATAAACATCAGTGGCATTCCGGTAATCCTGATTACCTCGCCTGCCATGACCGGATTTCCCTTTCTTATCTGATTGACTATCACCTTTTTTATTGCCTGATGTATTATCGTCAGAGTTATTGCCAACACCCTCAATATTACTTTCAGATTCTTGGCCCTTATTCTCCTGATTCTTCTTGGGTGACTGATTACTGTCAGCTCCAAAAATAAGTTCACGTAATTGTTTAATTGTAATTTTCTGCTGTTGAAGCACCTCGGGCAACCAAAGAGCAAGGTCCAAACAACCACCTGCAAGCTCCTTATCCTCATCACCAAGATTGGACTGATTCAAGCGAGCACGAAATTCTGCAATTTCATGCTCTGATTTAGTCGCTATATCCGGTATTTCAGTTGCGGTTGGCATAATTATTTCACGTGATGCGTAAGAAACTGTCGTCACAATAAAATAATTTTCTTTTCTAAGTCAATAGGTTAATGAAGATAATGGATAATTATCAAGCCCAATAAAGTACTCGGCAACGAAAGTTTACCTTATCCAACTTATTGGTTCGCACATACTTACCGCAAGCTCACGACTAGTTGCGCCCAAAAATAGGCTACCTCATCTAGGTGTAAATTTTTCGACAGAACCGTTTTTACACTTGATATGGAAAGAAATACTACAGAAATTGATTATAAATTAGCTAATCATTGAGATTTGGTCCCTTTTAACCAGGATTCCGGCCGGACCTCATGTACTGTATTGCACCCAGCGAGCGTGAGACAGGTGACTATCATTCCTACGCCTAACCCTCGAAGCAGGCCATTTTTCATCCTTCACTCCTTCTGTTGCAATTGCAGCACGTTACATCAATGCGTCATCGTCACCAAATTCCATGTCCTTGCGTAGCATCGCCATTAAGCTTTGCAATGGCGAGACGGTTTGAACATGGGTTAAGCAACGATCATACAAAGCCAGCACACTTTCCTCTGTGGGCTTTTCCTCACGGCCCGCTAAAATCATGTCCATGAGTTTTAAAGTGGTTTTATCTTGCGCTTTAGTAGCAGCAGTGAGCATGTTAACGAGTTCGGCAATCTCAGCGGGGTCAGGGGCTTCTTCACTCAGAAAATCAATCATGTCTGTGACAAACGCGTCGCCAGAAGCTTGGGTGAGTTCGTTGGTTTTTTTGGGTCGTTTTCCCATTGCATGGGCTCCTTGTCTCTTCTCGGTCTCAATCATTGGTTGCGCAGTGTAGCGCGTCAGCCCATTTTCAACCAGCTTTTTTACTCAATGCTTGGTACTACTCAAGCAGCACCGCTGGTAGGGTAATCCACTGCCACAGGGACACGGGCTATCCTGACCCGTGAAGACTGTGCGGGTTGGCTCGCTCACCAACCCTTGCTCAATGTGGCGAAGTAGGATGGCTTCTTTAAATTGATAATAATGCGCTTGTAACTGATTGACGTAGCCCGTCTTATTTTGGACGACGGTTTCAAACAAGCGTAATAAAGCTCGACTGGCTGGATTGTCCATGGAATCATCAACCAAGCCAACCCCTGACAAAACCGCTGGCGTTTTCGTTTCCTCTCGCAATTGCTCTTGGTAAAACGCGACGTCACGCCAACCGTAACGCAACATGGCCATTAGTTTGTCTGATGCCAAATGATACACGTGCAAAATCACGAGACAACAGTCACAATCAGGTTGAGCGCAGTAGGACTCAATAAAAACGTATTGGCCCGCCGGTATCTCGAGGGGATTTTCTCCCTCCACTTCCAGCATTAATGATTCTTCTATGGCGTCATCCGGTAACAGCAGGTCATACCGCTCAAAGTTCATGTGCTCGCTACTTTTTTCACAGCTCGTGTTGCCTCTGCTTTTTTAGGACGTGCTTTTTTAGGCATCAACTGCTTTTCATTCAGCTCACGCTCAAGCTGACGTAAAAAACGTGCTTCTTCTCTCTCATCAGCAGGGCTTAACGATTCCTTTTTAAATAAAAATTCGCTCATACTTCTCCTCGCACGGCTTCCCAGCTAAAAAGGGGCTCACCGTCTTCTCGTTTTAAAACATGCTTTAATTCTTTATCCTTAAACAGTTCGCGCACGTAACTTGAGCAATTCACACTTTTATCCTCAGACTTTAGGATCCAGGACACTAAATCCTCGCGCATAAACGCAGAACCCGTAATCTCTTTAATCGTATGGGGAATGGTGTAGGTATTACGAAGATAAAACGCGCCAGTGTAACGATGCCCAACAGGGAGCTCCTTCACTTCTTTTTCAAGCTCGGTCACCACGTTGCTCAGTGTGTGATGGATTTGTTCGTACTCTGCTTGGCCTGCCTTTTCCACAAGGATGGCTTGGTTGTATTTCAGCATCCGTAACATGCTGTGTAAATTACTGACTTGTGAACGCGCGCGTTTTAATGCACCAGGCATGTGTGCTCCTCTTCATTCTTCTGGGTTAAGGAAAGCGGTATTTTCCCTGAGTGCTCACGAAAACGCAAGTCAACAAATACCAACCAACCTTTATTACGCTTTGGTTAATCGACTAATCAAGTAGACTCAATTATCACTCAGTGAGCATGAATTGAGAGGCAACACTGTTATTTGGTTGTTACGTCTATCTTTATTTAGGGGAATTGAGCTAGTTTTATCTCATAATAAACAAGGTTTTTAGTAACCTATCAAGGTAAAATAACTTGATATAAAAACTATAGTGAAATTAGTCATGCGCAGAATCATAAAAGCGATTAAAAGCCTGAGTGATTACCTGATCCTGCTGAAAAAAAATCCAGAGCTACTAAGGCCAGAGCAGTGCAGCCATTGCGGTGCAGGTGGACTATGGTCACATGGATCATATGATCGAAAACCAGATAGGAACCCAGGTAAAGGACGCTCTTTAAATCCCACCCCTGTTTTGAGATTTTATTGTCATCAATGTAAACGTACTTGTTCAACCCTACCTGAGATACTTTCTCCAAAGCGTTGGTATTGCTGGTCAGTTCAGCAGGCAGTGTTAATGAGCGTGCTCCTGGGAAAAGTATTAGCTCATCAGGTCAGGAGCAAGGTGTTAGTCGACACACCGTTGCTAGGTGGTTTCACTGGTTGGTTGACCACTTCGTTGATTACTCCTTCCATATCAAAGCACATCCGTTGTGGTTACAGCTTGGGCGACATAGTGATCCACAAGCGTTTTGGTTGGCCTGCCTTGGTGAGCATGATTTATCGAGCATCATGCTTTTTCTTAACAACACAGGAGTGAGCATCCCATAATTAATTAACGTGAAAAAAAGTTGAGATGGATATTTTCTGTAAACCTCACGACCCCACACAGTTTGAGCGTAGCATTCTCAACTCAAGTTGTGATTAACTCATTGCAAGTAGTTAAATCACACAGGAATTGCAAAATGACCAAGCCCATTCACCCAACAGCACTGTTTCGCCTAAGTGTTTTAGGTGAGCTATGTAGCCGAAATAGTTTTGAGCATGGTGAGCTCAAGAGCATTATTAAAAGGTTGTCCCAGCAAACCTACAACATTCCAGGTAGTAAGCGTGTTCACCTCAGTGCTAAAACAATTGAGAATTGGTATTACGCCTGGTTAAAGCAGGGTATTGATGGATTAGTTCCTAAAACTCGACGAGACAAAGGCCAGTGTCACATCAATCCAGAGCTACAAGAGTTAATTATTTCCACTAAACAGGAAAGCCCTTCAAGATCAATTCCGACCGTGATTAAACTCTTAGAAACTCAAGGGAAGGTAGCACGAGGTGAATTATCTCACGCAACAGTTCACCGCTTATTAGTAAAACACGGCCTGTCTAAAAGAACAGTCACACCTTCTAACCAAATTGAGCGCCGCTCATTTGAGGCGCTCACAGCTTGTGATATTTGGTATGGCGATGTCATGCATGGTCCAACGATTTACGATGGCCAAAGAAGAGTTAAAAGCTATTTGGTGAGTATTTTTGATGATGCCTCAAGGTTGGTCTGTCACAGTAAATTTTGTACTGATGAGAGTGCCATTACTATTGAGCATGTGTTGAAAGAGGCATTACTCAAACGTGGGCTTCCTGTTAAGCTCATCATTGACAACGGCCCTGCCTACCGTGCTAAAACGTTGCAAACCATTTGTGCTCGTTTGAAAATTCAATTGATTTACGGCAGGCCCTATGAACCGCAAAGCAAAGGCAAACTAGAGCGTTGGCATAGAACAGTACGCGAGCAATTCCTAGCTGAATGCAACCTGGATTCCATTCATAGTTTCAATGCGCTGAATGATCGATTTTGGGCTTGGGTTGAGCGTGTTTATCATCAAGCCTCGCAAAGCGCCCTGCCTGACAAGATGACCCCGTTACAACGCTATCAGCAAGACCTCACTAAAATTCAGCCGTTAGGTTGTTTGGCCGATAAGCTAGATGATTACTTCCTGCATCGCATTAAGCGCCGAGTCAGGAAGGATGGCACGGTAAGCTGGAATAATCGACTCTTTGAAGTTCCATTTGAACTGGCTCAACAAGAGGTTTATTTAGTGGTTGATCCGCATAGTGACTCCGCCCGTCACGTCGAATCATTGGAATATCAATACCTTGGTGCAGTGGGAGAGCTGGACAAACATAACAACCTTTCTAGAACCCGAGCTAGACCTCAGATGCCGGAACAACCAGCAAGAAAAACCTCGCTAGTTGAGATTGTTTATAACCAAGTTAAAGAGGATTTGGATATCACTGAGGAGATACCGTCTTAAACGTCAACAATAAATTGTAAAATTTTTACTAGGCATCCGCTGAAAATGGCTGCTGTGTTTTTAGGATGCCATAAATCATATGCACCATTTTTCTCATAACAGCACAAATGACTAGCTTCTTTGGCTTGCCTTTTTTGAGCAGCTTTTCATAAAATTTCTTCAAAATAGGATTATGCCTTATAGCCACTAATGCCGGCATGTAAAGCGCCTTTCGCAACCAAGCACTACCAACCTTTGAGAGCCGTGATGAATTCAATGAAGTGCCTGATTGTGACTGGCTGGGATTTAAACCAATATGAGCAGCCAATTGTTTTGCGCCAGAAAATCTTTCAATATTATTAAAAAAAGCAGTTAGTGTTTGAGCGGTTTTATCACCAATGCCTGGGATGCTTTTAAGCAGCTCTGTGTTATTCTTCAGATCATCATCACTCGCGATCAGCTTACTAATTTCTTCCTGCAGTCGTAAAATTTCTTTTTCCATATAATCGATATGATTTTGTATAGAGCTAATAATTGTTTCTTCCGCTAGCTCCAGCCTGTTTTGTTCATTGCTGACTTGGGAGGTTAATACTTCAGATCTCTGTATCAAAGCTCTTAGAGCCTCTATATTAGCTGGCAAAGGCTGCCATAGCGTTGGAGTAAAATGATTTGAATAGTCCTTAATACTGACCGCATCGGCCTTGTCGGTCTTGTTTCGTATTAGCTGTCCTTTCATAAAAAACTTTATTCGTGCAGGATTAATTATACTGACATCACACTTCTCACTATGTAAATAAAGAGCCAATGCATTACCGTATTTACCTGTTGATTCCATGCAAAAATGAAGTGACTGATCAGATAAAGATTGCGTCCATTCTAATAACTCAGAAAAGCCCTCAGGATTATTATTAAAATGTTTAACGTGATCTTTTCCGCTAGTGGTGATAGCAGCAACAAAATCAGATTTTGCAATATCAATACCAACACAATTTTTTTTCATTTGCTAGAGCCTCTTAAATTTTATTACACTAACAAACTTGGGAAATCATAGTTCGGATCAACCTTGCAAATACAGGCTCACAATGGCCTAAGATACCGTTCGATCTCATGAACTTATGAGGGTGGAAGGGAGCTAAATCTCCTCAACAGGATTAAATCCTAAGGACGAACACGGCTTCACCTTCCGCCTACCCAAGCATCCTTGGGATTGTAGCAATATTGTCATATCTCTACAGTTATTTAAGATACAAGGATGAGTAAGATGTATCTTCAACATTTTGGCTTGAAATTTGATCCATTGGGTAAATCAAACATTATTGAATTGGCGCAGTCAAAGCGACTAGAGCAGCAACTTAATGGTTTGCTAGAAACACGCGGCTTAGCAGTGATTACTGGCGACTCAGGGACAGGAAAGACCACGGCGCTAAGATACTGGAGCAATAAACTCAACCCGCTGACCCATCAAGTCATTTATCAATCAGACACTCACTTTCGGTCATTTGATGTGTACTCTCAGCTTGCCGAAAATCTAGGTTTAGAAAACTATTACCGATTCTCTAAACTTTGGAGAGACTTGAAGCAGAGCTTGATCGCGCTCTACCATGATAAAAACGTTCAGCCTATTTGGATCCTAGACGAGGCGCATCAGCTTAGTAATGATTTCATTCTACGATTACCTGACTTCCTTAATTTCAGTTTTGACAGCAAAGACGTCATGACGATTATCTTATGTGGACTCCCATCACTTCTAGCAACATTGCAGAGACCAGCCTATGAACCTATCAACGGGTGCTGCCTCTATATAATGTAGGCTATATTGCTGCTGGCACGCCAAAATCATTGACCTTCTCCCAAAACTGATCCCATCTGCCTTTAGTCTTTACTAGTGTTCTCAAGCATAAAACGATTTTCATTCCCTTGTCTTTCCAGCGCATTCCTGATCCGCCTAATCTTTGTTTAACAATTGTTTTACATGCTGCTTCAGTGACGCCAGAGCCAATTGGTGCATTCTGCTTAATCAAATTATGATACGACATTCGCTTTTCTTTAATATTATTTTCAAAATACGTAATTGTTCCTTCTAGCTTTTCTCTAAGCGATTTATTCAGTTTTTTATTTAGATGCTCTTTAAGCTCAGCAAGTATTCTACCTGCCGCACCTTTCTTGTGCTTTAAGTCATGACATCTCTCTTCGAGCCAAACATCACGCTCATCTCTTTCAGATTTTTTGGTAAATACTGCCTTTGATGCTTCGCCGAGATATTCAGTTGCATGCCAAAAATCTAAAATTTGCGTATCAGTATGTTTTTTTAGAAATGGCCAATTATTTTTTGCTCCATCAGCAACGCCAATTGTTTTAGCATCAGGGTAATATTTCTTTTTCAGCTTTATTTCCTTTTCAAGCCTATTAAAGAATTCATCTTTTCCATATTCTGGTGATGCTGCAACGTAGGTTGTGTGCAGGCGTGCACCATGCTTATCATACATGGAAATAGTTCCAACCATGCTCTCTCTATAACCATCATCAACGGTGAGAACATATGCACCATCTAAGCTAATACTTAGCATCTCAATGCCTGCATCAAGCTTTGGCTCTTCATATTCCCACTCAGCCTCTTTGGCTTGTGCAATACCGCCAACAAAATCAGTTGCCCGTTGCAAGTATGAATGTGAGATTTTACGGTTATGATTGACCTTGAGATCATCAATAACACTAGGAGCAGGTAAGTTTGAGTATTTATGTGAGATTATTTTTGCAAATCGCGGTGTTGATCCTTGGATAATTCTAGCCTTATCTTCTAAAGGACAAAAGATCTTCCCGCCTTTAGAGGTTTGATAAACATAACGCTTAACTCGAGCAACTCCATAAGGCGTTTGGTAATTTGCTTCATCTCTACTTCGTGCTGTTAGCTTTATTTTTCCAACATGGATAGGAGAGCCATCTGCATCAAACTTACTTAAAGCTTTTTCAGTGGCTAATGTTCCAACCTCATTAAGGCCGTCAAGAATTGCATCCTCACATTCAAGCATGGATCCTTTTAGTGGAAGCTTGAGCTCAATAGTTAATTCATTATTTTCATCAGAGAGAATTCTAGCTAACATCCAAACACCATCCGTAATCAAGTTAAAGTGTATATTATGCTATATTTTCTACATTATATAAAGGCAGCACCCCTATCAACTCTAGAATTCAGTGCTTTATTAGGTGGCATGCAATTGAAGATAGCAGGGATTTTGAGAGCATTATTCACGCTGCTTTTGAGAAGGCAGGAATGAGCAGCAGCTTATTCACTGAAACAGGTATTCGTGCAGTACACATGGCCACAAAAGGTAGGCTTCGTTATGTTGATAGGCTCATGCGACATGCGTTGCTAATCGCCGCTAATATGAATTTAAACCATATACCGGATGATGTCATTAATCAGGCAATTCATGAGCTAAAAGGTTAACTATTTGACACCATCTCACGCAAAATAGGTTGAGATGGTTTCTCTAAATTATTGTGGGACGTTACATTTGTTTTCAGTAATTGAGTTTTGATTGCTAAAAACTCATCCTTAATCAGCGCATCTGGGATATTAGCATTACGTAAAAGCGGCTGTTGCTGTTTTACCTGATCCCAAGCTGTTAGACGACAATTAGCTCTGCGAAGTACGCCAACTAGCTTTGCAAGAAGTAGGTAATATACGCGCCATAATAACTCACTGAGGATGATCAGGTTATGGCTGGAAAGCACATTACTAAACAACAAGCGGAGCTATACATGAAATATCGAAATAAAGGCCTAACTCAAGAGGCCTGTGCAGCTAAAGTTGGCATGAGTTCTCGCAGTGGCCACACCATCGAGGTTGGTAAACACCACACCCAGCAGCCAAAGAGGCCGCGTGATTATAAGACCCGTGTCAGCCCTATTGACGCTGTTTGGGAGGATGATTTAGAGCCGATGCTGAGAAACAACCCAGATCTACAACCTCAAACACTTTTTATCTATTTGCAACGCCAGTATCAGGATAGCTCTGGAAACCCGCTCTATAATGAATCAATTCTGCGAACACTACAAAGGCGGGTGTCCCTTTGGAAAGCTCAGCATGGCAAAAGTAAGGAAGTGAAGTTTCCGCAGGTTCATGAGCCAGGTAGGCAGTCACTGTCTGATTTTACTCATATGGATCGTTCTGAGATTCTTATAAAAGGCAAGCCCTTTAAGCACATGTTGTACCACTTTAGATTAGTCTACAGCAAATGGAGTTACATCAAGGTCATTCAATCAGGTGAAAGTTTTCAGGCTTTATCGGAAGGTTTGCAAGAGGCGTTGTTGGCCATTGGTGGGTCGACCCATGAGCATCGAACAGATAGCTTGGCTGCGGCATTTAAAAATCTATCCTCGGATGCTATTGCTGACTTGACGCAGCGTTATGAGGATCTGTGTGGTCATTATAATATGACGCCAACTAGAAAGATAGAGCGTTATTTTGTCTGTAAAAACCAACTTCAGTACTTAGAAAAACCTTTAAAATTCTAAATGGCACTCTATTGTACCTGTCTCATCGCATAATATCTTAAATTAATTATGCTAATCAATCTAAAAAATTATTTATACCTCAAATTTTTCTCCTCTCAAAATAAATTATTAACTTTTAGGTAATAGCAATTATATCTCGTTAATAAGAACAAGAATGATCTATCCTAAAACCCTATGAAGCCTTATTATTCACTTCAACTTAAGTATCTAGGTGATCCGCTCCACTGGTCATCAATTTCCACTAAAACAGCTGATACGAGCCTTAGGCACGATTCAGTATTAGGGAAAATTCCAACTGTATGCGTCCTTCTTTTTACCTCTCTGTTTACGCGCTCAGCTATGTTACTGGTTCTTAATCTTTTTTGATGCGGCCTGTCAAAGTTCATCACTACTAAGCCCTCCGGTATATTCACTTCCAACCAAGAAGAAAGCTCTGGTGCTGTTTGCTGATATTTATCTACCGCCATAGCCAATAGTCTTTCCGACTCATGAATGTTTGAGGCATTAAATATAGCTGTAATCTCCTCAGCTACTGGTTCCTTCATTGAGCGCTTTGGTATGTGAGCCTGAGCATTTTGCTGCAAATGAAATTGGCAGCGTTGCCAAGGAACACTGGGGAACACAGCTCTTCTAGCGGCTTTTAGGCCAGTATGAGCGTCGCTAGTAATCAACTCAATACCATGTATACCTCGCTCAACCAACTGCTGAAGAAAATCACGCCAATGTACCTCAGCCTCTGATAACGCAACAGAAACACCTAGCACTGTTCTCTTGCCGGTTGATTCATCAAAGCCATAGGCTATCAATACCGCACAGTCTTGTACTGTGCCGCTAGTGCGCACCTTCTCATAACGTGCATCTAGCCAAAGATATTTTATCTTTCCTAACGGCTTATTTCGCCATTTCTTTAAATCTTCATCCAACAATTTAGCGCAACGGCTTACCTCTGTGCTTGAAATATCTGTTCCACAGAGTTGCTTTAGCACCTTTTCAACTTTGCGCGTGGAAACCCCATGCACATACATTTCAGCGACAGCCAGCTTAAGTGCTCTATCAGAGCGTACACCTCGCTCTAAGACTGATGGATAGAAGGCTTCATTGGAGTCTCTAACCTGCGGTATCTGTAGCTCAAGCTGACCTTGACCTGTGTTAATTAACCTTGGTTTAAAGCCGTTCGCATATCCGTTTCTATCGCCAGTTCGCTCATAAGGACTGGCATTTAAATGGCGCTCCCTTTCTATTAACATAGCCTCATTCATCAACCTGGAGACAAGCTTAGGTAAAGCTTCAAACCCCTCCATCGCTAAAACATGTATAGCTTCTTCGATTAAGTTCTCATTTTTATAGCAGCTCATTGTCATTCCTCTTTTTTGGTTAAGTTTACCTTAAAAGGAATTTCTAATCTGACTGAGTCGCCTGCTTATTTTCAGCAAGTCAATGGAATTTACAGAAAGGATGGCGCACTAGCACTAGAAATAATAAGGGGCGCAGCCATGAGAATGGCTCAGTTGAGTCAGCACATGGGCACTTTAAAAACCGCGTAGCTCAAGAATTGATCCTTCGTGGCAGCAATAACTTTAATTCAGTTGCGGAATATGAGGAATGGCTTCAGGGAATTATGCTCAATAGTAATAAGCGTAATAGCAAAAACCTACAGATGGAGAAAGACGCTTTGCAACCGTTGCCAGAAAATAAAGCAATGGATTATGATTTGGCGTCAACTAAAGTTTCTGGTCTATCAATTATTATCATTAAAGGTATCACTTACAGCGTACCTAGCCAATTAGTTGGGCATACCATTACGCTTCATATCTATCAACACCTCATTAAGGGATACCTAGGCAGTAATCTTGTGCTCGAACTAGAAAGAAAGTATCGGAATAAAGTAAATACGCGCTACTCAATTAATTATCGGCATATTATTCATGCATTAATTAAAAAGCCTAATGCCTTTCGTTTTTGCCAGTACCGTGATGAGATTCTTCCAACGGAAACCTATCAGGCTATCTGGGAGCATTTAGATGCTACTGAAGATCATAAGGTATCGCCTAAGCTGATGCTACGGTTATTAAAACTAGCCGCTGACTATCACTGTGAATATCAGCTAGGTGTCTATGTTTCTAGGCTAATTGAGTTAAACATGCCCTTTGATATTAATGCTATTGAGAAAAAGTTTAATTCAGGCCATCAAAAATTACCGAACATTCATTGCCAACAACATTTGTTAACTGATTATGATGAATGTATCCCTACTAACAACAACCAACTTGGAGAAAAAACTTATGGAACAGTATGAAGCGGTATTACCATTACAATTGAAAGATCTCAAGCTTTCAACATTTAAAATGAACTGGGAAGACTTGGGGCTAACCGCAAAAGAAGAGGGCTGGACATACAGTCAATATCTTTCTAGGCTATGCGATATGGAAATACAAAAACGACAAACGACAAGATTAGCCAGAAGAATTAGTGAATCGGGTTTGCCTAAAGGTAAAACACTGAGCTCCTTTAAATTTGATGCTAATGAGTCGATTAACCCCGCACAAATTAACGCCTTGGCTGAAAGTGATACCTGGATCAAGGATGGGAACAACCTAATCATCTTTGGGCCAAGTGGTGTTGGCAAAACGCACCTAGCAGCAGCTATTGCTTACCGGCAAATTGAGCGAGGTAGTCGAGTTAAGTGTCAGCAGACCTCCCATCTAGTCCAAACCTTGCAGCAAGCTAAACAGCAATATCGATTAAAAGAGTTGCTCGCTAAACTCGATAAAATACCGCTACTCATTTTAGATGACATTGGTTACGTTAAAAAAGATGAGCATGAAACAAGTGTTCTTTTTGAGCTCATATGTCAGCGCTATGAAACTGGCAGCCTTATTATCACAGCTAATCAACCTTTTAGTAAATGGGATAGTATCTTTCCTGAGAATAGTATGGCTGTAGCTGCTATTGATAGACTAGTACATCATGCTACAGTAATTAATATTACTGGAAAAAGCTATCGCACTAAAGAACATGACAAGAATAAGAAAAAATAATTTTTTGCCCTAAATCTGCAATCCTAGTTGGCGCTTACCGCAAAGCTAGTTGACATCTAACATGCTCTCTTGCCCAAACAGGCGCAAGTCTGCTCTCAAGCGGTTTGATGGCTCAAGCCATAACAGTAACATCACACTTGCTTTGGCAGTGTGCTAAGAAAATGCTATCAACTCGTTGATTGATAGCCGCTGAATCATTAAGTCCCTTCTGCGACTGCCTTAGCCTTGGCGAAGGTGGAAGATCAATGGTGTGACGTAACGACACCATTCATCGACTTAATGTCAGAGACTCACAGATCGTCATTCGTTTATACCTCAAGGGTACTGGCTGCACACTGGCTCACCCGAACTTTTTGGACAAGGTTTCCATTGCCACACGAACACTGGTTCTCTAAGAAAATCCCCCACTAACTTTCGTTAGGCTCACGACACAAGGGGCGGCGGTGACGAAGTAATAGACGCATTAAGCGTTTCAGGCTGTAGGCCATCTTCAGTATTACCAAGCTTCATGTTACCGAGCTGATCCCATAAAAGCAAATTCAAAAAATAAAAAAAAGAGCAGCAGCGAAACCAGCAGCAAGCAAGAGACTCATCCATGGCACACCAAGCCGCAGCAGAGGCAGCCTGACAAGTTGCCCACATTGTCAGGAATGTTTTTAAGATCCCTGACCGCTGTGGACAACTTGGGTTCGTGGCAATGGGTCACCGAGTGCCAAGGGCGACGCCGACAATTTACACACAATCGAGGGGGATTTTTTAAAGGATCCCCCTCTTCATGTGCATAAATTGAGGCTCTGTGTCCATGGGTTTTTCAATGCGTAACCCTGCTCCATTTCTAACCCTTTTTACGCCTAATCCATTGAGCATTATTTATTATGCTATATTTTCCTTTCTAACTTAATGATTTTATTAAAAAATCGCCGGAAAACGCTTGCGCGTCACTTCGCTAATTGCGAAGTGACGCGCAACGAATCAAGCCCAGCCCCCGTGCGAAAACGGGGGCCGAAGCCAACCGGTGGAACGGTTGGCGGGACTGAAAATCGAGGTGCTTGGAAAGCGTCTAGCGAGTAGATAACTCAGCTTGCAAGACAACAAACCCAGCCGGTTGACTCGCAAGCTGGACAATTTTTTGATGCGGTAAGCCTTGCTGGCGGAGGGTGTTGTAATGGCTGGCGAGGGTGTTGAGTGTGGATCCCGCACTGCGACAACGTGCAATCTGTGCAAGTTCTGGTTCCGAAAAAACCCACCCTAGCAATTTTTTAGCGTGCGTTTGCAGGGCTTGCAGGGTCTTGGCTCCGCCACTTTTTGCGGTGATATTGACCAAATCAGTGGGTGTGAGTGAGAGGGTTTGCCACGCCTTTTGCTCCTCAGCAAGTAACGTGAGGGTGACTCTGGCCCCGTCTTGGTTGACTATTCTGATTAAATCGTAGTCATTAAAGCCCTGATTTAGCAGAGTGGCGTGATGCGTGAGTAGGGCTTGGATGGCGGGCGCACGTCCGCGTTTGTTGAGTATTTTAACAATTTGCTTGTGCTGAAAACCCAGATTTAGCAGAGCGGGGTAGTGCTTAGCGAGTGCATCGAGCGTTTTGGTTGCGCCGGAATGGCTTAAAATAGGGACTAATTCTTCGGTGGTAAAGCCCCAGCTTTCGAGCTGTTGGTGGTGCGTGAGTAAGGATTCCACGGCCTGAGTGCGACCCTCAGTCGAAAAGATCTTAACCAAATCAGCGTGCTGAAACCCCAAGGTCTGTAACACAGCGCGATATTGATGCATGGCTTGCAAGGCTAACGACGCTCCCCGTTGGGTTACTAATTGCACTAATTCCGCATGGGTTAAGCCTGTGTTTTGCCAGAGTTCCGGCTGATGCAGTAACGTTGTAATGGTTTTTGCTGCGCCATCCTTGCTCAATAATGCCACGATTTCAGACTGGCTAAATCCCCATTGAGCCAATAGCGCGTGGTGTTCGAGTACCGCTTGGAACGCTTGCGCTGCCCCGTCTTGACTGGCGATACGCACCAAGTCAGTGATACTGAAACCTAACTCCAATAAAGCCGAGTGATGTTGCAACAACGCCTTGAAGCTGTTGGACGCACTGTTTTGTTGAGCAATCTTCACCCGTTCTGCGTGTGAAAAGCCCAAACTTTTCAGTGCGGCATGGTGTTCTACTAACACCGCCAGCGTGTGTGCTGCGCCGGTTTTACTGCTAATACTCACTAAATCAGCACGGGTATACCCGCATTGAATCAAGGCGGGGTAGTGAGTAAGCAGAGCAGTGATCGTCTGATTCGCTCCCATTGTGCCAGTGATTTTTAAGCAATCGGTGGTGGAAAAGCCAAACCGCAATAAGGTTTGTTGATGGTCGAGAAATGCCGTGACCGCTTGTGCGCCACCCATATTCCCTGCAATGCGAACAATGTCAGTAGGGGTTAAGCCACGCTTAATTAAGGTGTGGTGATGGGTGAGCACGGCATTCAATGCTTGCGAGCCACCGGTATTACTCCCTAATTTAATGAGCTGGTCATGGGTGTACCCTAGCTCTATTAATTGCGGGTACACGCTGATCAATTTAGTCAGTGTTAACCCACCTGCATCAATGGAACCTAGCCGCGTAATCTCGGCTTTAGTTAATCGGACTTCAAATAAGGCACACTGTTCTAGAATGGTTGTCACTTGTCACGGTTTCGCGTGAGGCTTTTTTTAGGATGAGCTTATCCGCTTGCTGCTCAGTAAACCCTAACGCAGTTAATTGACGACACTCGTCCTGGTAGCGAGTGAGCGCAATGTTGTATTGGGTTAATTTAGCAGATAACTCATCCATGCCAATGACTCACGACATCATCAAGCGAGCGTTACGCATCAGTCTCGGTTGATGACACCTTAGCCTCGGCTGATGGCTCTTCAGCTTTGACTTTAGAGACAGTCGTTTTGCTTTTTTTAGCAGGTTTCTTTTTGGCTCGCGCTTTTTGCTTGCTTTGCTTCGCCCATTCTTTTTCAAACTTTGCTAAGGCTTTGGCGCGGTTAATGACAAAGCTGTACTCTTGGGTGATCTCGGCTTGCTGGACTTTTAATGCGTCTACCTCTGTTTTAACAATCTCAATCAGTGCTTCAATGGCCTCAATAGTCTCTTTTGCTTTAGCAACCCGTTTTTCGGTTTGTTTGCCTGGCTTCGCTTTATGTTGGGCTTTAGCTTCTTTTAAGGCTGCTTTGTGGGTAGTGAGTTTCTCTTTCGCGCCCAGTAACTTCTCTTTCAGCTTCGCAACCGATTGGGTGCAATCATACACGGCTTTCTCACACACGCCTTCGAGTTTTGATTCAGTGGTTGCGAGCGTTTGCTTAAACTCGGTGATTTGTTGCAAGGGAGTCGCAGCTTGTTTGACTTTAACGGGTTTTTTCTTAGCAGGCATTAGTTTTTCCTTCTGGTTGATTAAGAGCGCGGATTGTACACGAAAAAAAAGCGAGATGCTTTGATTATTACTAATCAATGCTCCCGCTTCTTTTCTTAAACTTTCGTCTTACTAGCAAAACGCTGGTTTAACTCTGCTTGCAGAGCTTGCAACCAACGCTCATTAGCGACTAACGTTTCACAACGAGCCTGTAGGCATTGCAGTTCTAACTGCAATTGCAAACACCTGCGTGACATCGCTAAGGATTGACCCAAATCGCCTGTCGATTTACAGGTCAATTCATTTCTGCCATAGACTTCAAAAAATTCGAGTCGCCCTAAAATATGACTGGGGTACGTAAAAAAATACTCATTCAAATAAGCACTTTTTCCGTCACGGCTAAATCGCCTGGCTTCTCGCCAAGGCAGTGTGCCGGCGGTCTTTTGTAAAAAGACAATATCCACAGTCACTTTAGCGTCACTAAACAAATTATCCGGCAACCGAAACGCCGCCACCAAAGTTCCCCCTTCCTTTGCAATAATGTGTCTCACCTGCTTGCAGGAGGCATCTAAAAAGTAGCGCGGTAACACCATGGCCAGTAGCCCATTGGGTTTTAATAACCGCATGGCTTTAGCCACAAAGTAATGGTGAATGCTGTAGCGGGTTAAATCCTGATGAACCGGATCGTCCACTTGGATTTGACCAAACGGCGGATTGCCCAGTATCAGAGTAAACTGTTCGTCCGGCTGAAAACGTTCAAAGCCGGTGTGATGCACCTCAACATCGGGGTAAATCACGTTTAACAGTTCACAACTGACCTGATCAATCTCCACAGCCACCACACGCGAGGGTTGAGACTCAGGGCGATTTAAGCGTTTAAGCCCGTTAAGAAAATTCCCTACACCTGCACTCGGTTCAAGCACTGCCTCTAAGGACAAGCTCGGTATACTGGCTAAACATTGCATCATAAACCGAACCAGCCAAGCCGGTGTGTAATAAGCGGACTTTAACGTCTGTTTTAAACTTGCAATCGCTTGCTCGCCGATCAAGCCTTTTAACTCCTTAAAAATAGCAGGGGTGTAGATGGCCTCTCTCAAGCCACCCCATCCGGTATACGCCATTAAGTCGTCAGCAGTTTGACCGTTTCGCAAGGCTCGCAACGCCTTCAAATTGTTATGAACACGATTTTCTGTTGTCATAGCAACGCTCCTTCAAAAAAACCGAAGGAGCAACCCCGCAACGAGGGATCACTCCCTCGGTTGGGGTTAAAAAAAGAATGACGGTTGCCCGTCATTCTTACTGATTATTTAAGCACAGCAACACCTCTTAATACGGGATGTCATCCGCACTGGGCAAGTCATCAGGATAAGCCGGTGGCTTAGGTGAGGCTTGCACAGGGGAGGACATCTGATTAAGTGTGTCGAGCTTTTCTTGTAGTTTCCGATCAATCAATCGATGCAGGTGATTGGCATGCACCACCATGCTGGTTCGCTTCTCACCGGACTCGGTTAGCCAGTCGTTGGTTTCCAGGGAACCGGAAACCGAGACATAGCTGCCCGTTACGACTTTGCCTTTGATAAACTCAGCGCGTTTACCAAAGCAATAGATCGTATGCCAAGTAGTTTTCTCCACCTCTTCGTTTGCTTTATTTTTATAACGACTACTGGTGGCTAAACTAAAGCGAGCAAACGGGGTTTTTCCTGCTTCCTCGTAATGATTGATTTGTCCAACATAACCAACAAGCTGAACTTCATTGCGACAATAAGACATAGTCTTTCTCCTTTTCATTTAAAAAAAAGGATGAAGCGACCCGTTCGGGCCTTTCATCCCTACTGGGGTACTACTAACAACAGGTTAAGCGGTTGTGTGAGTTTTTACGCGAGATTGCGAGCCGAAGGTTTTGTAAATCTTTTCCATCGGCCACGCTTTCTCACCTTTACTGTTAAAGGGTAACGACTTCGGATGGTAATACCACCGCGCCTTACTCTTTGACCAGCAAAAACCCGCCTCTTGCAAAGCAGGGGCATCGGCCTCTTCTGCGCCGGTCACCCACAACCAATTGCCGATCACTTCAATCGGCAACCCAAGGGGTGCAAGACGATCAATGGCTTGCTCCAACTCTGCTTCAATCGCTTTCCAATCAATGTTTTCTTTGCTCATCACTTTCTCCTTTAATAAAAAAAGAGAATGCATCATGCCCCGCAGGGAATGACACATTCCCCGTGGGGCTATTGCACAACAATAAGTTGATTCAACAAACGATACTCAAAAAGACAAGCTGTGTTGCGTTACCGCAGTACAACTGACTCTCAAGTCTCACTGCCTTACCTATCCGCCTCAACTGATAACCTATCCAGCCTTGCGCGTTCTTCTCGCGTGACATACTGAACAGGACCTGTATTAATGAGATCTAAAACACAGACTGCATTACTCGCGTGATTCAGGAAACGACGACCCTCATCATTGTAATAAGCTAATTTCCCTCGTACTTTAATGTCTGTCCCTACAATCAGCATTGGGTCGCCTATACGACGTTGCTGTTCTATGAATACAGGGGTTAACTCATCACAAAAGAAAAGTGTATGCCATTCAGAACCGGAGCGAATGACTACTTTCGCAGTCGGTGTACAATCTTTTGATTGAATAATCTTAATCGAACTAATACTACCAGTAAGCGTGACGGTGTTTTCATACGAATACATCAGGTTTCTCCTTAATTTGTTAATTAGCGTGCAAAACTGACCCCTTTAGCGTTGAAATCAGCGTCGAATATTGACCCCCCCCGATTAAAAACTATACACTTCAGGTTTAATAATCTGGGGTGAATAAAAGGTGATATTAATGGAAACTAAAACAAAGATTAGAAGATTGCATTTTGTGCAAGGTCTCTCAATTAAAGAACTTGTAAAAAAAACTGGCCTATCAAGAAATACAATTAGAAAAATATTGCGTGCAGAAACTGCTGACCAAGAATATGTTCGCTCTACACAAGTAAAACCGAAATTAGACGCTTATACTGAAACCTTAGAGGCCTGGCTTATTGAGGATAGTAAACTTCCTCGTAAGGAACGTCGCACAGCATCCCGTTATTATTCCTTGCTTGAAAAAGAAGGCTACACGGGTGCTTATGACAGCGTTCAACGCTATGTGAAATTATGGAAACAAGAACATAGGCAAAATAAGTCTGCTTATATTCCATTAACGTTTGATCCAGCAGAAGCTTATCAGTTTGATTGGAGTGATGAAAAAGTAGAATTAGGTGGAACTATTGTCAATATTAAAGTTGCTCACTTTAGACTTTGTTATAGCCGTAAATTTTTTGTAGTTGCCTATCATAGAGAAAGTCAGGAGATGCTATTTGATGCGCATAACAAAGCCTTTGCCTTTTTTGGTGGTCTTTGCAAACGAGGTATTTACGATAATATGAAGACGGCGGTGACATCAATTTTCGTTGGTAAAGAACGAGCATTCAATCGACGTTTTCTAGCGCTTATGGATAATTACTTAATTGAGCCTGTTGCTTGTTCACCAGCTGCCGGTTGGGAAAAGGGGCAGGTTGAAAATCAAGTTGATACACTGCGAGACTGGTTGTTTAGACCGAGACTGAAATTTGAATCATTAGAGAAGTTAAACGAATACCTATTACAACGTTGTGAGCAGTTAGCTTGCAAGCGTAAGCATCCACAGTTTAAATCACAGTCTATTGCACAGGTGTTCGAGCACGAGAAGAAAAAGTTGCTAGAATTAAAGCAACCCTTTGAAGCTTATAAAGAAGTAAATGCTAGTGTTACTTCCACTTGTCTAATTAATTTTGATAGAAACCGTTACAGCGTTGACTGCGCTTATGCTAACAAAACTGTTATTGTTAGAGCGTATGCCAATGAAGTTGTTGTTTATGCTAACAATCATGAGATAGGGCGTCATAAACGCTACTTTGGACGTGATCACACTGAATTTAATCCGTGGCACTATGTGCCTTTATTGGAAAGGAAGCCAGGTGCTTTACGAAATGGTGCACCCTTCAAGGATTGGAAGTTACCTCAATCAGTACTGAATGTGAAGAAGCAATTACTAAAACGTAAAGGCGGAGACCGTGATTGCGTTGCTGTTCTGTCAGCAATGCTTGAGCATGGAAGTGAAGCAGTAGAGGTTGCATGTGAACTAGCCTTAGCAGATAAAACTGTAAGCAAGGATGTAATATTAAATATCATTAATCGCTTGCGTGAGCAACCACGTCCTGAGGTAATAGCAACGCCAGTGAATCTCACATTAAAAAAAGAGCCTACTGCTAATTGTGAGCATTACAATATGTTGTTAAAGGAGAGAGAGCATGTCAGTTAATAAGGTTGAAGAATTACTTAGAGAGTTAAAGCTGTTTGGTATGCTTTCTGAATTAATAGAGCAGAAAGGTAAAGCAAATAAAAAGCTGTCAAATGAAGCATGGTTGATAAAGCTGTTGCAAAGCGAGCTCACACAACGTGAAACACGCTCTATTAACTATCAACTGGCTGCCGCAAAGTTTCCTGTGAACAAAACATTGCATGAGTTTAAATTCCAACAAAGTGAAGTTAATAAAGAAGACATTGATGTTTTGTATGATGGAGAATTTATTAACGCCAATCGTAATATTATTTTTGTTGGTGGAACTGGCACTGGTAAAACACACTTAACAACTGCAATAGCAACAAATTGTATCTACAAAGGTATGAAAGCGCGATTCTATAATGTGGTTGACTTAGTAAACCAGCTAGAGCAAGAGAAGCAGAATAATTTATCAGGTAAATTAGCCAACCGACTTAAAAAGGTTGACCTAATTATTCTTGATGAACTCGGTTATTTACCATTCTCTGAAACAGGTGGAGCACTACTATTTCATTTGATTAGTCAGCTTTATGAAAAAGTTTCGTTAATCATTACTACAAACTTAACATTTGGAGAATGGCCAACCGTTTTTATGGATGCAAAAATGACAACGGCTATGCTGGATCGATTAACACATCATTGTGCAATTATTGAAACAGGCAATGAGAGTTTTAGATTTAAAAATAGAAATTAAAAGGAGGCGGCGAGCATTTAATATACAATAAATTTGATGGTCTGGGGGTCAATATTCGACGCTGATCAGGGGGCAATTTTAGATGCTGATTGACACCCCCTCCATCGCTAAAACATGTATGGCTTCTTCGATTAAGTTCTCATTTTTATAGCAGCTCATTGTCATTCCTCTTTTTTGGTTAAGTTTACCTTAAAAGGAATTTCTAATCTGACTGAGTCGCCTGCTTATTTTCAGCAAGTCAATGGAATTTACAGAAAGGATGGCGCACTAGCGGGGAAATGTCTTCCTTTAAAACTCTGAAAACTACCCAAAATTTAAATCAGCAAAATAATGCTGAAATATTGTGTAAAAATGACTATGCTTTGTCTTTTTAACAAGACTAACGAGATGAGTATAAATGTTAAACTTCGCCGATTACGCTGCCCCTCTTTTTTCAAAATTAACTGGGAAAGTTGTTTTAAAAAAATCTATCGACGATTGTAGGAAAGCTATTAACTGAAGGTAGTTGTAAGTTGTTCAGTTCATCAAAAGATAACAATGAGTATAAAAAGATGATTCGTACACTTACCGGTGAAAATAAAAGCACCGATTTAGATCCAATAAAAACAAATGATGTATTGCTAGAACAGAGCTGTGAAAAACTTTCACACGCCAGTAAAATTGATGTTCTTCATGATCCTTCTGATATTAGAAAGCCACATAGCAAGCAAACTGAAAATCTAGGTAAAGTAAGGAGTCTGGACGGGGATATTATCAATGGTTACAGCACGCATAACGCAGTTGCATTAGTACCTGGTGATAAGGCTGTGCATCTACTATCGCATGTAAGCTACAGCAATAAAGACCCTAAGTTTTTAAAAGCTGAGCATATTAAGAAAATAGAGGCTGGAAAGCCATTTGAGGGAGATAAAGAGGCCAAGAGTCTTTATGAATCTGGTGATTACTTTAATAAAAAGCTGCTGTCTATTCGTGAAATAGAAAAAATAGGAATCTGCCTAAAATCAAAGAATGAAGATGCAACCATTACCCATATTCTAGATAGAGAGTTTGATGATAATGACTATCTCTCACTAATTGATACAAACCTAGATCAAGACTTTATTATTCGCTCAAAAATAACAAGAACAATAGAAGGTAGAGGTGATGATGGTAAAAAGCTTAAGCTGATTAACGCTGATTTTGATGCTCAAGGCGAAAAGCAATTCCAAAAGTTAACAGTTGGAAAGAATTGCGTACAAGACGGAAAAATAACTATTTATTTTGGAGAGTTTGAGAACATCAATGCAATTAAAATCCAAATTACAGGCAGAGATGGTAGGAGAATTTTTAAGAATGACATGCTGCTATTAACTAATAAAAAAGTAACGACTTTTGATGAGGCGTATGAGGTATACATAGCCTATCTATCTCGTGCGAAAATTGAATATGTTTTTAAATTTCTCAAGGAAGGACTAGGCTGGGAAAATATGCAGATAAAAAATTTTAAAGGGATACAAAATCTACTGGCTGTATGTTTTTATGTGGCCTCATATTTGTATGAGATAGGTAAGGAAAAAGCTTATGACGATTACGCAATTATGCTAGCTAAATTAGGAGATGGTAAGGGCAAGGTGACACGACACTTTATTGCGAAGGGTATTAGAAAACTTCTAACGTATCACTTAGTAGAGCAATTTTTTAAAGAAAATAGTGTTTCTCAAGAAGAACAAAAAGAATTATCGAATTCAGTTCAGGTAGGGAGATAACAATTTTGGGTAGTTCTCAGTAAAACTAATCGCCATAATAACTCCATTATTATTCAATGCTAAATTTGGTCGGTATTATATCAAATAACCATTAATTTGCGACAGAACCGTAAAAACTGAGTCGTATAACCAGTAGTATTTTCATCGCAATGGTCATTTATTATTTAAATCCTGTTGCTGGCGAGCCTCAAACCCGTGCTAATTTGTGGTTATCACGGGTATTTACCGCTACTTTAAGGCAATGCCATCGGTATATTCTGTAGTAGCCTGAATAATAACTAAATAATCTGTTAATTTTTATCCTTTATTATATTCGAATATCTACTTTAGAAAATAATTTTATATATTAAACCACATGCCTAGTTATCACTTAAGAAGTTCGCGCAACGATGAAGCAATAAGCACATTACGCAAGCAAATATTATTACAACAGATTACTGATGAACAGATAGTTAGCCACTTTCAAAATAATGCACTTGAAGCAAGTTTGTTTTTACAAGAAAGCGTGTATGTTTTTGTGCACAGGATGAAAAAAACTCCCAGTCTTGATCAAACCCTCATCATACTAATAAATAACAAACATTTCCTAGTGAAGGAGAAGGACACACCACATTTATGGCTTGATGAAAAAGAAAGGTGGACTTTTTTAACCTCTCTCGCAAAATATGGTAACGGTCAAATCATTAACATTGCATTGCAAAAATTAGACACCGCCTTTGGCGGCAACAACACTGACGGCTTTCGCGCGTTTCTGACTCAACCGAATAAAGATCAGTTCTCCCCCTTGAATACTGCTTCGAAAGAAGGTCACCTCGAGGTGGTGAAAGACTTAATCGCGGCGGCCGACACCGCCTTTGGCGGCAAGAACACTGACGGCTTTCGCGCGTTTCTGACTCAACCGAATAAAGATCAGTTCTCCCCCTTGAATTCTGCTGCTTGTGCGGGTCACCTCGAGGTGGTGAAAGACTTAATCGCGGCGGCCGACACCGCCTTTGGCGGCAAGAACACTGACGGCTTTCGCGCGTTTCTGACTCAACCGAATAAAGATCAGTTCTCCCCCTTGAATACTGCTTCGAAAGAAGGTCACCTCAAGGTGGTGAAAGACTTAATCGCGGCGGCCGACACCGCCTTTGGCGGCAAGAACACTGACGGCTTTCGCGCGTTTCTGACTCATAAAGATAAAGATCAGTTCTCCCCCTTGAATACTGCTTCGAAAGAAGGTCACCTCGAGGTGGTGAAAGACTTAATCGCGGCGGCCGACACCGCCTTTGGCGGCAAGAACACTGACGGCTTTTGCGCGTTTCTGACTCAACCGAATAAAGATCAGTTCTCCCCCTTGAATACTGCTTCGAAAGAAGGTCACCTCAAGGTGGTGAAAGACTTAATCGCGGCGGCCGACACCGCCTTTGGCGGCAAGAACACTGACGGCTTTCGCGCGTTTCTGACTCAACCGAATAAAGATCAGTTCTCCCCCTTGAATTCTGCTTCGAAAGAAGGTCACCTCGAGGTGGTGAAAGACTTAATCGCGGCGGCCGACACCGCCTTTGGCGGCAAGAACACTGACGGCTTTCGCGCGTTTCTGACTCAACCGAATAAAGATCAGTTCTCCCCCTTGAATTCTGCTGCTTGTGCGGGTCACCTCGAGGTGGTGAAAGACTTAATCGCGGCGGCCGACACCGCCTTTGGCGGCAAGAACACTGACGGCTTTCGCGCGTTTCTGACTCATAAAGATAAAGATCAGTTCTCCCCCTTGAATACTGCTTCGAAAGAAGGTCACCTCGAGGTGGTGAAAGACTTAATCGCGGCGGCCGACACCGCCTTTGGCGGCAAGAACACTGACGGCTTTCGCGCGTTTCTGACTCAACCGAATAAAGATCAGTTCTCCCCCTTGAATACTGCTTCGAAAGAAGGTCACCTCGAGGTGGTGAAAGACTTAATCGCGGCGGCCGACACCGCCTTTGGCGGCAAGAACACTGACGGCTTTTGCGCGTTTCTGACTCAACCGAATAAAGATCAGTTCTCCCCCTTGAATACTGCTTCGAAAGAAGGTCACCTCAAGGTGGTGAAAGGCTTAATCGCGGCGGCCGACACCGCCTTTGGCGGCAAGAACACTGACGGCTTTCGCGCGTTTCTGACTCAACCGAATAAAGATCAGTTCTCCCCCTTGAATTCTGCTTCGAAAGAAGGTCACCTCGAGGTGGTGAAAGACTTAATCGCGGCGGCCGACACCGCCTTTGGCGGCAAGAACACTGACGGCTTTCGCGCGTTTCTGACTCATAAAGATAAAGATCAGTTCTCCCCCTTGAATACTGCTTCGAAAGAAGGTCACCTCGAGGTGGTGAAAGACTTAATCGCGGCGGCCGACGCCGCCTTTGGCGGCAAGAACACTGACGGCTTTCGCGCGTTTCTGACTCAACCGAATAAAGATCAGTTCTCCCCCTTGAATACTGCTTCGAAAGAAGGTCACCTCAAGGTGGTGAAAGACTTAATCGCGGCGGCCGACACCGCCTTTGGCGGCAAGAACACTGACGGCTTTCGCGCGTTTCTGACTCAACCGAATAAAGATCAGTTCTCCCCCTTGAATACTGCTTCGAAAGAAGGTCACCTCGAGGTGGTGAAAGACTTAATCGCGGCGGCCGACACCGCCTTTGGCGGCAAGAACACTGACGGCTTTCGCGCGTTTCTGACTCAACCGAATAAAGATCAGTTCTCCCCCTTGAATACTGCTTCGAAAGAAGGTCACCTCGAGGTGGTGAAAGACTTAATCGCGGCGGCCGACACCGCCTTTGGCGGCAAGAACACTGACGGCTTTCGCGCGTTTCTGACTCAACCGAATAAAGATCAGTTCTCCCCCTTGAATACTGCTTCGAAAGAAGGTCACCTCGAGGTGGTGAAAGACTTAATCGCGGCGGCCGACACCGCCTTTGGCGGCAAGGACAGCTCTCAATTTAATGCTTTTTTAGAACAAATAAATAATCATGGCTTTACTCCATTAAATGCTGCAGCAACTTCAGCTAAGCAAAGAAGAAATACTACTACTTTGTTTTCTAGTATTTGCACCATTCTTTTATCGAAAGGCGCAGATCCAGATAAAAAAAATAAACGTGGTTTTTCTGCACGACAAAACTGGCGAGCCTTTTCATGGCCTGATCAATCTAGGCAACCATTGATAAACAATCAATACACCAATCCTAATAACAGAGTGTTAAAATTAAATAGTGGCGCCCACCAATCAAACAACAGCTCAACTTTTTTCAAGCGTGGTCATACAAACACTAACTATGGAAATAGATGCTCAACAGGTAGGCAAAACTATGTGCGATACACAAAAAATAGTTAAGACCCTATAAGGTTCCTTATGGGGGCTTTCACTTTTCGATCAATTTTTCCTAACAGTAAGCAGATTTAGCTCAATTTAAATTTTGGTTGTGTGTTAGGCTGCCTAGTAATGGATTGGTCAACAGGTTGTGGCTTAAACATGCCGCTTTTACTTGGTTTTGGTTGTACAATGGTGTTGTGTAAATGAGTGTCACTTAGTTTAGATGAGTGTGTTAAGCCGGTTATTGGCTAGTGCGCCATCCTTTCTGTAAATTCCATTGACTTGCTGAAAATAAGCAGGCGACTCAGTCAGATTAGAAATTCCTTTTAAGGTAAACTTAACCAAAAAAGAGGAATGACAATGAGCTGCTATAAAAATGAGAACTTAATCGAAGAAGCCATACATGTTTTAGCGATGGAGGGGTTTGAAGCTTTACCTAAGCTTGTCTCCAGGTTGATGAATGAGGCTATGTTAATAGAAAGGGAGCGCCATTTAAATGCCAGTCCTTATGAGCGAACTGGCGATAGAAACGGATATGCGAACGGCTTTAAACCAAGGTTAATTAACACAGGTCAAGGTCAGCTTGAGCTACAGATACCGCAGGTTAGAGACTCCAATGAAGCCTTCTATCCATCAGTCTTAGAGCGAGGTGTACGCTCTGATAGAGCACTTAAGCTGGCTGTCGCTGAAATGTATGTGCATGGGGTTTCCACGCGCAAAGTTGAAAAGGTGCTAAAGCAACTCTGTGGAACAGATATTTCAAGCACAGAGGTAAGCCGTTGCGCTAAATTGTTGGATGAAGATTTAAAGAAATGGCGAAATAAGCCGTTAGGAAAGATAAAATATCTTTGGCTAGATGCACGTTATGAGAAGGTGCGCACTAGCGGCACAGTACAAGACTGTGCGGTATTGATAGCCTATGGCTTTGATGAATCAACCGGCAAGAGAACAGTGCTAGGTGTTTCTGTTGCGTTATCAGAGGCTGAGGTACATTGGCGTGATTTTCTTCAGCAGTTGGTTGAGCGAGGTATACATGGTATTGAGTTGATTACTAGCGACGCTCATACTGGCCTAAAAGCCGCTAGAAGAGCTGTGTTCCCCAGTGTTCCTTGGCAACGCTGCCAATTTCATTTGCAGCAAAATGCTCAGGCTCACATACCAAAGCGCTCAATGAAGGAACCAGTAGCTGAGGAGATTACAGCTATATTTAATGCCTCAAACATTCATGAGTCGGAAAGACTATTGGCTATGGCGGTAGATAAATATCAGCAAACAGCACCAGAGCTTTCTTCTTGGTTGGAAGTGAATATACCGGAGGGCTTAGTAGTGATGAACTTTGACAGGCCGCATCAAAAAAGATTAAGAACCAGTAACATAGCTGAGCGCGTAAACAGAGAGGTAAAAAGAAGGACGCATACAGTTGGAATTTTCCCTAATACTGAATCGTGCCTAAGGCTCGTATCAGCTGTTTTAGTGGAAATTGATGACCAGTGGAGCGGATCACCTAGATACTTAAGTTGAAGTGAATAATAAGGCTTCATAGGGTTTTAGGATAGATCATTCTTGTTCTTATTAACGAGATATAATTGCTATTACCTAAAAGTTAATAATTTATTTTGAGAGGAGAAAAATTTGAGGTATAAATAATTTTTTAGATTGATTAGCATAATTAATTTAAGATATTATGCGATGAGACAGGTACAATAGAGTGCGATTTAGAATTTTAAAGGTTTTTCTAAGTACTGAAGTTGGTTTTTACAGACAAAATAACGCTCTATCCCGGCTTTTTTAACCTTATACAGTTTCCCACCACATCCTCCAGGACAGGCATCGCCACATGCATGGTCAGCAACATGGCAATAAACATCAGTGGCATTCCGGTAATCCTGATTACCTCGCCTGCCATGACCGGATTTCCCTTTCTTATCTGATTGACTATCACCTTTTTTATTGCCTGATGTATTATCGTCAGAGTTATTGCCAACACCCTCAATATTACTTTCAGATTCTTGGCCCTTATTCTCCTGATTCTTCTTGGGTGACTGATTACTGTCAGCTCCAAAAATAAGTTCACGTAATTGTTTAATTGTAATTTTCTGCTGTTGAAGCACCTCGGGCAACCAAAGAGCAAGGTCCAAACAACCACCTGCAAGCTCCTTATCCTCATCACCAAGATTGGACTGATTCAAGCGAGCACGAAATTCTGCAATTTCATGCTCTGATTTAGTCGCTATATCCGGTATTTCAGTTGCGGTTGGCATAATTATTTCACGTGATGCGTAAGAAACTGTCGTCACAATAAAATAATTTTCTTTTCTAAGTCAATAGGTTAATGAAGATAATGGATAATTATCAAGCCCAATAAAGTACTCGGCAACGAAAGTTTACCTTATCCAACTTATTGGTTCACACATACTTACCGCAAGCTCACAGGGGTTTTCCAGCGAATGCGTTATTATTATGCAGGGTTTTGGGGTTGGGTTGGTGTTGCCATTGGGTGAATTGTTGGGCCTGTGTCACTACGGTTTCCGTAGTGACACAGGCCCAAAGCCTGGGTTTTCCGCGCATCAAGGATGCGCACGTCAAAAACGCCATAAGCGTTTTTGTCCAAAGGAACCGGCGTAACCTTTTGAATTATAAGGCTCTTTTGCTTTGCTCACTTGGTTAGAATGTTGCCATTTTAGTTAAATTATTTCTCCTTTTGATTTCGTTTTAATTCCTTTTTTAAAGGAAACTAATTTATTAGGGGAAAATTGGTCAACTTATCCACATGAAACCGGGGCCCTAAAAAGCAATGGCATTCGGTTAAGCATATTTGGCAGATCCTCCACTAATATTTAACCATTTTGTAACCGGCTTTCTAGATTGCCGTGGTGAATGCCTACCCCTTCTTATTTTTTGACGTACGCGAGCAATGCTGCCAAGCATGAGCGGGATACAAAGAAAACCAGAATCATTTTCTGGCAACAATAATTTTTCTAAACTTCGACCGATAACCAGTAATGTGTTTTTGAAATTAGTTTTAATATTTTTTATTTCCCCAACAAAATCTTGCCAATAGCCATCTTGCTTTTCAGGTTTATTCTTTCCCTTCGGTGAGGGTGGTGGAAGCTGATTATTAGCCTCAGACTCAAAAATTCGTGCGAAGTTTATGATTAGCGCATGCGCATAGCATTCTTGCTTTACACCAAGCTCTGACTTACTGTGAAATTCTTCAATATCAATAAACACCTTGGATATTTTATAAAGCTCCTCAATTCCCCAGCGACCATGATATACACTAGGAAATTCATCCAGCGGGTATTTTTTTTGGTCCAACAACGTGGTGCTACAAACATAAGTTTCATCACCAATAGTATATTTAATTAATCGCAACCTCACCGGTTTTATATCGAGTTCATAACCCTGCTTTCGACTTTCGTACTTTACAGCTACTGACGGCTTATAAGTAATGATTTCATCTTGACTATCACTTTCCCAAAAACGTTTTACGGCTGTATTTACAGTGCCACTCTGCATTCTACAAATAAGGTGGATGCCTTTTTCCATCGCTTTTACTAAAATCAAATAGCTGAAATACCCTCGGTCAAGAACCAAGACATCACCAGGTTGCATCGTCTCCATGTGCGCCAATAAAATATGCCGTTCGCTTCGTTCTGCATTGAGAGTAATATCATAAATATAGCCACTACCTAAATGATATAATGCGCTCATAATTCCTTGTGGGTAGTATTGGCCTTTATTAGGTGCCATGTAACCAGCGGCGAGTAATTCATGAGGTAGATTTATTTTGGAGCCATCAACGCCAAAAACACGATGTCCTTGCCATAAAGGTAATGGCTCCTGCTTTTCTCGCGCCAATAAAACAGCACGATTGAGGTCGGTAAATATCACTTCCGGCATCTTTTGGCGAGCCTCACATATGGATGAAGCAGCGAACGGCTTTTCCTGAATACAGGCCAATTCTGATGACTCCCAAAGCTCGTTTAATAAAATTTGATAACCCTGATTATTTTTACTCAGTACTAGTTTTAAAATGAAAACAACTAGAATTTCAGTCGTTATTGCTCGTTTTCTTTGCTGCCAGGTTTCATCAAATTTTGCACAACAGTCTGCTAATATTGCGTGCAACTGGATCCAAAAGTCCTGCATACCTGCTCCGCTCCTTCGGTTAAATTCACCGCTAGTTATTCAAGGGAGCAAGAGAATAGCATAAAATCACGTTAACCGAATGCCATTGCCCTAAAAAGGCCCCAGTGATTGTGGTTAATGTTGTCCTTTGAGTCTGCTTGCTGCGTTTTCCCGCGCCGGTTAGCGCGGGAAAATAGTGCTGCTTGTTCTCTTGCTGCTGTTATTTTTTTAGGGTAAAGTTTCTCTTGTGCAATGGTGTTACGTCTATCTTTATTTAGGGGAATTGAGCTAGTTTTATCTCATAATAAACAAGGTTTTTAGTAACCTATCAAGGTAAAATAACTTGATATAAAAACTATAGTGAAATTAGTCATGCGCAGAATCATAAAAGCGATTAAAAGCCTGAGTGATTACCTGATCCTGCTGAAAAAAAATCCAGAGCTACTAAGGCCAGAGCAGTGCAGCCATTGCGGTGCAGGTGGACTATGGTCACATGGATCATATGATCGAAAACCAGATAGGAACCCAGGTAAAGGACGCTCTTTAAATCCCACCCCTGTTTTGAGATTTTATTGTCATCAATGTAAACGTACTTGTTCAACCCTACCTGAGATACTTTCTCCAAAGCGTTGGTATTGCTGGTCAGTTCAGCAGGCAGTGTTAATGAGCGTGCTCCTGGGAAAAGTATTAGCTCATCAGGTCAGGAGCAAGGTGTTAGTCGACACACCGTTGCTAGGTGGTTTCACTGGTTGGTTGACCACTTCGTTGATTACTCCTTCCATATCAAAGCACATCCGTTGTGGTTACAGCTTGGGCGACATAGTGATCCACAAGCGTTTTGGTTGGCCTGCCTTGGTGAGCATGATTTATCGAGCATCATGCTTTTTCTTAACAACACAGGAGTGAGCATCCCATAATTAATTAACGTGAAAAAAAGTTGAGATGGATATTTTCTGTAAACCTCACGACCCCACACAGTTTGAGCGTAGCATTCTCAACTCAAGTTGTGATTAACTCATTGCAAGTAGTTAAATCACACAGGAATTGCAAAATGACCAAGCCCATTCACCCAACAGCACTGTTTCGCCTAAGTGTTTTAGGTGAGCTATGTAGCCGAAATAGTTTTGAGCATGGTGAGCTCAAGAGCATTATTAAAAGGTTGTCCCAGCAAACCTACAACATTCCAGGTAGTAAGCGTGTTCACCTCAGTGCTAAAACAATTGAGAATTGGTATTACGCCTGGTTAAAGCAGGGTATTGATGGATTAGTTCCTAAAACTCGACGAGACAAAGGCCAGTGTCACATCAATCCAGAGCTACAAGAGTTAATTATTTCCACTAAACAGGAAAGCCCTTCAAGATCAATTCCGACCGTGATTAAACTCTTAGAAACTCAAGGGAAGGTAGCACGAGGTGAATTATCTCACGCAACAGTTCACCGCTTATTAGTAAAACACGGCCTGTCTAAAAGAACAGTCACACCTTCTAACCAAATTGAGCGCCGCTCATTTGAGGCGCTCACAGCTTGTGATATTTGGTATGGCGATGTCATGCATGGTCCAACGATTTACGATGGCCAAAGAAGAGTTAAAAGCTATTTGGTGAGTATTTTTGATGATGCCTCAAGGTTGGTCTGTCACAGTAAATTTTGTACTGATGAGAGTGCCATTACTATTGAGCATGTGTTGAAAGAGGCATTACTCAAACGTGGGCTTCCTGTTAAGCTCATCATTGACAACGGCCCTGCCTACCGTGCTAAAACGTTGCAAACCATTTGTGCTCGTTTGAAAATTCAATTGATTTACGGCAGGCCCTATGAACCGCAAAGCAAAGGCAAACTAGAGCGTTGGCATAGAACAGTACGCGAGCAATTCCTAGCTGAATGCAACCTGGATTCCATTCATAGTTTCAATGCGCTGAATGATCGATTTTGGGCTTGGGTTGAGCGTGTTTATCATCAAGCCTCGCAAAGCGCCCTGCCTGACAAGATGACCCCGTTACAACGCTATCAGCAAGACCTCACTAAAATTCAGCCGTTAGGTTGTTTGGCCGATAAGCTAGATGATTACTTCCTGCATCGCATTAAGCGCCGAGTCAGGAAGGATGGCACGGTAAGCTGGAATAATCGACTCTTTGAAGTTCCATTTGAACTGGCTCAACAAGAGGTTTATTTAGTGGTTGATCCGCATAGTGACTCCGCCCGTCACGTCGAATCATTGGAATATCAATACCTTGGTGCAGTGGGAGAGCTGGACAAACATAACAACCTTTCTAGAACCCGAGCTAGACCTCAGATGCCGGAACAACCAGCAAGAAAAACCTCGCTAGTTGAGATTGTTTATAACCAAGTTAAAGAGGATTTGGATATCACTGAGGAGATACCGTCTTAAACGTCAACAATAAATTGTAAAATTTTTACTAGGCATCCGCTGAAAATGGCTGCTGTGTTTTTAGGATGCCATAAATCATATGCACCATTTTTCTCATAACAGCACAAATGGCTAGCTTCTTTGGCTTGCCTTTTTTGAGCAGCTTTTCATAAAATTTCTTCAAAATAGGATTATGCCTTATAGCCACTAATGCCGGCATGTAAAGCGCCTTTCGCAACCAAGCACTACCAACCTTTGAGAGCCGTGATGAATTCAATGAAGTGCCTGATTGTGACTGGCTGGGATTTAAACCAATATGAGCAGCCAATTGTTTTGCGCCAGAAAATCTTTCAATATTATTAAAAAAAGCAGTTAGTGTTTGAGCGGTTTTATCACCAATGCCTGGGATGCTTTTAAGCAGCTCTGTGTTATTCTTCAGATCATCATCACTCGCGATCAGCTTACTAATTTCTTCCTGCAGTCGTAAAATTTCTTTTTCCATATAATCGATATGATTTTGTATAGAGCTAATAATTGTTTCTTCCGCTAGCTCCAGCCTGTTTTGTTCATTGCTGACTTGGGAGGTTAATACTTCAGATCTCTGTATCAAAGCTCTTAGAGCCTCTATATTAGCTGGCAAAGGCTGCCATAGCGTTGGAGTAAAATGATTTGAATAGTCCTTAATACTGACCGCATCGGCCTTGTCGGTCTTGTTTCGTATTAGCTGTCCTTTCATAAAAAACTTTATTCGTGCAGGATTAATTATACTGACATCACACTTCTCACTATGTAAATAAAGAGCCAATGCATTACCGTATTTACCTGTTGATTCCATGCAAAAATGAAGTGACTGATCAGATAAAGATTGCGTCCATTCTAATAACTCAGAAAAGCCCTCAGGATTATTATTAAAATGTTTAACGTGATCTTTTCCGCTAGTGGTGATAGCAGCAACAAAATCAGATTTTGCAATATCAATACCAACACAATTTTTTTTCATTTGCTAGAGCCTCTTAAATTTTATTACACTAACAAACTTGGGAAATCATAGTTCGGATCAACCTTGCAAATACAGGCTCACAATGGCCTAAGATACCGTTCGATCTCATGAACTTATGAGGGTGGAAGGGAGCTAAATCTCCTCAACAGGATTAAATCCTAAGGACGAACACGGCTTCACCTTCCGCCTACCCAAGCATCCTTGGGATTGTAGCAATATTGTCATATCTCTACAGTTATTTAAGATACAAGGATGAGTAAGATGTATCTTCAACATTTTGGCTTGAAATTTGATCCATTGGGTAAATCAAACATTATTGAATTGGGTGCTGCCTCTATATAATGTAGGCTATATTACTGCTGGCACGCCAAAATCATTAACCTTCTCCCAAAACTGATCCCATCTTCCTTTAGTCTTTACTAGTGTTCTCAAGCATAAAACAATTTTCATTCCCTTGTCTTTCCAGCGCATTCCTGATCCGCCTAATCTTTGTTTAACAATTGTTTTACATGCTGCTTCAGTGACGCCAGAGCCAATTGGTGCATTCTGCTTAATCAAATTATGATACGACATTCGCTTTTCTTTAATATTATTTTCAAAATACGTAATTGTTCCTTCTAGCTTTTCTCTAAGCGATTTATTCAGTTTTTTATTTACATGCTCTTTAAGCTCAGCAAGTATTCTACCTGCCGCACCTTTCTTGTGCTTTAAGTCATGACATCGCTCTTGGAGCCAAACATCACGCTCATCTCTTTCAGATTTTTTGGTAAATATTGCCTTTGATGCTTCACCGAGATATTCAGTTGCATGCCAAAAATCTAAAATTTGCGTATCAGTATGTTTTTTTAGAAATGGCCAATTATTTTTTGCTCCATCAGCAACGCCAATTGTTTTAGCATCAGGGTAATATTTCTTTTTCAGCTTTATTTCCTTTTCAAGCCTATTAAAGAATTCATCTTTTCCATATTCTGGTGATGCTGCAACGTAGGTTGTGTGCAGGCGTGCACCATGCTTATCATACATGGAAATAGTTCCAACCATGCTCTCTCTATAACCATCATCAACGGTGAGGACATATGCACCATCTAAGCTAATGCTTAGCATCTCAACGCCTGCATCAAGCTTTGGCTCTTCATATTCCCACTCAGCCTCTTTGGCTTGTGCAATACCGCCAACAAAATCAGTTGCCCGTTGCAAGTATGAATGTGAGATTTTACAGTTATGATTGACCTTGAGATCATCAATAACACTAGGAGCAGGTAAGTTTGAGTATTTATGTGAGATTATTTTTGCAAATCGCGGTGTTGATCCTTGGATAATTCTAGCCTTATCTTCTAAAGGACAAAAGATCTTACCGCCTTTAGAGGTTTGATAAACATAACGCTTAACTCGAGCAACTCCATAAGGCGTTTGGTAATTTGCTTCATCTCTACTTCGTGCTGTTAGCTTTATTTTTCCAACATGGATAGGAGAGCCATCTGCATCAAACTTACTTAAAGCTTTTTCAGTGGCTAATGTTCCAACCTCATTAAGCCCATCAAGAATTGCGTTCTCACATTCAAGCATGGATCCTTTTAGTGGAAGCTTGAGTTCAATAGTTAATTCATTATTTTCATCAGAGATAATTCTAGCTGACATCCAAACACCATCCTTCATCATGTTAAAGTGTATATTATGCTATATATTCTACATTATATAAAGGCAGCACCCCTCGTGGTTATGTGCTTTCTATGAGTCTTGTGGAAAAAGTATGTACGGATGAATTTCCGTATCCGGTTTTTTCATCACAAACTAAAAACAATGGTATATCAGGATATTACTCTGACTTCTTATATGAAAATGCCATAACATGGACAACTGATGGCGCTAATGCTGGCGATGTAAATTATCGTTCTGGAAAGTTCTATTGTACAAATATTTGTGGAGTTTTGATAAATCATGACGGTTATGCTAACGCTTTTTCTGCTGCGCTAATAAATTCTGTATCAAGAAAATATGTTTCATATGTGGGAAACCCGAAGCTTATGAATGGAGTAATGAGCAGAATAATTGTGCCGTTCCCATCCTTAAAAGAACAACAAAAAATAGCCGATTGCCTTACCTCACTTGATGAGCTGATAAAATCCGAGTCTCAGAAAGTCGAGACACTAGAAGAGCATAAAAAAGGACTCATGCAGCAGTTATTTCCTTCAGTGAATGAGGTGGTGAAATGACCCGTTTCGATTCATTGAGAGAGGTAGCAGCTCACCTACGGGGTATATTGCAGAAAAAAAAGTATATTCTGCTTTTTGCCTATAATGGCACAGGCAAAACACGGCTTTCTATGTCCTTCAAAGAGTACGGCAAGCAATATGATAAGCGTGATACCTTGTATTTTAATGCGTTCACTGAAGATTTGTTTTATTGGGACAATGATCTTGAGGGTGATTGTGACCGTGTTCTAAAGCTTAACTCAAACTCTAGTTTTTTTTCTGGCTTTGAAGAACTGGAAATGGATAACAGGATTAGACCATTTCTTAATAGATATGCTGACTTTGACTTTAAAATAGATACAAATAATTGGCAGGTTCGTTTTTCAAGTGAAGTGAACAACGGAAAGACCTTAGAGTATTTTGATAGCATCAAGGTTTCACGTGGCGAAGAAAATATGTTTATTTGGTGTTTTTTCTTAGCTGTTGTTCAATTAGCGATGGATAAAGATATTGAAGCGTATAGTTGGGTTAAGTATATCTATATTGATGATCCTATTTCATCATTAGATGAAAATAACGCGGTGGCAGTCGCGCATCATTTAGCACAGCTTCTTAAAAATGAGAAACATTCACTAAAAACAGTGATTTCTTCACATCACACGCTATTTTTTAACGTACTTTGTAATGAGCTAAAAAGTGAAAAAAAATTAGTAAAGACGTTATTTTTAAGCAAGGACAAGAAAGATGAAACCTATGAATTAAAATATACTGGTGATACCCCCTTTTTTTATCACGTAGCCATGTTGGTAGAGTTGCAGCAAGCTGCTGAATCTGGCGATTTGTATACCTACCACTTTAATATGCTTAGAATTATTCTGGAAAAAACTGCGAGCTTTCATGGTTATAATGGCTTTGCTCATTGTATTAACCCAAGTTTGGCCATTTCACCCTGAAAATCAAAAATTTCATCACTATTTTTAACTCAACCCATTGATTTTACTTGCCTAGAAACGTGAATTCTCGAATGTAGTGACACATAATGGCAATAAGGGGTTGCATGGGCTGGTGAAGTGATGAGAGTATTGAGTTATGTATATTCGAACCTCTACACAAAAGAGTCCTCGGACAGGTAAGTCTTACGCAACCTACCGACTTGTTGATACTCATCGCACTGCTGACGGCAAAGTACGTCAAAGACTGATTTTAAATCTTGGTGCGAATTTTTCAGTAAAGAAGGACAGTTGGAAATTGCTTGCTGACCGTATTGAGGAAATTTTAACGGGTCAAGGCACGTTAATTTCAATACCAGCACATCTCGAAAAACAGGCGCAAATGTATGTAAAACGCATTCGCTCTAGGTTTGCTGATGACAATGAGACAAGTATCGCTGTTAATTCAGTAAGCGCGGTAGAACCTGACTTTAAAACAGTGGATGTTAACTCCATTGAGAGCGCGGACATACGACACGTTGGAGCTGAGGCGTTGGGCTTACATGCTGCCAGGCAATTACAACTTGAGGAATTGTTCAGGGCTTTGGGCTTTAATCAAAAACAATGTCACCTGATGCTTGCTACCATCATTGGGCGGCTAGTTGCCCCAGGAAGTGATTTAAGTACGCACTATTATTTAAGCAATCAAAGTGCGTTAGATGAATTACTGGGTACTGATTTCTCAGAACTATCACTCAAGAAATTCTATAAGACTGCTGATGAGTTACTCAAACATAAGCAAATGATTGAAGATCAATTATTCGAACGTGAGAAAAATCTCTTTAGTTTAAATCAGGTGATCACTCTCTACGATATAATCAATACCTACTTTGAGGGTAGAGCATTACAGAATGATCACGCACAGCATGGTCGATCAAAGGAGAAGCGGTCTGATTGTCCGCTTGTTTCTCTAGGACTCGTGCTGGATGGCTCAGGGTTCCCGCAACGCAGTGAATTTTTCAAAGGGAATGTTAGCGAGCCTAAAACATTATCCGAAATGCTAACTGAGCTTCATGCACAGCCAGAGGCAACAATTATCTTAGATGCTGGTTTTGCAACTGAAGAAAATATTTCATGGCTTACTGAAAAAGGTTTCCATTATATTGTAGTGAGCCGTAGAGCATTGCCTGTTGTCGATGAAAACATTGATAAAGTGCTAGTAAAAGAATCAGTAAATAATACGGTTACAGCGCAATTAATTAAAGATACTGAAGCAAATGAAGTCTTACTGTACTGCCATTCTCAGGCTAAGGAAGAAAAAAGCTTAAATATGATTAGTAAGGCTGAGACTCGTTTCGAAGAGGAATTAATTAAGTTAGCTAATGGACTCACTAAAAAAACTGGAATGAAAGCAATTGAGAAAGTAACCTTGCGTTTAGGTCGAATAAAGGAGCGCCATAAACGTGTTTCAGGTCGATACACTATCACGCTTGATTCAGAGGCTGATAAGGTTACGAAAATCAGTTGGAGTAAAGTTAACTCTGAGAATCTGGGCGCATATTGTTTGCGTAGTAACAGAATGGATTTAGATGAAAAAACAATTTGGAGAATCTATACAACTCTAACTGATGTTGAATCGGCATTCAGATCATTAAAATCAGAGTTAGGCCTGCGTCCTATCTACCATCAAAAGCCAGAGCGAGTTGATGCCCATCTGTTTATTAGTATTCTTGCTTATCACTTACTACACACTATTCGCCATCAACTTAAATTGCAGAGCATTGATAGTAGCTGGCAAACTATACGGCAGATTTTTAGCACTCAGGTTCGTATCACGACTACGATGCGGCTTGAAAATAATAAACTACTTTCTGTTAGAAGAACCTCAAAGGCAACTCCAGAGCAAGTTGTGATCTATAAATCGTTAGGCATGAATTCACAACCTGGGCACACTGAAAAAACAATTTGTTAAGTTGTAGTGACCCTAAACGTTTTTTTAAAATGTAAGTCATTGATTTGGATAGGTTTAATTTTAGAAAGGGCAAAGTTGGGTTAAGAAAGACAATGATGACAAAGAGGGTTTATTACATACTCGCCTGATCAATATCCTTAACCACGGCAATTATTCACTTTATGAGCCGCAACAAATGTTGCAAGAAAACAAAGAGTTTTTCAGGCAGATATTGAATGACTTTTTACAGAATTATGACTTTAACGATGAGATATTTTCAGCGTTAGCAGAACAAAAGCAAGAGGATTAACAATATGACTGAAGAACAGCAAAAAAAGCTTGGTAAGATTCTTTGGGCAATCGCCGATAAGTTACGCGGTGCAATGAATGCGGATGACTTTAGGGATTACATGTTATCCTTTTTATTTTTACGCTATTTATCCGATAATTATGAAGAAGCAGCTAAAAACGAACTTGGTGAGGAGTATCCTCAAGTTTCATGCTTGGATAATATTACACCACTACAGTATTGGTATGAGCAAAGCTCAAAGACTGATGTTAAAGAATTTGAGAGAGTCATGCGAAGACGCATGCATTATGTTATCAAACCTAATTACTTGTGGGGCAATATTGCCGAACTGGCACGAACCCATAACAAAGAACTGCTTAAAACACTAGAGGATGGTTTTAATTACATTGAAAACGAATCCTTCCAAAGCACCTTCCAAGGCTTATTTTCTGAAATCAATCTTAATTCCGAAAAACTAGGTAAACGCCCTGTAGATCGAAACGATAAATTATGTGCGATCATTAGTAAGATCGCTGATGGGCTCGCTGAATTTTCAACCGATCAAGATACATTAGGCGATGCCTATGAATACCTTATAGGGCAGTTTGCAGCCGGTGGTGGTAAAAAAGCAGGTGAGTTTTATACCCCTCAGCAAATCTCAACCATTCTTTCTCGGATCGTTGTGCTAGATAGTCAGGATCCATCAGCTGGTAAAAAGAAATACCTGGAAAGTATCCTTGATTTTGCTTGTGGATCAGGCTCATTACTTTTGAATGTACGTCACCAGCTAGGCGATCATGGTATTGGAAAAATATATGGTCAAGAAAGCAATATCACTACCTTTAACTTAGCTCGTATGAACATGCTATTGCATGGGCTAAAAGATTCAGAGTTTGAGATTTTTCATGGTGATACATTAAAGAATGATTGGGAGGTGCTGCGTGAAACCAATCCCGCTAAAAAAACCTATTTTGATGCAATAGTGGCTAATCCACCTTTTAGCTTAAGGTGGGAACCTCTGGACATGTACGCTGATGACATTCGTTTCAAGCAATACGGGTTAGCACCTAAGTCAGCCGCTGACTTTGCTTTCTTATTGCATGGCTTTCATTACCTTAAGGATGATGGAACAATGGCAATTATCATGCCGCACGGTGTTTTATTCCGAGGTGGAGCAGAGCAACGCATACGGCAAAAGCTTTTAGATGATGGAAGTATTGACTCAGTAATAGGACTGCCGTCAAACTTGTTTTACTCAACAGGTATTCCTGTTTGTATAGTCATTCTTAAAAAATGTAAAAAACCTGATGATATACTCTTTATTAACGCAAGCGAGCACTTTGAGAAAGGCAAGCGACAAAATAAGTTAAGAACGCAAGATATAGAAAAGATTATTTCCACCTACCAATTTCGTCAAGAAGAAGATCGCTACTCGCGTAAAGTGTCTATGCAAGAGATAATAGAAAACAATAACTATAATCTCAACATCTCTCGTTATGTGAGTACCGCAGAACCAGAAGAGGAAATTGATTTGGCTGAGGTTAATAAAAAGCTACATAATATAGAAAGCGATATTTCTACCGCTTTTAAAAAGCATAATACTTTTTTAAAAGAGCTTGGCTTGCCAGAGCTACCGAGTGATCAGTAGCATGTTTTAAGTGACGATTGATAGAATAACTTGACTGTTTACACCTCTCTAAAAGTTATATCTAACTTACTGCTTTGCAATTTCTTTTTTTAGATTAGCTAGCGTTGTTGTATCTAGACCAGTAGCCTTAGTCACAAGGTCTTCACCTAATCCTTCTTTCAATAAATTGGTGGCAATAGAAACCTTTTCTTGTTTAATACCTTCTTGCCGTAATTGATCTGCTGCAGACATAATCGTCTCCTTCATATCAGGTAGTGCTTCAGCTAACAGCGTGACAATTTCACTACCATAGTTGTCTTTCTCATATTCTAGCGCATATTTTACCAGCCGAGAAATGTGTTTTCCACCATCAAGTGTCTTGATTAATTGTAGCAAGTCATGCTGAATCAGTTCTTTAATAATCGGTGGGTCTTATTACAGAAACGGGGTCATTCTGACATTCAATAACTGTAATCCATACATTCCATTCTCAATTACACTTATTATCTAGCTAAATAATTCAAATTTCACTGAGTTATTAGCGGCTATCAAATCTCTAAAAACCTAGGTTTTTAGAGAGTCTATGCTTGTCAGCAGTATAAGTGCTACTCCATTTATCTCATCGCATAACCATTCTAAATAGTTTCAATATAAATTATCCACTAGGAGTAAAAAACATGCTAACTTCCGTCAATAGCATCTTGATATGCGATCAGATTTTTAAGCGCTAATCTACTGAAAACTACCCAAAATTTAAATCAGCAAAATAATGCTGAAATATTGTGTAAAAATGACTATGCTTTGTCTTTTTAACAAGACTAACGAGATGAGTATAAATGTTAAACTTCGCCGATTACGCTGCCCCTCTTTTTTCAAAATTAACTGGGAAAGTTGTTTTAAAAAAATCTATCGACGATTGTAGGAAAGCTATTAACTGAAGGTAGTTGTAAGTTGTTCAGTTCATCAAAAGATAACAATGAGTATAAAAAGATGATTCGTACACTTACCGGTGAAAATAAAAGCACCGATTTAGATCCAATAAAAACAAATGATGTATTGCTAGAACAGAGCTGTGAAAAACTTTCACACGCCAGTAAAATTAATGTTCTTCATGATCCTTCTGATATTAGAAAGCCACATAGCAAGCAAACTGAAAATCTAGGTAAAGTAAGGAGTCTGGACGGGGATATTATCAATGGTTACAGCACGCATAACGCAGTTGCATTAGTACCTGGTGATAAGGCTGTGCATCTACTATCGCATGTAAGCTACAGCAATAAAGACCCTAAGTTTTTAAAAGCTGAGCATATTAAGAAAATAGAGGCTGGAAAGCCATTTGAGGGAGATAAAGAGGCCAAGAGTCTTTATGAATCTGGTGATTACTTTAATAAAAAGCTGCTGTCTATTCGTGAAATAGAAAAAATAGGAATCTGCCTAAAATCAAAGAATGAAGATGCAACCATTACCCATATTCTGCTAGTGCGCCATCCTTTCTGTAAATTCCATTGACTTGCTGAAAATAAGCAGGCGACTCAGTCAGATTAGAAATTCCTTTTAAGGTAAACTTAACCAAAAAAGGGTGCTGCCTCTATATAATGTAGGCTATATTGCTGCTGGCACGCCAAAATCATTGACCTTCTCCCAAAACTGATCCCATCTGCCTTTAGTCTTTACTAGTGTTCTCAAGCATAAAACGATTTTCATTCCCTTGTCTTTCCAGCGCATTCCTGATCCGCCTAATCTTTGTTTAACAATTGTTTTACATGCTGCTTCAGTGACGCCAGAGCCAATTGGTGCATTCTGCTTAATCAAATTATGATACGACATTCGCTTTTCTTTAATATTATTTTCAAAATACGTAATTGTTCCTTCTAGCTTTTCTCTAAGCGATTTATTCAGTTTTTTATTTAGATGCTCTTTAAGCTCAGCAAGTATTCTACCTGCCGCACCTTTCTTGTGCTTTAAGTCATGACATCTCTCTTCGAGCCAAACATCACGCTCATCTCTTTCAGATTTTTTGGTAAATACTGCCTTTGATGCTTCGCCGAGATATTCAGTTGCATGCCAAAAATCTAAAATTTGCGTATCAGTATGTTTTTTTAGAAATGGCCAATTATTTTTTGCTCCATCAGCAACGCCAATTGTTTTAGCATCAGGGTAATATTTCTTTTTCAGCTTTATTTCCTTTTCAAGCCTATTAAAGAATTCATCTTTTCCATATTCTGGTGATGCTGCAACGTAGGTTGTGTGCAGGCGTGCACCATGCTTATCATACATGGAAATAGTTCCAACCATGCTCTCTCTATAACCATCATCAACGGTGAGAACATATGCACCATCTAAGCTAATACTTAGCATCTCAATGCCTGCATCAAGCTTTGGCTCTTCATATTCCCACTCAGCCTCTTTGGCTTGTGCAATACCGCCAACAAAATCAGTTGCCCGTTGCAAGTATGAATGTGAGATTTTACGGTTATGATTGACCTTGAGATCATCAATAACACTAGGAGCAGGTAAGTTTGAGTATTTATGTGAGATTATTTTTGCAAATCGCGGTGTTGATCCTTGGATAATTCTAGCCTTATCTTCTAAAGGACAAAAGATCTTCCCGCCTTTAGAGGTTTGATAAACATAACGCTTAACTCGAGCAACTCCATAAGGCGTTTGATAATTTGCTTCATCTCTACTTCGTGCTGTTAGCTTTATTTTTTCAACATGGATAGGAGAGCCATCTGCATCAAACTTACTTAAAGCTTTTTCAGTGGCTAATGTTCCAACCTCATTAAGGCCGTCAAGAATTGCATCCTCACATTCAAGCATGGATCCTTTTAGTGGAAGCTTGAGCTCAATAGTTAATTCATTATTTTCATCAGAGAGAATTCTAGCTAACATCCAAACACCATCCGTAATCAAGTTAAAGTGTATATTATGCTATATTTTCTACATTATATAAAGGCAGCACCCCCCAATACATTAACATAACGGTTTTTCCCATCCTCTCTAGCGTTGGTGTCATCTAGGTGCTGGTAGTTCGTGGATTGTAAACCTGCCTTCACAACTTCTACCTTCTCGGGCTCAAGTATCGTAGGTGTTTTAATTGTGAAGCTATGGATGGTTGATTTACTAATATCTATGTTGGCGGTTTTATAAAATGTCTCAAGGCTTTCTAGCGTCATACCACCTTGAGTATTTAGGAAGCTTGTCCAGCTTTTAATAGTAGGGCCGAACTGGCCCTCATAACCAGTTGGCAGAGGTGCTGTATAGTGTTTGTTTTCAGAAGGGGAGTAATATTGTTGGCGCAAAAAAAGAGTGTTATTAGCAGCAATTTTTATATCCTGGATAAGTGTTTTCTTAGAGCCATTTGGCACAGCATCGCTGGGCAGCGAATCTGGATTAATTGTTAGTGTCACTGTATTAGAGACTTCGAGATTTTTTTTACTAGATTTTGGGCTAGTGCGCCATCCTTTCTGTAAATTCCATTGACTTGCTGAAAATAAGCAGGCGACTCAGTCAGATTAGAAATTCCTTTTAAGGTAAACTTAACCAAAAAAGAGGAATGACAATGAGCTGCTATAAAAATGAGAACTTAATCGAAGAAGCCATACATGTTTTAGCGATGGAGGGGTTTGAAGGTTTACCTAAGCTTGTCTCCAGGTTGATGAATGAGGCTATGTTAATAGAAAGGGAGCGCCATTTAAATGCTAGTCCTTATGAGCGAACTGGCGATAGAAACGGATATGCGAACGGCTTTAAACCAAGGTTAATTAACACAGGTCAAGGTCAGCTTGAGCTACAGATACCGCAGGTTAGAGACTCCAATGAAGCCTTCTATCCATCAGTCTTAGAGCGAGGTGTACGCTCTGATAGAGCACTTAAGCTGGCTGTCGCTGAAATGTATGTGCATGGGGTTTCCACGCGCAAAGTTGAAAAGGTGCTAAAGCAACTCTGTGGAACAGATATTTCAAGCACAGAGGTAAGCCGTTGCGCTAAATTGTTGGATGAAGATTTAAAGAAATGGCGAAATAAGCCGTTAGGAAAGATAAAATATCTTTGGCTAGATGCACGTTATGAGAAGGTGCGCACTAGCGGCACAGTACAAGACTGTGCGGTATTGATAGCCTATGGCTTTGATGAATCAACCGGCAAGAGAACAGTGCTAGGTGTTTCTGTTGCGTTATCAGAGGCTGAGGTACATTGGCGTGATTTTCTTCAGCAGTTGGTTGAGCGAGGTATACATGGTATTGAGTTGATTACTAGCGACGCTCATACTGGCCTAAAAGCCGCTAGAAGAGCTGTGTTCCCCAGTATTCCTTGGCAACGCTGCCAATTTCATTTGCAGCAAAATGCTCAGGCTCACATACCAAAGCGCTCAATGAAGGAACCAGTAGCTGAGGAGATTACAGCTATATTTAATGCCTCAAACATTCATGAGTCGGAAAGACTATTGGCTATGGCGGTAGATAAATATCAGCAAACAGCACCAGAGCTTTCTTCTTGGTTGGAAGTGAATATACCGGAGGGCTTAGTAGTGATGAACTTTGACAGGCTGCATCAAAAAAGATTAAGAACCAGTAACATAGCTGAGCGCGTAAACAGAGAGGTAAAAAGAAGGACGCATACAGTTGGAATTTTCCCTAATACTGAATCGTGCCTAAGGCTCGTATCAGCTGTTTTAGTGGAAATTGATGACCAGTGGAGCGGATCACCTAGATACTTAAGTTGAAGTGAATAATAAGGCTTCATAGGGTTTTAGGATAGATCATTCTTGTTCTTATTAACGAGATATAATTGCTATTACCTAAAAGTTAATAATTTATTTTGAGAGGAGAAAAATTTGAGGTATAAATAATTTTTTAGATTGATTAGCATAATTAATTTAAGATATTATGCGATGAGACAGGTACAATAGAGTGCCATTTAGAATTTTAAAGGTTTTTCTAAGTACTGAAGTTGGTTTTTACAGACAAAATAACGCTCTATCGATTTTGGCCTTCTAGTTTTATTGGTTTTATTTCCTTTTCTATCCTTCTCGGAGGAATGATCCTTGTCCTTGTTAGCGCGCGTTTGCTTTCTAACATTAGGCTTTCCTTGCTCACCTTTATGTTTATTTAATGCGTTATTTAACGATTGCACCTTGTCTTCTAGCTTTATGATTTTCTCAGCCTGACTTTCACATACATTGCTAAAATCTGTTTCTAGTGCTGTTGGTGTAACAGTATTATTAAATCTCTCAATGAGATCGGCTAAAACTGATTTGTCAGGTTGTTTTTTCATAGGAAGAGTATACCACGGGTTTGAAAAGGTAAATTTTCCCCACACAGATGGCCGTACTGCTGAAATTATTTTTAAGCCATGAACCTGATCGATGAAAAAATAATCCGAGCATACAGCGTTGTTATAGAGCGCACATCATGCTTTTATGACACACGATGATTCCAATATAAAATTTCCAAATTTGCACGAAAAAGCTGTCAAGAACTTTTTGAATTATTTTCAAATCATGCTGATATTGAACGGATACTAATAAAACCCAAGAGAGCCTTCTCTTTTCCAGGTAGGCTCTTACAATCCTGCATCTGTAATACTATTAAAAACCGACCCATATCCTTCACAATCATCTACAGCATCTCTTGGTTCGCAACAGGTATCAACTTTAGCAGTAGAAGCATTCGTAAAAAAAGACGCTGAACTGTTAGACATAAATTTACCTGCGTCATATACAGGAAGGTTAAGATTTGTAGCAAGCTCATCATGTTTTATTCTAAGCTGTCCTAAATTTGATTTTGGCTTATCCACGCTCACAGGTGTAAACCCAGTCTTTTTGTAAAATATTTTATATAAAACATGGTCCTGATCAGTAAGTGCAGAATGAATTACTTTATACTTTTCTGTATCATCATCCTCGCCAACTAAAATCTGTTTCAGTAACTCTTTTTTATGCCTTATTAACCACTGATAAATAGAAGTAGAAACCGTTTCTCCAGTTTTCAATCGTGGAAGAAGAGCATTTATTAAGTTATTCGGCGTAAAGAATTGACTACCAGTGCTCAGAAGATCGCTTATTTCGCGATCTAGGAAGTTGCTGAACGATACAACCGCTCGATCGTAAAGCACTATTGCCGCCACGTAATCTTTTGAGCCACCCAGGCCGTGTCGATGCATATATGCGCGGTCATTCATCGCAGTGGCATTACCCAGCTTAATCGCTTTCTCGTAAAGCGCTATTGCCGTCGCGTAATCTTTTGAGCCACCCAGGCCGTGTTGATGCATATATGCGCGATTACGCATCGCACAGGCATTACCCAGCTCAATCGCTTTCTCGTAAAGCACTATTGCCGCCGCGTAATCTTTTGAGCCACCCAGGCCGTGTTGATGCATATATGCGCGATTACGTATCGCAGTGGCATTACCCAACTTAATCGCTTTCTCGTAAAGCGCTATTGCCGCCGCGTAATCTTTTGAGCCACCCAGGCCGTGTTCATGCATATATGCGCGATTACGCATCGCAGAGGCATTACCCAGTTTAATCGCTAGCTCGTAAAGCACTATTGCCGCCGCGTAATCTTTTGAGCCACCCAGGCCGTGTTGATGCATATATGCGCGATTACGCATCGCATAGGCATTACCCAGCTTAATCGCTTGCTCGTAAAGCACTATTGCCGCCGCGTAATCTTTTGAGCCACCCAGGCCGTGTTGATGCATATATGCGCGATTACGTATCGCAGTGGCATTACCCAACTTAATCGCTTTCTCGTAAAGCGCTATTGCCGCCGCGTAATCTTTTGAGCCACCCAGGCCGTGTTCATGCATATATGCGCGATTACACATCGCAGTGGCATCACCCAGCTCAATCGCTTTCTCGTAAAGCGCTATTGCCGCCGCGTAATCTTTTGAGCCACCCAGGCCGTGTTGATGCATATATGCGCGGTTATTCATCGCAGAGGCATCACCCAGCTTAATCGCTTTCTCGTAAAGCGCTATTGCCGCCGCGTAATCTTTTGAGCCACCCAGGCCGTGTTCATGCATATATGCGCGGCCACTCATCGCACGGGCATCACCCAGCTTAATCGCTTGCTCGTAAAGCGCTATTGCCGCCGCGTAATCTTTTAAGCCACCCAGGCCGAGTTGATGCATATATGCGCGATTACGCATCGCAGAGGCATTACCCAGCTTAATCTCTTTCTCGTAAAGCGCTATTGCCGTATCGTATAAAGAATTAGCGTGGCTAAGACCCACAACGCCACGTTTATTAAATATAGATAAAACATCTACATCATTATAAAATGAGTCTTTACTAGGATCATCATGTAATTTTTTAAGGCCCTCTTGATTGATGCTGTTACTTTGCGCTCCTGCTATAGAGTTCATCATACTTTGAAAACTTTGACTTTGGTTTGATAACCATCTCAGCTGGTCATGACTTATCATACCGTTATTACCATTAGCTACAGCAATAATGCTGTCATAGTATCGACTAGCTCTGTCTTCCCGATAGCCACTAGCTTGTATATCCATTACTACCATGTTATATAAGGCGTCAAGATCATTATTTCTTGCTACTAACAATAAGCAAGTGAAATAATCTGGGCGTGAAGATACAATAATATCCCTAATCAATTTTAAATCTGTATTATTTGAAATTGAAATATGTTTGGATTGAACCATTGAAGTAAGGTAATTTAGTACTTGTTTGTCGCTAGCTAAATTTACCGCTATGTCAAACGGTATAGTTTCTCTACCATTCTGAGAAATAGATAACAACCAACTCTTTATTTGATTGGTTTCATCTGTTAATAAGTCATAAAGTTTGTTAGCGTCTTCAACCTCATAATCAGTAATTTTATATACTGTAATTCCTGTATCACGTTTAATTTTATCTTTTAAATCAGAGCCAGCACCCATAACTAAGTTTCCTCAAAACAATCAACAATATGTTTCATGATAATCGCTCATCGTTAATATAATATGATAAAATCATGGTTGTTTATGTGGTATTTCTTACGCATAGTTCGGGTATCTCCATAACCCGGGACAGTGAAACATCTGTAAGCGATCCACGGGCGTCCTTGCTTCCGTAGCTAACACGTGCTAGGTGCTATCCGGCGGCACATTCCATGGCAGCAGTGCCTCAATATCTTCTAATGTTTTGCAATGTGGTAGGCGCTCATAAAGATAGGTGAAGTATCGACAGACATTGTGATGATGCAGTTCAGCAGTTAGAGCTAGACTTGCATGCATTGCTAGTGCGTTAGCGCCTGGCATTGTGTCGCAAAATAGAAAGTTCTTCCTTGCAAGCACTAAGAGCTTAATGTCTCTCTCTGTGTGATTGTTATCAATCTCACATCTACCATCATCAAGAAACCGAGTCATGTTTTCCCAATGCTTGATGACATATTCCATTGCCCTGCCAAGATGAGATTGTGGTAGAACCTTTGGATAATACTCCTCTAGCCACTCCTTGTACTCATCCATAATCGGTTTTGATTCTTTCTGCCGAAGCGCAAGGCGTTGCTCAGGCGACATCTCTTCTTCTTTCGCCTTTCTTTCAATCCGGTAGAGTTTTTTATAGACCCGCATAGCATGAGCGGCTAACCCATTCTTTTTGGTCGCCTTGGTGATCTCTTCAAATTTCCTGCGGGCATGAAGGTTGCGCGCAATGATCGTAACGCCGGTATTTTCTAATTGGTCGAATATAGGGCTTGCATCAGTATGAAGCTTGCCAGTCCACCCTTGAAACCATTCTACTAGAAACTCACTGTGGTCACTTGGCGTATAGGCAAACAGGATAACCTCACGACCAGGAGCACCACCTCGCATGCAATGAATCAGTGACTTAGTTTGTGGCCGTCGACCAGGCTCTTTTAAGACTTGTAATTTAGTCGCGTCACAACTTGCTATTTCATAATCCAGCAGCTCATCCTTCAATAGATTATAAATCGGCTGTAAAGGTTTAGTCAGCTCAATAAACCAACGTGACATAGTTTGCCTGGATAGATTGACGCCGTATTGTGAGCGTAGTTGTTTTTCTAAATGATAAAAGGGTTGTCTATCCCTGATTTTACTAGACACTAAATGCGCTAGTAATGATTCAGACGCCTCGGCCTTAGGTAGGATATGTAAAGGCTTAGGTGCAACCGTAACACCACCTTGCTCGCAATCACAGCCTAGTTTTTCACGGCGCTCTTCAATCATTTCAAAGACAGCTGGTTTGTAGTTCAGTATTTTTTTAGTCTCAAAACCCATTGGGCATTTTTCTTTACCGCAAGGACAAATACGCTGGTCATCAGGTACTGGAATGATTCTCACCGTCACAGGTAATTCATTCTTGACCTTCTTCTTACGTTTGTGAGAAGAGACAACAACTGCTTCATCATCTTCTTGATCCTCCGGTGTTGAGAGATCACCGAAGAGTGGCAACTGATCTTCTATGTAGCGCTCAGATTTACTGCCAAAATGCTGTCGTTGGAGCTTAGCAAATTGTATCTTCAAATGATCATAAGCCTCGGCATACTGTTCAACACGAGCATGTTCTATTTCAAGCTTATGACAAAGCTTTTCATTTATTCCGACTTGTTGATAGAAAAGCTCACTAGGGACTGTTTGCATTGCGTTTCTCATTCAAGTAACTACTGCAAAGTGTACCATGACATTTTAAGTGCAATATTTTCTTCCTCAGGCGCTTGGTTAGCGCATATTACTTTTTTGGGGTAGCTGGTCATTGTGATGTTTTCTTTTCAACTCCTAGCGGATCTCACAAAGCCTGGGCTAAGGATATAAAACAAGCATTAAAATCACGTGTAAAATCAAAAAACACAGAAAAAACCTGTCAAGACATTTTTTGCCATTTTAGTAAAAAAACTCGGGAGAGACTTTGGGTAATGACTTTTGCTTCATCCAGTTTAAACCTGACAATAACCAGCTTAACTGATCTTGGGTCAACTCGATAGTCTCATCTGCTTCGCTAGGGAACTTCAGCTTACCTTTTTCTAATCGTTTGTAGCAAAGCCAAAAACCATTTTGGTCGTACCAAAGTAATTTTATTTTATCGCGCTGCCTGTTACGAAAAAGAAATAGCTGGCCTGAGTTTGGGGTCATTGAGAGATGATCGGCAATCAGCATTACTAGGCCATCAATCTGTTTTCTAAAGTCCACAGGGGTACGATAAAACCAGATCGGTGTTTTCCAGTTCTGAAACATTAGCAAAGCCTCTGAATCAAAGACGCTAAGCTATCCTGGTCATAAAAGCTAATCTGTATGTGTGAGTTGACCTGCATGACAGCCACTGGTTGTGCTGGCTGCTCAGACACGCAAACAACCTTTGCTAGCGTTTTTTGCTGTTCTCTTCTCAAACGATAGAGAAACTGCGTGTAAGGTACGTTATTCTCTCGGCAGTATTTCGCTTTGGTTAACTTGCTTTGCTTAAAGTCGGAAAGGTGTTTTTCCCAATAAGCATCTGTGTAAGTAGCATTTTCATTTTCAGGATTTGTTGCTGACATACCGTAAGCTCCTTGTTACTATTTGCGGAAGCATACAGTCACATGAATTTAACTAGTTGACTAGGGTGTACTTGCTGGATCGCTTACGATAGATTTATTCTGATTATGTTTGCAGGGGTGCTGCCTTTATATAATGTAGAAAATATAGCATAATATACACTTTAACTTGATTACGGATGGTGTTTGGATGTTAGCTAGAATTCTCTCTGATGAAAATAATGAATTAACTATTGAGCTCAAGCTTCCACTAAAAGGATCCATGCTTGAATGTGAGGATGCAATTCTTGACGGCCTTAATGAGGTTGGAACATTAGCCACTGAAAAAGCTTTAAGTAAGTTTGATGCAGATGGCTCTCCTATCCATGTTGGAAAAATAAAGCTAACAGCACGAAGTAGAGATGAAGCAAATTACCAAACGCCTTATGGAGTTGCTCGAGTTAAGCGTTATGTTTATCAAACCTCTAAAGGCGGGAAGATCTTTTGTCCTTTAGAAGATAAGGCTAGAATTATCCAAGGATCAACACCGCGATTTGCAAAATAATCTCACATAAATACTCAAACTTACTTGCTCCTAGTGTTATTGATGATCTCAAGGTCAATCATAACCGTAAAATCTCACATTCATACTTGCAACGGGCAACTGATTTTGTTGGCGGTATTGCACAAGCCAAAGAGGCTGAGTGGGAATATGAAGAGCCAAAGCTTGATGCAGGCATTGAGATGCTAAGTATTAGCTTAGATAGTGCATATGTTCTCACCGTTGATGATGGTTATAGAGAGAGCATGGTTGGAACTATTTCCATGTATGATAAGCATGGTGCACGCCTGCACACAACCTACGTTGCAGCATCACCAGAATATGGAAAAGATGAATTCTTTAATAGGCTTGAAAAGGAAATAAAGCTGAAAAAGAAATATTACCCTGATGCTAAAACAATTGGCGTTGCTGATGGAGCAAAAAATAATTGGCCATTTCTAAAAAAACATACTGATACGCAAATTTTAGATTTTTGGCATGCAACTGAATATCTCGGCGAAGCATCAAAGGCAGTATTTACCAAAAAATCTGAAAGAGATGAGCGTGATGTTTGGCTCGAAGAGAGATGTCATGACTTAAAGCACAAGAAAGGTGCGGCAGGTAGAATACTTGCTGAGCTTAAAGAGCATCTAAATAAAAAACTGAATAAATCGCTTAGAGAAAGGCTAGAAGGAACAATTACGTATTTTGAAAATAATATTAAAGAAAAGCGAATGTCGTATCATAATTTGATTAAGCAGAATGCACCAATTGGCTCTGGCGTCACTGAAGCAGCATGTAAAACAATTGTTAAACAAAGATTAGGCGGATCAGGAATGCGCTGGAAAGACAAGGGAATGAAAATCGTTTTATGCTTGAGAACACTAGTAAAGACTAAAGGCAGATGGGATCAGTTTTGGGAGAAGGTCAATGATTTTGGCGTGCCAGCAGTAATATAGCCTACATTATATAGAGGCAGCACCCCCAAAAAAGAGGAATGACAATGAGCTGCTATAAAAATGAGAACTTAATCGAAGAAGCCATACATGTTTTAGCGATGGAGGGGTTTGAAGCTTTACCTAAGCTTGTCTCCAGGTTGATGAATGAGGCTATGTTAATAGAAAGGGAGCGCCATTTAAATGCCAGTCCTTATGAGCGAACTGGCGATAGAAACGGATATGCGAACGGCTTTAAACCAAGGTTAATTAACACAGGTCAAGGTCAGCTTGAGCTACAGATACCGCAGGTTAGAGACTCCAATGAAGCCTTCTATCCATCAGTCTTAGAGCGAGGTGTACGCTCTGATAGAGCACTTAAGCTGGCTGTCGCTGAAATGTATGTGCATGGGGTTTCCACGCGCAAAGTTGAAAAGGTGCTAAAGCAACTCTGTGGAACAGATATTTCAAGCACAGAGGTAAGCCGTTGCGCTAAATTGTTGGATGAAGATTTAAAGAAATGGCGAAATAAGCCGTTAGGAAAGATAAAATATCTTTGGCTAGATGCACGTTATGAGAAGGTGCGCACTAGCGGCACAGTACAAGACTGTGCGGTATTGATAGCCTATGGCTTTGATGAATCAACCGGCAAGAGAACAGTGCTAGGTGTTTCTGTAGCGTTATCAGAGGCTGAGGTACATTGGCGTGATTTTCTTCAGCAGTTGGTTGAGCGAGGTATACATGGTATTGAGTTGATTACTAGCGACGCTCATACTGGCCTAAAAGCCGCTAGAAGAGCTGTGTTCCCCAGTGTTCCTTGGCAACGCTGCCAATTTCATTTGCAGCAAAATGCTCAGGCTCACATACCAAAGCGCTCAATGAAGGAACCAGTAGCTGAGGAGATTACAGCTATATTTAATGCCTCAAACATTCATGAGTCGGAAAGACTATTGGCTATGGCGGTAGATAAATATCAGCAAACAGCACCAGAGCTTTCTTCTTGGTTGGAAGTGAATATACCGGAGGGCTTAGTAGTGATGAACTTTGACAGGCCGCATCAAAAAAGATTAAGAACCAGTAACATAGCTGAGCGCGTAAACAGAGAGGTAAAAAGAAGGACGCATACAGTTGGAATTTTCCCTAATACTGAATCGTGCCTAAGGCTCGTATCAGCTGTTTTAGTGGAAATTGATGACCAGTGGAGCGGATCACCTAGATACTTAAGTTGAAGTGAATAATAAGGCTTCATAGGGTTTTAGGATAGATCATTCTTGTTCTTATTAACGAGATATAATTGCTATTACCTAAAAGTTAATAATTTATTTTGAGAGGAGAAAAATTTGAGGTATAAATAATTTTTTAGATTGATTAGCATAATTAATTTAAGATATTATGCGATGAGACAGGTACAATAGAGTGCCATTTAGAATTTTAAAGGTTTTTCTAAGTACTGAAGTTGGTTTTTACAGACAAAATAACGCTCTATCCATATTCTAGATAGAGAGTTTGATGATAATGACTATCTCTCACTAATTGATACAAACCTAGATCAAGACTTTATTATTCGCTCAAAAATAACAAGAACAATAGAAGGTAGAGGTGATGATGGTAAAAAGCTTAAGCTGATTAACGCTGATTTTGATGCTCAAGGCGAAAAGCAATTCCAAAAGTTAACAGTTGGAAAGAATTGCGTACAAGACGGAAAAATAACTATTTATTTTGGAGAGTTTGAGAACTTCAATGCAATTAAAATCCAAATTACAGGCAGAGATGGTAGGAGAATTTTTAAGAATGACATGCTGCTATTAACTAATAAAAAAGTAACGACTTTTGATGAGGCGTATGAGGTATACATAGCCTATCTATCTCGTGCGAAAATTGAATATGTTTTTAAATTTCTCAAGGAAGGACTAGGCTGGGAAAATATGCAGATAAAAAATTTTAAAGGGATACAAAATCTACTGGCTGTATGTTTTTATGTGGCCTCATATTTGTATGAGATAGGTAAGGAAAAAGCTTATGACGATTACGCAATTATGCTAGCTAAATTAGGAGATGGTAAGGGCAAGGTGACACGACACTTTATTGCGAAGGGTATTAGAAAACTTCTAACGTATCACTTAGTAGAGCAATTTTTTAAAGAAAATAGTGTTTCTCAAGAAGAACAAAAAGAATTATCGAATTCAGTTCAGGTAGGGAGATAACAATTTTGGGTAGTTCTCAGTATTCATATTAAAAAAGACAGAACCCTAACAGAAGATGCGGTTTGCGCTATATTAATGGATGTAACGGAGCAGCCTATTCAGCGCCCCAAAAAGAAGAAGCCACGTAAAGATTATTATTCTGGTAAAAAGAAAAGACATACTCAAAAGGTGGAGATAGCAATGAGTACATCCGGAAAAATAATCAACGTCTCTCAAACAATGCCTGGGAGGGTTCATGATATTAAGATCCGACAACGTGGCAGCCCACTGCCACCAGCAGAAAAATATGCTGATCTAGGATACCAAGGAATTCAACATACTGACCCCTTGGTTAACTTACCTCATAAAAAGCCCAAAGGCGGCAAATTAACTACTCAACAAAAAGAGGATAACCGTAATCACAGCAAGATCCGTATTAGGGTTGAACATCAATTCTTAAAATTTAAAAAATTCCGCATTCTTGGGGAGGTGTATAGGAATTTTCGCAGAAAACACAATATGAGATTTAATATTATTGCTGGGATTCTCAATCTTCAAGCCGGATTCTAAAACTACAAACGAGCATAAGCTCGCCCAGTATTTAGTTTCGCAGAAGGTCTTATGCAAAACAAGCCAAGCAAGGCCAAGACGTTGATGTCAATCACGCCCAAAAAGCCTTAGCCAAAGACCCGCATCAATACGGTGTGCCGTGGGTACACAAAGGCCAAAACTCCGGCGGCACACAAGGCAACCAAAAACCCATTAAAGTCATTTATGATGTGGTGGTCGCAGGGTATAACGCCATGGTCGATCCGAATAATGCCCTGGATAACCAACACACTCAAGCCGCACCGAACAGCGGACTGGCGCGTTATTGGAAAACCGCTGATGAAGCGGGGCAATGGGCGCGAGTGGTGTTAGGCGATATCACCATTTCATCCAAACCCGGCACTGACAACACCACCCGTGGGACTGGCCTGATGACCTTAGTGCAAACCTGTCCGTTACACGCCAAGCTCACCTGTGCACAAACGCTTGCTACCCACTTAGCCGCACTCGTTAATGCCCAAGCAGCCCCCACCGCCGATGCCTTGCAAGCGGTGAGCTCGAATGAATTGCTCATTACGCCTGCGGTCATTCAAGGCATTCGCAATAAAACCCCGCAAGGCCGACAGCTCGCCATTAATAAACTCAGTCAAGACATTGCCTTACAAAATGCCATCGATGAAGCCTTGATGTTACGTCGTGTGCTGATTGCAGGCTCACAAACCAAACCGGTGCATAACCTCAAACCCGCACTCGCTGCCATCACGCAATCGCTCAATCAATTGCAACAAGACATCGAAAACATTTTGTTTCAATTTAAAGTCCGCCAAGCCCTGATGACGCAAACCGCCGAAGCGATTATTGGCTCACAACAACAACGCGAAGCGAGTGCCGTCAGTGAGCATGATGTCACCCAACCCGCCGGGATGATTAATGGCTCGGTGTACAAAAACACGCAGTCGCAGCAATAGGAGCACGCGCTTATGATGATGAATGGCCCTCTTGAAATTTACGGTGTCGTAATTGGCGTCAAACTCTTTGATGCCTTGTTTAACATTCTCGCCTCGATGGGTATTTTGTTCTTGCCGTTGTTGGTGTTGTTTTTTGAGAACATCACCACGCCGTTTGAATCGGAAATTCAAAACGGGGCATCCACTTCACTGCGACGGGTGGCGATTCACTTTTTAGGGTGGGTGTTTACAGTGATGGTCTTTGTTGCACCGACGTGGCCGTTAAAAGTCGATGCCGTCACGTATAAACCCGTGTGTGCGGTGAATGCAACCGTCTCGAGGTTTAAAGACACTGGCACCACCTATGACGATGCCTTTGCTAACCTAGAGTACAGCAACCTCAAGATGCCCATTATGATGGCGGTGGTGTTAGAGGGGTTTTCAGGGTTTACCAATGCAGCGATTACCACACTGCCGTGTAAGACTGATGTGCAAGCCATTAAAAACACCATTGACACCACGCGCTTAACCCCTGCGGTCAGACAATAAGTCGAGCGTTTTCAAAACGAATGCTTTGCACCGGCACGGGCGCAATTTGATAGTCAATCGCCTCAAGCCAGCACCTATGAGCAAACGCTCAATAATTACGGTGGGGTCACCGATCTGTCTTGGATCGGTTCGCACGTGATGCAAAGCTTGTATTACCCGAAACTGTATCCCACCGGGCCAGTACCGGGGTTTACCTCAAGCGAATATCCTGGGCCGTATCAAGACTACAACAAAAAGCACGGCTTACAACCCGGTCAATGGGGTTACCCCACGTGCCAGCAATGGTGGTCAGCGCCCGACATTGGGTTAGAGGCACAGCTGGTGCACTTAGTCGGGCAACACAGTCCCACCAACCCACACTTAGGCACGCAAACTTTAAGCGAGAAAGTCGGTGTGTGGTTGCAGAAAGTAAAAACCTTTACCCATGTGGGTTCACAAGTGACCTCGGATGACGTGATTGCTCGTGACATGTTGTATGACGTGGGCGCCAATTCGGGCTTTGGCCGTTATTACAGCGGGTGGATGAGTATTAACAACGGCCCAATTGGTATGGGTGACGGCACGATGCACTCGGCAATTACGCATGGGGCTGCGGATGTAGCCCAAGGAGTTGATGCTATTTATTCAACGGTAGACAGAGCTGAAATTTCGCAAGAGATTCCGATTTTACAAGCGGTGTTACTGTCGTTTGGATTAACGCTTGGCCCGATGATCTTGGTGTTTGGTTTGATGTCAGGCAAAGGCATTACCGTCACGTTTAGTTATTACTTTCTCATAGGCAGTTTGCTGTTTATGACTTTTATCGAAAAGTTTATTCATTATTTACTGAGAACTACCCAAAATTGTTATCTCCCTACCTGAACTGAATTCGATAATTCTTTTTGTTCTTCTTGAGAAACACTATTTTCTTTAAAAAATTGCTCTACTAAGTGATACGTTAGAAGTTTTCTAATACCCTTCGCAATAAAGTGTCGTGTCACCTTGCCCTTACCATCTCCTAATTTAGCTAGCATAATTGCGTAATCGTCATAAGCTTTTTCCTTACCTATCTCATACAAATATGAGGCCACATAAAAACATACAGCCAGTAGATTTTGTATCCCTTTAAAATTTTTTATCTGCATATTTTCCCAGCCTAGTCCTTCCTTGAGAAATTTAAAAACATATTCAATTTTCGCACGAGATAGATAGGCTATGTATACCTCATACGCCTCATCAAAAGTCGTTACTTTTTTATTAGTTAATAGCAGCATGTCATTCTTAAAAATTCTCCTACCATCTCTGCCTGTAATTTGGATTTTAATTGCATTGAAGTTCTCAAACTCTCCAAAATAAATAGTTATTTTTCCGTCTTGTACGCAATTCTTTCCAACTGTTAACTTTTGGAATTGCTTTTCGCCTTGAGCATCAAAATCAGCGTTAATCAGCTTAAGCTTTTTACCATCATCACCTCTACCTTCTATTGTTCTTGTTATTTTTGAGCGAATAATAAAGTCTTGATCTAGGTTTGTATCAATTAGTGAGAGATAGTCATTATCATCAAACTCTCTATCTAGAATATGGGTAATGGTTGCATCTTCATTCTTTGATTTTAGGCAGATTCCTATTTTTTCTATTTCACGAATAGACAGCAGCTTTTTATTAAAGTAATCACCAGATTCATAAAGACTCTTGGCCTCTTTATCTCCCTCAAATGGCTTTCCAGCCTCTATTTTCTTAATATGCTCAGCTTTTAAAAACTTAGGGTCTTTATTGCTGTAGCTTACATGCGATAGTAGATGCACAGCCTTATCACCAGGTACTAATGCAACTGCGTTATGCGTGCTGTAACCATTGATAATATCCCCGTCCAGACTCCTTACTTTACCTAGATTTTCAGTTTGCTTGCTATGTGGCTTTCTAATATCAGAAGGATCATGAAGAACATCAATTTTACTGGCGTGTGAAAGTTTTTCACAGCTCTGTTCTAGCAATACATCATTTGTTTTTATTGGATCTAAATCGGTGCTTTTATTTTCACCGGTAAGTGTACGAATCATCTTTTTATACTCATTGTTATCTTTTGATGAACTGAACAACTTACAACTACCTTCAGTTAATAGCTTTCCTACAATCGTCGATAGATTTTTTTAAAACAACTTTCCCAGTTAATTTTGAAAAAAGAGGGGCAGCGTAATCGGCGAAGTTTAACATTTATACTCATCTCGTTAGTCTTGTTAAAAAGACAAAGCATAGTCATTTTTACACAATATTTCAGCATTATTTTGCTGATTTAAATTTTGGGTAGTTTTCAGTATTTAGAACTGTCGTTACACGCGAGTCAAAGCTACGGCGTCTATGCCTTAGGCAATAACATGATTATGTATAACGTGTTTACCAAACTTTATTTTTGGGGGCCGATGATTTACCTCGGCCTGATGTCAATTGCTGGGATTGGACTGTTACGTCTATCTTTATTTAGGGGAATTGAGCTAGTTTTATCTCATAATAAACAAGGTTTTTAGTAACCTATCAAGGTAAAATAACTTGATATAAAAACTATAGTGAAATTAGTCATGCGCAGAATCATAAAAGCGATTAAAAGCCTGAGTGATTACCTGATCCTGCTGAAAAAAAATCCAGAGCTACTAAGGCCAGAGCAGTGCAGCCATTGCGGTGCAGGTGGACTATGGTCACATGGATCATATGATCGAAAACCAGATAGGAACCCAGGTAAAGGACGCTCTTTAAATCCCACCCCTGTTTTGAGATTTTATTGTCATCAATGTAAACGTACTTGTTCAACCCTACCTGAGATACTTTCTCCAAAGCGTTGGTATTGCTGGTCAGTTCAGCAGGCAGTGTTAATGAGCGTGCTCCTGGGAAAAGTATTAGCTCATCAGGTCAGGAGCAAGGTGTTAGTCGACACACCGTTGCTAGGTGGTTTCACTGGTTGGTTGACCACTTCGTTGATTACTCCTTCCATATCAAAGCACATCCGTTGTGGTTACAGCTTGGGCGACATAGTGATCCACAAGCGTTTTGGTTGGCCTGCCTTGGTGAGCATGATTTATCGAGCATCATGCTTTTTCTTAACAACACAGGAGTGAGCATCCCATAATTAATTAACGTGAAAAAAAGTTGAGATGGATATTTTCTGTAAACCTCACGACCCCACACAGTTTGAGCGTAGCATTCTCAACTCAAGTTGTGATTAACTCATTGCAAGTAGTTAAATCACACAGGAATTGCAAAATGACCAAGCCCATTCACCCAACAGCACTGTTTCGCCTAAGTGTTTTAGGTGAGCTATGTAGCCGAAATAGTTTTGAGCATGGTGAGCTCAAGAGCATTATTAAAAGGTTGTCCCAGCAAACCTACAACATTCCAGGTAGTAAGCGTGTTCACCTCAGTGCTAAAACAATTGAGAATTGGTATTACGCCTGGTTAAAGCAGGGTATTGATGGATTAGTTCCTAAAACTCGACGAGACAAAGGCCAGTGTCACATCAATCCAGAGCTACAAGAGTTAATTATTTCCACTAAACAGGAAAGCCCTTCAAGATCAATTCCGACCGTGATTAAACTCTTAGAAACTCAAGGGAAGGTAGCACGAGGTGAATTATCTCACGCAACAGTTCACCGCTTATTAGTAAAACACGGCCTGTCTAAAAGAACAGTCACACCTTCTAACCAAATTGAGCGCCGCTCATTTGAGGCGCTCACAGCTTGTGATATTTGGTATGGCGATGTCATGCATGGTCCAACGATTTACGATGGCCAAAGAAGAGTTAAAAGCTATTTGGTGAGTATTTTTGATGATGCCTCAAGGTTGGTCTGTCACAGTAAATTTTGTACTGATGAGAGTGCCATTACTATTGAGCATGTGTTGAAAGAGGCATTACTCAAACGTGGGCTTCCTGTTAAGCTCATCATTGACAACGGCCCTGCCTACCGTGCTAAAACGTTGCAAACCATTTGTGCTCGTTTGAAAATTCAATTGATTTACGGCAGGCCCTATGAACCGCAAAGCAAAGGCAAACTAGAGCGTTGGCATAGAACAGTACGCGAGCAATTCCTAGCTGAATGCAACCTGGATTCCATTCATAGTTTCAATGCGCTGAATGATCGATTTTGGGCTTGGGTTGAGCGTGTTTATCATCAAGCCTCGCAAAGCGCCCTGCCTGACAAGATGACCCCGTTACAACGCTATCAGCAAGACCTCACTAAAATTCAGCCGTTAGGTTGTTTGGCCGATAAGCTAGATGATTACTTCCTGCATCGCATTAAGCGCCGAGTCAGGAAGGATGGCACGGTAAGCTGGAATAATCGACTCTTTGAAGTTCCATTTGAACTGGCTCAACAAGAGGTTTATTTAGTGGTTGATCCGCATAGTGACTCCGCCCGTCACGTCGAATCATTGGAATATCAATACCTTGGTGCAGTGGGAGAGCTGGACAAACATAACAACCTTTCTAGAACCCGAGCTAGACCTCAGATGCCGGAACAACCAGCAAGAAAAACCTCGCTAGTTGAGATTGTTTATAACCAAGTTAAAGAGGATTTGGATATCACTGAGGAGATACCGTCTTAAACGTCAACAATAAATTGTAAAATTTTTACTAGGCATCCGCTGAAAATGGCTGCTGTGTTTTTAGGATGCCATAAATCATATGCACCATTTTTCTCATAACAGCACAAATGGCTAGCTTCTTTGGCTTGCCTTTTTTGAGCAGCTTTTCATAAAATTTCTTCAAAATAGGATTATGCCTTATAGCCACTAATGCCGGCATGTAAAGCGCCTTTCGCAACCAAGCACTACCAACCTTTGAGAGCCGTGATGAATTCAATGAAGTGCCTGATTGTGACTGGCTGGGATTTAAACCAATATGAGCAGCCAATTGTTTTGCGCCAGAAAATCTTTCAATATTATTAAAAAAAGCAGTTAGTGTTTGAGCGGTTTTATCACCAATGCCTGGGATGCTTTTAAGCAGCTCTGTGTTATTCTTCAGATCATCATCACTCGCGATCAGCTTACTAATTTCTTCCTGCAGTCGTAAAATTTCTTTTTCCATATAATCGATATGATTTTGTATAGAGCTAATAATTGTTTCTTCCGCTAGCTCCAGCCTGTTTTGTTCATTGCTGACTTGGGAGGTTAATACTTCAGATCTCTGTATCAAAGCTCTTAGAGCCTCTATATTAGCTGGCAAAGGCTGCCATAGCGTTGGAGTAAAATGATTTGAATAGTCCTTAATACTGACCGCATCGGCCTTGTCGGTCTTGTTTCGTATTAGCTGTCCTTTCATAAAAAACTTTATTCGTGCAGGATTAATTATACTGACATCACACTTCTCACTATGTAAATAAAGAGCCAATGCATTACCGTATTTACCTGTTGATTCCATGCAAAAATGAAGTGACTGATCAGATAAAGATTGCGTCCATTCTAATAACTCAGAAAAGCCCTCAGGATTATTATTAAAATGTTTAACGTGATCTTTTCCGCTAGTGGTGATAGCAGCAACAAAATCAGATTTTGCAATATCAATACCAACACAATTTTTTTTCATTTGCTAGAGCCTCTTAAATTTTATTACACTAACAAACTTGGGAAATCATAGTTCGGATCAACCTTGCAAATACAGGCTCACAATGGCCTAAGATACCGTTCGATCTCATGAACTTATGAGGGTGGAAGGGAGCTAAATCTCCTCAACAGGATTAAATCCTAAGGACGAACACGGCTTCACCTTCCGCCTACCCAAGCATCCTTGGGATTGTAGCAATATTGTCATATCTCTACAGTTATTTAAGATACAAGGATGAGTAAGATGTATCTTCAACATTTTGGCTTGAAATTTGATCCATTGGGTAAATCAAACATTATTGAATTGGCGCAGTCAAAGCGACTAGAACAGCAACTTAATGGTTTGCTAGAAACACGCGGCTTAGCAGTGATTACTGGCGACTCAGGGACAGGAAAGACCACGGCGCTAAGATACTGGAGCAATAAACTCAACCCGCTGACCCATCAAGTCATTTATCAATCAGACACTCACTTTCGGTCATTTGATGTGTACTCTCAGCTTGCCGAAAATCTAGGTTTAGAAAACTATTACCGATTCTCTAAACTTTGGAGAGACTTGAAGCAGAGCTTGATCGCGCTCTACCATGATAAAAACGTTCAGCCTATTTGGATCCTAGACGAGGCGCATCAGCTTAGTAATGATTTCATTCTACGATTACCTGACTTCCTTAATTTCAGTTTTGACAGCAAAGACGTCATGACGATTATCTTATGTGGACTCCCATCACTTCTAGCAACATTGCAGAGACCAGCCTATGAACCTATCAACTCTAGAATTCAGTGCTTTATTAGGTGGCATGCAATTGAAGATAGCAGGGATTTTGAGAGCATTATTCACGCTGCTTTTGAGAAGGCAGGAATGAGCAGCAGCTTATTCACTGAAACAGGTATTCGTGCAGTACACATGGCCACAAAAGGTAGGCTTCGTTATGTTGATAGGCTCATGCGACATGCGTTGCTAATCGCCGCTAATATGAATTTAAACCATATACCGGATGATGTCATTAATCAGGCAATTCATGAGCTAAAAGGTTAACTATTTGACACCATCTCACGCAAAATAGGTTGAGATGGTTTCTCTAAATTATTGTGGGACGTTACAACGTGCCAGCAGGCAATCACGTTGCGCTGCCTGTGTAATGGGAATCTGTCGATCTTTGTGGTTATGAGCAACTAAGCGATCGTTCGTAATTGCTCGTCAGTGTCTTTGAATAAATCCAATGGCAGTCGCATCGCTTCAAAACGTGTTAACCCAAAAAGGCATTGCAGGTCAATCAGATTGCGCGTGACCGGATGGTGCAAGACGGGCAAGGGTTTTGTCTGACGGGTTTTGCTAATGGTTGCCGCAGAAATGCCTAACGCCTCATTTGAAGGAATGCGAGTCGGTAATTGCGCGACTTCGACAAAATGTCGTAACCCCAGTTCGGAGTTATGGCAGCCTTGGATTTAGTGAAAAACTTATATAACCTTTTGAAATTATTACTAATAATGGATGTGGTTATGATACATGAGCGCGAGGTTATAGAGTTATTTTGTCGCATAGATGATTTTGCTGAGGAATTTGCAGCACTTGAGCGCAAAGATCTACTCCCTTCATCTGCAGAAAAAAAGTCAGGTCCACCTTGTTGTTTAGCTTATAGCGAGATTATGACAATCATGATTTTGTTCCAAATGATCGGCTATAGAAACTTTAAATATTTTTATACTGGCTTTCTAAAAACATACTGGGGACATTACTTCCCTAATTTACCCAGTTACTCACGTTTTATTGAATTGATGCCTAGAGCGCTAATGCCACTGACAATTTTTATTACTCTTAACGGTGGCAGGCGTAGTGGCATTTACTACATTGACTCAAGTTGCCTACCAAACTGTCACATTAAACGCACTAAACGCCACCGCACATTTAAAGCTGAAAACTACCCAAAATTTAAATCAGCAAAATAATGCTGAAATATTGTGTAAAAATGACTATGCTTTGTCTTTTTAACAAGACTAACGAGATGAGTATAAATGTTAAACTTCGCCGATTACGCTGCCCCTCTTTTTTCAAAATTAACTGGGAAAGTTGTTTTAAAAAAATCTATCGACGATTGTAGGAAAGCTATTAACTGAAGGTAGTTGTAAGTTGTTCAGTTCATCAAAAGATAACAATGAGTATAAAAAGATGATTCGTACACTTACCGGTGAAAATAAAAGCACCGATTTAGATCCAATAAAAACAAATGATGTATTGCTAGAACAGAGCTGTGAAAAACTTTCACACGCCAGTAAAATTGATGTTCTTCATGATCCTTCTGATATTAGAAAGCCACATAGCAAGCAAACTGAAAATCTAGGTAAAGTAAGGAGTCTGGACGGGGATATTATCAATGGTTACAGCACGCATAACGCAGTTGCATTAGTACCTGGTGATAAGGCTGTGCATCTACTATCGCATGTAAGCTACAGCAATAAAGACCCTAAGTTTTTAAAAGCTGAGCATATTAAGAAAATAGAGGCTGGAAAGCCATTTGAGGGAGATAAAGAGGCCAAGAGTCTTTATGAATCTGGTGATTACTTTAATAAAAAGCTGCTGTCTATTCGTGAAATAGAAAAAATAGGAATCTGCCTAAAATCAAAGAATGAAGATGCAACCATTACCCATATTCTAGATAGAGAGTTTGATGATAATGACTATCTCTCACTAATTGATACAAACCTAGATCAAGACTTTATTATTCGCTCAAAAATAACAAGAACAATAGAAGGTAGAGGTGATGATGGTAAAAAGCTTAAGCTGATTAACGCTGATTTTGATGCTCAAGGCGAAAAGCAATTCCAAAAGTTAACAGTTGGAAAGAATTGCGTACAAGACGGAAAAATAACTATTTATTTTGGAGAGTTTGAGAACATCAATGCAATTAAAATCCAAATTACAGGCAGAGATGGTAGGAGAATTTTTAAGAATGACATGCTGCTATTAACTAATAAAAAAGTAACGACTTTTGATGAGGCGTATGAGGTATACATAGCCTATCTATCTCGTGCGAAAATTGAATATGTTTTTAAATTTCTCAAGGAAGGACTAGGCTGGGAAAATATGCAGATAAAAAATTTTAAAGGGATACAAAATCTACTGGCTGTATGTTTTTATGTGGCCTCATATTTGTATGAGATAGGTAAGGAAAAAGCTTATGACGATTACGCAATTATGCTAGCTAAATTAGGAGATGGTAAGGGCAAGGTGACACGACACTTTATTGCGAAGGGTATTAGAAAACTTCTAACGTATCACTTAGTAGAGCAATTTTTTAAAGAAAATAGTGTTTCTCAAGAAGAACAAAAAGAATTATCGAATTCAGTTCAGGTAGGGAGATAACAATTTTGGGTAGTTCTCAGTTTAAAGCGGTTGCAAAACTTGGAAAAACATCTGTTGGTTGGTTTTTTGGTCTGAAACTTCATTTAGTAATCAATGACATAGGTGAGTTAATCGCCTTTAAAGTCACGCCCGGCAATCATCATGATTTAGCTGCAGGTGTCTCATTGTTTGAAGGGCTGGAGGGTTTGGCCTTCGGAGATAAAGGCTATATTGGGAAGGCTGTTTTTGAAAAACTACTTGATAGCGGTTTGAAGTTAATTACACGCAAAAGAAAAAATATGAAAAATGCGCAGCCACTTAGCGATCATGAGCAACAGTTATTAAATCAGCGAGGGATCATTGAGACTGTTTTTGGCTGCTTGAAACATAAGTTTCATATTTGGCACACCAGACATCGCTCGGTTGCAAATGCTATTACACATCTTGTTGCTGGGTTGGCTGCTTATATTATTGAGCCATTAACAATTACTGCAGTGAAAAGGTTGCCAAGCAATTAGAATTTAATTACTTGATCACTATTAACTCCGAACTGGGGTTGTCGTAATACCCCTAATTTATTTCGCAGTGTTTGATCGGTGTTGCCTTTTTCTCGGTAATAGTGAACGAGCTGCTGTACGTGCGTGCCCGTGAGCTGCCCTAAACGGCTGGGCAAACTGCGAAGGCTCGCTAAGTCTTTTAAGCACAACATCAACGTGCTTTGATGAATGCGCCGTGTACTGGGTGCAAAGCCTTTTTCTTTGGCTAACAATCGCTTGGCGGTTTTTAATAAACTGTGTTGTCGACTCACCTGGTCTTCCTTTTAGTTTTCCAGCCAGTGACGTGAAGGCTCGCTCAGGCTCGCACGCCTAACAAGGACGCAACCGCCTGCCCACTGGAAGTGAACGGTGCGATTCGCAGCACCGAATGCCATGCAACCCTCGCAAGCCTTCGCGTCACTGACCGAAGGAGAGAAAAAAACAATCACAGCGTGTGCTTGAACTATTAGACCTAAACTTAAAGGCTTAGTGCTATGAAGACCAGTAATGACACTAAGCAATGCCATTAATCCCAAACAGGGCAAGGGTCTTTGACAGGGGTCTACCATTTGTCAAAAACACGAACTATAACTTTATCTGTTCTTGTCTTTTCTTCTCTCCTCTTGATCGGTTTCATCAATTCAAGTTTCCTGCGAGCTGAAGCCCCAACGCACAGGAAGGATGGGCAACACACTGAATCACTCACTCACGCTGTTCGAGTAAGAACGGGGTTGCACCTGCTATGACTTCAAACCTCTTGAGCGTATACTTCATGCTCTCTTGCCCAAACAGGCGCAAGTCTGCTCTCAAGCGGTTTGATGGCTCAAGCCATAACAGTAACATCACACTTGCTTTAGCAGTGTGCTAAGAAAATGCTATCAACTCGTTGGTTGATAGCCGCTGAATCATTAAGTCCCTTCTGCGACTGCCTTAGCCTTGGCGAAGGTGGAAGATCAATGGTGTGACGTAACGACACAATTCATCGACTTAATGTCAGAGACTCACAGGTCGTCATTCGTTTATACCTCAAGGGTACTGGTTGCACACTGGCTCACCCGAACTTTTAGGACAATGCTTCCATTGCCACACGAACACTGGTTCTCTAAGAAAATCCCCACTAACTTTCGTTAGGCTCACGACACAAGGGGCGGCGGTGACGAAGTAATAGACGCGTTAAGCGTTTCAGGCTGTAGGCCATCTTCAGTATTACCAGACTTCATGTTACCGAGCTGACTCCATAAAATCAAATCGAAAAAAAATAAAAAAAAGCAGCAGCTAAATTAGCAGCAAGCAAGACGGTTGCCAATAGTACACAAAGCCGCAGCAGACGCAGCATGACAAGTTGCCCTCATTGTCAGGGATTTATTAGGATCCCTGATTGCTGTGAACAACTTGGGTTCGTGGCAATGGGCCACCAAGTGCCAAGGGTGGCGCAGACAATTTACACACAATCGAGGGGGATTTTTTTAAAGGATCCCCCTCTTCATGTGCATAAATTGAGGCCCTGTGCCCATGGGTTTTTCAATGCGTAACCCTGCTTCATTTCTAACCCTTTTTACGCCTAATCCATTGAGCATTATTTATTATGCTATATTTTCCTTTCTAACTTAATGATTTTATTAAAAAATCGCCGGAAAACGCTTGCGCGTCACTTCGCTAATTGCGAAGTGACGCGCAACGAATCAAGCCCAGCCCCCGTGCGAAAACGGGGGCCGAAGCCAACCGGTGGAACGGTTGGCGGGACTGAAAATCGAGGTGCTTGGAAAGCGTCTAGCGAGTAGATAACTCAGCTTGCAAGACAACAAACCCAGCCGGTTGACTCGCAAGCTGGACAATTTTTTGATGCGGTAAGCCTTGCTGGCGGAGGGTGTTGTAATGGCTGGCGAGGGTGTTGAGTGTGGATCCCGCACTGCGACAACGTGCAATCTGTGCAAGTTCTGGTTCCGAAAAACCCCACCCTAGCAATTTTTTAGCGTGAGTTTGCAGGGCTTGAAGAGTCTTGGCTCCGCCACTTTTTGCGGTGATATTGACCAAATCAGTGGGTGTGAGTGAGAGGGTTTGCCACGCATTTTGCTCCTCAGCAAGTAACGTGAGGGTGACTCTGGCCCCGTCTTGGTTGACTATTCTGATTAAATCGTAGTCATTAAAGCCCTGATTTAGCAGAGTGGCGTGATGCGTGAGTAGGGCTTGGATGGCGGGCGCACGTCCGCGTTTGTTGAGTATTTTAACAATTTGCTTGTGCTGAAAACCCAGATTTAGCAGAGCGGGGTAGTGCTTAGCGAGTGCATCGAGCGTTTTGGTTGCGCCGGAATGGCTTAAAATAGGGACTAATTCTTCGGTGGTAAAGCCCCAGCTTTCGAGCTGTTGGTGGTGCGTGAGTAAGGATTCCACGGCCTGAGTGCGACCCTCAGTCGAAAAGATCTTAACCAAATCAGCGTGCTGAAACCCCAAGGTCTGTAACACAGCGCGATATTGATGCATGGCTTGCAAGGCTAACGACGCTCCCCGTTGGGTTACTAATTGCACTAATTCCGCATGGGTTAAGCCTGTGTTTTGCCAGAGTTCCGGCTGATGCAGTAACGTTGTAATGGTTTTTGCTGCGCCATCCTTGCTCAATAATGCCACGATTTCAGACTGGCTAAATCCCCATTGAGCCAATAGCGCGTGGTGTTCGAGTACCGCTTGGAACGCTTGCGCTGCCCCGTCTTGACTGGCGATACGCACCAAGTCAGTGATACTGAAACCTAACTCCAATAAAGCCGAGTGATGTTGCAACAATGCCTTGAAGCTGTTGGACGCACTGTTTTGTTGAGCAATCTTGACTCGTTCTGCGTGTGAAAAGCCTAAACTTTTCAGTGCGGCATGGTGTTCTACTAACACCGCCAGCGTGTGTGCTGCGCCGGTTTTACTGCTAATACTCACCAAATCAGCGCGGGTATAACCGTATTGCATGAGGGTGGGGTAATGGGTGAGCAGGGCAGTGATCGTCTGATTGGCTCCCATTGAGCTGGTGATTTTTAAGCAATCGGTGGTGGAAAAGCCTAACCGCAATAAGGTTTGTTGATGCTCAAGAAACGCCGTGACCGCTTGTGCGCCACCCATATTCCCTGCAATGCGAACAATGTCAGTAGGCGTTAAGCCACGATTAATTAAGGTGTGGTGATGGGTGAGCACGGCATTCAGTGCTTGCGAGCCACCGGTATTACTCCCTAATTTAATGAGTTGGTCATGGGTGTACCCTAGCTCTATTAATTGCGGGTACACGCTGATCAATTTAGTCAGTGTTAACCCACCCGCATCAAAGGAACCTAACCGCGTAATCTCTGCTTTAGTTAATCGGACTTCAAATAAGGCACACTGTTCTAGAATGGTTGCCACGGTTTCGCGTGAGGCTTTTTTCAGGATGAGCTTATCCGCTTGCTGCTCAGTAAACCCTAACGCAGTTAATTGACGACACTCATCCTGGTAGCGAGTGAGCGCAATGTTGTATTGGGTTAATTTAGCAGATAACTCATCCATGCCAATGACTCACGACATCATCAAGCGAGCGTTACGCATCAGTCTCGGTTGATGACACCTTAGCCTCGGCTGATGGCTCCTCAGCTTTGACTTTAGAGACAGTCGTTTTGCTTTTTTTAGCAGGTTTCTTTTTGGCTCGCGCTTTTTGCTTGCTTTGTTTCGCCCATTCTTTTTCAAACTTTGCTAAGGCTTTGGCGCGGTTAATGACAAAGCTGTACTCTTGCGTGATCTCTACCTGCTGGACTTTTAATGCGTCCATCTCTGTTTTAACAATCTCAATCAGTGCTTCAATGGCCTCAATAGTCTCTTTTGCTTTAGCAACCCGTTTTTCGGTTTGTTTGCCTGGCTTTGCTTTATGTTGGGCTTTGGCTTCTTTTAACGCTGCTTTTTGAGTAGTGAGTTTCTCTTTTGCATCCAGTAACTTCTCTTTCAGTTTAGCAGCCGACTGGGTGCAATCATACACGGCTTTCTCACACACGCCTTCGAGTTTTGATTCAGTGGTCGTGAGCGTTTGCTTAAACTCGGTGATTTGTTGTAAAGGGGTTGCAGCGTGTTTGGCTTTAACGGGTTTTTTCTTAGCAGGCATTAGTTTTTCCTTCTGGCTGATTAAGAGCGCGGATTGTACACGAAAAAAAAGCGAGATGCCTTGATTATTACTAATCAACGCTCCCGCTTCTTTTCTTAAACTTTCGTCTTACTAGCAAAACGCTGGTTTAACTCTGCTTGCAGAGCTTGCAACCAACGCTCATTAGCGACTAACGTTTCACAACGAGCCTGTAGGCATTGCAGTTCTAACTGCAATTGCAAACACCTGCGTGACATCGCTAAGGATTGACCCAAATCGCCTGTCGATTTACAGGTCAATTCATTTCTGCCATAGACTTCAAAAAATTCGAGTCGCCCTAAAATATGACTGGGGTACGTAAAAAAATACTCATTCAAATAAGCACTTTTTCCGTCACGGCTAAATCGCCTGGCTTCTCGCCAAGGCAGTGTGCCGGTGGTCTTTTGTAAAAAGACAATATCCACAGTCACTTTAGCGTCACTAAACAAATTATCCGGCAACCGAAACGCCGCCACCAAGGCTCCCCCTTCCTCTGCAATAATGTGTCTCACCTGCTTGCAGGAGGCATCTAAAAAGTAGCGCGGTAACACCATGGCCAGTAGCCCATTGGGTTTTAATAACCGCATGGCTTTAGCCACAAAGTAATGGTGAATGCTGTAGCGGGTTAAATCGTTGTGAACCGGATCGTCCACTTGGATTTGACCAAACGGCGGATTGCCCAGTATCAAGGTAAACTGTTCGTCCGGCTGAAAACGTTCAAAGCCGGTGTGATGCACCTCAACATCGGGGTAAATCACGTTTAACAGTTCACAACTGACCTGATCAATCTCCACAGCCACCACACGCGAGGGTTGAGACTCAGGGCGGTTTAAGTGTTTAAGCCCGTTAAGAAAATTCCCTACACCTGCACTCGGTTCAAGCACTGCCTCTAAGGACAAGCTCGGTATACAGGCTAAACATTGCATCATAAACCGAACCAGCCAAGCCGGTGTGTAATAAGCGGACTTTAACGTCTGTTTTAAACTTGCGATTGCTTGCTCGCCGATCAAGCCTTTTAACTCCTTAAAAATAGCAGGGGTGTAGATGGCCTCTCTCAAACCACCCCAACCAGTATACGCCATTAAGTCGTCAGCAGTTTGACCGTTTCGCAAGGCTCGCAACGCCTTCAAATTGTTATGAACACGATTTTCTGTTGTCATAGCAACGCTCCTTCAAAAAAACCGAAGGAGCAACCCCGCAACGAGGGATGACTCCCTCGGTTGGGGTTAAAAAAAGAATGACGGTTGCCCGTCATTCTTACTGATTGTTTAAGCGCAGCAACACCCCTTAATACGGGATATCATCCGAACTGGGCAAGTCATCAGGATAAGCCGGTGGCTTAGGTGAGGCTTGCACAGGGGAGGACATCTGATTAAGTGTGTCGAGCTTTTCTTGTAGTTTCCGATCAATCAATCGATGCAGGTGATTGGCATGCACCACCATGCTGGTTCGCTTCTCACCGGACTCGGTTAGCCAGTCGTTGGTTTCCAAGGAACCGGAAACCGAGACATAACTGCCCGTCACGACTTTGCCTTTGATAAACTCAGCGCGTTTACCAAAGCAATAGATCGTGTGCCAAGTGGTTTTCTCCACCTCTTCGTTTGCTTTATTTTTATAATGACGACTGGTGGCTAAACTAAAGCGAGCAAACGGGGTTTTCCCTGCTTCCTCGTAATGCTTGATTTGTCCAACATAACCAACAAGCTGAACTTCATTGCGACAATAAGACATAGTCTTTCTCCTTTTCATTTAAAAAAAAGGATGAGCGACCCGTTCGGGCCTTTCATCCCTACTGGGGTACTGCTAACAACAGGTTAAGCGGTTGTGTGAGTTTTTACGCGAGATTGCGAGCCGAAGGTTTGATAAATCTTTTCCATCGGCCATGCTTTCTCACCTTTACTGTTAAAGGGTAACGACTTCGGATGGTAATACCACCGCGCCTTACTCTTTGACCAGCAAAAACCCGCTTCTTGCAAAGCAGGAGCATCGGCCTTCTCTGCACCTGTCACCCACAACCAATTGCCGATCACTTCAATCGGCAATCCAAGGGGTGCAAGACGATCAATGGCTTGCTCCAACTCTGCTTCAATCGCTTTCCAATCAATGTTTTCTTTGCTCATCACTTTCTCCTTTAATAAAAAAAAGAGAATGCATCACACCCCGCAGGGAATGACACATTCCCCGTGGGGCTATTGCACAACAATAAGTTGATTCAACAAACGATACTCAAAAAGACAAGCTGTGTTGCGTTACCGCAGTACAACTGACTCTCAAGTCTCACTGCCTTACCTATCCGCCTCAACTGATAACCTATCCAGCCTTGCGCGTTCTTCTCGCGTGACATACTGAACAGGACCTGTATTAATGAGATCTAAAACACAGACTGCATTACTCGCGTGATTCAGGAAACGACGACCCTCATCATTGTAATAAGCTAATTTCCCTCGTACTTTAATTTCTGTCCCTACAATCAGCATTGGGTCGCCTATACGACGTTGCTGTTCTATGAATACAGGGGTTAACTCATCACAAAAGAAAAGTGTATGCCATTCAGAACCGGAGCGAATGACTACTTTCGCAGTCGGTGCACAATCTTTTGATTGAATAATCTTAATCGAAATAATACTACCAGTAAGCGTGACGGTGTTTTCATACGAATACATCAGGTTTCTCCTTAATTTGTTAATTAGCGTGCAAAACTGACCCCTTTAGCGTTGAAATCAGCGTCGAATATTGACCCCCCCCCCGATTAAAAACTATACACTTCAGGTTTAATAATCTGGGGTGAATAAAAGGTGATATTAATGGAAACTAAAACAAAGATTAGAAGATTGCATTTTGTGCAAGGTCTCTCAATTAAAGAACTTGTAAAAAAAACTGGCCTATCAAGAAATACAATTAGAAAAATATTGCGTGCAGAAACTGCTGACCAAGAATATGTTCGCTCTACACAAGTAAAACCGAAATTAGACGCTTATACTGAAACCTTAGAGGCCTGGCTTATTGAGGATAGTAAACTTCCTCGTAAGGAACGTCGCACAGCATCCCGTTATTATTCCTTGCTTGAAAAAGAAGGCTACACGGGTGCTTATGACAGCGTTCAACGCTATGTGAAATTATGGAAACAAGAACATAGGCAAAATAAGTCTGCTTATATTCCATTAACGTTTGATCCAGCAGAAGCTTATCAGTTTGATTGGAGTGATGAAAAAGTAGAATTAGGTGGAACTATTGTCAATATTAAAGTTGCTCACTTTAGACTTTGTTATAGCCGTAAATTTTTTGTAGTTGCCTATCATAGAGAAAGTCAGGAGATGCTATTTGATGCGCATAACAAAGCCTTTGCCTTTTTTGGTGGTCTTTGCAAACGAGGTATTTACGATAATATGAAGACGGCGGTGACATCAATTTTCGTTGGTAAAGAACGAGCATTCAATCGACGTTTTCTAGCGCTTATGGATAATTACTTAATTGAGCCTGTTGCTTGTTCACCAGCTGCCGGTTGGGAAAAGGGGCAGGTTGAAAATCAAGTTGATACACTGCGAGACTGGTTGTTTAGACCGAGACTGAAATTTGAATCATTAGAGAAGTTAAACGAATACCTATTACAACGTTGTGAGCAGTTAGCTTGCAAGCGTAAGCATCCACAGTTTAAATCGATAGAGCGTTAT
>CBDALO010000199.1:0-8743 GCA_965196985.1 Gammaproteobacteria bacterium | reverse complement strand
TGCCACCTTATCGGATGGTTCGCCATTGCCTGCTTGGTTGTCTTTTGATGTGAAGACTAGGACCTTTAGCGGTACACCCATATATGGACTCGCCCCGTATTGTAAAGATTATTTTCTGACGACAATGGTAGAAGAGATGCGCTCATATATCCGACATCTGAAGCAGATGACTGATTGATGCATCACCTCTTCGTGCCCTGATGGAACTACGCATGTTTGTGCCTCATCACTGTTTAGACTCAACTACCTATTACAGGCTGGTTAGCCTTGGGTTTTTCAGGCTCTCAAACATTGGTCTTACCCACTTGTCATCATTCAATACTCTTTGCAATTCTCCTGACTGTTAAACTCAACTAACTACTAAGCAGCACGTCGATACTCTTCGCCACTTTTTAACATAGCTAGTGACTGACAGAAAACCTACTAATTCTTAGTCTTTGTTGTTTTATTACACTTTCATTTTTTTATATCCGCGCGAGATCATAATAAAAACAGCATGTTAAGCCCTGGCCGCGTACAAAAAAATGAAATCTCGCTGTTTTGATACGAAAAAAAGCATCCTGCTTTCTGGAATACAATGGGATATTCTGAGGCTGACTAGGCAGCTAACGGTGGGCTGCGACCTCGAATGCGTTTTTTTAGTCGCGCTGCTTTCCTTTGCTCAGCTCTTTGTATAAGACTTCCGATACGATCTATGTTTTTTCCAACAATCGCTAAGCCAACATAACTCTTAAAGCCATCAATGCCGTGATCTAGGCATTGATCCAACCCATGAACTTCAAGAGCATTAATACTGGATTCTACCGCAGAATGCTTTTGTTTCGCTTTCACAAACGAGTCTGACTTTTCAATTTCCTGTGCTTCCTTTGAGAGTCGACCTTTTCTCGGCAATGCAACAACTTCCAAAATATCTGCTAACGCAGATTGATTTTCTTTTGAATGAAAGCCCTTATCAAAACTACATGTGTTTAACTCTGGGAACTTTTGTTGGGTCTCTTGAACCATAGATACGGCGACCTTGTCATCAGTCTCATTCTCCATCACACGATGATGCAATATAAATTGGTGTTGATCCTCCAAGACACAGACTTTCATTCCTAATTCGACTGGTACACCAGCCTTTCCTTTTACAATCCATTCAGTATGTGGCTGAAAGACAGAAAAGACTTTTTCTTCATGCGGGATCTTTTCATCCAATAATATTCGGCGTTTAATTTGATCAACTTGGCGATCTGCATGAACCGTGAACATTTCTATACTTTCAACCAGTGGCGCATCTTGCGGCTTCAGTAGATCGGCTTTCTGGATAGCGTTTATTGAGGCATGCGCTTTATCTAAATATTTTTGCGCAATATTGAGATACTCCTGATGAGCATCCTTGATTGCCTTGTCCTTTTTGTTTTGTTGATCTGCTTGCTTGCTCTTACTGCGCTTTTTTAGTTGAGCTATTCGCATGAGCCGTTTCAGATGCTTGATGTTATATCGATATTGACGCCAGTCACTCAATCCGCTGTGTTCACACAGCTTGGCCACCTGCTGAATTATTTTGCGCATTGCGTCAAACAGTAAGCTTATGTCTGTTGGAAAATGTACGTCTGTTTCAACCACAAAGGAATCGCAACGGCCTCGCAGAGGCTCACTTTTTTTTAACAATGAATGACCAGCTTTCACAACAACTTGATTAATCTCATCTAACAACTCGGGAGTGAGTAGCGAGACATTGTCTTTAATTGTTTGCAGCTGATACTCTATTTTATCGAAAAAATCAGCATGCCCTAGCATTTCACGAATGGTTTTATGTTGATTCACAAGTTCATGCAGTCGATCATAATCACAATTTAGACTCAGGCGGAGTACTCCCATGACCAATATTTTCCATAATTCCATACCAGGGCGTCCATTATTCTTGTCAACCTCAGGTGCAATCTGAGCCTCTAGTAGTTCGAAAATCTCCTTCCGTACAGAGGGTGTACTATAAATAAACTGTAGCCCTTTTAATAATTTTGGAATGTCATCCCGTGATTTAGAGCTGATTTGAATTTTAGAAATATCTACTTGGCCAATTTGCATTTGTGGATTTTGGGCTAGTCTTGTCATTCTTGCTTTCCAGTGAAGAGTTACCATGCTGTGGCGAAAAATCATCGAAGATTAAGGTATTATATCGAAAATAAGCTGTAAATAGCTGGAAAACGAGTATTTAGTGCTGTTTTTTGAAAATCTTCATGTGACCAGTTCGCCCCGAAACATTGAAAATAAAAGGCTTTGCGGGTTTTCTGTCAGTCACTAGCTAGAATTATCCGAGCATTTTTATTGGCGACAGCAACACTAGCCTTATTGCTTCCACGCTCCATTTTAATACGCTTAACCCATACACTTCTTGGATCATCCTTTTTTCCGCACCTGGTAACTACAGACCTACCGCCATGGATAAGCAGGGTTCGTAGGTATTTATCTCCTCGCTTACTTATTCCTCCCAAATACTCCCTATTACCACTTGAGTGTTGCCTAGGCACTAGGCCTAGGTAAGCGGAAAGATGTCTGCCATTTTTAAATTCACTCCCATTACCCACCTGAGCAACCACTGCCACCGCTGTTATTGGTCCCACACCCTCTATCGCCTGAATACGCTGGCAACTTTCATTGTTCTTGGAAATGCTATTAATTTCAAGTTCGTAAACATCGATGTTCTCATCCAGAACTAACAAGGTTTCATATTGCCTCTGAATGTAGGCTTTCATGCGATCTGTCAAACCATTGTCATTTGTACGATCGAAAATTGAAGGCAACTCGGCCCTTAATTTATAAATACTTTTTGCAATGACAATACCGTTCTCTGCTAGAAGACCTCTCAACTGATTACATAGCTTAGTTCGAGCTTCTACTTGACCTTCACGTATACGTAACAAGCTTTGCATGTCTTGCTGCTCAACTGTTTTCGGGGTGACAAAATTCATGGTTGGCCGTTGAGCTGCTTCAGCTATTGCGCGAGCATCTTGTTGATCATTCTTATTCCCTTTTAGATAAGGTTTCACGTATTGGGGTGAAATGAGTTTAACCTCATAGTTTCGTTTAATTAATTCACGCGCCCAATAATTTGCACTTCCACAAGCTTCCATTGCTATCACTTTGGGAGCAAGCTGATTAATCACTTCTAATAATTTTGCACGCGTTACTTTTTTCTCAGTTAAAATTGCCCCCTGCTGATTAACGCCACAGAGCTGGAAAACATTTTTTGCAATATCAATGGCTAACACGTTAATATCCATAGTGGACTCCTTCGCTTTCGTTAAATTTAATAGCTTAGCTATTTAGCACTTAGATGCCGAGAACCATTTTTTTAGAATGGTTCAAAGTGGAGCGAGTCCATTCCATTACTGATGATGAGCTTGGTAGCTTATCGGTTAAGGTGATAGCCAGTGATAAGCAGTTCTCTGCCTCCAGCACCTTTGCTTTATCAGTAACGAATGCTCGTGTTGAACTGAGCAAAGAGCTAATCAGCCAAACGTCTACGGTAGCAAATGGTTTTCGTTATCAGTTTGCAGCCGATAGCTTTAAAGATGCTGATGATACACTAACGTACTCAGTGCGATTGAAAGATGGTCGGGCCTTGCCCGCATGGCTTTCATTTGATTCGGCAACCAGGACATCTACTGGTACCCCAACCCGTGATGATCTCGGTGGGGTGCTGCCTCTATATAATGTAGGCTATATTGCTGCTGGCACGCCAAAATCATTGACCTTCTCCCAAAACTGATCCCATCTGCCTTTAGTCTTTACTAGTGTTCTCAAGCATAAAACGATTTTCATTCCCTTGTCTTTCCAGCGCATTCCTGATCCGCCTAATCTTTGTTTAACAATTGTTTTACATGCTGCTTCAGTGACGCCAGAGCCAATTGGTGCATTCTGCTTAATCAAATTATGATACGACATTCGCTTTTCTTTAATATTATTTTCAAAATACGTAATTGTTCCTTCTAGCTTTTCTCTAAGCGATTTATTCAGTTTTTTATTTAGATGCTCTTTAAGCTCAGCAAGTATTCTACCTGCCGCACCTTTCTTGTGCTTTAAGTCATGACATCTCTCTTCGAGCCAAACATCACGCTCATCTCTTTCAGATTTTTTGGTAAATACTGCCTTTGATGCTTCGCCGAGATATTCAGTTGCATGCCAAAAATCTAAAATTTGCGTATCAGTATGTTTTTTTAGAAATGGCCAATTATTTTTTGCTCCATCAGCAACGCCAATTGTTTTAGCATCAGGGTAATATTTCTTTTTCAGCTTTATTTCCTTTTCAAGCCTATTAAAGAATTCATCTTTTCCATATTCTGGTGATGCTGCAACGTAGGTTGTGTGCAGGCGTGCACCATGCTTATCATACATGGAAATAGTTCCAACCATGCTCTCTCTATAACCATCATCAACGGTGAGAACATATGCACCATCTAAGCTAATACTTAGCATCTCAATGCCTGCATCAAGCTTTGGCTCTTCATATTCCCACTCAGCCTCTTTGGCTTGTGCAATACCGCCAACAAAATCAGTTGCCCGTTGCAAGTATGAATGTGAGATTTTACGGTTATGATTGACCTTGAGATCATCAATAACACTAGGAGCAGGTAAGTTTGAGTATTTATGTGAGATTATTTTTGCAAATCGCGGTGTTGATCCTTGGATAATTCTAGCCTTATCTTCTAAAGGACAAAAGATCTTCCCGCCTTTAGAGGTTTGATAAACATAACGCTTAACTCGAGCAACTCCATAAGGCGTTTGGTAATTTGCTTCATCTCTACTTCGTGCTGTTAGCTTTATTTTTCCAACATGGATAGGAGAGCCATCTGCATCAAACTTACTTAAAGCTTTTTCAGTGGCTAATGTTCCAACCTCATTAAGGCCGTCAAGAATTGCATCCTCACATTCAAGCATGGATCCTTTTAGTGGAAGCTTGAGCTCAATAGTTAATTCATTATTTTCATCAGAGAGAATTCTAGCTAACATCCAAACACCATCCGTAATCAAGTTAAAGTGTATATTATGCTATATTTTCTACATTATATAAAGGCAGCACCCTCTCGGTGAGTTGGCTGTTCGGGTAACAGCCAGTGATGGTCATTTTTCTGCTTCTTCCGTGTTTGATTTGTCAATCGAGCCCAGTTTACTCGTTGATCAGCTCAATCACGTGGTTGATTTCACTGAAGACACCACAAAGGACTTGCCAACGCTCACACTCTCAACGCCTTCCTCAATAGTGACAGTTGAAATGACCTTATCCGAAGCTGAGGCGGGTGTGTTAACGACGCCGACTTCAGGCTCAGCCACAGCGACGTATAATTCAGCGCGTGGCGTGTGGTCAGTGACAGGTAGTCCAACCGATGTACAGGCGATCTTAACTCAACTGCAGTTTGTGCCCAGTGAGCATTACGACAGTAATTTTAATATTGAATACAGTGTGGCAGACGGTATTAACTTACCATTGAGTGGTAAGTTAACGATGTTAGCCACGCCAACCCCAGATCCCTTAGCCGCAGGGACGCCGATTACGGTTTCACCGATTACTAAAGGTCAGGAGTTTCAAGTGCTGGTTCCTGTTTCAGCTTTTGATAATCCGGATGGTGATCCTTTAATACTAAGTGCTGACTTATCGGATGGTAGTCCGTTGCCAGCAGGGTTTTCGTTTGACTCAGCAACTCGGCTTTTATCCAGAAAGCCAGGGACAACGGTAAGCGGTCGTTATGAGATAAGAATCACAGCGGTTTCAGAGCTGGATAGTAGTAAAACGTCAACCATTACCTTTCCTGTTACTGTTGAGAACACCCCACCTGAATTAAGAGTGCCAGTTGCTGATCAGTTTGTTTCCATTGGTGTGCCCGCTTCGCTGAGGTTGCCAGCCAATACTTTCTATGATGCGGATGGTGACCAGTTGACGGTCATTAGTAAACAAGCCAGTGGTTCAATATTACCAACCTGGGCAGTGTTTAATGCCACAGAGTTAAGTTTTTCTTTTACGCCAAGTCTGAGCGCTTTTGGTAGTCATAGTTTTTTGGTGAGTGCGAATGATGGTGAAACCAGTATCAACGCCCGTTTTGCTGTTGAAGTGGGTTCAAGTCTGCAGACCAGTGGCTTGACGCAGGTGTTGCAGTACACCAAAGATCAAGCATTAACCTTGCCAAGTATTGACTTTAGCTCGCCGTCTTCACAATTTACGGTGACCTATCGCTTACTAAATCGTGAGGCGGGTAAGTTAACGGTTTTAACAGGAGAGGCATTAGATGCTCGCTTTAACCCGGTGTCTGCTACTTGGCAAATGAGTGGTAGTAGAGTGGATTTATTGGCTTTGTTAAGTCAGTTGCGTTTTGTGCCGAGCAAGGATTTTAACTCTAATTTTGATATCCATACTTCAGTGCAGGATAGTCTGAATCCAGGTGCTTCTGGCATGATCAGTTTGCAGGGTATATTAGTTAATGATCCCCCAGTGTTCCCAGAAGCTTTGGCAGCCTTAACAGCGCAAGCCACGTTTCCATTTAAATACACGGTTCCGTTAAAAACGGCAACGGACGTTGATGGTGATACGTTGAAGTATCATATTGATAATGCGATGTTGTGGTTGCGTTTTAATGAAACAACAAGGGAGCTATATGGCACGCCAACGGTAAGTGATGTTGGTAAAAAAAGCTTCTCATTAATTGCTTCAGATGGGCAGGTGAATACTACGCTACCCGTTGATATTCAGGTTGCAGAGGCACCGCCTGAGCCGCCGTTATTAACGGAAGGTCAATTGGCCTTGCTGAGCTCAATTGGTAGTGGCTTAGCGGTGTTGGGGCTTATTGCGGCGGTGTTTGTCTACGGTCGTCGTAAGCTTGGTCGAGTGAATGCTGCGACTCAAGCGCTTATGAGGCCATTGCTAGCGGAGCCGCAGTCAACGCAAAGCCCATTGCATGCCGTATCAGAGCGCACGACGTTTGCGAGTTTAAGTGAGGCCTACTGGCAGCGAGACTATCTGTCTTTTCCACGTCGTACGGCTGAGTTTAAAGACGCAGCGATTCGTTTTGCGCGTGCTAATCCTAGGGTTAGGTTGTTTAACAGTATTGATATGAACGGCTTGGTTGAGACATTAATAGCTGAGGCTAGACACAAGGCTGAAGTCAAGGAGTTTGATGCAGACTTTTATGCGCAGCTTAAACTTTTACAGGAATTATTAGGCACGTTACTTTTGGTTGATACTGGAAGAGATCTGCCTATCAGTGAAGTAACGAAAATGGACTTGTTGTCCAAGCTTAGAGAGTTGTCCAGTAAGGTGGAAGCAGTTGAAGGGTTGTTTTATGTGAAGTGTTGTCAGGATGCAGTGGCTTCGATGCAGGATTCAGACTCGATGTTACGGATGGCTAAGCGTAATATCACCTCGATTACTAAGCCAGTAAAATTAGGGCTGAATTTAAAGTCGCTTTACACGAATATTCCAGATGGTTGGTATACGCAACTCCTTCAACAAGAGCTAAGGTTGGAGGCAGCGAAGCAAAATTCAGCTGTGGTGGAAGCGATTAAAACCACCTTATTAGCAAGCAGTGACTGGCGAGCACTTTATGGCGCTGGGAAACTCTTTCAAGCGATCGCTGAGGGTTCGGTTAATCTAGCGGTGAAAGGGGCCGTTCAAACTGCGCTAGTTGAACTGCAGGGCAAGGCTAAATTTAAGCTTTTTAAAGGTAGGGCGGCTTGGATACAGCAGGCTACCAAAAGTCTTCCGGTTGGTGGTGGTTTGCGAGTTGGTGTGACGAAAGGGCTTCGCTCACCGAGAAGCACGGTTGTTGTGGCAAGACAGACGGCAACGGTGCGGGGTGCTATGACCTTATTTAAAAAGCCTAGAGACTTGCCAGCAAGTCGGCGTGGAGATTCGACAAAAGCTATGGCTGAAGGGCGTCGTGCTTCATTAGCTGCAGCTAAGGGTGATCAGGGTTCTACTCAAAATCCACTTAGGGCTGTTCGTGCTAGTTAGTAGGGTACAGTAGGCAGCGATGAGGTAGGGTTTTATAAAAACAATAGTCTCCTTTGATTCAAAGGGGGCAGCTCGCGTAGCGAGCGGGGGATTTAAAGGTAGTTGGTCTTATAAAAGGAAGTTGCTTGATTTTATAATCCATCCTAGCCTTCCTTATTCTAAGGAAGGGACGTACTAGTCAGGTGTCAGTTTGCAGGGAGCAGGGTGTAGGATATTTGAAAAACAGCCCTCTTTGATTCAAAGGGGGCAGCTCGCGTAGCGAGCGGGGGATTTGTTTGCCTGAACTTTGTTTTGAGATTGAAGTTTTTAATGGTAAAAAAGTGTTCTTTTATTTTTTTATTCCTGAGTTATAAATACTCTTAATAATTCGTTAAGCTTTGGCTTTTACACTGCCCGCACATAATGATAAAAGGGATTTTAATATGCCAGTTCCTCAAGGTTCTTCAGTTCCAGTGACTCCAGCCACAGCTCCACAATTAACGTCAGGGCAAAGATCGCTTATTGCTGCAGCAAGTGAAGCCGGTAGAAAGTATGGTTGGCATGGCAATGCTGACGAAATGATGAGGGAGTTTGACCGTGCAAAACGCGAGCATTTAGAGGCTCTTTATAATCTGTCCTATTACACTAAATTAAAACAGTTAGCTGAGCAAGGCTGGCTCCTTGATCAAACAGCAGAAGCAATGGCTGAGCAAGAAGCACAGGGTGCTGCCTCTATATAATGTAGGCTATATTACTGCTGGCACGCCAAAATCATTA
>CBDALO010000198.1:0-49988 GCA_965196985.1 Gammaproteobacteria bacterium | reverse complement strand
GCTCGAGTTAAGCGTTATGTTTATCAAACCTCTAAAGGCGGGAAGATCTTTTGTCCTTTAGAAGATAAGGCTAGAATTATCCAAGGATCAACACCGCGATTTGCAAAAATAATCTCACATAAATACTCAAACTTACCTGCTCCTAGTGTTATTGATGATCTCAAGGTCAATCATAACCGTAAAATCTCACATTCATATTTGCAACGGGCAACTGATTTTGTTGGCGGTATTGCACAAGCCAAAGAGGTTGAGTGGGAATATGAAGAGCCAAAGCTTGATGCAGGCATTGAGATGCTAAGTATTAGCTTAGATGGTGCATATGTTCTCACCGTTGATGATGGTTATAGAGAGAGCATGGTTGGAACTATTTCCATGTATGATAAGCATGGTGCACGCCTGCACACAACCTACGTTGCAGCATCACCAGAATATGGAAAAGATGAATTCTTTAATAGGCTTGAAAAGGAAATAAAGCTGAAAAAGAAATATTACCCTGATGCTAAAACAATTGGCGTTGCTGATGGAGCAAAAAATAATTGGCCATTTCTAAAAAAACATACTGATACGCAAATTTTAGATTTTTGGCATGCAACTGAATATCTCGGCGAAGCATCAAAGGCAGTATTTACCAAAAAATCTGAAAGAGATGAGCGTGATGTTTGGCTCGAAGAGAGATGTCATGACTTAAAGCACAAGAAAGGTGCGGCAGGTAGAATACTTGCTGAGCTTAAAGAGCATCTAAATAAAAACCTGAATAAATCGCTTAGAGAAAAGCTAGAAGGAACAATTACGTATTTTGAAAATAATATTAAAGAAAAGCGAATGTCGTATCATAATTTGATTAAGCAGAATGCACCAATTGGCTCTGGCGTCACTGAAGCAGCATGTAAAACAATTGTTAAACAAAGATTAGGGGGATCAGGAATGCGCTGGAAAGACAAGGGAATGAAAATCGTTTTATGCTTGAGAACACTAGTAAAGACAAAAGGCAGATGGGATCAGTTTTGGGAGAAGGTCAATGATTTTGGCGTGCCAGCAGCAATATAGCCTACATTATATAGAGGCAGCACCCCTCAATACCAGCTATTGTTGCCTTAGCTGAATTGAACTTTTTAAAACCCAGTGTATATTTCGTGATACGCTTTATCGATCGATGGTCTTGTTCGACCAGATTATTGAGGTATTTAATGCGCCTAACCTCGACCATCGCAAACCAGAATCCAGATAAAAATAATAAGGTATTGAGTCTTTCCAACGCTGCTGTATTTGCACCACTTTTATCAATGTTAACCTTTTTGGGTAACCCGCTTGATCGAATCGCTTTATTAAAAAAAGCTAGAACTGCCTTACGATCACGCTTCTCTGACAGCATAAAATCAACGGTGTTACCGTACTTATCAACTGCACGATAAAGATAAACTTGCTTGCCATTGACCTTAATATAAGTCTCATCCATCTTCCAACTATCAGCAAGTTTGCGCTTGCTTTTACGAAACTCTTGCTCAAGCTGGGGCGCATAGCGAACCACCCATTTTTGTACTGTAGAGTGATCAACGCTAACACCACGTTCTTCCATGAGCTCTTCAATATTTCGGTAACTTAATGGGTACGCAAGCTTCCAGCGTACTGCTGTTAAAATAATCTCTTTGGGGAAATGTCTTCCTTTAACCCAACTTTGCCCTTTCTAAAATTAAACCTATCCAAATCAATGACTTACATTTTAAAAAAACGTTTAGGGTCACTACAACTTAACAAATTGTTTTTTCAGTGTGCCCAGGTTGTGAATTCATGCCTAACGATTTATAGATCACAACTTGCTCTGGAGTTGCCTTTGAGGTTCTTCTAACAGAAAGTAGTTTATTATTTTCAAGCCGCATCGTAGTCATGATACGAACCTGAGTGCTAAAAATCTGCCGTATAGTTTGCCAGCTACTATCAATGCTCTGCAATTTAAGTTGATGGCGAATAGTGTGTAGTAAGTGATAAGCAAGAATACTAATAAACAGATGGGCATCAACTCGCTCTTGCTTTTGATGGTAGATAGGACGCAGGCCTAACTCTGATTTTAATGATCTGAATGCCGATTCAACATCAGTTAGAGTTGTATAGATTCTCCAAATTGTTTTTTCATCTAAATCCATTCTGTTACTACGCAAACAATATGCGCCCAGATTCTCAGAGTTAACTTTACTCCAACTGATTTTCGTAACCTTATCAGCCTCTGAATCAAGCGTGATAGTGTATCGACCTGAAACACGTTTATGGCGCTCCTTTATTCGACCTAAACGCAAGGTTACTTTCTCAATTGCTTTCATTCCAGTTTTTTTAGTGAGTCCATTAGCTAACTTAATTAATTCCTCTTCGAAACGAGTCTCAGCCTTACTAATCATATTTAAGCTTTTTTCTTCCTTAGCCTGAGAATGGCAGTACAGTAAGACTTCATTTGCTTCAGTATCTTTAATTAATTGCGCTGTAACCGTATTATTTACTGATTCTTTTACTAGCACTTTATCAATGTTTTCATCGACAACAGGCAATGCTCTACGGCTCACTACAATATAATGGAAACCTTTTTCAGTAAGCCATGAAATATTTTCTTCAGTTGCAAAACCAGCATCTAAGATAATTGTTGCCTCTGGCTGTGCATGAAGCTCAGTTAGCATTTCGGATAATGTTTTAGGCTCGCTAACATTCCCTTTGAAAAATTCACTGCGTTGCGGGAACCCTGAGCCATCCAGCACGAGTCCTAGAGAAACAAGCGGACAATCAGACCGCTTCTCCTTTGATCGACCATGCTGTGCGTGATCATTCTGTAATGCTCTACCCTCAAAGTAGGTATTGGTTATATCGTAGAGAGTGATCACCTGATTTAAACTAAAGAGATTTTTCTCACGTTCGAATAATTGATCTTCAATCATTTGCTTATGTTTGAGTAACTCATCAGCAGTCTTATAGAATTTCTTGAGTGATAGTTCTGAGAAATCAGTACCCAGTAATTCATCTAACGCACTTTGATTGCTTAAATAATAGTGCGTACTTAAATCACTTCCTGGGGCAACTAGCCGCCCAATGATGGTAGCAAGCATCAGGTGACATTGTTTTTGATTAAAGCCCAAAGCCCTGAACAATTCCTCAAGTTGTAATTGCCTGGCAGCATGTAAGCCCAACGCCTCAGCTCCAACGTGTCGTATGTCCGCGCTCTCAATGGAGTTAACATCCACTGTTTTAAAGTCAGGTTCTACCGCGCTTACTGAATTAACAGCGATACTTGTCTCATTGTCATCAGCAAACCTAGAGCGAATGCGTTTTACATACATTTGCGCCTGTTTTTCGAGATGTGCTGGTATTGAAATTAACGTGCCTTGACCCGTTAAAATTTCCTCAATACGGTCAGCAAGCAATTTCCAACTGTCCTTCTTTACTGAAAAATTCGCACCAAGATTTAAAATCAGTCTTTGACGTACTTTGCCGTCAGCAGTGCGATGAGTATCAACAAGTCGGTAGGTTGCGTAAGACTTACCTGTCCGAGGACTCTTTTGTGTAGAGGTTCGAATATACATAACTCAATACTCTCATCACTTCACCAGCCCATGCAACCCCTTATTGCCATTATGTGTCACTACATTCGAGAATTCACGTTTCTAGGCAAGTAAAATCAATGGGTTGAGTTAAAAATAGTGATGAAATTTTTGATTTTCAGGGTGAAATGGCCAAACTTGGGCTAATCGAAATAACTCCATTATTATTCAATGCTAAATTTGGTCGGTATTATATCCCATTAATTTGCGACAGAACCAGTCTCTTCCAATGCAAGATGAGCCTGACCCCCACTTTCCAATGCAAAGTGGGTCTGAAGTTGTTGCGTGATCGTTCATCCTATGTGGATGAATACCAATATGAACGACATAGAATTAAACACACTTGCCCAGATTGAGCAATTTCTATCCTCATCAACCCAGCTTACCTTTGAAGCTACATCACGAGCAGAATCTTACCTATGGGTTACGAACACATTAGACCTTCTGCGTAACTAAGGGCAGTTCTAGAAACTAGCTAAAATTTGCTTATAATTGCCTGATTAATAATCATTCATGGAAAGGCATATGCTATTAAGCTATCAGCAACTCAGTAACCGCCCGCGTATTTTTAAAAAGTTAACTGGTTTGACCCTTGATGATTTTGAAACGATACACCAACAAGTGAAGTCATCACTTGATGATGAGTTTAGTAAGCTGGGAAGGCGCCCGAAACTCACCACGCACCATGATCGCCTTTTGCTTCTCATGATGTACTATCGCACTTATGTAACACATGAATTCTTAGGTTACTTTGTTGGTTTGGATGACAGTAATGTCTGCCGCTTATTTAAACGCTTAGAACCCTTAGTGGCCAAGCATATTCATATTAAAAAAGACAGAACCCTAACAGAAGATGCGGTTTGCGCTATATTAATGGATGTAACGGAGCAGCCTATTCAGCGCCCCAAAAAGAAGAAGCCACGTAAAGATTATTATTCTGGTAAAAAGAAAAGACATACTCAAAAGGCGGAGATAGCAATGAGTACATCCGGAAAAATAATCAACGTCTCTCAAACAATGCCTGGGAGGGTTCATGATATTAAGATCCGACAACGTGGCAGCCCACTGCCACCAGCAGAAAAATATGCTGATCTAGGATACCAAGGAATTCAACATACTGACCCCTTGGTTAACTTACCTCATAAAAAGCCCAAAGGCGGCAAATTAACTACTCAACAAAAAGAGGATAACCGTAATCACAGCAAGATCCGTATTAGGGTTGAACATCAATTCTCAAAATTTAAAAAATTCCGCATTCTTGGGGAGGTGTATAGGAATTTTCGCAGAAAACACAATATGAGATTTAATATTATTGCTGGGATTCTCAATCTTCAAGCCGGATTCTAAAACTACAAACGAGCATAAGCTCGCCCAGTATTTAGTTTCGCAGAAGGTCTATTAAAAAAATTTGCTTATTGCGGTATGTGCAAAAAGGACAAAGGATTGATTCGTGATTACCTGCAACGAATGACTGGTTACTCACGTTCACAAATTACTAGGCTAATTGCTCAGTATCAAAAGTCAGGAAAAGTTGTTGTTAAGCAACGATCACCTAGAAATAAGTTTAGCTTAATCTATACGCATGAGGATACTTGGTTGTTAGCTGAAACGGATCAGGTTCATCAAACGCTTAGCGGGCCTACCACAAAAAAACTTTGCGAGAGAGCCTTTCATTTGTTTGGAGATAAGCGTTATGCGCGTCTTGCTTTTATCTCAGTCTCTCATCTTTACAATCTTCGACAAACTGAAACCTACCAGCGCAAACGGCGACACTTTAATAAAACTAAAGCAACGCAGGTTTCTATTGGTAAAAGGCGAAAACCAACTCCAGAGGGTAGGCCTGGCTTTATACGTATTGATACAGTGCACCAAGGAGATATGGATAAAATCAAGGGTGTTTATCATATTAATGCTGTTGACGAGGTGACACAGATGGAAGTAGTCTGCGCTGTTGAAAAAATTAGTGAGGCTTACTTAATCCCTGTCTTAGAGCAAATAATCGATACCTTTCCATTTAAAGTGTTAGGCCTACATGCTGATAATGGCTCAGAGTACATTAATCAGCATGTAGCTAAACTATTGTAAAAGTTATTTATTGAACTCACTAAATCGAGGCCAAGGCATAGTAATGACAACGGTTTGGTGGAAAGTAAAAATGGCTCGGTTGTTAGAAAGCATTTTGGCTACATACATATTCAACAACGTTTTGCCCCGCAAATTAATGAATTCTATAACCAGCATTTTAACGACTATATTAATTTTCACAGACCCTGTTACTTCCCTGTAACCAGCATTAATAGCAAGGGTAAGCAAACTAAACTTTACCCTTACGAGGCCATTATGACTCCTTACGAAAAGTTCAAATCAATTGAAAATGCTGAGCAGTATTTAAAGAAAAATGAAACCTTTGAACGACTAGATAAATTAGCGTATTCTCTGACTGATCATGAATCTGCACAAAAGATGCAGGAAGCAAAGAAGACGTTATTTGAGAAAATAACAAAAGAGCAAATAGCTGATACTATCAGCACTGAAGACTAACCGATGGACCATCATGGTGACATCTGTTCAGATGCTGCTTCAGGCTCATCTTACGATTGGAATATACTGAACCCTCGGCTTTCCTGCCTCGCGCGTTGGCTCTCCAGTTGCTTGGATTTTAGAAGCAACTAGAGTAGTTTTAAGTTAAAAGGCTGTCACACCAACTCACCGGAACTATATAATAAAAGTATCCGTCTTATTTCAGCATGATGCTCATGCTGCGCTCTCTTTAGTTTACTGCGCCTGTGATGAGCGGATGGTAATTAATTCCGCTAGCGAAGGCATAGAATAGTTTTTTGTAATTCTGTCATATATATAATCGAAGACATTAACTGCTAGCTTTTTACATGTCTCAGTAATTGTAACCATTGTATCCTTAGCTTTCGTTCCTTCTTCACTCATAGTATGAAGGTGTACATCGCGCATTCTAGCCTGCTTCCGAGCCATCAACTCTGCTGGATTGTTATGTAGAGGAAGCTCTGGCTTTTCCAGCACTAACAATAGCTGCCTTTTCTTTTTTAAGGTGAGCTCAATTTTTTTATCTAGTTTCTCGTAGCCAGTGATTGTTGAGAATAACTCAGTAAACTCATTGGATAGCTTATCTATCTCATCTTGCCCTGGGTTCTTTTTATATTCAATGAGCTTATGATAATAATCCCAAAACCTATCCAAGAAGCTGTCAACAGAGTCTTGGTGCTTCTTAAAAATTGGCGTCAGCTTTTTATAATGCCTACCCTCATGAACCCAGCACAAGGCGAGTGATTCAGTAATGAGCTTAAACTGTGGCGCATCATCGGTAATGAGTGTTTCTATCGCATAAGGACTCTTTCTATATGTTGAGATAGCTGCCGCATCAGTAATCAGCTTTCTATATTTTGGAAATTTTTTATCACCTAATACCTTATCAAGAATAACTTCCAGCTCCTTACTGTTTAAGATAGTCGATGAGTGAAATACCTTTAAGCTTTCGATTACCTTGTGGGGTAAGTTCATAGTAGCCAGTAAATTAAAAGCGGCCTCATTTAATGTGAACCCAAAGTGGTCTTTGCTTAACATTTCAATGACGCTTAATCGACTTTTACTGGTCAGCGTAAAGTAAGCTGAATAATACTCATTACCCAATACGGGTGCTGCCTCTATATAATGTAGGCTATATTGCTGCTGGCACGCCAAAATCATTGACCTTCTCCCAAAACTGATCCCATCTGCCTTTAGTCTTTACTAGTGTTCTCAAGCATAAAACGATTTTCATTCCCTTGTCTTTCCAGCGCATTCCTGATCCGCCTAATCTTTGTTTAACAATTGTTTTACATGCTGCTTCAGTGACGCCAGAGCCAATTGGTGCATTCTGCTTAATCAAATTATGATACGACATTCGCTTTTCTTTAATATTATTTTCAAAATACGTAATTGTTCCTTCTAGCTTTTCTCTAAGCGATTTATTCAGGTTTTTATTTAGATGCTCTTTAAGCTCAGCAAGTATTCTACCTGCCGCACCTTTCTTGTGCTTTAAGTCATGACATCTCTCTTCGAGCCAAACATCACGCTCATCTCTTTCAGATTTTTTGGTAAATACTGCCTTTGATGCTTCGCCGAGATATTCAGTTGCATGCCAAAAATCTAAAATTTGCGTATCAGTATGTTTTTTTAGAAATGGCCAATTATTTTTTGCTCCATCAGCAACGCCAATTGTTTTAGCATCAGGGTAATATTTCTTTTTCAGCTTTATTTCCTTTTCAAGCCTATTAAAGAATTCATCTTTTCCATATTCTGGTGATGCTGCAACGTAGGTTGTGTGCAGGCGTGCACCATGCTTATCATACATGGAAATAGTTCCAACCATGCTCTCTCTATAACCATCATCAACGGTGAGAACATATGCACCATCTAAGCTAATACTTAGCATCTCAATGCCTGCATCAAGCTTTGGCTCTTCATATTCCCACTCAGCCTCTTTGGCTTGTGCAATACCGCCAACAAAATCAGTTGCCCGTTGCAAGTATGAATGTGAGATTTTACGGTTATGATTGACCTTGAGATCATCAATAACACTAGGAGCAGGTAAGTTTGAGTATTTATGTGAGATTATTTTTGCAAATCGCGGTGTTGATCCTTGGATAATTCTAGCCTTATCTTCTAAAGGACAAAAGATCTTCCCGCCTTTAGAGGTTTGATAAACATAACGCTTAACTCGAGCAACTCCATAAGGCGTTTGGTAATTTGCTTCATCTCTACTTCGTGCTGTTAGCTTTATTTTTTCAACATGGATAGGAGAGCCATCTGCATCAAACTTACTTAAAGCTTTTTCAGTGGCTAATGTTCCAACCTCATTAAGGCCGTCAAGAATTGCATCCTCACATTCAAGCATGGATCCTTTTAGTGGAAGCTTGAGCTCAATAGTTAATTCATTATTTTCATCAGAGAGAATTCTAGCTAACATCCAAACACCATTCGTAATCAAGTTAAAGTGTATATTATGCTATATTTTCTACATTATATAAAGGCAGCACCCCCCAATACATTAACATAACGGTTTTTCCCATCCTCTCTAGCGTTGGTGTCATCTAGGTGCTGGTAGTTCGTGGATTGTAAACCTGCCTTCACAACTTCTACCTTCTCGGGCTCAAGTATCGTAGGTGTTTTAATTGTGAAGCTATGGATGGTTGATTTACTAATATCTATGTTGGCGGTTTTATAAAATGTCTCAAGGCTTTCTAGCGTCATACCACCTTGAGTATTTAGGAAGCTTGTCCAGCTTTTAATAGTAGGGCCGAACTGGCCCTCATAACCAGTTGGCAGAGGTGCTGTATAGTGTTTGTTTTCAGAAGGGGAGTAATATTGTTGGCGCAAAAAAAGAGTGTTATTAGCAGCAATTTTTATATCCTGGATAAGTGTTTTCTTAGAGCCATTTGGCACAGCATCGCTGGGCAGCGAATCTGGATTAATTGTTAGTGTCACTGTATTAGAGACTTCGAGATTTTTTTTACTAGATTTTGGGCTAGTGCGCCATCCTTTCTGTAAATTCCATTGACTTGCTGAAAATAAGCAGGCGACTCAGTCAGATTAGAAATTCCTTTTAAGGTAAACTTAACCAAAAAAGAGGAATGACAATGAGCTGCTATAAAAATGAGAACTTAATCGAAGAAGCCATACATGTTTTAGCGATGGAGGGGTTTGAAGGTTTACCTAAGCTTGTCTCCAGGTTGATGAATGAGGCTATGTTAATAGAAAGGGAGCGCCATTTAAATGCTAGTCCTTATGAGCGAACTGGCGATATAAACGGATATGCGAACGGCTTTAAACCAAGGTTAATTAACACAGGTCAAGGTCAGCTTGAGCTACAGATACCGCAGGTTAGAGACTCCAATGAAGCCTTCTATCCATCAGTCTTAGAGCGAGGTGTACGCTCTGATAGAGCACTTAAGCTGGCTGTCGCTGAAATGTATGTGCATGGGGTTTCCACGCGCAAAGTTGAAAAGGTGCTAAAGCAACTCTGTGGAACAGATATTTCAAGCACAGAGGTAAGCCGTTGCGCTAAATTGTTGGATGAAGATTTAAAGAAATGGCGAAATAAGCCGTTAGGAAAGATAAAATATCTTTGGCTAGATGCACGTTATGAGAAGGTGCGCACTAGCGGCACAGTACAAGACTGTGCGGTATTGATAGCCTATGGCTTTGATGAATCAACCGGCAAGAGAACAGTGCTAGGTGTTTCTGTTGCGTTATCAGAGGCTGAGGTACATTGGCGTGATTTTCTTCAGCAGTTGGTTGAGCGAGGTATACATGGTATTGAGTTGATTACTAGCGACGCTCATACTGGCCTAAAAGCCGCTAGAAGAGCTGTGTTCCCCAGTGTTCCTTGGCAACGCTGCCAATTTCATTTGCAGAAAAATGCTCAGGCTCACATACCAAAGCGCTCAATGAAGGAACCAGTAGCTGAGGAGATTACAGCTATATTTAATGCCTCAAACATTCATGAGTCGGAAAGACTATTGGCTATGGCGGTAGATAAATATCAGCAAACAGCACCAGAGCTTTCTTCTTGGTTGGAAGTGAATATACCGGAGGGCTTAGTAGTGATGAACTTTGACAGGCTGCATCAAAAAAGATTAAGAACCAGTAACATAGCTGAGCGCGTAAACAGAGAGGTAAAAAGAAGGACGCATACAGTTGGAATTTTCCCTAATACTGAATCGTGCCTAAGGCTCGTATCAGCTGTTTTAGTGGAAATTGATGACCAGTGGAGCGGATCACCTAGATACTTAAGTTGAAGTGAATAATAAGGCTTCATAGGGTTTTAGGATAGATCATTCTTGTTCTTATTAACGAGATATAATTGCTATTACCTAAAAGTTAATAATTTATTTTGAGAGGAGAAAAATTTGAGGTATAAATAATTTTTTAGATTGATTAGCATAATTAATTTAAGATATTATGCGATGAGACAGGTACAATAGAGTGCCATTTAGAATTTTAAAGGTTTTTCTAAGTACTGAAGTTGGTTTTTACAGACAAAATAACGCTCTATCGATTTTGGCTTTCTAGTTTTATTGGTTTTATTTCCTTTTCTATCCTTCTCGGAGGAATGATCCTTGTCCTTGTTAGCGCGCGTTTGCTTTCTAACATTAGGCTTTCCTTGCTCACCTTTATGTTTATTTAATGCGTTATTTAACGATTGCACCTTGTCTTCTAGCTTTATGATTTTCTCAGCCTGACTTTCACATACATTGCTAAAATCTGTTTCTAGTGCTGTTGGTGTAACAGTATTATTAAATCTCTCAATGAGATCGGCTAAAACTGATTTGTCAGGTTGTTTTTTCATAGGAAGAGTATACCACGGGTTTGAAAAGGTAAATTTTCCCCACACAGATGGCCGTACTGCTGAAATTATTTTTAAGCCATGAACCTGATCGATGAAAAAATAATCCGGGCATACAGCGTTGTTATAGAGCGCACATCATGCTTTTATGACACACGATGATTCCAATATAAAATTTCCAAATTTGCACGAAAAAGCTGTCAAGAACTTTTTGAATTATTTTCAAATCATGCTGATATTGAACGGATACTAATAAAACCCAAGAGAGCCTTCTCTTTTCCAGGTAGGCTCTTACAATCCTGCATCTGTAATACTATTAAAAACCGACCCATATCCTTCACAATCATCTACAGCATCTCTTGGTTCGCAACAGGTATCAACTTTAGCAGTAGAAGCATTCGTAAAAAAAGACGCTGAACTGTTAGACATAAATTTACCTGCGTCATATACAGGAAGGTTAAGATTTGTAGCAAGCTCATCATGTTTTATTCTAAGCTGTCCTAAATTTGATTTTGGCTTATCCACGCTCACAGGTGTAAACCCAGTCTTTTTGTAAAATATTTTATATAAAACATGGTCCTGATCAGTAAGTGCAGAATGAATTACTTTATACTTTTCTGTATCATCATCCTCGCCAACTAAAATCTGTTTCAGTAACTCTTTTTTATGCCTTATTAACCACTGATAAATAGAAGTAGAAACCGTTTCTCCAGTTTTCAATCGTGGAAGAAGAGCATTTATTAAGTTATTCGGCGTAAAGAATTGACTACCAGTGCTCAGAAGATCGCTTATTTCGCGATCTAGGAAGTTGCTGAACGATACAACCGCTCGATCGTAAAGCACTATTGCCGCCACGTAATCTTTTGAGCCACCCAGGCCGTGTCGATGCATATATGCGCGATTACGCATCGCATAGGCATTACCCAGCTTAATCGCTTGCTCGTAAAGCACTATTGCCGCCGCGTAATCTTTTGAGCCACCCAGGCCGTGTCCATGCATATATGCGCGGTCACTCATCGCAGAGGCATTGCCCAGCTTAATCGCTTGCTCGTAAAGCACTATTGCCGCCGCGTAATCTTTTGAGCCACCCAGGCCGAGTTGATGCATATATGCGCGGTCACGCATCGCAGTGGCATTACCCAGCTTAATCGCTTTCTCGTAAAGCGCTATTGCCGCCGCGGAATCTTTTGAGCCACCCAGGCCGTGTTCATGCATATATGCGCGATTACGCATCGCAGAGGCATTACCCAGTTTAATCGCTAGCTCGTAAAGCACTATTGCCGCCGCGTAATCTTTTGAGCCACCCAGGCCGTGTTGATGCATATATGCGCGATTACGCATCGCATAGGCATTACCCAGCTTAATCGCTTGCTCGTAAAGCACTATTGCCGCCGCGTAATCTTTTGAGCCACCCAGGCCGTGTTGATGCATATATGCGCGGCCACTCATCGCAGTGGCATTACCCAGCTTAATCGCTTTCTCGTAAAGCGCTATTGCCGCCGCGTAATCTTTTGAGCCACCCAGGCCTTGTTGATGCATATATGCGCGATTACGCATCGCAGTGGCATTACCCAGCTTAATCGCTTTCTCGTAAAGCACTATTGCCGCCGCGTAATCTTTTGAGCCACCCAGGCCGTGTTGATGCATATATGCGCGGTTATTCATCGCATAGGCATCACCCAGCTTAATCGCTTGCTCGTAAAGCGCTATTGCCGCCGCGTAATCTTTTGAGCCACCCAGGCCGTGTTCATGCATATATGCGCGGCCACTCATCGCACGGGCATCACCCAGCTTAATCGCTTGCTCGTAAAGCGCTATTGCCGCCGCGTAATCTTTTAAGCCACCCAGGCCGAGTTGATGCATATATGCGCGATTACGCATCGCAGAGGCATTACCCAGCTTAATCTCTTTCTCGTAAAGCGCTATTGCCGTATCGTATAAAGAATTAGCGTGGCTAAGACCCACAACGCCACGTTTATTAAATATAGATAAAACATCTACATCATTATAAAATGAGTCTTTACTAGGATCATCATGTAATTTTTTAAGGCCCTCTTGATTGATGCTGTTACTTTGCGCTCCTGCTATAGAGTTCATCATACTTTGAAAACTTTGACTTTGGTTTGATAACCATCTCAGCTGGTCATGACTTATCATACCGTTATTACCATTAGCTACAGCAATAATGCTGTCATAGTATCGACTAGCTCTGTCTTCCCGATAGCCACTAGCTTGTATATCCATTACTACCATGTTATATAAGGCGTCAAGATCATTATTTCTTGCTACTAACAATAAGCAAGTGAAATAATCTGGGCGTGAAGATACAATAATATCCCTAATCAATTTTAAATCTGTATTATTTGAAATTGAAATATGTTTGGATTGAACCATTGAAGTAAGGTAATTTAGTACTTGTTTGTCGCTAGCTAAATTTACCGCTATGTCAAACGGTATAGTTTCTCTACCATTCTGAGAAATAGATAACAACCAACTCTTTATTTGATTGGTTTCATCTGTTAATAAGTCATAAAGTTTGTTAGCGTCTTCAACCTCATAATCAGTAATTTTATATACTGTAATTCCTGTATCACGTTTAATTTTATCTTTTAAATCAGAGCCAGCACCCATAACTAAGTTTCCTCAAAACAATCAACAATATGTTTCATGATAATCGCTCATTGTTAATATAATATGATAAAATCATGGTTGTTTATGTGGTATTTCTTACGCATAGTTCGGGTATCTCCATAACCCGGGACAGTGAAACATCTGTAAGCGATCCACGGGCGTCCTTGCTTCCGTAGCTAACACGTGCTAGGTGCTATCCGGCGGCACATTCCATGGCAGCAGTGCCTCAATATCTTCTAATGTTTTGCAATGTGGTAGGCGCTCATAAAGATAGGTGAAGTATCGACAGACATTGTGATGATGCAGTTCAGCAGTTAGAGCTAGACTTGCATGCATTGCTAGTGCGTTAGCGCTTGGCATTGTGTCGCAAAATAGAAAGTTCTTCCTTGCAAGCACTAAGAGCTTAATGTCTCTCTCTGTGTGATTGTTATCAATCTCACATCTACCATCATCAAGAAACCGAGTCATGTTTTCCCAATGCTTGATGACATATTCCATTGCCCTGCCAAGATGAGATTGTGGTAGAACCTTTGGATAATACTCCTCTAGCCACTCCTTGTACTCATCCATAATCGGTTTTGATTCTTTCTGCCGAAGCGCAAGGCGTTGCTCAGGCGACATCTCTTCTTCTTTCGCCTTTCTTTCAATCCGGTAGAGTTTTTTATAGACCCGCATAGCATGAGCGGCTAACCCATTCTTTTTGGTCGCCTTGGTGATCTCTTCAAATTTCCTGCGGGCATGAAGGTTGCGCGCAATGATCGTAACGCCGGTATTTTCTAATTGGTCGAATATAGGGCTTGCATCAGTATGAAGCTTGCCAGTCCACCCTTGAAACCATTCTACTAGAAACTCACTGTGGTCACTTGGCGTATAGGCAAACAGGATAACCTCACGACCAGGAGCACCACCTCGCATGCAATGAATCAGTGACTTAGTTTGTGGCCGTCGACCAGGCTCTTTTAAGACTTGTAGTTTAGTGGCGTCACAACTTGCTATTTCATAATCCAGCAGCTCATCCTTCAATAGATTATAAATCGGCTGTAAAGGTTTAGTCAGCTCAATAAACCAACGTGACATAGTTTGCCTGGATAGATTGACGCCGTATTGTGAGCGTAGTTGTTTTTCTAAATGATAAAAGGGTTGTCTATCCCTGATTTTACTAGACACTAAATGCGCTAGTAATGATTCAGACGCCTCGGCCTTAGGTAGGATATGTAAAGGCTTAGGTGCAACCGTAACACCACCTTGCTCGCAATCACAGCCTAGTTTTTCACGGCGCTCTTCAATCATTTCAAAGACAGCTGGTTTGTAGTTCAGTATTTTTTTAGTCTCAAAACCCATTGGGCATTTTTCTTTACCGCAAGGACAAATACGCTGGTCATCAGGTACTGGAATGATTCTCACCGTCACAGGTAATTCATTCTTGACCTTCTTCTTACGTTTGTGAGAAGAGACAACAACTGCTTCATCATCTTCTTGATCCTCCGGTGTTGAGAGATCACCGAAGAGTGGCAACTGATCTTCTATGTAGCGCTCAGATTTACTACCAAAATGCTGTCGTTGGAGCTTAGCAAATTGTATCTTCAAATGATCATAACCCAAGTTTGGCCATTTCACCCTGAAAATCAAAAATTTCATCACTATTTTTAACTCAACCCATTGATTTTACTTGCCTAGAAACGTGAATTCTCGAATGTAGTGACACATAATGGCAATAAGGGGTTGCATGGGCTGGTGAAGTGATGAGAGTATTGAGTTATGTATATTCGAACCTCTACACAAAAGAGTCCTCGGACAGGTAAGTCTTACGCAACCTACCGACTTGTTGATACTCATCGCACTGCTGACGGCAAAGTACGTCAAAGACTGATTTTAAATCTTGGTGCGAATTTTTCAGTAAAGAAGGACAGTTGGAAATTGCTTGCTGACCGTATTGAGGAAATTTTAACGGGTCAAGGCACGTTAATTTCAATACCAGCACATCTCGAAAAACAGGCGCAAATGTATGTAAAACGCATTCGCTCTAGGTTTGCTGATGACAATGAGACAAGTATCGCTGTTAATTCAGTAAGCGCGGTAGAACCTGACTTTAAAACAGTGGATGTTAACTCCATTGAGAGCGCGGACATACGACACGTTGGAGCTGAGGCGTTGGGCTTACATGCTGCCAGGCAATTACAACTTGAGGAATTGTTCAGGGCTTTGGGCTTTAATCAAAAACAATGTCACCTGATGCTTGCTACCATCATTGGGCGGCTAGTTGCCCCAGGAAGTGATTTAAGTACGCACTATTATTTAAGCAATCAAAGTGCGTTAGATGAATTACTGGGTACTGATTTCTCAGAACTATCACTCAAGAAATTCTATAAGACTGCTGATGAGTTACTCAAACATAAGCAAATGATTGAAGATCAATTATTCGAACGTGAGAAAAATCTCTTTAGTTTAAATCAGGTGATCACTCTCTACGATATAACCAATACCTACTTTGAGGGTAGAGCATTACAGAATGATCACGCACAGCATGGTCGATCAAAGGAGAAGCGGTCTGATTGTCCGCTTGTTTCTCTAGGGCTCGTGCTGGATGGCTCAGGGTTCCCGCAACGCAGTGAATTTTTCAAAGGGAATGTTAGCGAGCCTAAAACATTATCCGAAATGCTAACTGAGCTTCATGCACAGCCAGAGGCAACAATTGTCTTAGATGCTGGTTTTGCAACTGAAGAAAATATTTCATGGCTTACTGAAAAAGGTTTCCATTATATTGTAGTGAGCCGTAGAGCATTGCCTGTTGTCGATGAAAACATTGATAAAGTGCTAGTAAAAGAATCAGTAAATAATACGGTTACAGCGCAATTAATTAAAGATACTGAAGCAAATGAAGTCTTACTGTACTGCCATTCTCAGGCTAAGGAAGAAAAAAGCTTAAATATGATTAGTAAGGCTGAGACTCGTTTCGAAGAGGAATTAATTAAGTTAGCTAATGGACTCACTAAAAAAACTGGAATGAAAGCAATTGAGAAAGTAACCTTGCGTTTAGGTCGAATAAAGGAGCGCCATAAACGTGTTTCAGGTCGATACACTATCACGCTTGATTCAGAGGCTGATAAGGTTACGAAAATCAGTTGGAGTAAAGTTAACTCTGAGAATCTGGGCGCATATTGTTTGCGTAGTAACAGAATGGATTTAGATGAAAAAACAATTTGGAGAATCTATACAACTCTAACTGATGTTGAATCGGCATTCAGATCATTAAAATCAGAGTTAGGCCTGCGTCCTATCTACCATCAAAAGCCAGAGCGAGTTGATGCCCATCTGTTTATTAGTATTCTTGCTTATCACTTACTACACACTATTCGCCATCAACTTAAATTGCAGAGCATTGATAGTAGCTGGCAAACTATACGGCAGATTTTTAGCACTCAGGTTCGTATCACGACTACGATGCGGCTTGAAAATAATAAACTACTTTCTGTTAGAAGAACCTCAAAGGCAACTCCAGAGCAAGTTGTGATCTATAAATCGTTAGGCATGAATTCACAACCCGGGCACACTGAAAAAACAATTTGTTAAGTTGTAGTGACCCTAAACGTTTTTTTAAAATGTAAGTCATTGATTTGGATAGGTTTAATTTTAGAAAGGGCAAAGTTGGGATAAGCCTCGGCATACTGTTCAACACGAGCATGTTCTATTTCAAGCTTATGACAAAGCTTTTCATTTATTCCGACTTGTTGATAGAAAAGCTCACTAGGGACTGTTTGCATTGCGTTTCTCATTCAAGTAACTACTGCAAAGTGTACCATGACATTTTAAGTGCAATATTTTCTTCCTCAGGCGCTTGGTTAGCGCATATTACTTTTTTGGGGTAGCTGGTCATTGTGATGTTTTCTTTTCAACTCCTAGCGGATCTCACAAAGCCTGGGCTAAGGATATAAAACAAGCATTAAAATCACGTGTAAAATCAAAAAACACAGAAAAAACCTGTCAAGACTTTTTTTGCCATTTTAGTAAAAAAACTCGGGAGAGACTTTGGGTAATGACTTTTGCTTCATCCAGTTTAAACCTGACAATAACCAGCTTAACTGATCTTGGGTCAACTCGATAGTCTCATCTGCTTCGCTAGGGAACTTCAGCTTACCTTTTTCTAATCGTTTGTAGCAAAGCCAAAAACCATTTTGGTCGTACCAAAGTAATTTTATTTTATCGCGCTGCCTGTTACGAAAAAGAAATAGCTGGCCTGAGCTTGGGGTCATTGAGAGATGATCGGCAATCAGCATTACTAGGCCATCAATCTGTTTTCTAAAGTCCACAGGGGTACGATAAAACCAGATCGGTGTTTTCCAGTTCTGAAACATTAGCAAAGCCTCTGAATCAAAGACGCTAAGCTATCCTGGTCATAAAAGCTAATCTGTATGTGTGAGTTGACCTGCATGACAGCCACTGGTTGTGCTGGCTGCTCAGACACGCAAACAACCTTTGCTAGCGTTTTTTGCTGTTCTCTTCTCAAACGATAGAGAAACTGCGTGTAAGGTACGTTATTCTCTCGGCAGTATTTCGCTTTGGTTAACTTGCTTTGCTTAAAGTCGGAAAGGTGTTTTTCCCAATAAGCATCTGTGTAAGTAGCATTTTCATTTTCAGGATTTGTTGCTGACATACCGTAAGCTCCTTGTTACTATTTGCGGAAGCATACAGTCACATGAATTTAACTAGTTGACTAGGGTGTACTTGCTGGATCGCTTACGATAGATTTATTCTGATTATGTTTGCAGGGGTGCTGCCTTTATATAATGTAGAAAATATAGCATAATATACACTTTAACTTGATTACGGATGGTGTTTGGATGTTAGCTAGAATTCTCTCTGATGAAAATAATGAATTAACTATTGAGCTCAAGCTTCCACTAAAAGGATCCATGCTTGAATGTGAGGATGCAATTCTTGACGGCCTTAATGAGGTTGGAACATTAGCCACTGAAAAAGCTTTAAGTAAGTTTGATGCAGATGGCTCTCCTATCCATGTTGGAAAAATAAAGCTAACAGCACGAAGTAGAGATGAAGCAAATTACCAAACGCCTTATGGAGTTGCTCGAGTTAAGCGTTATGTTTATCAAACCTCTAAAGGCGGGAAGATCTTTTGTCCTTTAGAAGATAAGGCTAGAATTATCCAAGGATCAACACCGCGATTTGCAAAAATAATCTCACATAAATACTCAAACTTACCTGCTCCTAGTGTTATTGATGATCTCAAGGTCAATCATAACCGTAAAATCTCACATTCATACTTGCAACGGGCAACTGATTTTGTTGGCGGTATTGCACAAGCCAAAGAGGCTGAGTGGGAATATGAAGAGCCAAAGCTTGATGCAGGCATTGAGATGCTAAGTATTAGCTTAGATGGTGCATATGTTCTCACCGTTGATGATGGTTATAGAGAGAGCATGGTTGGAACTATTTCCATGTATGATAAGCATGGTGCACGCCTGCACACAACCTACGTTGCAGCATCACCAGAATATGGAAAAGATGAATTCTTTAATAGGCTTGAAAAGGAAATAAAGCTGAAAAAGAAATATTACCCTGATGCTAAAACAATTGGCGTTGCTGATGGAGCAAAAAATAATTGGCCATTTCTAAAAAAACATACTGATACGCAAATTTTAGATTTTTGGCATGCAACTGAATATCTCGGCGAAGCATCAAAGGCAGTATTTACCAAAAAATCTGAAAGAGATGAGCGTGATGTTTGGCTCGAAGAGAGATGTCATGACTTAAAGCACAAGAAAGGTGCGGCAGGTAGAATACTTGCTGAGCTTAAAGAGCATCTAAATAAAAAACTGAATAAATCGCTTAGAGAAAGGCTAGAAGGAACAATTACGTATTTTGAAAATAATATTAAAGAAAAGCGAATGTCGTATCATAATTTGATTAAGCAGAATGCACCAATTGGCTCTGGCGTCACTGAAGCAGCATGTAAAACAATTGTTAAACAAAGATTAGGCGGATCAGGAATGCGCTGGAAAGACAAGGGAATGAAAATCGTTTTATGCTTGAGAACACTAGTAAAGACTAAAGGCAGATGGGATCAGTTTTGGGAGAAGGTCAATGATTTTGGCGTGCCAGCAGTAATATAGCCTACATTATATAGAGGCAGCACCCATTTCAGCGACAGCCAGCTTAAGTGCTCTATCAGAGCGTACACCTCGCTCTAAGACTGATGGATAGAAGGCTTCATTGGAGTCTCTAACCTGCGGTATCTGTAGCTCAAGCTGACCTTGACCTGTGTTAATTAACCTTGGTTTAAAGCCGTTCGCATATCTGTTTCTATCGCCAGTTCGCTCATAAGGACTGGCATTTAAATGGCGCTCCCTTTCTATTAACATAGCCTCATTCATCAACCTGGAGACAAGCTTAGGTAAAGCTTCAAACCCCTCCATCGCTAAAACATGTATGGCTTCTTCGATTAAGTTCTCATTTTTATAGCAGCTCATTGTCATTCCTCTTTTTTGGTTAAGTTTACCTTAAAAGGAATTTCTAATCTGACTGAGTCGCCTGCTTATTTTCAGCAAGTCAATGGAATTTACAGAAAGGATGGCGCACTAGCACGAGGTGACACAGATGGAAGTAGTCTGCGCTGTTGAAAAAATTAGTGAGGCTTACTTAATCCCTGTCTTAGAGCAAATAATCGATACCTTTCCATTTAAAGTGTTAGGCTTACATGCTGATAATGGCTCAGAGTACATTAATCAGCATGTAGCTAAACTATTGCAAAAGTTATTTATTGAACTCACTAAATCGAGGCCAAGGCATAGTAATGACAACGGTTTGGTGGAAAGTAAAAATGGCTCGGTTGTTAGAAAGCATTTTGGCTACATACATATTCAGCAACGTTTTGCTCCGCAAATTAATGAATTCTATAACCAGCATTTTAACGACTATATTAATTTTCACAGACCCTGTTACTTCCCTGTAACCAGCATTAATTGCAAGGGTAAGCAAACTAAACTTTACCCATACGAGGCCATTATGACCCCTTACGAAAAGTTCAAATCAATTGAAAATGCTGAGCAGTATTTAAAGGAAAATGAAACCTTTGAACGACTAGATAAATTAGCGTATTCTCTGACTGATCATGAATCTGCACAAAAGATGCAGGAAGCAAAGAAGACGTTATTTGAGAAAATAACAAAAGAGCAAATAGCTGATACTATCAGCACTGAAGACTAACCGATGGACCATCATGGTGACATCTGTTCAGATGCTGCTTCAGGCTCATCTTACGATTGGAATATACTCCGCCTCATGCTTCGGCTGATTCTACCGATCAAATGCAAACAATAACTGCCACCACAGATGATGAGTCGTGACTTAACAAAGGAGTGAGGGCGAATGAATGTAAAAGGGATTTTGAGTATTCGTGTGATTACAATCGTAGCTTGCTTATCAATTTTAACCAGTTACGGATCAAGCTTCTATGGGTGCTGCCTTTATATAATGTAGAATATATAGCATAATATACACTTTAACATGATGAAGGATGGTGTTTGGATGTCAGCTAGAATTATCTCTGATGAAAATAATGAATTAACTATTGAACTCAAGCTTCCACTAAAAGGATCTATGCTTGAATGTGAGGACGCAATTCTTGATGGGCTTAATGAGGTTGGAACATTAGCCACTGAAAAAGCATTAAGTAAGTTTGATGCAGATGGCTCTCCTATCCATGTTGGAAAAATAAAGCTAACAGCACGAAGTAGAGATGAAGCAAATTACCAAACGCCTTATGGAGTTGCTCGAGTTAAGCGTTATGTTTATCAAACCTCTAAAGGCGGGAAGATCTTTTGTCCTTTAGAAGATAAGGCTAGAATTATCCAAGGATCAACACCGCGATTTGCAAAAATAATCTCACATAAATACTCAAACTTACCTGCTCCTAGTGTTATTGATGATCTCAAGGTCAATCATAACCGTAAAATCTCACATTCATACTTGCAACGGGCAACTGATTTTGTTGGCGGTATTGCACAAGCCAAAGAGGCTGAGTGGGAATATGAAGAGCCAAAGCTTGATGCAGGCGTTGAGATGCTAAGCATTAGCTTAGATGGTGCATATGTTCTCACCGTTGATGATGGTTATAGAGAGAGCATGGTTGGAACTATTTCCATGTATGATAAGCATGGTGCACGCCTGCACACAACCTACGTTGCAGCATCACCAGAATATGGAAAAGATGAATTCTTTAATAGGCTTGAAAAGGAAATAAAGCTGAAAAAGAAATATTACCCTGATGCTAAAACAATTGGCGTTGCTGATGGAGCAAAAAATAATTGGCCATTTCTAAAAAAACATACTGATACGCAAATTTTAGATTTTTGGCATGCAACTGAATATCTCGGTGAAGCATCAAAGGCAATATTTACCAAAAAATCTGAAAGAGATGAGCGTGATGTTTGGCTCCAAGAGCGATGTCATGACTTAAAGCACAAGAAAGGTGCGGCAGGTAGAATACTTGCTGAGCTTAAAGAGCATGTAAATAAAAAACTGAATAAATCGCTTAGAGAAAAGCTAGAAGGAACAATTACGTATTTTGAAAATAATATTAAAGAAAAGCGAATGTCGTATCATAATTTGATTAAGCAGAATGCACCAATTGGCTCTGGCGTCACTGAAGCAGCATGTAAAACAATTGTTAAACAAAGATTAGGGGGATCAGGAATGCGCTGGAAAGACAAGGGAATGAAAATCGTTTTATGCTTGAGAACACTAGTAAAGACTAAAGGCAGATGGGATCAGTTTTGGGAGAAGGTCAATGATTTTGGCGTGCCAGCAGTAATATAGCCTACATTATATAGAGGCAGCACCCGCTTCTATTATCGCCAACACCATTATCCTGTCCACCAAATTACTGTGCCGGTTTATCGTGTAGCACCTCATGGTGAAGGAAAATTAATAGGCACAGTGAAGTTTCGTGATTCTTCCTATGGTTTACTAATTTATCCCAAGCTACATGGGTTAACTACTGGTCTTCATGGCTTTCATATCCATGAATTTCCACATTGCGGAAACAATGGGTTTGACGCAGGTGGTCACTTTGATCCAACCCACACAGGTAAACACGCAGGGCCTTATCGACAAGGACACTTAGGCGATCTTCCGGTTTTGTTTGTTAATCAGCAAGGTATGGCAATAACACCCAATTTAGCACCACGAGTCACATTGCGCGAAATCAAGGGTCACAGTCTCGTTATCCACGCAATGGGAGATAACTATTCAGATTACCCAGAAAAACTCGGTGGCGGTGGGGGTCGTATTGCCTGTGGTGTTATTAAGTTAACTTGATATCACTTGGAGGAAAGGTAAAAGGATCAGTTATTTTAACTATTAAGTATGAGAGACCGCATGAAACAATCAAAAAAGTTGGCTGAACCAATCGAAAAAAAACTCTGGAGAGCCGCAGATAAACTGAGGAAAAATATCGATGCAGCTGAATATAAGCACGTTGTACTAGGCCTGATTTTCATTAAATATATCTCAGACTCATTTGATGAGCATTATCAATTACTCAGAAAAGGCACGGGTGAATATGAGGGAGCAGATCCTGAAGATAGAGATGAATACAGAGCTGTAAATGTTTTTTTTGTTCCAGAAAAGGCACGCTGGTCTTACCTACAAGCAAAAGCAAAGCTACCCACTATAGGAAAAGTAATTGACGAGGCAATGGATTCAATTGAAAAAGAAAACCATTCGCTACGCAATGTCTTACCGAAAGTTTATGCGCGAGGAAATTTAGATCCTACCAATCTAGGCGCACTCATTGACCTATTAAGCAATGTTGCAATGGAAGAAACAAAAAGTCGCAGTGCCGATGTGTTGGGCCATGTTTTTGAATACTTTCTTGGTGAGTTTGCACTTGCTGAGGGAAAAAAGGCGGCCAGTTCTATACCCCTAGAAGTGTTGTGGAACTTCTGGTAGAAATGTTAGAACCATACAATGGACGTGTTTTTGACCCTTGCTGTGGTTCAGGTGGTATGTTTGTACAATCTGAAAAGTTTGTTGCTGATCACCAAGGAAGAATAAATGATATTTCTATTTATGGGCAAGAGAGTAATCAAACGACCTGGCGATTGGCAAAAATGAATCTTGCGATACGGGGTATCGATAGCTCACAGGTTAAATGGAATAATGAAGGGTCTTTTTTAAATGATGCACACAAAGATCTAAAAGCAGATTATGTGATTGCTAATCCACCTTTTAATGATAGCGATTGGAGTGGTGACTTATTGCGTGATGATGGTAGATGGCAGTACGGTAACCCACCTTCTGGCAATGCTAACTATGCATGGATACAACACTTCCTTTATCACTTATCACCCAGTGGTCGAGCGGGCTTTGTGTTATCAAAGGGTGCACTAACCTCAAAAACGTCTGGGGAGGGTGAAATTAGAAAAGCATTAGTTGATAAAAAACTTGTTGATTGTATCGTTAATTTGCCAGCCAAGCTTTTTCTAAATACTCAAATACCAGCAAGTCTCTGGTTTCTCACGCGGAACAAAGCAAATGCCAAACTGCGTGACAGGTCTAATGAGATCCTCTTTATTGATGCAAGAGAGATGGGACACCTTATTAACAGGCGTACTCGTGAGCTTTCGTCTGATGACATAAATAAAATTAGCAGCACCTACCACGCTTGGCGAATAAAAGACGGGCAGTATGAAGATATAAAAGGATTTTGTAAATCAGCAACAGTAGATGATGTTACTAAGCTAGATTATGTCTTAACGCCTGGTCGTTATGTTGGGCTAGCAGAAGTGGAAGATGACTTTGATTTTAAAGAACGCTTTACTACTTTGCAAACTGAACTAAAACAGCAAATGGAAGAAGAAAAGGTGTTGAATCAGCGTATTTTAGAGAATTTGGTTAAGGTGAATATTGATGGTTGAGTGGAGAGAATGTACGCTGGCTGAATTAACGCTTCATATAGCCAGCGGTGCGACACCTCGCGGGGGATCTAATTCTTACAAAAATGAAGGCGTATCTCTAATAAGGAGTCAAAATATACTTGATCTAGAACTTTCATTAAACGGCCTTGCGTTTATTGATGATCAACAGGCTGCTGCTCTAAACAATGTGATTGTTAATCCGAATGACGTTTTATTAAACATTACTGGTGACAGTGTTGCTCGAGTTTGTAAAGTTTTAAATAGCATTTTGCCCGCTAGAGTTAACCAACATGTCGCCATTATTAGAGTAGACGAAAAGAAATTACATTCTGATTTCCTCTTATATAATCTTATTTATCAAAAAGAATCTTTATTAAGTCAAGCTGAAGTTGGCGCTACGAGAAAAGCAATAACAAAAGGGATTATTCAAAGGCTTAAAGTTAATCTTCCCCCTCTCCCCGAACAAAAAGCCATTGCCGAAGTGCTATCAAGCCTTGATGATAAGATTGATTTATTACACCGCCAAAATAAGACATTGGAATCATTAGCAGAAACACTTTTTCGTCAGTGGTTTATTGAGGAAGCTAAGGATGAGTGGGTGGAAACTAAACTTGGATTTTATCTTATTCCTAAAAAAGGGGAAAACTTAACAAAATCTCAAGCAATGGGCGGTGATATACCAGTTGTAGCAGGTGGATTAAAACCCTCATGCTTCCATAATAGAGCAAATACTGATAAGCCGGTAATTACTATTAGTGCATCTGGCGCTAATGCGGGATTTATTAAACTATACTATGAAAGTGTGTGGTCATCTGATTCATCATACATAGATTCTTCTGTGACTAAAAATATTTACTTTATTTATAATTTTCTAAAAGTTAACCAAATTGCTCTTTTTAAAAAACAAACAGGTAGTGCGCAACCGCACATATATCCACAGCAGATTATGGATCTAGATATTCGCAAATACCCCCAAACATTAATTGATAGTTTTGAACACAAGGTTATCGGCTTTTTTGCTAAAATTAGCAATAATAATTTAAAATTAAATAAGTTAACACATCTTCGTGACATACTGCTTCCTAATCTTATGAGTGGTAAAGTTAGAATTTCAATATAAACAGGACGTTTAATGATCAATGGAGAGTCTTAAGCAACTTATTCAACAATACGGGAGATGGTCAGCTTTAGACATCTATATTGAACGTATTGAGGCAAACCTATCGTCAGATTTCAGCTTAGCAATCGAAAATTCAAAAGCGCTTCTAGAGTCCATTGGGAAAGAAGTGTGTAAAATCAAAGGGGTTGATTTGCAGTCTAATATCAATCTACCGAAGCTCATTAAGCAATCCTATGAAGCACTTGGTTATGAAAAAAAACAACCAATTGCTGTTATTACCACGTCCTTATTTAGTGCTGGCCAGCAAATGGCTGAATTACGAAATCAGGTTGGTGTCACCTCGCATGGGAAAACACTAAATCAATTAAAAGAGAGAAACAGCAAGGTTAATGAGCTAACTAAAGACTTTCTTATAGAGACCACTTCTATTATTTCTACTTTTCTTATAAAAAGCATTGAGGCAGAAGAACCCTACGCGAAAAAAAATTCTGATTATTCTAATATGAATTATGAGAGCAACATGAGTTTTAATAATGACCGGGATGATAGGCATGGTGAGTTTGCTATGGATGAGTACTCCTATACCGCAAGTGAGGTTCTTTATAACGTTGACCCAGCAGCCTATGCGACAGAACTAATGAATTATGAAGGAGATTACCTCTGTGAAGATGACTGAATCATCGATAGAACAATTTTCTATCGATCTTTTAAAGAATCAAGGTTATGAGTATATTTATGGGCCTCAAATTTCACCTGATAGCGACACCCCAGAAAGAATTGACTTAAGCGAAACGCTACTTGAAAAAAGGCTTTATAATGCGCTAATAAGGATTAATCCATCACTATCAATCAGCATGATTGAAGATGCCATCAAGCAAATAGAACGAATAAGCACCACGCAGCTCATTAATGACAATGAGGCATTTCATCAAATGTTAACTGAGGGCGTGAATGTTAGCTATCAAAAAGACAGTGAAACCCGTGGTGACTTAGTGTGGTTGATTGATTTTGATAACCCTGACAATAATGATTTTCTTGCTGTAAACCAATTTACTGTGACAGATGATCAACGCAATAAGCGTCCTGATGTCGTGCTCTTTATTAATGGATTACCTTTAGTGATCATAGAGCTAAAAAACCCAGCAGATGAATCAGCCACCGTTCATTCTGCATTTAGACAATTAAAAACTTATCAGCAAACTATTCCTGCCTTATTTCGCACTAATTGCTTTTCGATTATTTCAGATGGCTTAGAGGCTAGAGCTGGCACGTTATCCTCTGAAATGACACGTTTTATGGCTTGGAAAACATCTGATGGTGAAAAAGAAGCCTCGAACCTCGTTAGTCAACTTGAAATACTGATTATAGGCATGTTGAACAAAAAGACCCTGCTTGATCTGATTAAAAATTTCATGCCTATCCGAAAAGTCCCTGTAAAGTAATATTTTTGCTAATCTTGCTTCCTAGAGGAGGCAAGAAGATGCAATATAATCAAATGAAATCTAATAGAATTATGGTTGAGCTAGATTCTGAAGAAAAAGCTCGAGCATGGGTTTGGCTTGCTAAATTTGACGGCAAACAATTTTGTTGCCCTAAATGTTGCTATGATAAATTTTACCAGCACAAAAAGAAGTCACCAGAAATTCGAGAGTGTAAAGAATGTCATTTTGAAGTGCGCCTCAGAGCGAATACAATTTTTCAGCACTCCAAAACACCAATTCTGATTTGGCTTAAAGCGCTATGTTTGATGACGCAAGGTAAGCGTGGCATTTCAGCTTTAGAATTACAATTAGAGTTAGAAATGAAATCATATGATACAGCTTGGAGAATGTTACATAAGATTCGTGAGGCATTAAGGCAGCGAGATGATCAATATAATCTTAATGATATCATAGAGTTAGATGGCGGAGTTTTCGGAAAGAGGTGTACTGGTAACCAAACTGATGTTCTTGTAGCAATAGAGTCAAAGGATTGGATTGACCATTGTGGCAGAAATAAATCTAAAGCTGGCTTTGCTAAAGTCATTGTTGCTAATGAAAATAAGGAGGATGCTCAAAATTTTGTTGACAAAAATGTTGAGAAAAACTCTGTGCTACATACGGATAATAGCCCCAGTTTTACTAATTTAAAACATGTTAAAGTTGAAAGTAAAACAGTTAGTGGCGATAAGGAGGTTCTTGATAGCTGGCTACCTTGGGTACATAAGTTTATTTCAAATGCAAAATCATGGGTTATTGGTACTCATCATGGCGTAGATTCAAAATATCTCAGCTCATATTTAGCTGAGTATACTTTCAGATTTAACCGACGACATGATCCAGATTCGATGTTTTTTAGAGCACTGGGAGCGTGTGTTAAGGCGACCCCTAAAGTCTCACAGGGGCTTTTCGGATAGGCATGAAAAATTTCATACTTTTTGAAAAAACTAAAAAAGAAGATAGAAAAACCGGCACCATCAGCATTGAAAAAGAAAAAAAACTAGCGAGCTATCATCAGTATTATGCTGTTAATAAAGCAATTGCTGCCACCTTGTTTGCTGCTGGTTATAGTAACCAGAATAGCTCCGTTGAAACATCTTCTTCCCAGGCTGGCGACCGTAAAGGCGGTGTTGTTTGGCATACACAAGGCAGCGGTAAATCACTGTCAATGGTATTTTTTACAGGGAAGATTGTAGCTGAAATGGATAATCCAACTGTTGTTGTCATTACAGACCGTAATGATTTAGATGATCAACTGTTTGATACTTTTGCAGCCTCTAGACAGTTGTTAAGGCAAGAACCGAAACAGATCAATAGTAGAGGTGAGTTAAAAGAGCATCTCGACGTTGCATCAGGCGGAGTTGTCTTTACAACTATTCAAAAATTTCACCCTATCGATGGTAACATCCATGAAACCTTATCAGCGCGAGAAAATATTATTGTGATTGCGGATGAGGCTCATAGAACACAATATGGTTTGAATCCTGAGAATAAATACGAAAAGCTAGTGCGCCATCCTTTCTGTAAATTCCATTGACTTGCTGAAAATAAGCAGGCGACTCAGTCAGATTAGAAATTCCTTTTAAGGTAAACTTAACCAAAAAAGAGGAATGACAATGAGCTGCTATAAAAATGAGAACTTAATCGAAGAAGCCATACATGTTTTAGCGATGGAGGGGTTTGAAGCTTTACCTAAGCTTGTCTCCAGGTTGATGAATGAGGCTATGTTAATAGAAAGGGAGCGCCATTTAAATGCCAGTCCTTATGAGCGAACTGGCGATAGAAACGGATATGCGAACGGCTTTAAACCAAGGTTAATTAACACAGGTCAAGGTCAGCTTGAGCTACAGATACCGCAGGTTAGAGACTCCAATGAAGCCTTCTATCCATCAGTCTTAGAGCGAGGTGTACGCTCTGATAGAGCACTTAAGCTGGCTGTCGCTGAAATGTATGTGCATGGGGTTTCCACGCGCAAAGTTGAAAAGGTGCTAAAGCAACTCTGTGGAACAGATATTTCAAGCACAGAGGTAAGCCGTTGCGCTAAATTGTTTGATGAAGATTTAAAGAAATGGCGAAATAAGCCGTTAGGAAAGATAAAATATCTTTGGCTAGATGCACGTTATGAGAAGGTGCGCACTAGCGGCACAGTACAAGACTGTGCGGTATTGATAGCCTATGGCTTTGATGAATCAACCGGCAAGAGAACAGTGCTAGGTGTTTCTGTTGCGTTATCAGAGGCTGAGGTACATTGGCGTGATTTTCTTCAGCAGTTGGTTGAGCGAGGTATACATGGTATTGAGTTGATTACTAGCGACGCTCATACTGGCCTAAAAGCCGCTAGAAGAGCTGTGTTCCCCAGTGTTCCTTGGCAACGCTGCCAATTTCATTTGCAGCAAAATGCTCAGGCTCACATACCAAAGCGCTCAATGAAGGAACCAGTAGCTGAGGAGATTACAGCTATATTTAATGCCTCAAACATTCATGAGTCGGAAAGACTATTGGCTATGGCGGTAGATAAATATCAGCAAACAGCACCAGAGCTTTCTTCTTGGTTGGAAGTGAATATACCGGAGGGCTTAGTAGTGATGAACTTTGACAGGCCGCATCAAAAAAGATTAAGAACCAGTAACATAGCTGAGCGCGTAAACAGAGAGGTAAAAAGAAGGACGCATACAGTTGGAATTTTCCCTAATACTGAATCGTGCCTAAGGCTCGTATCAGCTGTTTTAGTGGAAATTGATGACCAGTGGAGCGGATCACCTAGATACTTAAGTTGAAGTGAATAATAAGGCTTCATAGGGTTTTAGGATAGATCATTCTTGTTCTTATTAACGAGATATAATTGCTATTACCTAAAAGTTAATAATTTATTTTGAGAGGAGAAAAATTTGAGGTATAAATAATTTTTTAGATTGATTAGCATAATTAATTTAAGATATTATGCGATGAGACAGGTACAATAGAGTGCCATTTAGAATTTTAAAGGTTTTTCTAAGTACTGAAGTTGGTTTTTACAGACAAAATAACGCTCTATCCCTTTAAAACTAATCGCCATAATAACTCCATTATTATTCAATGCTAAATTTGGTCGGTATTATATCAAATAACCATTAATTTGCGACAGAACCGTAAAAACTGAGTCTTATAACCAGTAGTATTTTCATCGCAATGGTCATTTATTATTTAAATCCTGTTGCTGGCGAGCCTCAAACCCGTGATAATTTGTGGTTATCACGGGTATTTACCGCTACTTTAAGGCAATGCCATCGGTATATTCTGTAGTAGCCTGAATAATAACTAAATAATCTGTTAATTTTTATCCTTTATTATATTCGAATATCTACTTTAGAAAATAATTTTATATATTAAACCACATGCCTAGTTATCACTTAAGAAGTTCGCGCAACGATGAAGCAATAAGCACATTACGCAAGCAAATATTATTACAACAGATTACTGATGAACAGATAGTTAGCCACTTTCAAAATAATGCACTTGAAGCAAGTTTGTTTTTACAAGAAAGCGTGTATGTTTTTGTGCACAGGATGAAAAAAACTCCCAGCCTTGATCAAACCCTCATCATACTAATAAATAACAAACATTTCCTAGTGAAGGAGAAGGACACACCACATTTATGGCTTGATGAAAAAGAAAGGTGGACTTTTTTAACCTCTCTCGCAAAATATGGTAACGGTCAAATCATTAACATTGCATTGCAAAAATTAGACACCGCCTTTGGCGGCAAGAACACTGACGGCTTTCGCGCGTTTCTGACTCATAAAGATAAAGATCAGTTCTCCCCCTTGAATACTGCTTCGAAAGAAGGTCACCTCAAGGTGGTGAAAGACTTAATCGCGGCGGCCGACACCGCCTTTGGCGGCAAGAACACTGACGGCTTTCGCGCGTTTCTGACTCAACCGAATAAAGATCAGTTCTCCCCCTTGAATTCTGCTGCTTGTGCGGGTCACCTCGAGGTGGTGAAAGACTTAATCGCGGCGGCCGACACCGCCTTTGGCGGCAAGAACACTGACGGCTTTCGCGCGTTTCTGACTCATAAAGATAAAGATCAGTTCTCCCCCTTGAATACTGCTTCGAAAGAAGGTCGCCTCAAGGTGGTGAAAGACTTAATCGCGGCGGCCGACACCGCCTTTGGCGGCAAGAACACTGACGGCTTTCGCGCGTTTCTGACTCAACCGAACAAAGATCAGTTCTCCCCCTTGAATTCTGCTGCTTGTGCGGGTCACCTCGAGGTGGTGAAAGACTTAATCGCGGCGGCCGACACCGCCTTTGGCGGCAAGAACACTGACGGCTTTCGCGCGTTTCTGACTCATAAAGATAAAGATCAGTTCTCCCCCTTGAATACTGCTTCGAAAGAAGGTCACCTCGAGGTGGTGAAAGACTTAATCGCGGCGGCCGACACCGCCTTTGGCGGCAAGAACACTGACGGCTTTCGCGCGTTTCTGACTCAACCGAATAAAGATCAGTTCTCCCCCTTGAATTCTGCTGCTTGTGCGGGTCACCTCGAGGTGGTGAAAGACTTAATCGCGGCGGCCGACACCGCCTTTGGCGGCAAGAACACTGACGGCTTTCGCGCGTTTCTGACTCAACCGAATAAAGATCAGTTCTCCCCCTTGAATTCTGCTGCTTGTGCGGGTCACCTCGAGGTGGTGAAAGACTTAATCGCGGCGGCCGACACCGCCTTTGGCGGCAAGAACACTGACGGCTTTCGCGCGTTTCTGACTCATAAAGATAAAGATCAGTTCTCCCCCTTGAATTCTGCTGCTTGTGCGGGTCACCTCGAGGTGGTGAAAGACTTAATCGCGGCGGCCGACACCGCCTTTGGCGGCAAGAACACTGACGGCTTTCGCGCGTTTCTGACTCATAAAGATAAAGATCAGTTCTCCCCCTTGAATACTGCTTCGAAAGAAGGTCACCTCGAGGTGGTGAAAGACTTAATCGCGGCGGCCGACACTGCCTTTGGCGGCAAGAACACTGACGGCTTTCGCGCGTTTCTGACTCAACCGAATAAAGATCAGTTCTCCCCCTTGAATTCTGCTGCTTGTGCGGGTCACCTCGAGGTGGTGAAAGACTTAATCGCGGCGGCCGACACCGCCTTTGGCGGCAAGAACACTGACGGCTTTCGCGCGTTTCTGACTCAACCGAATAAAGATCAGTTCTCCCCCTTGAATACTGCTTCGAAAGAAGGTCACCTCAGGGTGGTGAAAGACTTAATCGCGGCGGCCGACACCGCCTTTGGCGGCAAGAACACTGACGGCTTTCGCGCGTTTCTGACTCAACCGAATAAAGATCAGTTCTCCCCCTTGAATTCTGCTGCTTGTGCGGGTCACCTCGAGGTGGTGAAAGACTTAATCGCGGCGGCCGACACCGCCTTTGGCGGCAAGAACACTGACGGCTTTCGCGCGTTTCTGACTCATAAAGATAAAGATCAGTTCTCCCCCTTGAATTCTGCTGCTTGTGCGGGTCACCTCGAGGTGGTGAAAGACTTAATCGCGGCGGCCGACACCGCCTTTGGCGGCAAGAACACTGACGGCTTTCGCGCGTTTCTGACTCAACCGAATAAAGATCAGTTCTCCCCCTTGAATACTGCTTCGAAAGAAGGTCACCTCGAGGTGGTGAAAGACTTAATCGCGGCGGCCGACACCGCCTTTGGCGGCAAGAACACTGACGGCTTTCGCGCGTTTCTGACTCAACCGAATAAAGATCAGTTCTCCCCCTTGAATACTGCTTCGAAAGAAGGTCACCTCAGGGTGGTGAAAGACTTAATCGCGGCGGCCGACACCGCCTTTGGCGGCAAGAACACTGACGGCTTTCGCGCGTTTCTGACTCAACCGAATAAAGATCAGTTCTCCCCCTTGAATTCTGCTGCTTGTGCGGGTCACCTCGAGGTGGTGAAAGACTTAATCGCGGCGGCCGACACCGCCTTTGGCGGCAAGAACACTGACGGCTTTCGCGCGTTTCTGACTCATAAAGATAAAGATCAGTTCTCCCCCTTGAATTCTGCTGCTTGTGCGGGTCACCTCGAGGTGGTGAAAGACTTAATCGCGGCGGCCGACACCGCCTTTGGCGGCAAGAACACTGACGGCTTTCGCGCGTTTCTGACTCAACCGAATAAAGATCAGTTCTCCCCCTTGAATACTGCTTCGAAAGAAGGTCACCTCGAGGTGGTGAAAGACTTAATCGCGGCGGCCGACACCGCCTTTGGCGGCAAGGACAGCTCTCAATTTAATGCTTTTTTAGAACAAATAAATAATCATGGCTTTACTCCATTAAATGCTGCAGCAACTTCAGCTAAGCAAAGAAGAAATACTACTACTTTGTTTTCTAGTATTTGTACCATTCTTTTATCGAAAGGCGCAGATCCAGATAAAAAAAATAAACGTGGTTTTTCTGCACGACAAAACTGGCGAGCCTTTTCATGGCCTGATCAATCTAGGCAACCATTGATAAACAATCAATACACCAATCCTAATAACAGAGTGTTAAAATTAAATAGTGGCGCCCACCAATCAAACAACAGCTCAACTTTTTTCAAGCGTGGTCATACAAACACTAACTATGGAAATAGATGCTCAACAGGTAGGCAAAACTATGTGCGATACACAAAAAATAGTTAAGACCCTATAAGGTTCCTTATGGGGGCTTTCACTTTTCGATCAATTTTTCCTAACAGTGAGCAGATTTAGCTCAATTTAAATTTTGGTTGTGTGTTAGGCTGCCTAGTAATGGATTGGGGCTCTATGAGGTTTCCCGTGGTGCGTTTTACCCTATATTTATAGAGTAAAGCTCATATCCATTAATATCAATATACAGTCTTTTGAATAGTGTTTTTGGGTCAAAAATCCCATAGCATCTACGCTTCAAAACTTTAATCTTATTATTAAATCCTTCAACAAACCCACTATTCTTTCCCTCTGAAAAATAATTACAGATTTCCACTTTGAAGGCTTTAAGAGTTTTTATGAATTTTTTAAAGCAATTAATCTTTTTACTTTGAACCTCCTGAATCCAGGCATCAATACTTTTAGTACCAGATTTTATTGATTGCTCCTTATTAAAAATGCTCGTTAGCTTTCTTGCCATTCGGTATGACTCTGTTAACTCAAAGGAGTAGGAGAATAATGTATTCAGCTTTTCATTTTCTTCTTTGGTAAAAAACTCTTTATGTCCCCTGAGCAGATTAGTTAGGTTTTTAACTTTATCATACTCATGAGGAGGTAGCTCCTTTTTTAAATCGGCTAGCACCTTTTGACGCATCTTGTCTAATGCTCGCCGATACAGTTTAGCAACATGATAACGGTCAACAATAACCTGCATTGGAGTAAAAACCTCTCTGGCAGCGTTAACATAACCCTTATACATGTCAGTACAAACTGACACAACTGTCTTTCTAAGCTTTATAGGAATCGAAAGCAGAAAATGCTTTATATCACGCTTTTTTCGACCTTTAATGATTGAAAGTATTCTAACTTTACCATTAATCCTGGCTGTAATAATTGTCATATAGGCGCCTTTTCCTTTTTCTAAACTAATCTCATCAATCCCTAAATCACCTAGAAATTTAAATTGCGACCAATTAATCTTAGGTGAGATATGGCGATTAATTATTCCTTCGATCTTCTTCTCTGTTGTGTCATTTTTCAATGCTACATCTTTTACTGTGCTGTTAACTAATTCGCGCAGTAAATATAATTCTAGTTCATAACTAAATTGACTATCACTTGAATGAAAATCCGGTGTTGCAGTAGTCGTTGGGCAATGGCAGCCATGTTCAAAACAGATATATCGCTTAGGCTGATAAATTAGATAGGTCTGCTTGTTCATAATAGGAAGATGCCTAACCTTGCGTTCTTTGTCGTAACCGTGAAAACGTGCGGTTTCTTTACCGCAAATATGACAACCAACGGATGTTTCTTCTGTCTGCCCGTAAATAAAAATTGCTGTATCAGTTTCTTCAACTTTATCGATACGGAAGAAGGGAATATTAAACTGGATGTCAATGGTCGGCATAGGTAATGTCCTTATTATGAGCTAAAATGGAGAGAAAATTCTATACCTGAATAATTTGGAAAGGAAGGCTTTATGCTATTAATAAAGGATAAACTCAACCACGGGAATTATCATAGAGCCGTCTTCATTAACGAGAGTAGCTGAAGCATGTTTCACTATCAAGGCGTCCAAAAGTGACGTTCAATTATTCTTTAAAAAAATATGCAGGGAAATTAAGGGTAATCCTATTTTCCTACTTGATGTTGGTAGGCTATTTACGACATTAATAGAAAGACACCCAATAATTGCTTTAGATATTTTTTTAAATGAGGAAAATCAGCTATTCAATATGATTAAACCTTATGCAATAGGTAATGAGGTAATTCTATTTTCTACAGTTCCCTCTACGGTAGCTATTGATTGGTGTAAACAGTTACCAAAATTTAGATTTAAAGCGTTATCATCAATGATTATTCCATATAAAAGCAGGTCGTCCAAACAAACAGAGCACGTTTATCAATTAACAGATTTAGCAATATCACTAATAGAAAATAGCAGTGAACCAAGCACTATAATTAATATATTTGGAGATAATTCATTGCATCCATATTCAGGGTGGGGTTCGTGTGCAGATGAGATGGAGAAAAGAATAAAAATGTTTGATGTATTGTTAAAAAATAATAATAACACTATTGTTGAAAGCGCAAGTAAGTTAATAGAGGATCATAAAGAAACTGTAAGAAAGCAGCGAGAAAAAGAGGGTACGGAAAAGAGTACACTCGAGTATGGATTTGAGTTTGATCTGTATAATTAGAGCTAATAACCAATCAAAATTTAACAGAGTACAAGGATAGGTATGTAAATACTATCTGTTATAGCTAACCTTTTTTAAGTTGAGACACTACGTCAAGCGAAAGGCCGGTGGCTTCAGTAACAATATTTTCATGGAAACCCTGCCTTAGCAAATTAGTTGCGATAGTCTTTTTTTCTTGCTCAATTCCATCGAGCATACCTTGCTTAAATCCTTGTACATGGCCTTCTTGCCGTAATTGATCTGCTGCAGACATAATCGTCTCCTTCATATCAGGTAGTGCTTCAGCTAACAGCGTGACAATTTCACTACCATAGTTATCTTTCTCATATTCTAACGCATATTTTACCAGCCTAGAAATGTGTTTACCACCATCAAGTGTCTTGATTAATTGTAGCAAATCATGCTGAATTAGTTCTTTAATAATAGGTATAAGATCACGGCCATACGCATGTTTGTGACATAATTCCATAGCAGCCACATGCCCATGTGTTAATAACTCATCATCTGGGATTACTGATAAATCAATTAATGGGGCAGGGGCATTATAAAGCTCTTTAGCGAGTTCCGCATCCTCAAATAAATCGAAGAAATTCAGTGTGTAGGGGTAGGGTTTCTGTTTGCCGTTATAAAATATCAAGTTTAGAATTAACGGCAGTTTAAGCTGATCATTTTGATCCTTTTTTGGCATTTGTTTTAAAAACCGATCCCAAATTTTGCAGCGATAATACCACAACCTAAAAGCCATAAGAGGGTCAGGGCTGGATTGGTGCTCGCTGAGCACGTACAAAAAAACCTGCTCTTTACCGTATTGCTGTTTGAGCTTCACTTGGTAGAGCACATCAGTAAACGCAGTCTGGAAATCTTCTTCGATAAAGCTATCGTTTTCTAAATGCAGTGTTTCCCAGTCAATCATCTTTTGGATTTTTTTAGGCAAGTGCGCCTTAAAAAAATCCTTGGCAATCTCGATGTCCTGAAGAGAGCTTTTAAAGAAAAGATCGTGGTGTTTAATGGTGTGCTTGCTTGTCATTTCTTACCTCTTCGCAGTAGGGAAACTAACCTCGGTTTCCATGTAAAGTAACTAACGAATAGCAGATAGCCAACTACATAGGCATAACGTTGATTACCTTGCAATGGCGTTAACATAATATAGTTATTAACAAGCATCCAAACAGCAACTGCAATTAAACCAGTAAAAGCGGCTGTTGCGCCACGCAGCTTCAGTAATTCTACGAAACCCATATTCATTTCATCATTTGTGACCATTATGTTATGCATCCCTTAAAAATAACTTTCTGCTAAATACTCATTGCTGACAGTAGTTTAGCTAAACAGTAGCCGTAATCCAAGGCAGAGCTACCTAAACCTCGCCTTCTGATTCTTGCTTTAAGACCCTCTCAATTAGTTCCATTGCCTGAGCATAGCTTGCGCCATGATAAACAAGGTGCTGAATTGTTTTATGGCGTTTTTCGTGCAACGGTTTGTCTTTTAACCGCCGCCACTTCTTTTCACATTTAATACCTAGTTCAGTTTCACCGAGCTTCTTTTTTTTGTATGGTCTTTTCAAGGCCGTTGGCTGTCTTTGTTGTTTTGTCTCCTCGCCTAAACGTTCTTGCTCACCTTGTACACAATGGTAAGCGCCAGAGGGTTTCCATGATGGCGGGATGACCTCATTAATTGTGCCGATTTGTAAATGTTTAGCAGTGCTAATGGCGTGTCTTCCAAATCGTGCGCTCACTTGGTCACGTAGTGCGTTAAACGCGGTTTTCTTGGGATCTTCAATCGCAAATAAATCCACTTGTTGGTTGGTAGAGTCTGAAAGACGATCAATGCAAACCCCTACCTTATAAACGCCTTGCCCGCGCCATTTTTTTAATAGTGCTTTAGCCTCGTGATAAAACAGTGTGGGATCATTATTCGGAACATGATAGTCTTTTTTTAAAGTCTCCTCAGTGTTTCGGTACTGTAGATAAAACAAGGCTCGCTCTGCAAAAAGCTTTGCCTGACGTAAACGTTCTGCAATTTTATCACAGCAATAATACAGCTTGGCGTCAATTTCTCGGTAATCGGTTGTATTGGGTGGCGTTACTTTACTAGCACTCATGGATTTAGGGGTGTCGTGGTTGATATGGATAAGCTCATCATTACAGCCGTGCGCCATCAACCAAATTCGTTTACCATTAACACCGAGATCCTTTTCGATCTGCTCAATACTAATTCGTTCAATCTGGCCACAGGTTTCAATCCCTCGCTCTTTAAGATAAGCCTGTGAAGCAGGGCCTATACCACACAGTTTGCCAATCGGATGTGGTGCCAATGCTTCTTTCACACGCCACGGCGGGATAACCATAAGTCCATTAGGCTTTTGTAATTTACTGGCAAACTTTGCATTACTTTTATTACTGGAGACACCCACTGAACACGTTACACCACTGACATGATAAACTTTCTTTTGTATGAGCTGACCCACTTCTTTAGGGTAGTGGTAAAGGGCTTTACACTGTGTTAGATCTAAAAATGCTTCATCAATTGAGAAAATCTCAATATCTGGCGTAATATCAATTAACGCATCCATGATAGCTTTTGAGGTTTCAGCGTAACGGTGGGGTCTGGAAACGATAGGTAAAAAGTCAGGACAAAGCTGCTTTGCTTTTTTTAAGTGCATCCCAGTTCTGATTCCATAAGCCCTCGCTTCATAAGAACAGGTAATAATAGTGGTTCCTTCTTGGCTGTTAAGAATGCCTATCGGTTTTCCCTGTAAGTCTGGATTATCTCGCTGTTCGATCGAAGCAAAAAAAGCATCCATATCCATATGGGCAATAATTGTTTCCCACTTCTTTTCTGGATGAGCCATGAGCTTCAGACTCCTAACAAGTTGGTACTGAAATTAACGGGTATACTAGATGTTCTGTTTCCATTTAATGTTACAGCCAATGCTTGCAATTTGATTGGGGTTCACTGACTCACCAGCAAGTACGGCGTCCATCGCATCACACAGCTCGTTGCCTGTCACAGGTAAATCATTACTGGGTGTGGCGGAATCAAATCGCCCACGGTAAGCAAGCCGGTGGGTTTGATCAAAACAATAAAAGTCTGGTGTGCAAGCGGCTTGATACGCTTTCGCCACGGATTGATCTTCATCATAACAATAGGGGAATTTGAATCCTTTTTGTTCCGCTACGTGTTTCATGTTTTCCGGTGAATCATCAGGGTGAGTCTTGCAGTCATTGCTAGAGATCGCTACAAAGGCAATGCCTTTTTGAGTGTAGTCGTTGCCTACACGGACGAGCTGATCCATGAGGTGTTTGACGTATGGACAGTGATTACAAATAAACGCAATCACGACAGGCTTTTGATGTGCATAGTCGGTTAAATACAGTGGCTTGCTGGTGATGACATTTGGCAGCTTAAAATCAATCAATGCAGTACCGAGTGCTAACATGTTTGATGCGGTGAGGCTCATTCAAAAATCCTTAATCCTTATGGAGGCCTATTTTAGTCATCTTCTTGCAAAATACCCAGTAAAAAATCACAAAATGCTTCACTGACGAAAAAACCTCACTGTTCAAATCACTGAGTCACTCAATCATTTAAAAGCGTGACCGTGCTATCCACAATACGTTTTAGTCACGGTGATTCTTGAATGACCCATGGCGATTGAGATTAATCGCCGTGCCGCACGATCCACAATGCGTTGTTCTTGAGTCAGTGAGCTTGTCTTCGGCCCGCCATTAAGCGGTGATTCCCAACCTGTAAGCTCTTTGTAACGCCGTTGCGCGTAAGCATGCCGTAGGCCGTGCGGGCGATGAATCCCTGCTTTTTTTGCGCTACGATAATAACGACCCTTTTGTTGAATGTAGGTTTTGTCTTTTGGAATTAAGGAACCCCTTTGCGCCACTTAGGTCGCGCGATCCAACCAGTAGCGTTGCTCCTCGGTTTGAATCGGAATAAATCGCTCAATCCCCCCTTTAGTCCAGCTCTTACTTAAAAAGACGGAATCGCCTCGATCTGCTACGGTGGGAATAAACTTAATGCACTCCTCAGCGCGTAACCCAAATAAGCGTTGCAGCTCTAAACCCAAGTTTGGCCATTTCACCCTGAAAATCAAAAATTTCAGCATTATTTTTAACTCAACCCATTGATTTTACTCGCCTAGTAACATGAATTCTCGGATGTAGTGACACATAATGTTAATAAGGGGTTGCATGGGCTGGTAAGGTGATGAGAGTATTGAGTTATGTATATTCGAACCTCTACACAAAAGAGTCCTCGGACAGGTGAACCTTACGCAACCTACCGACTTGTTGATACTCATCGCACTGCTGACGGCAAAGTACGTCAAAGACTGATTTTAAATCTTGGTGCAAATTTTTCAGTAAAGAAGGACAGTTGGAAATAGCTAGCTGACCGTATTGAGGAAATTTTAACGGGCCAAGGCTCGTTAATTTCAATACCAGCGCATCTAGAAAAACAGGCTCAAATGTATGTAAAACGCATTCGTGCAAAGCGTGCAGAAGAGAATGAGACAAGCATTACTCTCAATTCAGTAAGCGCGGTAGAACCTGACTTTAAAACAGTGGATGTTAACTCCATTGAGAGCGCGGACATACGCCACGTTGGAGCTGAGGCGTTGGGCTTACATGCTGCTAGGCAATTACAACTTGAAGAATTGTTCAGGGCTGTGGGCTTTAATCAAAAACAATGTTACCTGATGATTGCTACCATCATTGGGCGGCTAGTTGCTCCAGGAAGTGATTTGAGTACGCACTATTATTTAAGCAATCAAAGTGCGCTAGATGAATTACTGGGTACTGATTTCTCAGAACTATCACTCAAGAAATTCTATAAGACTGCTGATGAGTTACTTAAACATAAACAAGTGATTGAAGATCAATTATTTGAACGTGAGAAAAATCTGTTTAGTTTAAATCAGGTGATCACTCTCTACGATATAACCAATACCTACTTTGAAGGTCGCGCATTACAAAATGATCATGCACAGCATGGGCGATCAAAGGAGAAGCGGTCTGATTGTCCGCTTGTTTCTTTAGGTCTTGTGCTGGATGGATCAGGGTTACCGCAACGGAGTGAATTCTTCAAAGGAAATGTTAGCGAGGGTGCTGCCTCTATATAATGTAGGCTATATTGCTGCTGGCACGCCAAAATCATTGACCTTCTCCCAAAACTGATCCCATCTGCCTTTAGTCTTTACTAGTGTTCTCAAGCATAAAACGATTTTCATTCCCTTGTCTTTCCAGCGCATTCCTGATCCCCCTAATCTTTGTTTAACAATTGTTTTACATGCTGCTTCAGTGACGCCAGAGCCAATTGGTGCATTCTGCTTAATCAAATTATGATACGACATTCGCTTTTCTTTAATATTATTTTCAAAATACGTAATTGTTCCTTCTAGCTTTTCTCTAAGCGATTTATTCAGTTTTTTATTTAGATGCTCTTTAAGCTCAGCAAGTATTCTACCTGCCGCACCTTTCTTGTGCTTTAAGTCATGACATCTCTCTTCGAGCCAAACATCACGCTCATCTCTTTCAGATTTTTTGGTAAATACTGCCTTTGATGCTTCGCCGAGATATTCAGTTGCATGCCAAAAATCTAAAATTTGCGTATCAGTATGTTTTTTTAGAAATGGCCAATTATTTTTTGCTCCATCAGCAACGCCAATTGTTTTAGCATCAGGGTAATATTTCTTTTTCAGCTTTATTTCCTTTTCAAGCCTATTAAAGAATTCATCTTTTCCATATTCTGGTGATGCTGCAACGTAGGTTGTGTGCAGGCGTGCACCATGCTTATCATACATGGAAATAGTTCCAACCATGCTCTCTCTATAACCATCATCAACGGTGAGAACATATGCACCATCTAAGCTAATACTTAGCATCTCAATGCCTGCATCAAGCTTTGGCTCTTCATATTCCCACTCAGCCTCTTTGGCTTGTGCAATACCGCCAACAAAATCAGTTGCCCGTTGCAAGTATGAATGTGAGATTTTACGGTTATGATTGACCTTGAGATCATCAATAACACTAGGAGCAGGTAAGTTTGAGTATTTATGTGAGATTATTTTTGCAAATCGCGGTGTTGATCCTTGGATAATTCTAGCCTTATCTTCTAAAGGACAAAAGATCTTCCCGCCTTTAGAGGTTTGATAAACATAACGCTTAACTCGAGCAACTCCATAAGGCGTTTGGTAATTTGCTTCATCTCTACTTCGTGCTGTTAGCTTTATTTTTCCAACATGGATAGGAGAGCCATCTGCATCAAACTTACTTAAAGCTTTTTCAGTGGCTAATGTTCCAACCTCATTAAGGCCGTCAAGAATTGCATCCTCACATTCAAGCATGGATCCTTTTAGTGGAAGCTTGAGCTCAATAGTTAATTCATTATTTTCATCAGAGAGAATTCTAGCTAACATCCAAACACCATCCGTAATCAAGTTAAAGTGTATATTATGCTATATTTTCTACATTATATAAAGGCAGCACCCGCTGAGGAGATTACAGCTATATTTAATGCCTCAAACATTCATGAGTCGGAAAGACTATTGGCTATGGCGGTAGATAAATATCAGCAAACAGCACCAGAGCTTTCTTCTTGGTTGGAAGTGAATATACCGGAGGGCTTAGTAGTGATGAACTTTGACAGGCCGCATCAAAAAAGATTAAGAACCAGTAACATAGCTGAGCGCGTAAACAGAGAGGTAAAAAGAAGGACGCATACAGTTGGAATTTTCCCTAATACTGAATCGTGTCTAAGGCTCGTATCAGCTGTTTTAGTGGAAATTGATGACCAGTGGAGCGGATCACCTAGATACTTAAGTTGAAGTGAATAATAAGGCTTCATAGGGTTTTAGGATAGATCATTCTTGTTCTTATTAACGAGATATAATTGCTATTACCTAAAAGTTAATAATTTATTTTGAGAGGAGAAAAATTTGAGGTATAAATAATTTTTTAGATTGATTAGCATAATTAATTTAAGATATTATGCGATGAGACAGGTACAATAGAGTGCCATTTAGAATTTTAAAGGTTTTTCTAAGTACTGAAGTTGGTTTTTACAGACAAAATAACGCTCTATCGAAATTATTATATCCATAACTATTCAACTGTATTGGGTAGATAAAATACATCTTGAGTGGCAACGGCATATACACTAAGAAAGCGATGCTCTAATGATGCATATACTCACTAAAAAGTATCCAGTAAGATCGGAGATGTAGTAATGTGTGAACAAATCAATGTTGATGATATTTATAATCATAACATTAACTTTATTATTGGCTCTGGAGCATCATTTGGTTTATTTCCAACATTGGCACTGAAGGTAAAAGATAATACTGGAAAACCATATACTATCGAAACTCTAGCGACAAAGATCGAGCAATCAGACCTAGAATCCCCTGTTGCAAGACAATTAAATTCATTACTGTTTATGTACTACCATAAAACTTGTATAGAACCAATCATTGAGTTCGATCTAGATAATGAATTAGATTCTATTCAAAAAACTGTTATCGACAATTATAAAATATTTATTGGTACTATATTAACTATTTTAAATAAAAGAGGTGCGGAAGAACGTAAGCTGATTAATATATTTACAACTAATTATGATGGCTGTTTTGCATTTATAGCTGATCAAATTTTAAAAAGTAATGTAAAAGAATTTACAATAAATGATGGTTCGAGCGGTTTTAGACGAAGGGTGCTACATGTTAAAAATTTCCAGTCTTATATTAGACGCGCTGGTATATTTGATCGTCAACACATAGATATTCCACAAATTAATCTTATCCATTTACATGGATCAGTTTATTGGTCAAAGGATGACGAATCAATTCTGGTTGACTATCAGCATTATAATGATCATCAATATGGTAATGATATCGAATATCCAGAGGAACTGCTGGCATTTTCCGAGTTATTAGACGATGATCAGAAAACATATGATGACTTACTGAAATTTAATAATGAAATGCCACTCAATGAAGGTCTGATCGATGATTTCTGGCGAAAATATAAAACAATACCGGTTGTTAATCCCACAAAATGGAAATTTCACGAAACAGTTTTTGAAGAGCATTATTATCAAATGTTGAGAGAGATGAGTTATGAGCTTGAAAAACCTAACACTGTTTTTATTTCATTCGGTTTTTCTTTTGCTGATGAACATATTCTAAATCTTGTAAAAAGATCATTATCAAATCCACAATTAAGACTATTTATATGCTGCTTTAACGAACTAGAAAAAAATGTAATGGAAGAAAAATTCAGTGGTTACGACAATGTTCAATATATCACAAATGAGAAAGAACTAAATTTTACAACATTTAACAAGGAGGCCTTTACCCTTCAAACAAATCAGAGCACCTCAAAGGAAGTGGATTAACTGTAATGAGTATCAGGGTTGGAGAAGTAATTGCTGTTCAGGGCGTGAAAGTTACACTAAAGATATTTGATGAGTCAAATAAGGATGTCTTATTTTATGGTAGTGAAAAACTAAAAGGTATCTCTATCCGAGAATATATCATGATTCAAAGAGGGTTTAAGGATATTATTTGCATTGTGGAAGGCGAGGAACTTGATGAACGCCGTACAGAAAAGGATGGTGATAATAAGATAATCTATATTAGAAAAGTTCAAGCTAAACCGGTAGGTTATTTTGAGCGTGATATATTTAACGAAGGTATTAAATACCTCCCAATGATTAAAGATCCTGTATATTTAGTATCTGAGCAACAAGTTTCTCAAATGTTTGGAAATACAAAAGAAGGTGATAACTTCGTTATTGGAAAACTACTTAAAGAAAACCTGCCAATAGCTTTACCTTGGCAAAAACTTTTTAATTCACATATTGGTATTTTCGGGAATACCGGTAGTGGAAAATCAAATACTTTATCAAAGCTATATACAACGCTGTTTAGTAAGAAAATAAACTCTATAAAAAATAAAAGCCAATTTATTATTTTAGATTTTAATGGTGAGTATACTCGTAATCAATTAATCAACAAAGATGATAAAGAGATATTTGACTTAAGCACTAAAGATACAGAGGGTCGAAAAATTCCTATTCCCAAAACTAAAATGTTGAACTCAGAAGTATTATGTTTATTATTTAAAGCAACAACTAATACTCAGACCCCTTTTATTAAGCGTGTTGTTAATGGTTGGGATAAGTACCAAGGGCGTACTAATAGCCTTGCTAATTACTTTAAAAGTACATTTAAAAAGGTATTTACAGCTCAATTTCCAAAGCGAGAAGCTATCGAGCCTTTACGCAGTGTTGTGGAAATGATAACAAACAGTGATGATATAATAAATAAATTAAATAAAGTTCAGTGGCACTCTAAGAATAATACATTTACTTATACCGAAAATTTAGATACTAACCTTAACTACTTTAATGGTGGCGATGACTCACAAGCTTACATCAACGTCTTTAAGGAATTAATCTCTTCTATTACTGTAGGCAATTTAGATTTTTTTGACGAGTTAATAATACGCTCAAATCTACAGTTAATTAATGACCTTTTGGCTGGTTATATTCAGTTCGATTACATTCAACCATTATTAAAAAGAATAGATGCTGCAGTTATACATCTAAAGAAAGTTATTGAAGTTTCAGATGAAGAGTATAATGGCGAAAAAAAACTGTTAACTGTTATTTCATTCAAGCGAAGTAATCAAGAGATTAAAAAGATAATATCACTTCTGGTGGTAAAAAATCTTTACGAATACCATAAAAATAAAGTACAGAATCCATTGGATAGCACGATCCACTTTATTATTGATGAGGCACATAACGTGCTGTCTCAACAATCAGTTCGTGAACAAGAAAGCTGGAAAGACTATCGGTTAGAGTTATTTGAAGAAATTATAAAAGAAGGTCGTAAATTCGGTGTGTTTTTAACTATTGCCAGCCAAAGACCTGCCGATATATCTCCGACAATTATGTCACAAATTCATAATTTTTTTATTCATCGACTAATAAACGATAAAGATTTACAACTTCTTGATAATACAATTACTACCTTGGACTACTTGTCAAGAAACATGATTCCAAGCCTTTCCAAGGGGTGCTCAGTTATTACTGGCACAGCATTTGATATACCAATTATCCTTCAAGTAGATAGATTAACCAAGGAACACCAGCCAGACAGTGAAGATGTTAATCTTGAGCAATTATGGTCTTAAATCTTAAATTTCCAGTAATATATTAATTAACCTCTTTCTCTAGTTGTATTAATGCATCATGTGATAATCCAGTTGTTTTTCTAATCAGTGCTTCACCTAAACCTTCTTTTAGCATGCTAACAGCAATTTCTTTATTGCGTTGCTGAACACCTTGTTTATAACCTTCTTGCCGTAATTGATCTGCTGCAGACATAATCGTCTCCTTCATATCAGGTAGTGCTTCAGCTAACAGCGTGACAATTTCACTACCATAGTTGTCTTTCTCATATTCTAGCGCATATTTTACCAGCCGAGAAATGTGTTTTCCACCATCAAGTGTTTTGATTAATTGTAGCAAATCATGCTGAATCAGCTCTTTAATAATCGGTATAAGATCACGCCCATAGGCATGCTTGTGGCATAATTCCATGGCAGCCACATGCCCATGCGTTAATAGCTCATCATCCGGTATGACCGACAAATCAATCAGTGGGGCAGGGGCGTTGTAAAGTTCTTTGGCTAGTTCCGCATCCTCAAACAAATCGAAGAAATTCAGTGTGTAAGGGTAGGGTTTTTGTTTACCATTGTAGAAAATCAAATTAAGAATTAACGGCAGTTTGAGCTTATCATTCTTCTCTTTTTTATCAATTTGTTTTAAAAACCGATCCCAGATTTTGCAGCGATAATACCAGAGCCTAAACGCCATTAATGGATCCGGTTGCGATTGATGCTCGCTCAGCACGTACAAAAAAATCTGCTCTTTGCCGTACTGTTTTTTGAGCTTCACTTGGTAGAGCACATCCGTAAACGCAGTCTGAAAATCTTCTTCTATGAAGCTATCGTTTTCTAAATGCAGTGTTTCCCAGTCAATCATCTTTTGGATTTTTTTAGGCAAGTGCGCCTTAAAAAAATCCTTGGCAATCTCGATGTCCTGGAGAGAACTTTTAAAAAAAAGATCGTGATGTTTAATGGCGTGTTTACTACTCATACAGGCGTCCTTTTTCTTCGAGCCATTTAGGTTGCGGGCTAGTTCTCTGGTTTCCATTTAATATTTAATGTTACACCCAATGCTTGCAATTTGATTGGGGTTCACTGACTCACCAGCAAGCACGGCATCCATCGCATCACACAGCTCGTTGCCTGTCACAGGTAAATCATTACTGGGTGTGGCGGAATCAAATCGCCCACGGTAAGCAAGCCGGTGGGTTTGATCAAAACAATAAAAGTCCGGTGTGCAAGCGGCTTGATACGCTTTAGCCACGGATTGATCTTCATCATAACAATAGGGGAATTTGAATCCTTTTTGTTCCGCTAAGTGTTTCATGTTTTCCGGTGAATCATCAGGGTGAGTCTTGCAGTCATTACTAGAGATCGCCACAAAGGCAATGCCTTTTTGAGTATAGTCGTTGCCTACACGAACGAGCTGATCCATGAGGTGTTTGACGTAAGGGCAGTGATTACAAATAAACGCAATCACGGCAGGCTTTTGATGTGCATAGTCGGTTAAATATAGTGGCTTGCTGGTGATGACATTGGGCAGCTTAAAATCAATCAATGCAGTACCAAGTGCTAACATGTTTGATGCGGTGAGGCTCATTCAAAAATCCTTAATGATTATGGAGGCCTATTTTAGTCATCTTCTTGCAAAATACCCAGAAAAAAATCACAAAATGGTTTACTCACGAAAAACCTCACTGTTCAAATCACTGAGTCACTCAATCATTTAAATGCGTGACCGTGCTATCCGCAATACGTTTTAGTCACGGTAATTCTCGAATGACCCATGGCGATTGAGATTAACCGCCGTGCCGCACGATCCACAATGCGTTGTTCTTGAGTCAGTGAGCTTGTCTTCGGCCCACCATTAAGCGGTGATTCCCAACCTGTAAGCTCTTTGTAACGCCGTTGCGCGTAAGCATGCCGTAGGCCGTGCGGGCGATGAATCCCTGCTTTTTTTGCGCTACGATAATAACGACCCTTTTGTTGAATGTAGGTTTTGTCTTTTGGAATTAACGAGCCACCTTGCGCCACTTGGGTCGCGCGATCCAACCAGTAGCGTTGCTCTTCGGTTTGAATCGGAATAAATCGCTCAATCCCCCCTTTAGTCCAGCTCTTACTTAAAAAGACGGAATCGCCTCGATCTGCTACGGTGGGAATAAACTTAATGCACTCCTCAGCGCGTAACCCAAATAGGCGTTGCAGCTCTAATGAGCAGCGAACGTACTCATCCTCAATCAAGCTGAAATCCGGTGAATGAAGTGCTTTGTTTTCTTTGGGTGTGTAATCACGCTTACCAATGCCGTAAAAGTCATTACTCTGAACGACATGGTACTTTTTTAACTGCTGACACAGAAAGCGTAAATCAGACAGGCGGTTTTTCATGCTGCCAACACTGATGCCATTATCCTTCCATTGCTCCACTAAGCAATGGACGTGTTTTTGTTTCAGGCCACGAACGTGTTTAACGCGATAACCTAGCTCATGCAATTCTGTAAACATGGCGTGCATGCGGTTAATGCGTGTCACCCGCGTGGCGTGCGACATCACCTTGGTGTTTTTATATTGGCCCATAAATTGATTAATCGAATACTTCACACGTCTAAGCGGTTGTAAGCTCATTAAGCCACTCCTTCTTCATTAAATAACGATCACAGCATCCCATTTCCTGACACAATACCTGCAGTGCTTGTCCCTCACTGTTCTCCTGGATCAAGGCATCAAAGCGGGTGAGGGCATAGCGTTGGCGAAACGCGGTTTTCGGATCAATGTCAGCGAGTCGGCACTCGCTTTGATACAATTGATTGAGAATGGGAAAGGCACGGGGATGCACCATACTGGGAAACTGACTAGGCAACTGCTGACGTGCCAGCAAGCAATCACGTTGCGCTGCCTCTTTAATGGGAATCTGTCGATCTTTGTGGTTATGAGCAACTAAGCGATCGATTCGTAATTGCTCGTCAGTGTCTTTGAATAAATCCAATGGCAGTCGCATGGCTTCAAAACGTGTTAACCCAAAAAGGCATTGCAAGTCAATCAGATTGCGCGTGACCGGATGATGCAAGACTGGCAAGGGTTTTGTCTGACGGGTTTTGCTAATGGTTGCCGCAGAAATGCCTAACGCCTCATTTGAAGGGATACGAGTCGGTAATTGCGCGACTTTGACAAAATATCGTAACACCCCTAATTTATTTCGCAGTGTTTGATCGGTGTTGCCTTTTTCTCGGTAATAGTGAACGAGCTGCTGTACGTGCGTGCCTGTGAGCTGCTCTAAACGGCTGGGCAAACTGCGAAGGCTCGCTAAGTCTTTTAAGCACAACCTCAGCGTGCTTTGATGAATGCGCCGTGTACTGGGTGCAAAGCCTTTTTCTTTGGCTAACAATCGCTTGGCGGTTTTTAATAAACTGTGTTGTCGACTCACTTGGTCTTCCTTTTCGTTTTCCAGCCAGTGACGTGAAGGCTCGCTCAGGCTCGCACGCCTAACAAGGACGCAACCGCCTGCCCACTGGAAGTGAACGGTGCGATTCGCAGCACCGAATGCCATGCAACCCTCGCAAGCCTTCGCGTCACTGACCGAAGGAGAGGAAAAAACAATCACAGCGTGTGCTTGAACTATTAGACCTAAACTTAAAGGCTTAGTGCTATGAAGACCAGTAATGACACTAAGCAATGCCATTAATCCCAAACAGGGCAAGGGTCTCTGACAGGGGTCTACCATTTGTCAAAAACACGAACTACAACTTTTTCTGTTCTTGTCTTTTCTTCTCTCCTCTTAATCGGTTTTATCAATTCATGTTTCCTGCGAGCTGAAGCCCCAACACACAGGAAGGCTGGGCAACACACTGAATCACTCACTCACGCTGTTCGAGTAAGAACGGGGTT
>CBDALO010000197.1:0-13774 GCA_965196985.1 Gammaproteobacteria bacterium | reverse complement strand
AGTAATGATTTTGGTAATACTGCCTTATTGCTTGCTATCGTAAATGGTGATTCAGAAATAATAAATGTAATATTCACGGCTGTAACTAAGTTGCCTGCCAAGAAGGAAGTAGCAGCGCTAATGCAGGCCAATGCGCAGGGTTATACTGCCTTTAGTCTTGCGCTAATAAAAGATAACATTGACTTAATGAAAAAGGTCTTTTCTGAGCTACCTGCAAAAGAACAGCAAGAAGTTTTAACTTATAGGAACGTGTTTTTAGAATCTCCCTTTATGCTTGCTTTAGCAGCTAAAAAACCTGACTTAGCAGATGCAATTTTTAAAGCATTATCCATTGAGAATCAACAGCAATCTCTAATGAACACTAATAGCTTTGATGAAAACTCACTAATGCTTTCGGTAAGACACAACTGTTCTATGCAGGTTTTTAAGATACTTGCTTGTTTAAAGGCTTTTCCACCTGAAGCACAAACTCGAATATTAACGCAACAAAACAAAGACGGGGATAACCTATTAATGCTGGCAATAAAGGCAAGGAATTATCAGCTAGCTACAGAGATTATAACCAGATTATCACAGCGCTTTTCTATAGAGCAATTAAGCGCGGTGCTTACTGCAACTGATAACAATGGCCAAAACAGCTTAATGCTAATAGCCAATAATAACTGCGCTATAGATTATCGAGGGGAAGTTATAACTGCTCTGTTTAAGCATTTACCTATAACGCAAAAAGTAGCCATGCTAACAGCCGTGGACAATACGGGCAGGACAGCATTCAAGCTTGCTGAGATTAGTAAAAATATGACTGTAGCCCAACTAATAGGTGTGGAAATAAAAAAACTTGAGTTAGCCAAAGTAACGGCTAAGAAGCGACCGCGAGCAGATAGTGCTCCCAGACCAACTACCAGTGGTTTTTTTAAAGGGGAAGACGAAGCTCCTGATGAAAAAAGACCAAGAGCCGAGAGCGCCTCAACTCCTTCTTAGACGCTTGTCCAAAAAGTTTGAATTCCTTATTAATTCACCTTACAATGCCGAGCTTGCTCGATTATTGAAAGGTGAATAATGGAAACTTTGGACAAAATTAAACAACAAATTAGCAAAAACGATATTCTTTTATACATGAAGGGAAGCCCTAAGTTACCACAATGCGGGTTCTCAGCTCGCGCAGTGCAGGCCTTATCAGCTTGTGGCGCTGAGTTTGCTTTTGTCGATGTCTTACAAAATCCAGATATTCGCTCCACCTTACCCAAATATGCCAATTGGCCAACCTTTCCACAACTTTATATTAAAGGTGAATTAATCGGTGGCTGTGATATTATTCTCGAACTTTATCAAAATGGTGAGCTAAAACAGCTAGTCGATCAAGTAATTAGTTAAATCTGAAAAATATCAGATTTGTTTGTTAGCAAGGCGGGCCGAGAACCAGCGCGGAGTGTACATAGACGTACATGAGCACTGGAAGCGCAGGCCCAACACAGTTAACTGGCAAATATGGTATTTTTCAGGTTTAACTAATTTAATATTTTAATATCAATAGGAGATAACTATGAGTGTCTTAGTGGGTAGAAAAACCCCTGATTTTACTGCGCCTGCCGTATTAGGTAATGGCCAAATTGTAGATAGCTTAAGCCTTTCTGAAACGGCTAAAGGGAAATACATTTTATTATTCTTTTATCCATTAGACTTTACTTTCGTTTGTCCTTCTGAGTTGATTGCTTTGGATCACCGCATGGAAGAATTTAGCAAGCGCAATGTTGAAGTTTTTGGTATTTCAGTTGACTCACACTTTGCGCATAACGCGTGGCGCAACACACCTGTTGAAAAGGGTGGCATTGGTCCAGTTAAATATACGTTGGTTGCTGATATCAATCATGCCATTTGCCAGTCTTATGGCATTGAGCATCCAGGAGGCGATGTCGCTTTCCGAGGTGCATTCTTAATTGATAAAGAAGGTGTGGTACGTTCACAAATCGTTAATGATCTACCTTTAGGTCGTAACATGGATGAGCTAGTTCGTTTAGTAGATGCTTTGCAGTTCCATGAAGAAAACGGTGAGGTTTGCCCAGCTAATTGGAATAAGGGTAAAAAGGGCATGAAAGCATCACCTGAAGGTGTGGCAAGCTACTTAGCAGAAGAAGCTGAGACGTTATAAAGTTAAGTAGCCCGAATTGAAAATGCGAAGCATTTGAAAATCCTGGGTTGAGTGAGACTTACTTTTCCGGGTTTTCTCCCGTGATCAAGTCGCGGGGTCAACCCGGGCTACGGATAAGGTGGCAGTCGGCAGGTATCAGGATGCAGGTTTTTATAAAAATGTAGGTCAGTCCTGAGGTGGCATAGTTAAGGGCTTAATAATTTACTGAGCATTATGCCACCGAAGGCCGACATAACGAAGTAAAAGTATGTCTTAGTGTCGGCCCGCGCTACGCTTGGTGCCGACCTATCGTACTAAGCTGACTAGAAAAACTTCCCTTTTTTAAAAGGGGCTGTCGAGCGGGAGCGAGGCGGGGATTTATAGCTTTATTTATTTAAGGAGAGGGTACTTCATGAGGATCAAGCCATTAGCACTTGCAGTAATGACAGCAGGTTCACTGCTACCTTTATCTGCTATGGCAGCAACAACTACACCACCACAAAAGAAACATTCAACAACAGTTCACCATTCAGTGAGTGAGTCAACAAAGCCATCTTTACAAAATATGGATAGCAATGGCGTTCCTGCTGTACAGCAAGATCAACAATATCTTCACCAGCAGCAACGGCAGCAATTAGCTGCACTAAGCCAAAATACTGCCGCGCCGCAGACTGGCTGGGATTGGTATAAACATATTCACTTAAGCGGCTTGATTAATACTGATGCGAGCTATTGGTCACTGCCTTATTTTAATCAAGGTTCTCGAGGTAGTAATTCAAGTAGTTATATAACTCTACCTACTGCTAATTTAAACGTTGATGCTAACTTTGGTAAGTGGGTCAGTGGTCACGTTGCACTTATTTATACAGCTGGAAGCAGCCCTGAGGTGCGCACTTTCCGTAAGATTAATCGCATCAATAATAGCCTTGATGTGCAAGATGCTTATGCCACTATCGCTAACTTTAATAAAAGTCCGTTCTTTGTACGCTTAGGCCAACAATTTTTGCCGTTTGGGCGTTATCACCTATATCCAATGACAGCCTCATTAACGCAAGTGCTATCACAAACTGCAGCGCCTTCGGTTCAAGCTGGCTTTATTAGTAAGAGCGGTTTTTATGCCAGTGGCTACGCTGCAAGCGGTGAAAATAAAGTTGATGAGTCTAACCGCGTTAAAATTAATGTATTTGGCGCTGAAGCTGGTTATCAAAACTTAAATAACGCCGTTGGTTATGACCTTGGCTTAGGTTATTTAAGCAATATGGCTGACGTTGATTCAATTCGTGACGTGATCAATGACAATAATGGTTATGTTCGTAGTGTTGGTGGTGTGAGTTTTTATGGCGATCTTTATGCCGGCCCATTTGGTTTTGGCGCTCGTTATGTTAGCGCCTTAAGTCGGTTCAGCTCTACTGATTATGCTTACACGAATGATGGTGTGACAAAAGGTGCCAAGCCAAGTGCAGCAGGATTGAGTGCTGACTATAACTTTAAAACCTGGGGACATAATAGCCGTCTCAATGTTGGCTATCAGTGGAGTAGTGAGGCCTATAACACAGCAGTAGCTGCTGATAATATTACCGTGTTACCAAAGCGCCGCTGGTTAATTGGCTATGGCGTTAACTTAATACGTCATGTGGCATTAGGGTTGCAGTATTATCAAGATATTGACTATAAATCTAGCCAAGGTGGTACAGGTAAGCACGATAACGTTGTTACTGCGCGTATTTCATTCTTGTTTTAATAACTAGTTTTTGTAATCCACCCTGTCCCTCCTTATTATAAGGAGGGGACGTGCTAAGCAGCCTCTTACTAGGAAGCACGCTAGGAGAGCTCTTGTAAAAGGGGCGTGTTGCTCAGTAGTCATAGGGCGAAGATGGCTTACAAAAGCGTGTAGCCCGGATTGAGCGTCAGCGATAATCCGGGGGTGAGCTTGATTAAGCTCAGAGCTTCAAGCACTACATGCCCTTAATTCAAACTACGGGCTAACTGATAACTTATTAACGATATAACAAAATAATTCAGCGGTACGCTCTGCATCGTAGATTGCTGAGTGTGCTTCTTTAACATTAAAAGGGATTTTAGCTGCTTTGCAAGCCCTTGCTAAAACTGTTTGACCAAAGGCAATACCCCCTAGAGTAGCTGTATCAAAAGTTGTAAATTTATGAAAAGGGTTCTTAACCTTAGTGCGCTTAATAGCAGCTTGTAAGAAACCTAAATCAAAAGCAGGGTTATGGCCTACTAAAACAGCACGTTGGCATTCGTGTTGCTTAATAGCCGAGTCAACATTACTAAAAAGATCTGCTAAGGCTTCTTTTTCCTCTTTAGCAAAACGGAATGGATGGTAGGGGTCGATACCAGTAAACTCTAGCGCCTCACGATCTAAGTTAGCGCCTTCAAAAGGCTTAATGTGATAACCAAAAGTCTTACCTAAAGCCAGTTGTCCAGTCTCATCAACGTTAAGCATTACTGCTGCAATCTCTAAAATAGCGTCATTAGTGTAATGAAATCCTGCTGTTTCAATATCAATTACCACTGGCAGAAAGCCACGAAAACGCTTGTTCATTTTAGTTGTTGGCGTAGACTGCTCGCTCATGGCTAATCCTTGGTTTTTAAAGTGCATTAGTTTACCATGGTTTTGCCTGGGGTTTTATAAGGAAGTTAATTGATTTTATAAATCCACTTGCCTGTCCTGTGCAGCAGAATCCCTCCTTATTCTAAGGAGGGGGCATGCTATGAAAGCTTGATATTTATTATGAAGTTTAATAAAAAACAGCCCCCTTTTTTAAAGGGGGCAGCCGAGCGAATGCGAGGCGGGGGATTCTAGGGTAGTTGGTTTAATTTATAAATCCTCTTTGCCCAGGTGGCAGAACACAGATTTTCCAGGTTTAACTAACTAGGAGTCAAAATGGACTGGGTACATACGTTACTAACTTTAGTGATATTGATAGGCCTAGAGCTTGCTCTAGGTATTGATAATCTAGTCTACCTTACCTTAGTGGCAGAGCGCTTACCAGTACAGCAACAACCGTTAGCAAGGCGTATTGGCCTATCACTTGCATTAATAACGCGCCTGCTATTATTAGTGCTAGCTTTCTGGGCTAGCACTCTAGCCAAGCCAATTTTTACTCTGTGGCAACACCCGTTTTCAGTGCGCGATTGTTTATTTATTATCGGAGGGCTATTTCTCTTTATTAACTCAATAAAAGAGTTCTTCTTAACTTATCGTCAAGCAGAAGCGGAAGAAGGGCACAAGCAGCGAAGCTTTGCTGGTGTTGTTATTCAAATTATGGTCTTTGATATTATTTTTTCACTCGATAGTGTTATTACAGCGATAGGTGTTGCTAAAGAGCTAGTCATTATGATGCTTGCGATTGTAATAGCTGTAATCTTTATGTTGGTTGCTGCCGATTGGCTAAGTGCCTTTATTAAGGCCTACCCAAGAATTAGGCGTATTGCTATTGGCTTCCTTATTTTATTAGGTGTGGTTTTGTTTATTGACGGCTTTGGCTGGGAGCTACCACGCTGGTACCTTTATATTGGTTTAGGCTTTGCTTTATTTATTGAATGCCTAACGATCGTCCACAAAAAGCTCAACAAATAAGCAGAAATCCCTATTGATTTTTTCCGTCAAAACCTGACAATGTGGCCAGCGATATTAACGTCTGGAGAGTAAATAACAATGGTTGAAACAGCAAACGAAACTGACTTAACCACTATACGGGAACAAATAAATCACGCTTATCGAATGGATGAAACACAGTGCGTGGATAACTTACTGGCATGTGCTGATTTAGGCGAAGCAAGCTTTGTAGAAAATGATCGGTGCGCTAGAGAATTGGTTACCGAAATTCGCCAGCAACGAATCAAAAAAAGTAGCCTAGATGCCTTCCTCTATGAGTATGATCTCTCAAGTGAAGAAGGTGTAGCACTAATGTGCTTAGCTGAAGCAATGCTGCGTGTTCCTGATGCAGCAACTGCTGATGATTTAATCCGAGACAAAATCACCTCAGCAGACTGGGAGGCAAACCTTGGTCGCAGTGAATCTTTTTTTGTTAATGCCTCAACCTGGGCGTTAATGCTCACAGGTAAAATAGTTTCAGAACCAAGTAGCAATAACTTATCCAATGCTTTGCGCAGCCTAGTTCGTCGCAGCAGTGAACCTTTTATTCGCAAGGCCGTTAGTCATGCCATGAAGGTACTTGGTAAGCAATTCGTGATGGGGAGAACGATTAAAGAGGCATTGCGACGCGCCAAAGATTTTAATAAAGCTTATCGATTTTCTTATGATATGCTCGGTGAAGCCGCACGCACACAAGCTGATGCGGAAAAATATTATCAAGACTATAGCCATGCGATTAATGAGTTAGCCAAAGCAGCAAAATATCAAGAGCTAATGGATAATCCTGGTATTTCGATTAAGTTATCCGCTTTGCATCCACGTTATGAATTTAATAAACATGATCAAATCGTCAAAGAACTTAGTCCACTATTGCTAAGCCTTGCTATGCAGGCTAAATCAGCAGGAATTAGTTTAACTGTAGATGCAGAAGAAGCTCGCTTGCTAGAACTTTCTTTTGATGTTTTCACTAAAGTTTACACTGACCCAGGTTTAGAAGGCTGGGAAGGTCTTGGTTTAGCACTGCAGTCTTATCAAAAACGTGCTTGGTATGTGATTGACTGGATTGGTGCGCTCTATCAACAGCATGGCCGTCGTATTCCTGTTCGCTTAATTAAGGGTGCTTATTGGGACTCAGAAGTCAAGTACGCACAAACTCAAGGTTTAGATGGTTACCCGGTCTTTACCAGAAAAAGCTCTACAGATGTTTCTTTTATTGCTTGTGCAAAGAAGATGTTCAGCTTTTCCGATGCTATTTACCCACAGTTTGGTAGCCACAATGCTTTTTCCGTTGCGACCATTCTTTCTCTAGCCAAAGCCCATAAAGTGAAATTTGAGTTTCAATGTTTGCATGGGATGGGGCAAGCGTTATATGATTTGGTTACCCAAAAGTATCAAGTTCCTTGCCGTATTTATGCCCCAGTGGGTAACCACAAGGTTTTATTGTCTTATTTAGTACGACGTTTACTAGAGAATGGTGCCAACACCTCCTTCGTTAATCGTTTAGCCGATGTAAAAGTACCTCTAGATGAAGTCGTTGCTAACCCTGTGCAGCGTACAAAAACTTTAGTTAATAAGCCTCACCCTAAAATTCCTTTACCGTCTGAGCTTTATGGCAAAGATCGCCTTAATTCTGCTGGGAGAGACTTTTCAGATCCTTGTGTTGTTGAACAACTGCAGACAGCATCAGCTGGCTATCAAGAGAAAACTTGGCATGCTGCTTCACTGGTAGCAGGCAAGTTAATTAAAACAACTGATATGCAAACGCTTTATTCGCCAGCAGATGACAAAGTCATCGTTGGTCAAGTTAACCAAGCTGATGAAGTACATATAGCGGAAGCATTAGCTAATGCGAGTAACGCTTTTCCTGATTGGTCTAGAGTTTCTGTAGAAAAACGTGCTCAACATTTACTAGTTGCAGCTGACCTACTTGAAAAACATAGCGAAGAATTACTTATTCTATTAAATAAAGAAGCAGGTAAAACCTTTTTTGATGCTGAAGCTGAGCTTCGTGAAGCTGTAGACTTTTGTCGTTACTATGCTGAGCAAGCTAGCAAAAACTTACAGACCCTTAGCTTGCCTGGGCCAACAGGTGAACTAAACCAACTAAGCTATACAGGCCGAGGCCCTATCGTTTGTATTAGCCCTTGGAATTTCCCTTTAGCAATCTTTCTAGGTCAAATTAGTGCTGCACTAGTAGCAGGTAATACAGTTATAGCTAAACCGGCAGAGCAGACTCCAATGGTTGCCTTTCGTGCTGTACAACTCTTACATGAAGCTGGAATACCTGGGGAAGTGTTGCAGTTATTGCTAGGTCCAGGTGAGGCTGTAGGTGCGCGATTGGTACAAGACGAGCGTGTTAAAGGAGTTATGTTTACTGGCTCAACACAAACAGCTCGCTTAATCAACCAAACTTTAGCAAACCGTCAAGGTGCTATTGTACCACTTATTGCAGAAACCGGTGGTCAGAATGCTATGATCGTTGATTCAACAGCGTTATTTGAACAAGTAGTTTCTGATGTTTTATTATCAGCTTTTGGCAGCGCAGGGCAGCGCTGTTCTGCTTTGCGAGTCTTGTATTTACAAGATGATATTGCCGATGAGTTTATTGAGATGCTAAAAGGCGCTATGGCTGAGCTCTCAATAGGTGACCCAGCTCTACTTGCTACAGACATTGGACCGTTAATTGATGAAGAGGCATTAAACGGTCTAGAACAGCATTTACTTGATATGGATCGTTTAAAAGAGGCTAAATTAATTTATCAAACACCACTAAATAAGCGTTGCCAATGCGGCCACTTCTTTGCACCATGTGCTGTTGAGATAGACACGATAGCAAGGCTAAAAGGCGAAACCTTTGGGCCTTTTTTGCATATTGTGCGTTTTAAATTAAGCAAACTCAGTAAAGTTATTGAAGAAATACAAGCGACAGGTTTCGGGTTAACACAGGGTGTTCACTCTCGCATTGGCGAACGTGTAAATGAGATGGTACAACGTTTCTCTGCTGGTAATATTTATGTTAACCGTAATATGATAGGTGCAGTAGTAGGCGTACAACCTTTTGGAGGCCATGGCTTATCAGGCACAGGACCTAAGGCTGGAGGTCCTAACTATTTATTTCGCCTTGTTAATGAAAAAACCTTAACAGTTGATACTACAGCTTCTGGTGGTAATGCAACTTTACTAACCTTAACTGAAGATGATTAGCTTTGCAGCCTTGACGCAGTTCGGCAGTGCCGAGCAAAGCTACATAACTATCACCGGGCTACACAGGACTTGTAGCCCGGATTGACCCCGCGACTTGTTGGCGGGGGAAAATCCGGGGCAATAACTTAAATTCAACCCCGGCTTATCGCTTCCGCTCAAGCTGAGCTACGAGTAAGGGCGCGCGTTGACCAGGATATTTACTATTAACAGTATATTCCAATCGTAAGATGAGCCTGAAGCAGCATCTGAACAGATGTCACCATGATGGTCCATCGGTTAGTCTTCAGTGCTGATAGTATCAGCTATTTGCTCTTTTGTTATTTTCTCAAATAACGTCTTCTTTGCTTCCTGCATCTTTTGTGCAGATTCATGATCAGTCAGAGAATACGCTAATTTATCTAGTCGTTCAAAGGTTTCATTTTCCTTTAAATACTGCTTAGCATTTTCAATTGATTTGAACTTTTCGTAAGGAGTCATAATGGCCTCGTAAGGGTAAAGTTTAGTTTGCTTACCCTTGCTATTAATGCTGGTTACAGGGAAGTAACAAGGTCTGTGAAAATTAATATAGTCGTTAAAATGCTGGTTATAGAATTCATTAATTTGCGGGGCAAAACGTTGTTGAATATGTATGTAGCCAAAATGCTTTCTAACAACCGAGCCATTTTTACTTGATAGAGCGTTATTTTGTCTGTAAAAACCAACTTCAGTACTTAGAAAAACCTTTAAAATTCTAAATGGCACTCTATTGTACCTGTCTCATCGCATAATATCTTAAATTAATTATGCTAATCAATCTAAAAAATTATTTATACCTCAAATTTTTCTCCTCTCAAAATAAATTATTAACTTTTAGGTAATACCAATTATATCTCGTTAATAAGAACAAGAATGATCTATCCTAAAACCCTATGAAGCCTTATTATTCACTTCAACTTAAGTATCTAGGTGATCCGCTCCACTGGTCATCAATTTCCACTAAAACAGCTGATACGAGCCTTAGGCACGATTCAGTATTAGGGAAAATTCCAACTGTATGCGTCCTTCTTTTTACCTCTCTGTTTACGCGCTCAGCTATGTTACTGGTTCTTAATCTTTTTTGATGCGGCCTGTCAAAGTTCATCACTACTAAGCCCTCCGGTATATTCACTTCCAACCAAGAAGAAAGCTCTGGTGCTGTTTGCTGATATTTATCTACCGCCATAGCCAATAGTCTTTCCGACTCATGAATGTTTGAGGCATTAAATATAGCTGTAATCTCCTCAGCTACTGGTTCCTTCATTGAGCGCTTTGGTATGTGAGCCTGAGCATTTTGCTGCAAATGAAATTGGCAGCGTTGCCAAGGAACACTGGGGAACACAGCTCTTCTAGCGGCTTTTAGGCCAGTATGAGCGTCGCTAGTAATCAACTCAATACCATGTATACCTCGCTCAACCAACTGCTGAAGAAAATCACGCCAATGTACCTCAGCCTCTGATAACGCAACAGAAACACCTAGCACTGTTCTCTTGCCGGTTGATTCATCAAAGCCATAGGCTATCAATACCGCACAGTCTTGTACTGTGCCGCTAGTGCGCACCTTCTCATAACGTGCATCTAGCCAAAGATATTTTATCTTTCCTAACGGCTTATTTCGCCATTTCTTTAAATCTTCATCCAACAATTTAGCGCAACGGCTTACCTCTGTGCTTGAAATATCTGTTCCACAGAGTTGCTTTAGCACCTTTTCAACTTTGCGCGTGGAAACCCCATGCACATACATTTCAGCGACAGCCAGCTTAAGTGCTCTATCAGAGCGTACACCTCGCTCTAAGACTGATGGATAGAAGGCTTCATTGGAGTCTCTAACCTGCGGTATCTGTAGCTCAAGCTGACCTTGACCTGTGTTAATTAACCTTGGTTTAAAGCCGTTCGCATATCCGTTTCTATCGCCAGTTCGCTCATAAGGACTGGCATTTAAATGGCGCTCCCTTTCTATTAACATAGCCTCATTCATCAACCTGGAGACAAGCTTAGGTAAAGCTTCAAACCCCTCCATCGCTAAAACATGTATGGCTTCTTCGATTAAGTTCTCATTTTTATAGCAGCTCATTGTCATTGGGTGCTGCCTTTATATAATGTAGAATATATAGCATAATATACACTTTAACATGATGAAGGATGGTGTTTGGATGTCAGCTAGAATTATCTCTGATGAAAATAATGAATTAACTATTGAACTCAAGCTTCCACTAAAAGGATCCATGCTTGAATGTGAGGACGCAATTCTTGATGGGCTTAATGAGGTTGGAACATTAGCCACTGAAAAAGCTTTAAGTAAGTTTGATGCAGATGGCTCTCCTATCCATGTTGGAAAAATAAAGCTAACAGCACGAAGTAGAGATGAAGCAAATTACCAAACGCCTTATGGAGTTGCTCGAGTTAAGCGTTATGTTTATCAAACCTCTAAAGGCGGTAAGATCTTTTGTCCTTTAGAAGATAAGGCTAGAATTATCCAAGGATCAACACCGCGATTTGCAAAAATAATCTCACATAAATACTCAAACTTACCTGCTCCTAGTGTTATTGATGATCTCAAGGTCAATCATAACCGTAAAATCTCACATTCATACTTGCAACGGGCAACTGATTTTGTTGGCGGTATTGCACAAGCCAAAGAGGCTGAGTGGGAATATGAAGAGCCAAAGCTTGATGCAGGCGTTGAGATGCTAAGCATTAGCTTAGATGGTGCATATGTCCTCACCGTTGATGATGGTTATAGAGAGAGCATGGTTGGAACTATTTCCATGTATGATAAGCATGGTGAACGCCTGCACACAACCTACGTTGCAGCATCACCAGAATATGGAAAAGATGAATTCTTTAATAGGCTTGAAAAGGAAATAAAGCTGAAAAAAAAATATTACCCTGATGCTAAAACAATTGGCGTTGCTGATGGAGCAAAAAATAATTGGCCATTTCTAAAAAAACATACTGATACGCAAATTTTAGATTTTTGGCATGCAACTGAATATCTCGGCGAAGCATCAAGGGCAATATTTACCAAAAAATCTGAAAGAGATGAGCGTGATGTTTGGCTCGAAGAGCGATGTCATGATTTAAAGCACAAGAAAGGTGCGGCAGGTAGAATACTTGCTGAGCTTAAAGAGCATGTAAATAAAAAACTGAATAAATCGCTTAGAGAAAAGCTAGAAGGAACAATTACGTATTTTGAAAATAATATTAAAGAAAAGCGAATGTCGTATCATAATTTGATTAAGCAGAATGCACCAATTGGCTCTGGCGTCACTGAAGCAGCATGTAAAACAATTGTTAAACAAAGATTAGGCGGATCAGGAATGCGCTGGAAAGACAAGGGAATGAAAATTGTTTTATGCTTGAGAACACTAGTAAAGACTAAAGGAAGATGGGATCAGTTTTGGGAGAAGGTTAATGATTTTGGCGTGCCAGCAGTAATATAGCCTACATTATATAGAGGCAGCACCCTTGTCATTCCTCTTTTTTGGTTAAGTTTACCTTAAAAGGAATTTCTAATCTGACTGAGTCGCCTGCTTATTTTCAGCAAGTCAATGGAATTTACAGAAAGGATGGCGCACTAGCTTTTACTTTCCACCAAACCGTTGTCATTACTATGCCTTGGCCTCGATTTAGTGAGCTCAATAAATAACTTTTGCAATAGTTTAGCTACATGCTGATTAATGTACTCTGAGCCATTATCAGCATGTAGGCCTAACACTTTAAATGGAAAGGTATCGATTATTTGCTCTAAGACAGGGATTAAGTAAGCCTCACTAATTTTTTCAACAGCGCAGACTACTTCCATCTGTGTCACCTCGTCAACAGCATTAATATGATAAACACCCTTGATTTTATCCATATCTCCTTGGTGCACTGTATCAATACGTATAAAGCCAGGCCTACCCTCTGGAGTTGGTTTTCGCCTTTCACCAATAGAAACCTGCGTTGCTTTAGTTTTATTAAAGTGTCGCCGTTTGCGCTGGTAGGTTTCAGTTTGTCGAAGATTGTAAAGATGAGAGACTGAGATAAAAGCAAGACGCGCATAACGCTTATCTCCAAACAAATGAAAGGCTCTCTCGCAAAGTTTTTTTGTGGTAGGCCCGCTAAGCGTTTGATGAACCTGATCCGTTTCAGCTAACAACCAAGTATCCTCATGCGTATAGATTAAGCTAAACTTATTTCTAGGTGATCGTTGCTTAACAACAACTTTTCCTGACTTTTGATACTGAGCAATTAGCCTAGTAATTTGTGAACGTGAGTAACCAGTCATTCGTTGCAGGTAATCACGAATCAATCCTTTGTCCTTTTTGCACATACCGCAATAAGCAAATTTTTTTAATGTGTTCGTAACCCATAGGTAAGATTCTGCTCGTGATGTAGCTTCAAAGGTAAGCTGGGTTGATGAGGATAGAAATTGCTCAATCTGGGCAAGTGTGTTTAATTCTATGTCGTTCATATTGATATTCATCCATATAGGATGAACGATCACGCAACAACTTCAGGCCCACTTTGCATTGGAAAGTGGGGGCTATTTCAGGCTCATCTTGCATTGGAAGAGACTTTAACTTGTTCCCAGCATTAATTCTATGGCATGATTGGAACTACTTTGATCACGGTAAAAAAAGGATAAATTATGCGCTATTCTCGCCATATTTTATTAGTAGTAGTTATTATTATTATTGCAATAGTAGCAGGTTTTCTTAATGATACAGTTATGAAACGATCACTACATAATACAACAACTAATAACAACGCAGCGATAACAGCTCAATAAATAAAATTTACAAGGATGACTAATTAATGACGCT
>CBDALO010000196.1:0-11414 GCA_965196985.1 Gammaproteobacteria bacterium | reverse complement strand
CGAAAACCAATTAGGTTTTGCTTACCAGCTTGCTTTTGTTAGAACCCGTAACTACCTGCCTAAGCAAGTTCCCTTAGAATTCTGAAAACTACCCAAAATTTAAATCAGCAAAATAATGCTGAAATATTGTGTAAAAATGACTATGCTTTGTCTTTTTAACCCAACTTTGCCCTTTCTAAAATTAAACCTATCCAAATCAATGACTTACATTTTAAAAAAACGTTTAGGGTCACTACAACTTAACAAATTGTTTTTTCAGTGTGCCCAGGTTGTGAATTCATGCCTAACGATTTATAGATCACAACTTGCTCTGGAGTTGCCTTTGAGGTTCTTCTAACAGAAAGTAGTTTATTATTTTCAAGCCGCATCGTAGTCGTGATACGAACCTGAGTGCTAAAAATCTGCCGTATAGTTTGCCAGCTACTATCAATGCTCTGCAATTTAAGTTGATGGCGAATAGTGTGTAGTAAGTGATAAGCAAGAATACTAATAAACAGATGGGCATCAACTCGCTCTTGCTTTTGATGGTAGATAGGACGCAGGCCTAACTCTGATTTTAATGATCTGAATGCCGATTCAACATCAGTTAGAGTTGTATAGATTCTCCAAATTGTTTTTTCATCTAAATCCATTCTGTTACTACGCAAACAATATGCGCCCAGATTCTCAGAGTTAACTTTACTCCAACTGATTTTCGTAACCTTATCAGCCTCTGAATCAAGCGTGATAGTGTATCGACCTGAAACACGTTTATGGCGCTCCTTTATTCGACCTAAACGCAAGGTTACTTTCTCAATTGCTTTCATTCCAGTTTTTTTAGTGAGTCCATTAGCTAACTTAATTAATTCCTCTTCGAAACGAGTCTCAGCCTTACTAATCATATTTAAGCTTTTTTCTTCCTTAGCCTGAGAATGGCAGTACAGTAAGACTTCATTTGCTTCAGTATCTTTAATTAATTGCGCTGTAACCGTATTATTTACTGATTCTTTTACTAGCACTTTATCAATGTTTTCATCGACAACAGGCAATGCTCTACGGCTCACTACAATATAATGGAAACCTTTTTCAGTAAGCCATGAAATATTTTCTTCAGTTGCAAAACCAGCATCTAAGATAATTGTTGCCTCTGGCTGTGCATGAAGCTCAGTTAGCATTTCGGATAATGTTTTAGGCTCGCTAACATTCCCTTTGAAAAATTCACTGCGTTGCGGGAACCCTGAGCCATCCAGCACGAGTCCTAGAGAAACAAGCGGACAATCAGACCGCTTCTCCTTTGATCGACCATGCTGTGCGTGATCATTCTGTAATGCTCTACCCTCAAAGTAGGTATTGGTTATATCGTAGAGAGTGATCACCTGATTTAAACTAAAGAGATTTTTCTCACGTTCGAATAATTGATCTTCAATCATTTGCTTATGTTTGAGTAACTCATCAGCAGTCTTATAGAATTTCTTGAGTGATAGTTCTGAGAAATCAGTACCCAGTAATTCATCTAACGCACTTTGATTGCTTAAATAATAGTGCGTACTTAAATCACTTCCTGGGGCAACTAGCCGCCCAATGATGGTAGCAAGCATCAGGTGACATTGTTTTTGATTAAAGCCCAAAGCCCTGAACAATTCCTCAAGTTGTAATTGCCTGGCAGCATGTAAGCCCAACGCCTCAGCTCCAACGTGTCGTATGTCCGCGCTCTCAATGGAGTTAACATCCACTGTTTTAAAGTCAGGTTCTACCGCGCTTACTGAATTAACAGCGATACTTGTCTCATTGTCATCAGCAAACCTAGAGCGAATGCGTTTTACATACATTTGCGCCTGTTTTTCGAGATGTGCTGGTATTGAAATTAACGTGCCTTGACCCGTTAAAATTTCCTCAATACGATAGAGCGTTATTTTGTCTGTAAAAACCAACTTCAGTACTTAGAAAAACCTTTAAAATTCTAAATGGCACTCTATTGTACCTGTCTCATCGCATAATATCTTAAATTAATTATGCTAATCAATCTAAAAAATTATTTATACCTCAAATTTTTCTCCTCTCAAAATAAATTATTAACTTTTAGGTAATAGCAATTATATCTCGTTAATAAGAACAAGAATGATCTATCCTAAAACCCTATGAAGCCTTATTATTCACTTCAACTTAAGTATCTAGGTGATCCGCTCCACTGGTCATCAATTTCCACTAAAACAGCTGATACGAGCCTTAGGCACGATTCAGTATTAGGGAAAATTCCAACTGTATGCGTCCTTCTTTTTACCTCTCTGTTTACGCGCTCAGCTATGTTACTGGTTCTTAATCTTTTTTGATGCGGCCTGTCAAAGTTCATCACTACTAAGCCCTCCGGTATATTCACTTCCAACCAAGAAGAAAGCTCTGGTGCTGTTTGCTGATATTTATCTACCGCCATAGCCAATAGTCTTTCCGACTCATGAATGTTTGAGGCATTAAATATAGCTGTAATCTCCTCAGCTACTGGTTCCTTCATTGAGCGCTTTGGTATGTGAGCCTGAGCATTTTGCTGCAAATGAAATTGGCAGCGTTGCCAAGGAACACTGGGGAACACAGCTCTTCTAGCGGCTTTTAGGCCAGTATGAGCGTCGCTAGTAATCAACTCAATACCATGTATACCTCGCTCAACCAACTGCTGAAGAAAATCACGCCAATGTACCTCAGCCTCTGATAACGCAACAGAAACACCTAGCACTGTTCTCTTGCCGGTTGATTCATCAAAGCCATAGGCTATCAATACCGCACAGTCTTGTACTGTGCCGCTAGTGCGCACCTTCTCATAACGTGCATCTAGCCAAAGATATTTTATCTTTCCTAACGGCTTATTTCGCCATTTCTTTAAATCTTCATCCAACAATTTAGCGCAACGGCTTACCTCTGTGCTTGAAATATCTGTTCCACAGAGTTGCTTTAGCACCTTTTCAACTTTGCGCGTGGAAACCCCATGCACATACATTTCAGCGACAGCCAGCTTAAGTGCTCTATCAGAGCGTACACCTCGCTCTAAGACTGATGGATAGAAGGCTTCATTGGAGTCTCTAACCTGCGGTATCTGTAGCTCAAGCTGACCTTGACCTGTGTTAATTAACCTTGGTTTAAAGCCGTTCGCATATCCGTTTCTATCGCCAGTTCGCTCATAAGGACTGGCATTTAAATGGCGCTCCCTTTCTATTAACATAGCCTCATTCATCAACCTGGAGACAAGCTTAGGTAAAGCTTCAAACCCCTCCATCGCTAAAACATGTATGGCTTCTTCGATTAAGTTCTCATTTTTATAGCAGCTCATTGTCATTCCTCTTTTTTGGTTAAGTTTACCTTAAAAGGAATTTCTAATCTGACTGAGTCGCCTGCTTATTTTCAGCAAGTCAATGGAATTTACAGAAAGGATGGCGCACTAGCCTCAATACGGTCAGCAAGCAATTTCCAACTGTCCTTCTTTACTGAAAAATTCGCACCAAGATTTAAAATCAGTCTTTGACGTACTTTGCCGTCAGCAGTGCGATGAGTATCAACAAGTCGGTAGGTTGCGTAAGACTTACCTGTCCGAGGACTCTTTTGTGTAGAGGTTCGAATATACATAACTCAATACTCTCATCACTTCACCAGCCCATGCAACCCCTTATTGCCATTATGTGTCACTACATTCGAGAATTCACGTTTCTAGGCAAGTAAAATCAATGGGTTGAGTTAAAAATAGTGATGAAATTTTTGATTTTCAGGGTGAAATGGCCAAACTTGGGTTAACAAGACTAACGAGATGAGTATAAATGTTAAACTTCGCCGATTACGCTGCCCCTCTTTTTTCAAAATTAACTGGGAAAGTTGTTTTAAAAAAATCTATCGACGATTGTAGGAAAGCTATTAACTGAAGGTAGTTGTAAGTTGTTCAGTTCATCAAAAGATAACAATGAGTATAAAAAGATGATTCGTACACTTACCGGTGAAAATAAAAGCACCGATTTAGATCCAATAAAAACAAATGATGTATTGCTAGAACAGAGCTGTGAAAAACTTTCACACGCCAGTAAAATTGATGTTCTTCATGATCCTTCTGATATTAGAAAGCCACATAGCAAGCAAACTGAAAATCTAGGTAAAGTAAGGAGTCTGGACGGGGATATTATCAATGGTTACAGCACGCATAACGCAGTTGCATTAGTACCTGGTGATAAGGCTGTGCATCTACTATCGCATGTAAGCTACAGCAATAAAGACCCTAAGTTTTTAAAAGCTGAGCATATTAAGAAAATAGAGGCTGGAAAGCCATTTGAGGGAGATAAAGAGGCCAAGAGTCTTTATGAATCTGGTGATTACTTTAATAAAAAGCTGCTGTCTATTCGTGAAATAGAAAAAATAGGAATCTGCCTAAAATCAAAGAATGAAGATGCAACCATTACCCATATTCTAGATAGAGAGTTTGATGATAATGACTATCTCTCACTAATTGATACAAACCTAGATCAAGACTTTATTATTCGCTCAAAAATAACAAGAACAATAGAAGGTAGAGGTGATGATGGTAAAAAGCTTAAGCTGATTAACGCTGATTTTGATGCTCAAGGCGAAAAGCAATTCCAAAAGTTAACAGTTGGAAAGAATTGCGTACAAGACGGAAAAATAACTATTTATTTTGGAGAGTTTGAGAACTTCAATGCAATTAAAATCCAAATTACAGGCAGAGATGGTAGGAGAATTTTTAAGAATGACATGCTGCTATTAACTAATAAAAAAGTAACGACTTTTGATGAGGCGTATGAGGTATACATAGCCTATCTATCTCGTGCGAAAATTGAATATGTTTTTAAATTTCTCAAGGAAGGACTAGGCTGGGAAAATATGCAGATAAAAAATTTTAAAGGGATACAAAATCTACTGGCTGTATGTTTTTATGTGGCCTCATATTTGTATGAGATAGGTAAGGAAAAAGCTTATGACGATTACGCAATTATGCTAGCTAAATTAGGAGATGGTAAGGGCAAGGTGACACGACACTTTATTGCGAAGGGTATTAGAAAACTTCTAACGTATCACTTAGTAGAGCAATTTTTTAAAGAAAATAGTGTTTCTCAAGAAGAACAAAAAGAATTATCGAATTCAGTTCAGGTAGGGAGATAACAATTTTGGGTAGTTCTCAGTAGAATTAGATACCGTCTTGCTCCACTACGTAAGTAATCAGCTTAGTTTACCTTCTGACCTCATGCAGTCTTATCAGCTTAATCGTCGAGTTATTCAACGACATCAACACAAGATCAAAACCTACCTCGCGGTAAAAGAGTATACTGCTAGCAATCAAGAAGAGTTGGCTGACTATCTCATTAAGCAAGCAAGACAAACTGATCAGATTACTTTGCTCGTTCCTAAGTGTAACGTCCCACAATAATTTAGAGAAACCATCGGCTCTATGATAATTCCCGTGGTTGAGTTTATCCTTTATTAATAGCATAAAGCCTTCCTTTCCAAATTATTCAGGTATAGAATTTTCTCTCCATTTTAGCTCATAATAAGGACATTACCTATGCCGACCATTGACATCCAGTTTAATATTCCCTTCTTCCGTATCGATAAAGTTGAAGAAACTGATACAGCAATTTTTATTTACGGGCAGACAGAAGAAACATCCGTTGGTTGTCATATTTGCGGTAAAGAAACCGCACGTTTTCACGGTTACGACAAAGAACGCAAGGTTAGGCATCTTCCTATTATGAACAAGCAGACCTATCTAATTTATCAGCCTAAGCGATATATCTGTTTTGAACATGGCTGCCATTGCCCAACGACTACTGCAACACCGGATTTTCATTCAAGTGATAGTCAATTTAGTTATGAACTAGAATTATATTTACTGCGCGAATTAGTTAACAGCACAGTAAAAGATGTAGCATTGAAAAATGACACAACAGAGAAGAAGATCGAAGGAATAATTAATCGCCATATCTCACCTAAGATTAATTGGTCGCAATTTAAATTTCTAGGTGATTTAGGGATTGATGAGATTAGTTTAGAAAAAGGAAAAGGCGCCTATATGACAATTATTACAGCCAGGATTAATGGTAAAGTTAGAATACTTTCAATCATTAAAGGTCGAAAAAAGCGTGATATAAAGCATTTTCTGCTTTCGATTCCTATAAAGCTTAGAAAGACAGTTGTGTCAGTTTGTACTGACATGTATAAGGGTTATGTTAACGCTGCCAGAGAGGTTTTTACTCCAATGCAGGTTATTGTTGACCGTTATCATGTTGCTAAACTGTATCGGCGAGCATTAGACAAGATGCGTCAAAAGGTGCTAGCCGATTTAAAAAAGGAGCTACCTCCTCATAAGTATGATAAAGTTAAAAACCTAACTAATCTGCTCAGGGGACATAAAGAGTTTTTTACCAAAGAAGAAAATGAAAAGCTGAATACATTATTCTCCTACTCCTTTGAGTTAACAGAGTCATACCGAATGGCAAGAAAGCTAACGAGCATTTTTAATAAGGAGCAATCAATAAAATCTGGTACTAAAAGTATTGATGCCTGGATTCAGGAGGTTCAAAGTAAAAAGATTAATTGCTTTAAAAAATTCATAAAAACTCTTAAAGCCTTCAAAGTGGAAATCTGTAATTATTTTTCAGAGGGAAAGAATAGTGGGTTTGTTGAAGGATTTAATAATAAGATTAAAGTTTTGAAGCGTAGATGCTATGGGATTTTTGACCCAAAAACACTATTCAAAAGACTGTATATTGATATTAATGGATATGAGCTTTACTCTATAAATATAGGGTAAAACGCACCACGGGAAACCTCATAGAGCCTCGGTTTCTTGATGATGGTAGATGTGAGATTGATAACAATCACACAGAGAGAGACATTAAGCTCTTAGTGCTTACAAGGAAGAACTTTCTATTTTGCGACACAATGCCAGGCGCTAACGCACTAGCAATGCATGCAAGTCTAGCTCTAACTGCTGAACTGCATCATCACAATGTCTGTCGATACTTCACCTATCTTTATGAGCGCCTACCACATTGCAAAACATTAGAAGATATTGAGGCACTGCTGCCATGGAATGTGCCGCCGGATAGCACCTAGCACGTGTTAGCTACGGAAGCAAGGACGCCCGTGGATCGCTTACAAAGAATTTCAACTTGCGAAGCGTGACATGGTCAAAAAAATGAATGACACATGGAAAGAATCCTAAGATGTTTCACTGTCCCGGGTTATGGAGATACCCGAACTATGCGTAAGAAATACCACATAAACAACCATGATTTTATCATATTATATTAAGGATGAGCGATTATCATGAAACATATTGTTGATTGTTTTGAGGAAACTTAGTTATGGGTGCTGGCTCTGATTTAAAAGATAAAATTAAACGTGATACAGGAATTACAGTATATAAAATTACTGATTATGAGGTTGAAGACGCTAACAAACTTTATGACTTATTAACAGATGAAACCAATCAAATAAAGAGTTGGTTGTTATCTATTTCTCAGAATGGTAGAGAAACTATACCGTTTGACATAGCGGTAAATTTAGCTAGCGACAAACAAGTACTAAATTACCTTACTTCAATGGTTCAATCCAAACATATTTCAATTTCAAATAATACAGATTTAAAATTGATTAGGGATATTATTGTATCTTCACGCCCAGATTATTTCACTTGCTTATTGTTAGTAGCAAGAAATAATGATCTTGACGCCTTATATAACATGGTAGTAATGGATATACAAGCTAGTGGCTATCGGGAAGACAGAGCTAGTCGATACTATGACAGCATTATTGCTGTAGCTAATGGTAATAACGGTATGATAAGTCATGACCAGCTGAGATGGTTATCAAACCAAAGTCAAAGTTTTCAAAGTATGATGAACCCTATAGCAGGAGCGCAAAGTAACAGCATCAATCAAGAGGGCCTTAAAAAATTACATGATGATCCTAGTAAAGACTCATTATATAATGATGTAGATGTTTTATCTATATTTAATAAACGTGGCGTTGTGGGTCTTAGCCACGCTAATTCTTTATACGATACGGCAATAGCGCTTTACGAGCAAGCGATTAAGCTGGGTGATGCCTATGCGATGCGTAATCGCGCATATATGCATCAACACGGCCTGGGTGGCTCAAAAAATTACGCGACGGCAATAGCGCTTTACGAGCAAGCGATTAAACTGGGTAATGCCTATGCGATGAATGACCGCGCATATATGCATCAATACGGCCTGGGTGGCTCAAAAGATTACGCGGCGGCAATAGTGCTTTACGAGAAAGCGATTAAGCTGGGTAATGCCACTGCGATGCGTAATCGCGCATATATGCATCAACACGGCCTGGGTGGCTCAAAAGATTACGCGGCGGCAATAGTGCTTTACGAGCAAGCGATTAAGCTGGGTAATGCCACTGCGATGAATGACCGCGCATATATGCATCAACACGGCCTGGGTGGCTCAAAAGATTACGCGGCGGCAATAGTGCTTTACGAGCAAGCGATTAAGCTGGGTAATGCCTATGCGATGCGTAATCGCGCATATATGCATCAACACGGCCTGGGTGGCTCAAAAAATTACGCGACGGCAATAGCGCTTTACGAGCAAGCGATTAAGCTGGGTAATGCCGCTGCGATGAATGACCGCGCATATATGCATCAACACGGCCTGGGTGGCTCAAAAGATTACGCGGCGGCAATAGTGCTTTACGAGCTAGCGATTGAGCTGGGTGATGCCTGTGCGATGTGTAATCGCGCATATATGCATCAATACGGCCTGGGTGGCTCAAAAGATTCCGCGGCGGCAATAGCGCTTTACGAGAAAGCGATTAAGCTGGGTAATGCCACTGCGATGCGTGACCGCGCATATATGCATCAACACGGCCTGGGTGGCTCAAAAGATTACGCGGCGGCAATAGTGCTTTACGAGAAAGCGATTAAGCTGGGTAATGCCACTGCGATGAATGACCGCGCATGTATGCATGAACACGGCCTGGGTGGCTCAAAAGATTACGCGGCGGCAATAGCGCTTTACGAGAAAGCGATTAAGCTGGGTAATGCCACTGCGATGCGTAATCGCGCATATATGCATCAACACGGCCTGGGTGGCTCAAAAGATTACGCGGCGGCAATAGCGCTTTACGAGAAAGCGATTGAGCTGGGTGATGCCTGTGCGATGTGTAATCGCGCATATATGCATCAATACGGCCTGGGTGGCTCAAAAGATTCCGCGGCGGCAATAGCGCTTTACGAGAAAGCGATTAAGCTGGGTAATGCCACTGCGATGCGTGACCGCGCATATATGCATGAACACGGCCTGGGTGGCTCAAAAGATTACGCGGCGGCAATAGTGCTTTACGAGCAAGCGATTAAGCTGGGTAATGCCACTGCGATGAATGACCGCGCATATATGCATCAACACGGCCTGGGTGGCTCAAAAGATTACGCGGCGGCAATAGTGCTTTACGAGCAAGCGATTAAGCTGGGTAATGCCACTGCGATGAATGACCGCGCATATATGCATCAACACGGCCTGGGTGGCTCAAAAGATTACGCGGCGGCAATAGTGCTTTACGAGCAAGCGATTAAGCTGGGTAATGCCTATGCGATGCGTAATCGCGCATATATGCATCAACACGGCCTGGGTGGCTCAAAAGATTACGTGGCGGCAATAGTGCTTTACGATCGAGCGGTTGTATCGTTCAGCAACTTCCTAGATCGCGAAATAAGCGATCTTCTGAGCACTGGTAGTCAATTCTTTACGCCGAATAACTTAATAAATGCTCTTCTTCCACGATTGAAAACTGGAGAAACGGTTTCTACTTCTATTTATCAGTGGTTAATAAGGCATAAAAAAGAGTTACTGAAACAGATTTTAGTTGGCGAGGATGATGATACAGAAAAGTATAAAGTAATTCATTCTGCACTTACTGATCAGGACCATGTTTTATATAAAATATTTTACAAAAAGACTGGGTTTACACCTGTGAGCGTGGATAAGCCAAAATCAAATTTAGGACAGCTTAGAATAAAACATGATGAGCTTGCTACAAATCTTAACCTTCCTGTATATGACGCAGGTAAATTTATGTCTAACAGTTCAGCGTCTTTTTTTACGAATGCTTCTACTGCTAAAGTTGATACCTGTTGCGAACCAAGAGATGCTGTAGATGATTGTGAAGGATATGGGTCGGTTTTTAATAGTATTACAGGTGCAGGATTGTAAGAGCCTACCTGGAAAAGAGAAGGCTCTCTTGGGTTTTATTATATAGTTCCGGTGAGTTGGTGTGACAGCCTTTTAACTTAAAACTACTCTAGTTGCTTCTAAAATCCAAGCAACTGGAGAGCCAACGCGCGAGGCAGGAAAGCCGAGGGTTCTGTCGCAAATTAATGGTTATTTGATATAATACCGACCAAATTTAGCATTGAATAATAATGGAGTTATTATGGCGATTAGTTTTAAAGGAAGACATTTCCCCAAAGAGATTATTTTAACAGCAGTACGCTGGAAGCTTGCGTACCCATTAAGTTACCGAAATATTGAAGAGCTCATGGAAAAACGTGGTGTTAGCGTTGATCACTCTACAGTACAAAAATGGGTGGTTCGCTATGCGCCCCAGCTTGAGCAAGAGTTTCGTAAAAGCAAGCGCAAACTTGCTGATAGTTGGAAGATGGATGAGACTTATATTAAGGTCAATGGCAAGCAAGTTTATCTTTATCGTGCAGTTAATAAGTACGGTAACACCGTTGATTTTATGCTGTCAGAGAAGCGTGATCGTAAGGCAGTTCTAGCTTTTTTTAATAAAGCGATTGGATCAAGCGGGTTACCCAAAAAGGTTAACATTGATAAAAGTGGTGCAAATACAGCAGCGTTGGAAAGACTCAATACCTTATTGTTTTTATCTGGATCCTGGTTTGCGATGGTCGAGGTTAGGCGCATTAAATACCTCAATAATCTGGTCGAACAAGACCATCGATCGATAAAGCGTATCACGAAATATACACTGGGTTTTAAAAAGTTCAATTCAGCTAAGGCAACAATAGCTGGTATTGAGTTATGCCATATGCTAAAAAAAGGGCAGATGCGAGGCAATAGCATGATGCCAGCCTGGCAGCAGTTCTACACGCTCGCCTTTTAACTCTGTTAACCCTTCGGATACTTTACCTTTATTAATTGTGAAATATCCATACGGGTATACCATTTCTGATACTCGTAAATTTAATCTCCCAAAAGGGTATGGTCATTATATAAAACACCAAGGTTTTGATAGATATTCTCCTTTAACCTTTGTGTTGGACAATAAGATAGAATATTTTTATGAAACTCAACATAATCATATTCTTTATAGGATTAACTCTCCTGGAAGTTATTTTCCAATTACAGCCCCTGAAGAATTATCACTAAAAAGAAGGTTTTGCCCTCATAGCA
>CBDALO010000195.1:0-2815 GCA_965196985.1 Gammaproteobacteria bacterium | reverse complement strand
TTTGTTACTTTGAAATCAATTTAACTTGTCTCTGTTTATGGCTCTCTGTCACGATTGCCGTGTTATTAAGAATTTTTGATTGTTACTTTCAAACAATCTCAGTTTGATTTTTGTGTACAATACCAACACGAGGCCATGAAGCTTTTTTTGAGATCAGTGATATCAACAGGTTGATGGTTATAACTCTGAATGAAGAAGTCATTTTGATTTTAGTAACTTCTAGTCAAGTTGTTTTGTGTGACTTAAATTACCATTATACTGCAGTGGGGGTTATGTGCATGCAGAAGCGAAACGATTTTTGCTCAACACATCTGTGCCTTCGGAGACAGACTTGTACATTACTTGTGCCAAATGATATTACATTTTTCTGGTTGTATTTGAAGATCGAAAAATAAGGAGAAAAGCTATAATGATGTGTATCTTAGTATTTGTTTCATCGTGTCCAGTGAAAGCAAAACTCTGATAAGCCTGAATTATAGCAGAAGACACTTTCGAATTGCAAAGCAAGGGATTACCCAAACTGTAAGTCCACAATAACGCATGACTACTAATGTGATAATAAAGGACAAGTGTGACAATTCAACACTCAGTTTTGTTTGTCTTTGTGTTATTTGTATAGGTGCCTTCACGCGTGTTAGTGCATGCTTTCTGTCTAGAAACTTGTTTACGCCAAACTAACGAGAGTTGTAGTTTTGTTGGGTAAAGCCACAAATGTGCTTTTCTTAAATTGTTGTCTCTTTATTCAGTTTCCGCTCTCATTACAATTTACCCAACAAAACTAATGGAGTCTAAATCTAACTGATGGATAAAATATTGCGGCCAGAACGATTTGACGCTGATCCAAGCGCCTCTGGAGCTACAAAGTCATGGATCCATTGGAAGCGAACATTCGAGAATTTTCTTGCGGTGTTACTAGATGAAAATATCGATAAGTTTAGGGTATTGACGAACTTTGTTTCTCCAACTGTTTTTGAATTCATTGAAGAATGTACAACATATGAAGCAGCTCTTGAAACACTGGATAATATATATGTAAAACTGACTAACGAAATTTATGCCCGGCATGTACTCGCAACTCGGCGACAGCAGACTGGTGAAAGCCTAGATGAATATTTACAAGCTCTCAAGGTGTGTAATTTTCAGTCTGTTACGGCAGCCAAATACTGTGAGGAATACATTCGAGATGCATTTATTACAGGTTCACATTCGAATCAGATTCGCCAAAGACTTTGGGAAAACAAAACCTTAGATTTAAAGACAATGTTTGACCAAGCTCGAGCTTTAGAATCGGCCATTCAGAGCTCAGAAAGTTACGCCGCTCTCAAGCCATTCAATGCCGCAATCTCATCACTTGAAACAGGTACTCACTCTACAACCGTAGCTGACCCCACACTCTTAGCTCCGACATTAGGTGCAACTAACGCAAATGCTTCTTCTATGGAAATGTCAAACATCCTCGGTCGAAATGCCTGGCTCGAGACTCCATTTGCCATAAATGTCAGAAAAAGGGGCACTTCGCAAAAGTCTGCTGAGGGAAACCTTTTAAAACCGATGAAGTTTCAGCTGCACTCTGGTCACCTACCCTCGCAACTGTTGGAACTCCTGAAGCTCTTAAAAAGTCTACTGCTACCGTGGTTGTTAATTCAGAATGGAGTGTTAAAGCCCTTTTTGATAGAGGAAGTAGTGAAAGCTATATACATCCAAGCTTAGTTCTAGTAGCTGCTATACCTGTCAATCCTTCAAACACCACAGTTGCAATGGCTAACACCACATTAAACACAAAGATCGAGGGGTTCTGTACCATCACCCTTGATTATCAGAGGTGCACATACGAGGATTTCCGCTTGTCTGTTATGCCAGGACCCTGCTCTGATCTCATTTTGGGACTTGATTTTCAATCTCAACATAAAAGTGTTACATTCAAGTATGTTGGCACAAAACCTCCCCTGTCTGTTTGCAGTTTTACGATACTAAACATTGATCCAACTTCACCATTTGCAAACCTGACATCTGACTGCCATCCCATTGCTACTAAGTCTAGACGCTACAGTAAGAAAGATTTAGAATTCATTAGTGATGAGGTGGATCGATTACTTGAAGAAGGCTCGCTCTAAGAACTTGCCATTTTCTTTAGAAGAAATTAAGAGAACAGTCAACTGCTATGGAAATTGCTGTGAGAGTAAGCCAAAGTTCTACTGCCCTAAGAAAGCTCACCTTATCAAGGCTATTAAGCCATTTGAAAGAATTAACATTGACTTCAAGGGTCCATTACCCTCAAACAACAAGAACAAGTACTTCCTGAATGTTATTGATGAGTACTCGAGATTTCTATTTGTTTTCCCCTGTGCAGATGTTTCTACCCCATCTGTTATAAGATGCTTAAGCACACTGTTTTCTCTCTTTGGATTGCCTGCCTATGTACATTCTGATCGTGGATCATCATTCATGAGTCATGAGTTACGAGACTTTTTTAACCAGCAAAGGTGTGGCGGCGAGTCGTACATCAATTTATAATCCAAGGGGAAATGGTCAAGTTGAAAGGTACAATGGTACAACCTGGAAAGCAATCATCATGTCTCTAAAATCCAAGAACCTTCCAAATGAAAGTTGGCAACTAGTCCTTCCAGATGTGTTGCACTCAGTTCGCTCTCTTCTGTGCACTGCAACAAATGAGACATGGGCGCTTCTTGGGGTTCCCTCGTCGATCTTCTGCAGGTAGTTCTATTCCTTCATGGCTAATTGAGAGTGACTCAGTTTATGTAAAGCGGAATGTACGTAACAGCAAGTTTAACCCTTTGGTCGATGAGGCAGAAGT
>CBDALO010000194.1:0-55626 GCA_965196985.1 Gammaproteobacteria bacterium | reverse complement strand
GATTATTTTTCCGGATGTACTCATTGCTATCTCCACCTTTTGAGTATGTCTTTTCTTTTTACCAGAATAATAATCTTTACGTGGCTTCTTCTTTTTGGGGCGCTGAATAGGCTGCTCCGTTACATCCATTAATATAGCGCAAACCGCATCTTCTGTTAGGGTTCTGTCTTTTTTAATATGAATATGCTTGGCCACTAAGGGTTCTAAGCGTTTAAATAAGCGGCAGACATTACTGTCATCCAAACCAACAAAGTAACCTAAGAATTCATGTGTTACATAAGTGCGATAGTACATCATGAGAAGCAAAAGGCGATCATGGTGCGTGGTGAGTTTCGGGCGCCTTCCCAGCTTACTAAACTCATCATCAAGTGATGACTTCACTTGTTGGTGTATCGTTTCAAAATCATCAAGGGTCAAACCAGTTAACTTTTTAAAAATACGCGGGCGGTTACTGAGTTGCTGATAGCTTAATAGCATATGCCTTTCCATGAATGATTATTAATCAGGCAATTATAAGCAAATTTTAGCTAGTTTCTAGAACTGCCCTTAGTTACGCAGAAGGTCTATTAACTACTCAACAAAAAGAGGATAACCGTAATCACAGCAAGATCCGTATTAGGGTTGAACATCAATTCTCAAAATTTAAAAAATTCCGCATTCATGGGGAGGTGTATAGGAATTTTCGCAGAAAACACAATATGAGATTTAATATTATTGCTGGGATTCTCAATCTTCAAGCCGGATTCTAAAACTACAAACGAGCATAAGCTCGCCCAGTATTTAGTTTCGCAGAAGGTCTAATATTTCTAGTGACAAACAGAGAACAAATGATTAGTATCGTTGTTAATATAAATTGGAGGGATGACCATGGACCAAAACAAACAAAAAGCACTCACCGCAGCACTTACGCAAATCGAACGCCAATTTGGCAAAGGCTCAGTTATGCGTATGGGTGATGAATCAATATCTCGTGACATTGACGTTATTTCTACAGGGTCATTGAGTTTAGATTTGGCGCTTGGCATAGGCGGTTTGCCTAAAGGGCGAGTGGTTGAAATCTATGGGCCTGAGTCTTCAGGTAAAACAACGCTAACCTTACAAGTTATTGCTGAATGCCAAAAGCAAGGTGGTACGGCTGCTTTTGTTGATGCAGAGCACGCACTTGATCCAAGCTATGCACAAAAGCTGGGAGTGAATATTGATGAGCTATTAGTTTCCCAGCCTGACACTGGGGAACAGGCCCTAGAGATTACCGATATGTTAGTGCGTTCTAGTGCTGTGGATGTAGTCATTGTTGACTCTGTGGCTGCGTTAGTTCCAAAGGCAGAGATCGAAGGCGACATGGGTGACTCACATATGGGATTACAAGCGCGCTTGATGTCGCAAGCTTTGCGAAAATTAACGGCTAATATTAAACGGTCTAATACCCTGGTTATCTTTATTAACCAAATCCGTATGAAGATTGGGGTGATGTTTGGTAACCCTGAAACTACTACTGGTGGTAATGCCTTAAAGTTCTACTCATCGGTGCGCTTAGATATCCGTCGTACTGGCGCAATCAAAAAAGCGGATGAAGTATTAGGTAACGAAACGCGCGTTAAAGTCGTTAAAAATAAAGTTGCGCCTCCATTCAAGCAAGCTAACTTTGATATCCTTTATGGTGAAGGGATTTCGCGTGAAAGTGAAATCATTGAACTGGGAGTCCAGCATGGTTTTATGGACAAAGCGGGTGCTTGGTATAGCTATGGCTCTCAGCGTATTGGTCAAGGTAAAGAAAATGTACGTACTTACCTAAAAGAACACCCTGAGGTTGCTGCTGAAATTGAGGCCCAGATTCGGGCTAAATTAATGCCTGAACAGCAGGCTCAGGCTGCAGCTTCTGCAAAGGCTTCTGAGCCAGCAGAAGAGGCCTGATTTAGGTGGTAGCAAGCAGGGAGCAGGAAAATTTTTTAAATTCTTTAATGCATACTACATCATCGAAGGCCGACATAATGAAGTGTGAGTATGGCTCAGTGTCGGTCCATGCTATGCTTGGGGCCTACCGTACTAAGCAGCGTGTAGCCCAGATTGAACGAAGTGAAAATCCGGGGCTGGGTTTGCTATTAACCCCGGATTATCAAGCGCTTCGCGCTTTCAATCCGGGCTACGCGCTTAGGCCAACTTACAACTCTGAGCAAGGCGGGCCGAGAACCGTAGCGGCAAGGAGTGGATCCCCGCTTTCGCGGGGATGACAACTTCGTTGTCACTTGAGTAACGTAAGCGCAGGCCCTTTACTGCTAACGGGCAAATATGGGCTTTTTCAGGTTTAACTGAGTAGGAGTGCGATAATGGAAATAACCGCAATCGATGCCTATCAAACTGCAATCAAACTTTTATCACGGCGTGAGCACAGTGCGCATGAGCTAACGGTAAAGTTACTACAGAAAGGATTTTCTGAATCCTTGATTGAGGAGGCGTTAACACAGCTTCAGAAAGAAAAGCTGCAAAGCGATAGGCGTTATCTTGAAATGTTGATGCGTACTCGTCAAAACCAAGGTTATGGTCCCGTTAAGCTTGCTCATGAGTTGCAATCAAAAGGGGTTAGTCAACTATTAATAGAAGAATATTTTGACCCTGAGGCAGCAGTTTGGTATGAATTAGCCAGCGAGGCGCGACGCAAAAAGTTTGGTAATAAGTTCCCTAAGGATTATCAGGCTAAGGCTAAGCAGATGCGCTTTTTACAATATCGAGGTTTCTCTATGGCTCAGATTAATGCTGCGTTAATAGAGTGATTACAAGGAAGACGGTTATGATTAAACTTTACCAATTTTACCCTGCTTTTGATTTGCCTAATGCTAGTCCTTTTTGTTTAAAGCTTGAGACCTACTTGCGTATGACCAAGCTTGATTATAAAAAGTGTTATTTGGCTTATCCTGCAAAAAGCCCTACTGGTAAATTACCTTTTGTTGAAATTAATGGTGAGGTGCTTGCTGATAGTGGCGTTATTATTTGCGAATTAAAACGACGCTATGGTAATGAGCTAGATCAGTCGCTGCATACCTTAGAGCGAGCACAGGCGCTTGCTTTGCAGCGCATGATCGAGGAGCATCTCTACTGGGTGTTGGTTTATTCGCGTTGGATCGATCCTGCTGGTTGGGCCATTGTGAAGAAAATGTTTTTTGCTAAATTGCCTTGGCCGATGAAGTTGTTTGTACCAGAGTTAATTCGCAAGAAGGTAACTAAGCAACTGCACGCCTGTGGAATAGGGCGGCATGCTAAGGGGACGATTTATCAGCTAGGTGTTAATGACTTAAAGGCCCTGGCCGACTTTCTGGGCGATAAGCTATTTTTCTTTGGCGAACAGCCAACAAGTTTTGATGCCTGTGCTTATGCGATGTTAGCTAATATTTTATGGGCACCAATAAACTCACCATTAAAACAAGCAGTACAGGCTTATCCAACTTTCACGGCTTATTGCGAGCGCATGAAAAAGCGATTTTTTCCTGTTGATTGAGGTGTTGTTGCATAAACAGTAAAAAAGATAGATAGATTGATTTGTGTGTTGCTTTTGCGTAAGTAAAGCGCAGCGTAGCGAGCCATGGAGCAAAAGCAATACACAAATCAGCAAGACAAAGTGTGAAAAAGGATTTATGCAACAACGCCGTTGACTGATGGGCTTAAAATAAGACTGTAAAGTATATTCCAATCGTAAGATGAGCCTGAAGCAGCATCTGAACAGATGTCACCATGATGGTCCATCGGTTAGTCTTCAGTGCTGATAGTATCAGCTATTTGCTCTTTTGTTATTTTCTCAAATAACGTCTTCTTTGCTTCCTGCATCTTTTGTGCAGATTCATGATCAGTCAGAGAATACGCTAATTTATCTAGTCGTTCAAAGGTTTCATTTTCCTTTAAATACTGCTCAGCATTTTCAATTGATTTGAACTTTTCGTAAGGAGTCATAATGGCCTCGTAAGGGTAAAGTTTAGTTTGCTTACCCTTGCTATTAATGCTGGTTACAGGGAAGTAACAAGGTCTGTGAAAATTAATATAGTCGTTAAAATGCTGGTTATAGAATTCATTAATTTGCGGAGCAAAACGTTGCTGAATATGTATGTACTGAGAACTACCCAAAATTGTTATCTCCCTACCTGAACTGAATTCGATAATTCTTTTTGTTCTTCTTGAGAAACACTATTTTCTTTAAAAAATTGCTCTACTAAGTGATACGTTAGAAGTTTTCTAATACCCTTCGCAATAAAGTGTCGTGTCACCTTGCCCTTACCATCTCCTAATTTAGCTAGCATAATTGCGTAATCGTCATAAGCTTTTTCCTTACCTATCTCATACAAATATGAGGCCACATAAAAACATACAGCCAGTAGATTTTGTATCCCTTTAAAATTTTTTATCTGCATATTTTCCCAGCCTAGTCCTTCCTTGAGAAATTTAAAAACATATTCAATTTTCGCACGAGATAGATAGGCTATGTATACCTCATACGCCTCATCAAAAGTCGTTACTTTTTTATTAGTTAATAGCAGCATGTCATTCTTAAAAATTCTCCTACCATCTCTGCCTGTAATTTGGATTTTAATTGCATTGAAGTTCTCAAACTCTCCAAAATAAATAGTTATTTTTCCGTCTTGTACGCAATTCTTTCCAACTGTTAACTTTTGGAATTGCTTTTCGCCTTGAGCATCAAAATCAGCGTTAATCAGCTTAAGCTTTTTACCATCATCACCTCTACCTTCTATTGTTCTTGTTATTTTTGAGCGAATAATAAAGTCTTGATCTAGGTTTGTATCAATTAGTGAGAGATAGTCATTATCATCAAACTCTCTATCTAGAATATGGGTAATGGTTGCATCTTCATTCTTTGATTTTAGGCAGATTCCTATTTTTTCTATTTCACGAATAGACAGCAGCTTTTTATTAAAGTAATCACCAGATTCATAAAGACTCTTGGCCTCTTTATCTCCCTCAAATGGCTTTCCAGCCTCTATTTTCTTAATATGCTCAGCTTTTAAAAACTTAGGGTCTTTATTGCTGTAGCTTACATGCGATAGTAGATGCACAGCCTTATCACCAGGTACTAATGCAACTGCGTTATGCGTGCTGTAACCATTGATAATATCCCCGTCCAGACTCCTTACTTTACCTAGATTTTCAGTTTGCTTGCTATGTGGCTTTCTAATATCAGAAGGATCATGAAGAACATCAATTTTACTGGCGTGTGAAAGTTTTTCACAGCTCTGTTCTAGCAATACATCATTTGTTTTTATTGGATCTAAATCGGTGCTTTTATTTTCACCGGTAAGTGTACGAATCATCTTTTTATACTCATTGTTATCTTTTGATGAACTGAACAACTTACAACTACCTTCAGTTAATAGCTTTCCTACAATCGTCGATAGATTTTTTTAAAACAACTTTCCCAGTTAATTTTGAAAAAAGAGGGGCAGCGTAATCGGCGAAGTTTAACATTTATACTCATCTCGTTAGTCTTGTTAAAAAGACAAAGCATAGTCATTTTTACACAATATTTCAGCATTATTTTGCTGATTTAAATTTTGGGTAGTTTTCAGGTATGTAGCCAAAATGCTTTCTAACAACCGAGCCATTTTTACTTTCCACCAAACCGTTGTCATTACTATGCCTTGGCCTCGATTTAGTGAGTTCAATAAATAACTTTTGCAATAGTTTAGCTACATGCTGATTAATGTACTCTGAGCCATTATCAGCATGTAGGCCTAACACTTTAAATGGAAAGGTATCGATTATTTGCTAGTGCGCCATCCTTTCTGTAAATTCCATTGACTTGCTGAAAATAAGCAGGCGACTCAGTCAGATTAGAAATTCCTTTTAAGGTAAACTTAACCAAAAAAGAGGAATGACAATGAGCTGCTATAAAAATGAGAACTTAATCGAAGAAGCCATACATGTTTTAGCGATGGAGGGGTTTGAAACTTTACCTAAGCTTGTCTCCAGGTTGATGAATGAGGCTATGTTAATAGAAAGGGAGCGCCATTTAAATGCCAGTCCTTATGAGCGAACTGGCGATAGAATCGGATATGCGAACGGCTTTAAACCAAGGTTAATTAACACAGGTCAAGGTCAGCTTGAGCTACAGATACCGCAGGTTAGAGACTCCAATGAAGCCTTCTATCCATCAGTCTTAGAGCGAGGTGTACGCTCTGATAGAGCACTTAAGCTGGCTGTCGCTGAAATGTATGTGCATGGGGTTTCCACGCGCAAAGTTGAAAAGGTGCTAAAGCAACTCTGTGGAACAGATATTTCAAGCACAGAGGTAAGCCGTTGCGCTAAATTGTTGGATGAAGATTTAAAGAAATGGCGAAATAAGCCGTTAGGAAAGATAAAATATCTTTGGCTAGATGCACGTTATGAGAAGGTGCGCACTAGCGGCACAGTACAAGACTGTGCGGTATTGATAGCCTATGGCTTTGATGAATCAACCGGCAAGAGAACAGTGCTAGGTGTTTCTGTTGCGTTATCAGAGGCTGAGGTACATTGGCGTGATTTTCTTCAGCAGTTGGTTGAGCGAGGTATACATGGTATTGAGTTGATTACTAGCGACGCTCATACTGGCCTAAAAGCCGCTAGAAGAGCTGTGTTCCCCAGTGTTCCTTGGCAACGCTGCCAATTTCATTTGCAGCAAAATGCTCAGGCTCACATACCAAAGCGCTCAATGAAGGAACCAGTAGCTGAGGAGATTACAGCTATATTTAATGCCTCAAACATTCATGAGTCGGAAAGACTATTGGCTATGGCGGTAGATAAATATCAGCAAACAGCACCAGAGCTTTCTTCTTGGTTGGAAGTGAATATACCGGAGGGCTTAGTAGTGATGAACTTTGACAGGCCGCATCAAAAAAGATTAAGAACCAGTAACATAGCTGAGCGCGTAAACAGAGAGGTAAAAAGAAGGACGCATACAGTTGGAATTTTCCCTAATACTGAATCGTGCCTAAGGCTCGTATCGGGTGCTGCCTCTATATAATGTAGGCTATATTACTGCTGGCACGCCAAAATCATTGACCTTCTCCCAAAACTGATCCCATCTGCCTTTAGTCTTTACTAGTGTTCTCAAGCATAAAACGATTTTCATTCCCTTGTCTTTCCAGCGCATTCCTGATCCCCCTAATCTTTGTTTAACAATTGTTTTACATGCTGCTTCAGTGACGCCAGAGCCAATTGGTGCATTCTGCTTAATCAAATTATGATACGACATTCGCTTTTCTTTAATATTATTTTCAAAATACGTAATTGTTCCTTCTAGCTTTTCTCTAAGCGATTTATTCAGTTTTTTATTTACATGCTCTTTAAGCTCAGCAAGTATTCTACCTGCCGCACCTTTCTTGTGCTTTAAGTCATGACATCGCTCTTGGAGCCAAACATCACGCTCATCTCTTTCAGATTTTTTGGTAAATATTGCCTTTGATGCTTCACCGAGATATTCAGTTGCATGCCAAAAATCTAAAATTTGCGTATCAGTATGTTTTTTTAGAAATGGCCAATTATTTTTTGCTCCATCAGCAACGCCAATTGTTTTAGCATCAGGGTAATATTTCTTTTTCAGCTTTATTTCCTTTTCAAGCCTATTAAAGAATTCATCTTTTCCATATTCTGGTGATGCTGCAACGTAGGTTGTGTGCAGGCGTGCACCATGCTTATCATACATGGAAATAGTTCCAACCATGCTCTCTCTATAACCATCATCAACGGTGAGGACATATGCACCATCTAAGCTAATGCTTAGCATCTCAACGCCTGCATCAAGCTTTGGCTCTTCATATTCCCACTCAGCCTCTTTGGCTTGTGCAATACCGCCAACAAAATCAGTTGCCCGTTGCAAGTATGAATGTGAGATTTTACGGTTATGATTGACCTTGAGATCATCAATAACACTAGGAGCAGGTAAGTTTGAGTATTTATGTGAGATTATTTTTGCAAATCGCGGTGTTGATCCTTGGATAATTCTAGCCTTATCTTCTAAAGGACAAAAGATCTTCCCGCCTTTAGAGGTTTGATAAACATAACGCTTAACTCGAGCAACTCCATAAGGCGTTTGGTAATTTGCTTCATCTCTACTTCGTGCTGTTAGCTTTATTTTTCCAACATGGATAGGAGAGCCATCTGCATCAAACTTACTTAATCCTTTTTCAGTGGCTAATGTTCCAACCTCATTAAGGCCGTCAAGAATTGCATCCTCACATTCAAGCATGGATCCTTTTAGTGGAAGCTTGAGCTCAATAGTTAATTCATTATTTTCATCAGAGAGAATTCTAGCTAACATCCAAACACCATCCGTAATCAAGTTAAAGTGTATATTATGCTATATATTCTACATTATATAAAGGCAGCACCCCTCGTATCAGCTGTTTTAGTGGAAATTGATGACCAGTGGAGCGGATCACCTAGATACTTAAGTTGAAGTGAATAATAAGGCTTCATAGGGTTTTAGGATAGATCATTCTTGTTCTTATTAACGAGATATAATTGCTATTACCTAAAAGTTAATAATTTATTTTGAGAGGAGAAAAATTTGAGGTATAAATAATTTTTTAGATTGATTAGCATAATTAATTTAAGATATTATGCGATGAGACAGGTACAATAGAGTGCCATTTAGAATTTTAAAGGTTTTTCTAAGTACTGAAGTTGGTTTTTACAGACAAAATAACGCTCTATCGATTATTTGCTCTAAGACAGGGATTAAGTAAGCCTCACTAATTTTTTCAACAGCGCAGACTACTTCCATCTGTGTCACCTCGTCAACAGCATTAATATGATAAACACCCTTGATTTTATCCATATCTCCTTGGTGCACTGTATCAATACGTATAAAGCCAGGCCTACCCTCTGGAGTTGGTTTTCGCCTTTCACCAATAGAAACCTGCGTTGCTTTAGTTTTATTAAAGTGTCGCCGTTTGCGCTGGTAGGTTTCAGTTTGTCGAAGATTGTAAAGATGAGAGACTGAGATAAAAGCAAGACGCGCATAACGCTTATCTCCAAACAAATGAAAGGCTCTCTCGCAAAGTTTTTTGTGGTAGGCCCGCTAAGCGTTTGATGAACCTGATCCGTTTCAGCTAACAACCAAGTATCCTCATGCGTATAGATTAAGCTAAACTTATTTCTAGGTGATCGTTGCTTAACAACAACTTTTCCTGACTTTTGATACTGAGCAATTAGCCTAGTAATTTGTGAACGTGAGTAACCAGTCATTCGTTGCAGGTAATCACGAATCAATCCTTTGTCCTTTTTGCACATACCGCAATAAGCAAATTTTTTTAATGTGTTCGTAACCCATAGGTAAGATTCTGCTCGTAATGTAGCTTCAAAGGTAAGCTGGGTTGATGAGGATAGAAATTGCTCAATCTGGGCAAGTGTGTTTAATTCTATGTCGTTCATATTGATATTCATCCATATAGGATGAACGATCACGCAACAACTTCAGGCCCACTTTGCATTGGAAAGTGGGGGCTATTTCAGGCTCATCTTGCATTGGAAGAGACTTGTAATAGCCTTGCGAGCGAGTCTTTGCTATGATTCTTCCTTTTTTATAAAGCGCAGTAAAGACTCATGGAAAAGCTAACAAGTTCACAAATTAGACAAAGGTTCTTCGATTACTTCGTTAATAAACAGCATCACTTAGTGCCAAGTAGCTCGCTAATTCCTGCTAATGATCCGACCTTGCTCTTCGTTAATGCTGGTATGGTTCAATTTAAAGATGTGTTTTTAGGGGCTGAACAGCGTGCTTATACACGAGCAACGAGTTCACAGCGCTGTGTTCGTGCTGGAGGTAAGCATAACGACCTAGAGAATGTTGGCTTTACTGCCCGTCATCATACTTTCTTTGAAATGTTAGGGAACTTTAGTTTTGGTGATTACTTTAAACGTGAGGCGATTCAATTTGCCTGGGAATTTTTAACTAAAGAGCTTGGTTTGCCTGAGGAAAAACTTTGGGTAACGGTTTATAAGGACGATAAAGAAGCAGAAAAAATCTGGCTGGAGGAAATGCAAGTTGACTCTGAGCGCTTTTCTCGTTGTGGTGAAAAAGATAATTTTTGGGCGATGGGTGATACAGGCCCTTGTGGTCCTTGTACAGAGATTTTTTATGATCACGGCTCTGAGATTGCTGGTGGCCCGCCAGGTAGCCCTGATGAAGATGGCGATCGTTATGTGGAGATTTGGAACTTGGTCTTTATGGAGTATGAGCGTCAAGCCAGTGGTGAGTTAAAGCCGTTGCCTAAGCCATCTGTCGATACTGGGATGGGCTTGGAGCGTATCGCTGCTGTGGTTCAAGGTGTGCACAGTAATTATGATATTGATCTGTTCCAACACCTAATTAAATCAGTGGCAGCTATTGCGCAGCTTGATGATTTAAGTAGTAGTTCATTAAAAGTTATTGCTGACCATATTCGCTCATGTTCTTTTTTAATTGCTGATGGGGTTCGACCTTCTAATGAGGGGCGAGGCTATGTGTTGCGACGTATTATGCGGCGTGCCATCCGGCATGGTAATAAGCTTGGGATTGATGAAGCTTTCTTTTTTAAGCTGGTTGAGCCATTGATTGAACAAATGGGTGCAGCTTATCCTGAGTTGGCTAATCAGCAAATGCTGATTGAAGATGTAATCTTGCGTGAAGAAGAGCAGTTTGCGCAAACGCTAGAAAAAGGGCTGCAAATATTAGAACAAGCTATTGCTGAATTGACTGATAAGGTGATTTCGGGCGAGGTGGTTTTTAAACTTTATGATACTTATGGTTTTCCAGTTGATTTAACAGCGGATATTGCTCGTGAGCGGGGCTTAACAATTGATGAAGCAGGTTTTGAGCGCTGTATGCAAGCACAGCGTAAACGTTCTCAGCAAGGTAGCCAGTTTGCTGTCGACTATACCAAATCAATTATGCTTGATGTCGTTAGTCAGTTTACTGGTTATGATACTCTCATTGATGAAGGTTGTGTGCGGGCCTTATTGCAAGGTGAAGAAGAGGTCAAAGCATTAGTGGCTGGCCAAACAGGCGCAGTCGTTCTAGATAAAACTCCCTTTTATGCAGAGTCAGGTGGACAGGTTGGCGATAAGGGCGAGTTGCTTATCGGTGATAAGGTTGTTTTTCAGGTAACCGATGTGCAGAAGGCGGGAGAGGCTATTTTGCACCTTGGTGAAGTTGTTGAAGGTGAGTTAAAAGTTGATGAGAAAGTCTTGGCGGAGGTTAATCCTGCACTGCGACACGCTGCTCGCTTAAATCATTCTGCAACGCATTTATTGCATGCTGCTTTACACCGTATAGTTGGGGCTCATGTAATTCAGAAGGGTTCGCTGGTTGATGCTAATCGGTTGAGATTTGATTTTTCTCATGCTGAGCCAGTTTCTATTGATCAGTTGCGCCAATTAGAAAGCCTGGTTAATGAGAAAATTCGCGCTAACTATGAAGTGCAGACTACCCTAAGTACTTTGGCTGAGGCTAAAGAGCAAGGCGTGATGGCATTATTTGGTGAAAAGTATGGCGACGAAGTGCGCGTGCTTAGTATGGGTGAGTTCTCCAAGGAGCTTTGTGGTGGTACTCACGTTATTCGAACTGGCGATATTGGTTTATTTAAAATCTTATCTGAAACGGGTATTGCGGCAGGTGTTCGACGTATTGAGGCAGTAACTGGGCAGGCGGCTATTGATTTGTTGATGCAGATAGAGGCGGAATTGGGTCATGCAGCTACTATGCTAAAAACGAGCCCAGTAAAATTAACTGATAGAATTGCAGGTCTGCAAAAGCAGCTAAAAGCCTTGGAAAAAGAAAAACAGCAGTTGCAGCTTAAACTGGCTAGTGGTGGTTCTACAGGGCAGGGTAGTTTCGCTGAGCAGGCTAAAGAAGTGCAGGGCATAAAAGTGTTAGCGCAGCGTTTGGATGGTATTGATACAAATGGTTTGCGTGTGACGATGGACCATTTAAAAGACCAGCTTGGTAGCGCGGTTATATTGCTAGCATCAATTAAAGAAGACAATAAAATTCAATTAGTTGCTGGAGTTACCAAGAATTTGCTTAAGGAGTTTAAGGCGGGTGAGCTGGTAAATTACGTTGCTCAGCAAGTTGGTGGTAAAGGTGGTGGTCGCCCTGACTTTGCCCAGGCTGGAGGCAGTGATATAGCAGGGTTGGATAAGGCTTTAGACAGTGTTCATGACTGGGTTGCTGAGCACAAGGTAAAGGTTTAATAGTATGGCGTTACTTGTTCAAAAATATGGGGGAACTTCGGTTTGCTCTATTGAAAATCTGGCATTAGTTGCTGACAGAATAATTGCTGATAGGCAGGCCGGGCATCAGGTGGTTGTGGTTGTTTCTGCAATGGCTGGTGATACAGACCGTTTAGCTGAGTTGGCTCAACAGGTCACTGAGGATCCAGTATTACGCGAATACGATATGTTGCTGTCTAGCGGTGAAATGATAACGATTGCCTTGCTAAGTATGATGTTAAACAAAAAATCATGCCCTGCTTATTCCTATCTGGGGAGTCAGGTCAGAATATTAACTGACTCTATTCACAAGAAAGCCCATGTAATAGCAGTTGAAACTGAGCGTTTGCAGCGTGATATAGCCAATAGCATTGTGCCGGTTGTGGCTGGTTTTCAGGGGATAAATGAGCAGGGCGAGCTAACAACACTGGGGAGAGGGGGGTCTGATGCTACGGCTGTTGCTCTAGCTGCTGCTTTGGCAGCAGATGAGTGCCAGATCTATACGGACGTTGAAGGCGTTTGTTCGGCTGATCCTAGGTTGGTTAACGATGCTCGAGTATTGGATCGAGTGAGTTATGATGAAATGTTGCAAATGGCTAGCTTGGGCGCAAAGGTATTGCAACCTCAATCGGTGGAGCTTGCTTATCAAAACGATGTGTCGTTGCGGGTTGGCTCTACTTTTAATCGTTCGGCCCCAGGTACTTTATTGTGTCATCACGTAGTGCGGCTGCGGGCTATGCCTGTGACGGGTGTTGTTGCTAAACGTGATTTAGCACGTGTCACATTGCGTAGCGTGCCTCATGAGGCTGGCTTTGTTGCTAGAGTGTTAGGCTTGTTAGCCAGTCGCAATATCACTGTGGATATGTTTGTACAGCATCACAATGAGGCAGAGCAGGCTGCGCTTAGCTTGGTTGTTCTACGTGATGAGCTAATGTTGGCACAGTTATTGCTTTCACAATTAGCTGAAGAGTTTAGCTTGCCTGCTGTGATAGCAGGGCAGGGAGTGGCAAAGCTTTCTTTAGTTGGTCATGGGTTAAGCTCTCACCCTCAGGTTTTAAATCAAATGTTTAGTGTACTGGCAGAGCATGAAATTGATATTTTCATGTTAACGAGCTCAGAAATTAAAGTTTCTGTCCTTGTTGCAGAAGAACTGCTTGAAATTGGTGTAGAAGCTTTGCATAATTCCTTTCAGTTAAGCTACGAGACGAAATAGAGCTTTTTTATACCTGTCAGTGATGGAGTATAACGATAAGCTCTTTTTATGAGACTCAGGGATGAGATGCAAGAGGCAAAAAAATAACCGTTCTAGCGACTTTCTTAATGTTTCCTTAAGTTTGCCTGAGTAAAATAAGCGCACTTCTTGTGATGAAGGTTGATTTTGCCTTTTTATCAAGAGGTTAACGTTCAAAACTCATGTGGTTTTAAGGGTGAGCGGATGAATTATTAGCTATTATTATGGTTAGTAATAACAATAAAGGGAATGATCGGAGTCGCTTGGAAGCTTAATGATAGGACAATAAAAGGGAGAGTAACCATGCTAATTCTAACTAGGCGTATTGGTGAAACAATTATTATTGGTGACAATGTTTCAGTAACTGTGCTTGGCGTTAAAGGTAACCAAGTGCGACTCGGGGTTAATGCGCCAAAAGATGTTTCTGTTCACCGAGAAGAAATTTACCAACGTATCCAAGGTGAGAAAGACAGTAGTTCAACAGACGAGTAGAGCTGCTTTTGGTTTTTTTTGATCTTTTAAAAAAGCGCTTTATAGCTTTTTGACTTTTAATTTCAAGTCGTTATACTGTGCGCCTTGTCTCATTTGGGGCTTGTTTGGAGAGATGGCCGAGTGGCTGAAGGCGCTCCCCTGCTAAGGGAGTATGGGGCCAAAAGCTTCATCGAGGGTTCGAATCCCTCTCTCTCCGAATCGTTGTAAATGAGGCATGCAAAGTGCGCGCCCGTAGCTCAGCTGGATAGAGTACCTGGCTACGAACCAGGCGGTCGGACGTTCGAATCGTTCCGGGCGCGCCAATTAAATCGGGTCTTTCCCAAAAGAGGGGACACTCTCCTCATGAACACAACACTCTAACGCGTAAGCGATAATTTTAGGAAGTCCTTAATAGAGTCGTCACCCCTGAACTTAGTGATTCTTAACGAGCAAAGCGAGTTTAGAAGCACTTAATATCCGGCCTGTGCCCATAAGGGTAGGTCCATAGAGAAGTGGGCAAGTTATGCTGCTTGGTTGTATTAAGACCCGCTAAGCTCGCCAGCTCGCTAGCGGCTCTAAATTCCGGCATGACGTGCGAAGAAAGTAATTTATGCAGCAACACTATATGTAGAAAGGAAGTATATGCGCTTATTATTTACTCCAGGTTTGCTTTCGACAAAAGAAATTTGGGGAAAGCTTAATTTGCTTCGAGATAGTTTTGAATCATCGGATGTAGATGTCTACTCTTTTGACTCTATTGTAAGTATGGCAAATGCTGTTGAGCATTCAATCAATAAAGATGAAGACTATTGTGTAATCGGCATCTCTATGGGCGGATACGTTGCACTTGAATTAGCAACGAGGCAATTAAATTGGCTTAAGAAGTTGATTCTAATTAATACCTCTGCCAAAACGGTAAACCCGGATAGTATTCCTGATAGAGAGCGAGCTATGGAGCTGGCCAAAGCAACTGGCTTGAAAGCGGTTGTTAGCTTGCATCCAGGTATTTGTTTTTATGAGTACACAAAAGAGATGGCTGTTTTGGAAGAGAGAATGGCTGAAGAGGTTGGAGTTGAAGCTTATTTAAGGCAGCAAGTTGCTATTATAAATAGAGAGGCTTATACGAGTAAGCTTAATAAAGTTTCTGCTGAAACTCTCATTATTACTTCTCCTGATGATAAGGTATTACCTTTTGAGGATAGTTTGGAACTTCATAGGGGGATTGATTGCAGCATATTATTTTCATTAAGCTGCTGTGGACACTTGCCGACACTTGAAAAGCCAGATAAAACATTTTCCCAAGTTAACTCTTTTTTGTTGCAATACTAGTTCAATACCTATCATCCAGTATTCCAAGTGCATTGGTTGATCTTATCGTATCTAACAACTGCTTGGATAGCCTTTCAGGGCTAACCCTGCGATATAAGGCGATACGTTTATCTATTGATTTTTTCTAAGTTAAATAATAACTATTGAAAATGAACGGAGCGTTAGCCAATAGCGAAAAGCTATGTGGTAAGTGGCAGTTTGAAATTCTTTTATGACTACTTCAGTTATTGTTGATTTTGAGTAAATAACCACAGCTAAACTACTTTCCTCATTTATAAGATAACGGTTTAATAGGCCGCTTATTTGCACTTTTGTCATGGTGTGGTCATAAAGGTTTTGTTTAATAGGTTTAGTTGCGTTGAGGCTTTGTTTTGGAGAGTAAAATAAATGACAGGTGAAAATGATAATTTGGAAGCGGTTGTAGTTAGTTCAGTAGTTTCTGATGGAGATGGACGACTTGATAGAAGCGCTTCCAGCCGCTCACGGGCGTTTGCCTTATTTAACCAAATCGAATCACCAAAAGGGCAGTTTGCCTTTGTTCAGTTTGTTACTTTATTGTGGAACTCACTTAACAATACTCCACTTTATTACAATACCTTTAATAAGAGCGTTGAACAGCTAGGGTTATATAAGTACAGCTTGGATCAGTTTGAGTCTACAGCTGCAACTGTTGGATTTGAGTTTATGGTAACTGCGTTGCTAACTTTCTTTGTAGGTAATCAGCGTAAATATAGCCATGATGCGCTTAAGGCTATATTTCCTCAGCATGAGCATGAGCTTAGTGGCGGGTGGTTATGGAGTGTAACTGATTTTTGTAATGCATGGACTAAGTCTTTAGCCAATGCTATTTCTGCTGCACAAACATTCATAAATTTTTCTGGTTTGTCAGGTGCTGCTCCTGTAGGAGCAGCTGCAGCTTTAGTTAATTGTATGGCGAATAATGCCTATTATCATCGCGATTCTCAATCTTGGTTGGCTTGTCTTCCTGATGGCGTTAAAGCAGGGATTCAGCATTTTACTGCTGGTGGTTATTCTATTTCTTCTGCTTTGCTTTACGTGATGTCTATGGTTTATTTTCGTGGTCATTTAGAGGGAAATAATAAAACCTGCTTTGAAGATCCAGATGTGATTGATTGGCTGACTATAGCTTTTTCTGGGGTGGCGTTAGTGAGTATTTCATCTGCTACCTTTGCTCGTTATAGCAAAGAGCTTGCTAGGTACTTAGATAGGGACGCAGGTGATCTACCCGGTTGGCTTAACAGCTTGTGTCAGTCAAAAATTAATACCCTAGTAGCTGCGTTGTGTAAGACCTTGATAGCTTTGTCTTCTACCTTTGCTTTTTTGCAGGATAAACTTGGAATTTTTGGGGTAGACCTTTTTATAAGTATTGTAGGTGCCTTAGGTGGGCTAGGAGTTCAGTATGGTGTGTTTGCTAAGCAGCCTAGCGTTAGTGATGCAGACTCTATAGCGCAATCGCTTATTAATGGAAGTGATGGTGTAGATTACGGAACATTATCAGGTGGCGAAAATGCTGAGCCCCTAGTCCAACCAACTGTTCCTAACCAAAGCTGTTGGCAGCGGTGTAGGGATTGGTGTGCTTCTTGGTTTTGGTCTAGTCCGAATGATCTTGCTCAGCAGCCTCCACAAGAAGCAGATCTTGAAGGTGGATTAATAGCTTCTCCGCAATAAGTTGCGCTAAGTAATTTCTACTGGTTATTTAACAAGCTTTTCCTTATAATGCTCGCATAATAATAAGTTAATGAGCTAATCTAATGCCGAGAGCCCTAAGTTATGCAACGCGTTTGAATCGAAAACCTATTGCTAGTCCCAACCAAGATGCTTACTTCTATGATGCGGTTGACCCCATGCTACCGCTTTTCCCAGTTGATAGTGCTGCTCGACAGCAAATATTGCGTGAAACCTTTCGTCAGGTTGAGGCTGAGGTAAGGGCTATGCCGGTTATGACTTATATAAGAAGAGATGGAAGCAAGGTAAGACTGAAACCTTCTGTTCGTGCTGGTTGTACTGCGTTGGTTGCTTTACGGTTTGGTGGTGAAGTGATTTTTGCTGTGATGGGTGATGCAGTAGGGGTGGTGCTGAAGGGTGATGGCTATTACCCCACTCTTCGCCATGAAGCGGGTAATAAGGATGAGGAAGCACGCGCAAGAGCGCGCGGGGCCTATCATGATCAAAGGGGCTATTGGCGCCATAAGCTCCTGGATCGAAGCATTGGCTTGCAGCCCTTAAGAAGTTTTGGGGATACTTGTGCGGATAAAATTTTACTACGTCAGCCTGAATTATTTGTGTGCTCTGTTGTTGAGGGTGACACTGTATTGATTGGTTCAGATGGCTTGTTACTTCCTTATGAGGGCGTAGCACCTGATCAGTATGATTCTGAGTTAGCTGTCGCTGTTAAAGCTAAATTAAGTATTGATTCCCCTGCTGAAGCATTGGTTCAAGATAGATTTGATGAAGGTCAGCGTGATGACATCACTGCAGTAGTGCTCTCTGACGGTGATGGTTGTATAGCTTGTTTTGATGGTCATGGCCCATTGGGAGAAAGAGTGGCTTGGCAGGCTAATTATCTGGTAGCTAGTCATTTGCGGCGTAAGGCGTTTTATTCGTATTTGCAAAGTGAGGCAGTATCAACGGCAGGGAGGCGAGAAGCGCTGGTTGCGAGTTTGATTGCTACTATAGATATGATTCGTTCATATGAGGACCTTTTAGGAAGTAGAACTGGTAGAGATATAGAAATAAACCTTAGAGTTCAGCAGTTGGAAGTGTAACGTCCCACAATAATTTAGAGAAACCATCTCAACCTATTTTGCGTGAGATGGTGTCAAATAGTTAACCTTTTAGCTCATGAATTGCCTGATTAATGACATCATCCGGTATATGGTTTAAATTCATATTAGCGGCGATTAGCAACGCATGTCGCATGAGCCTATCAACATAACGAAGCCTACCTTTTGTGGCCATGTGTACTGCACGAATACCTGTTTCAGTGAATAAGCTGCTGCTCATTCCTGCCTTCTCAAAAGCAGCGTGAATAATGCTCTCAAAATCCCTGCTATCTTCAATTGCATGCCACCTAATAAAGCACTGAATTCTAGAGTTGATAGGTTCATAGGCTGGTCTCTGCAATGTTGCTAGAAGTGATGGGAGTCCACATAAGATAATCGTCATGACGTCTTTGCTGTCAAAACTGAAATTAAGGAAGTCAGGTAATCGTAGAATGAAATCATTACTAAGCTGATGCGCCTCGTCTAGGATCCAAATAGGCTGAACGTTTTTATCATGGTAGAGCGCGATCAAGCTCTGCTTCAAGTCTCTCCAAAGTTTAGAGAATCGGTAATAGTTTTCTAAACCTAGATTTTCGGCAAGCTGAGAGTACACATCAAATGACCGAAAGTGAGTGTCTGATTGATAAATGACTTGATGGGTCAGCGGGTTGAGTTTATTGCTCCAGTATCTTAGCGCCGTGGTCTTTCCTGTCCCTGAGTCGCCAGTAATCACTGCTAAGCCGCGTGTTTCTAGCAAACCATTAAGTTGCTGCTCTAGTCGCTTTGACTGCGCCAATTCAATAATGTTTGATTTACCCAATGGATCAAATTTCAAGCCAAAATGTTGAAGATACATCTTACTCATCCTCCTCAGTGATATCCAAATCCTCTTTAACTTGGTTATAAACAATCTCAACTAGCGAGGGTGCTGCCTTTATATAATGTAGAAAATATAGCATAATATACACTTTAACTTGATTACGGATGGTGTTTGGATGTTAGCTAGAATTCTCTCTGATGAAAATAATGAATTAACTATTGAGCTCAAGCTTCCACTAAAAGGATCCATGCTTGAATGTGAGGATGCAATTCTTGACGGCCTTAATGAGGTTGGAACATTAGCCACTGAAAAAGCTTTAAGTAAGTTTGATGCAGATGGCTCTCCTATCCATGTTGGAAAAATAAAGCTAACAGCACGAAGTAGAGATGAAGCAAATTACCAAACGCCTTATGGAGTTGCTCGAGTTAAGCGTTATGTTTATCAAACCTCTAAAGGCGGGAAGGTCTTTTGTCCTTTAGAAGATAAGGCTAGAATTATCCAAGGATCAACACCGCGATTTGCAAAAATAATCTCACATAAATACTCAAACTTACCTGCTCCTAGTGTTATTGATGATCTCAAGGTCAATCATAACCGTAAAATCTCACATTCATACTTGCAACGGGCAACTGATTTTGTTGGCGGTATTGCACAAGCCAAAGAGGCTGAGTGGGAATATGAAGAGCCAAAGCTTGATGCAGGCATTGAGATGCTAAGTATTAGCTTAGATGGTGCATATGTTCTCACCGTTGATGATGGTTATAGAGAGAGCATGGTTGGAACTATTTCCATGTATGATAAGCATGGTGCACGCCTGCACACAACCTACGTTGCAGCATCACCAGAATATGGAAAAGATGAATTCTTTAATAGGCTTGAAAAGGAAATAAAGCTGAAAAAGAAATATTACCCTGATGCTAAAACAATTGGCGTTGCTGATGGAGCAAAAAATAATTGGCCATTTCTAAAAAAACATACTGATACGCAAATTTTAGATTTTTGGCATGCAACTGAATATCTCGGCGAAGCATCAAAGGCAGTATTTACCAAAAAATCTGAAAGAGATGAGCGTGATGTTTGGCTCGAAGAGAGATGTCATGACTTAAAGCACAAGAAAGGTGCGGCAGGTAGAATACTTGCTGAGCTTAAAGAGCATCTAAATAAAAAACTGAATAAATCGCTTAGAGAAAAGCTAGAAGGAACAATTACGTATTTTGAAAATAATATTAAAGAAAAGCGAATGTCGTATCATAATTTGATTAAGCAGAATGCACCAATTGGCTCTGGCGTCACTGAAGCAGCATGTAAAACAATTGTTAAACAAAGATTAGGCGGATCAGGAATGTGCTGGAAAGACAAGGGAATGAAAATCGTTTTATGCTTGAGAACACTAGTAAAGACTAAAGGCAGATGGGATCAGTTTTGGGAGAAGGTCAATGATTTTGGCGTGCCAGCAGCAATATAGCCTACATTATATAGAGGCAGCACCCACTAGCGAGGTTTTTCTTGCTGGTTGTTCCGGCATCTGAGGTCTAGCTCGGGTTCTAGAAAGGTTGTTATGTTTGTCCAGCTCTCCCACTGCACCAAGGTATTGATATTCCAATGATTCGACGTGACGGGCGGAGTCACTATGCGGATCAACCACTAAATAAACCTCTTGTTGAGCCAGTTCAAATGGAACTTCAAAGAGTCGATTATTCCAGCTTACCGTGCCATCCTTCCTGACTCGGCGCTTAATGCGATGCAGGAAGTAATCATCTAGCTTATCGGCCAAACAACCTAACGGCTGAATTTTAGTGAGGTCTTGCTGATAGCGTTGTAACGGGGTCATCTTGTCAGGCAGGGCGCTTTGCGAGGCTTGATGATAAACACGCTCAACCCAAGCCCAAAATCGATCATTCAGCGCATTGAAACTATGAATGGAATCCAGGTTGCATTCAGCTAGGAATTGCTCGCGTACTGTTCTATGCCAACGCTCTAGTTTGCCTTTGCTTTGCGGTTCATAGGGCCTGCCGTAAATCAATTGAATTTTCAAACGAGCACAAATGGTTTGCAACGTTTTAGCACGGTAGGCAGGGCCGTTGTCAATGATGAGCTTAACAGGAAGCCCACGTTTGAGTAATGCCTCTTTCAACACATGCTCAATAGTAATGGCACTCTCATCAGTACAAAATTTACTGTGACAGACCAACCCTGAGGCATCATCAAAAATACTCACCAAATAGCTTTTAACTCTTCTTTGGCCATCGTAAATCGTTGGATCATGCATGACATCGCCATACCAAATATCACAAGCTGTGAGCGCCTCAAATGAGCGGCGCTCAATTTGGTTAGAAGGTGTGACTGTTCTTTTAGACAGGCCGTGTTTTACTAATAAGCGGTGAACTGTTGCGTGAGATAATTCACCTCGTGCTACCTTCCCTTGAGTTTCTAAGAGTTTAATCACGGTCGGAATTGATCTTGAAGGGCTTTCCTGTTTAGTGGAAATAATTAACTCTTGTAGCTCTGGATTGATGTGACACTGGCCTTTGTCTCGTCGAGTTTTAGGAACTAATCCATCAATACCCTGCTTTAACCAGGCGTAATACCAATTCTCAATTGTTTTAGCACTGAGGTGAACACGCTTACTACCTGGAATGTTGTAGGTTTGCTGGGACAACCTTTTAATAATGCTCTTGAGCTCACCATGCTCAAAACTATTTCGGCTACATAGCTCACCTAAAACACTTAGGCGAAACAGTGCTGTTGGGTGAATGGGCTTGGTCATTTTGCAATTCCTGTGTGATTTAACTACTTGCAATGAGTTAATCACAACTTGAGTTGAGAATGCTACGCTCAAACTGTGTGGGGTCGTGAGGTTTACAGAAAATATCCATCTCAACTTTTTTTCACGTTAATTAATTATGGGATGCTCACTCCTGTGTTGTTAAGAAAAAGCATGATGCTCGATAAATCATGCTCACCAAGGCAGGCCAACCAAAACGCTTGTGGATCACTATGTCGCCCAAGCTGTAACCACAACGGATGTGCTTTGATATGGAAGGAGTAATCAACGAAGTGGTCAACCAACCAGTGAAACCACCTAGCAACGGTGTGTCGACTAACACCTTGCTCCTGACCTGATGAGCTAATACTTTTCCCAGGAGCACGCTCATTAACACTGCCTGCTGAACTGACCAGCAATACCAACGCTTTGGAGAAAGTATCTCAGGTAGGGTTGAACAAGTACGTTTACATTGATGACAATAAAATCTCAAAACAGGGGTGGGATTTAAAGAGCGTCCTTTACCTGGGTTCCTATCTGGTTTTCGATCATATGATCCATGTGACCATAGTCCACCTGCACCGCAATGGCTGCACTGCTCTGGCCTTAGTAGCTCTGGATTTTTTTTCAGCAGGATCAGGTAATCACTCAGGCTTTTAATCGCTTTTATGATTCTGCGCATGACTAATTTCACTATAGTTTTTATATCAAGTTATTTTACCTTGATAGGTTACTAAAAACCTTGTTTATTATGAGATAAAACTAGCTCAATTCCCCTAAATAAAGATAGACGTAACAGAAGTTGCTAAAGAAAGAAAGCGCTTAGAAATTTTAGACGCAAGGGTAAATGGCCAAGACGTTAGGGAGTTGGAAAATGAACTACAGGGTATTGACTTAGCTATTGCAAAGCTGAGAGAGAAACTGGGCGAGGTTCGTAGTGAGACATGGCGACTACCTCTTTCTATATCGTTTTGTAAGCAAGATTTTTTGACTTGTCTTACCTTAGCTAGATTGCAGGGGGAAGATTTAACTGTTGGGGCTGTGGTGCAACTGGAGGGGCGAGACGTTTCTTTTGGTGAGCTTTTAGAGGGTTTGAGAAGTCACCCTGAAGATCCTGACTTGAGCCAATTACTTGACCTATATGAGTCACTTGGTAGCTTTGAGCTTAGAGGCGAAGCTCCACTCTATATACAGCTACTTCATAGTGGCCAGTTAGAGCTTGCCAAGTTAGTTGCTAAGATTGACAGTGTAATGGCGCAGCGTTTTGTTGCGTGCTATGAGCGATTTAGTGATGTTCAAAAGGCGCAGGTACTAGGTTTGCCTTGTCTTACAAGTGGTGCAAATGAATTGTTAGTGTGCTTATTAGAAGCTGTTTTGATAGAAACTTCGCACCCAAGAACTGAAACTGATGTAACTGCTGAGAGTCAGTCTATTGATTCAAGTAGTATTGAGAGCGCAGAGGAGGTAGTGCTTGATGCTGGCAGTTTTGCTTTGGCCCAGAGAATTGAACCTGATCAAGATGTGACAGTTTTAGCTTTATATGAAAGCTGCGTTACGAACCGAGAAAAAGCGATTCTATTGCGTGCTGTTTTATTAGAACCAGCGCTAGATAAGCAAGTGAAGGTCTTAGGTGAGGAAGGTGCGCAAGACTTCTTAGTTGACCCAGATAATCAACCACGCTGTTACATTCCGCAGCGATTTGGCTATCGACTTTTTTCTCCTGTTGAATTGGATAAGCATGATGGAATAAATGCGACGAACTTTCAGCAAGCGGCGCTACATATGGCGGTGCGATTACAGCAACGGATTAACAGGGGTAAAGTGGCCCCATTTAAGGGTTGGTTTGGTGAGACGCCATTAACGAAGGCAGACCAAGACTGCTTAAAGATCTACGCAAGACGCTTATTGCGGGCTGAGCAGGCTGGGGGAGTTTTGTCTGTTTTGCAAACTATGGATCAAGCAATAGCAGATGACGCTGCTACTGAGGGTTTACGTATGGCCTTAGAAGCTTTTCGGAAGGAGTATCCTATTCGACTTTCTCGAGCTCGTATTACTCCCGCCCCCGGTGCTGCAGGAGATAGGCCGAGAAGGTACGGACCTGGGGCAAGATAACTTATTAACCTAACTTTAACTTTCCCACCGGAACAATATACAACGGTGAGGCATTACGCGGGAGCTGTAAGGCTCGTTGCACTAGATAATCATGAAAGCCACCAATAGTGACTACCCCTAACTTTAAAGGCACTGCTTGTAGCGCAATATTTTGTGCGGCATGGCCTGCTTCCATATGAACATATTTGCGTCCGTGCTGCTTATATTTGGCTAAAGTTCGCGAATAGACTCCTGTAATAACAATACCAGCAGGCGCATTAGCAACAGGGGGTTGGTTAAGTGCTGCTTTAGTCAGAGCGGTACGCTGGTCACCTTTTAGGGTGAGCTGTAGTGCTTGTGCTTGTGGTAGGTAGTGATAAACACCAGGAGCTAATCCTGTAATTTGTCCAGCAACAAGATAGATCTCAAGTGGATAGAGTGCTCCTGCCGAAGGTGCAGTGCGATAACCTAGTTTAGAGGTAACACCTTGTGCTGCCCAAAGTAGTTGTGCAATCTGTGCTAGAGTTACTGGGCCTGGCTGTGGCTGATAGACTCGTGTGGAGCGACGTTGTCTTAAGGCTTGTTCAACGGTAATTGTATGGAACGTTGGTTTGGGAAGTTTGATCAAGGTCTCGGCATAAATGTTAGTTAAATAGCCAAGCAGGCCGGCAATCATTAAACAACTGTGTAAAAAGAGCTTGCTTGATTTAATGAGTTTCATGTGTCTAACCCTCCCCTTAACACATAAAATTGTTGATAGCCTTGGGTTTGTAACCACTCGGCAGCGCGTTGGCTACGAATGCCCTTGCTACAGTAAAGTAATAGCTTTTTATCTTTTGGTAGATCGGGAGAGCTTTGTTTTAGTAGTTTATCAAGTGGATAGCATAGGCTGTTGCTTAAGTGGCTTTGTTGATATTCAGCTAAGCTCCTTACATCAATTAATAAGCAGTTGTCTTTTTCTGCATTAACTAAAGATTCCAGCTCAGCTTGAGAGAGTTGTTTAATTAAGCTTGGCGTATTGAGTTCGTGGTAGTGTTTACTTTCGTTGCATAGTGGGCAATTGGGCGAGGTATTGATTTGATAGTCTTTTAGGGAGTGTTTAAGGCCATCGAAAACAGCAAGTCTTCCAGCTAGATTCTTACCTAAGTTTAAAATTACTTTAATAACCTCAAGCGCGGCTAGTGTGCCTAAAATTCCGGGAATGACGCCGAGGACGCCTGCCTCTGAGCAGTTGGGGCTGAGCGTGCTATCGGGTTGTTGTGGATAAAGGCAGCGATAGCAAGGGCCATTGGCAAAGTTAAATAAGCTTAATTGGCCACTGAACTGAAAAATACTGGCGGCAATCAGTGGTTTGTTAAGAAAGTGGCAGACATCGTTAACTAAGTAGCGGCTAGGATAGTTATCAGTGCCATCAAGTACAATATCGTAGTCTTTAATGAGCTGTTCGGCATTGTCGAGGTTAAGTTGTTCCGGGTGGGTTTCGATAGTGATGGTAGGGTTGAGTTGTTGCAGTCGATTGGTGGCGCGATCTACTTTAGGTTCTCCACATTCATTGCTTTGGAATAAGATCTGTCGTTGTAAGTTGGATAAGCTTACTGTGTCGTGATCAACTATACCTATGCGGCCAATGCCAGCAGCAGCAAGATAAAGCAAAGCAGGAGAGCCAATGCCACCGGCACCAACACAGAGTACAGAAGCTTGTTTTAGTTTAGTCTGACCGGCTTGGCCAATTTTCTTGACGTTAAAATGACGGCTATAACGAATTTGCTCGTTGTCAGTAAACATTTAGCCTCCTGAAACCGCGACAAATAACTCAAGTTGGTCGTTACCTTTTACTTGTATGGTATTATCTAAAGGCCAGTCTAGTATGTTGTCATTAACAGCAAGGCGTGCGAAAGGGTTAAGCTTGCCTTCTTGAAACAAGGCTGTAGTTAAGTCAGGGAAGTGTTGCTGTAAGGCTTGTTTTAGCTCACCAATCGTTTGAATATTGAGTTGGCAGCTAGCTTGTCCTTGGGTGAAACGCTGTAAGGTTTCTGGAATGATAAGCGTTTGCATAGTGTGCTCCTGGCTTCTAAGTGAGGTTTAGAATTTACAAGTTTGGCGCTTGAAAAACAATAACTTCTTTTTAAAGAGGTAATCTATTGGTTAGCTTGATTTTGTTGTTCAAGGCTGCAGAACGGGTGGCCTGAATCCAGCTTGGATCAAGCTGTAGCCCGGATTGAAAATGCGAAGCATTTGATAATCCGGGGTTAAGCCATACTAAGCCTCGGATTTTCTCCCTGCGAACAAATTGTGGTTTCAATCCGAGCTACACACTACGTGTTTTTGCGTACGTAAAGCGCAGCGCAGCGAGCCATGGAGCAAAAGCAGTACGAAAATCAACGAGCAGTAAAGTGGTGAAGAGTTCATATCATTCGTCCTTGCATTTACTCTTGCGTGTACAGGGTGTGGCTTGAGCATGGAATAAAGAAGCTTTTTAAGGCAGTCAGTAACCCAGTTTAACAAGTATATTCCAATCGTAAGATGAGCCTGAAGCAGCATCTGAACAGATGTCACCATGATGGTCCATCGGTTAGTCTTCAGTGCTGATAGTATCAGCTATTTGCTCTTTTGTTATTTTCTCAAATAACGTCTTCTTTGCTTCCTGCATCTTTTGTGCAGATTCATGATCAGTCAGAGAATACGCTAATTTATCTAGTCGTTCAAAGGTTTCATTTTCCTTTAAATACTGCTCAGCATTTTCAATTGATTTGAACTTTTCGTAAGGAGTCATAATGGCCTCGTAAGGGTAAAGTTTAGTTTGCTTACCCTTGCTATTAATGCTGGTTACAGGGAAGTAACAAGGTCTGTGAAAATTAATATAGTCGTTAAAATGCTGGTTATAGAATTCATTAATTTGCGGGGCAAAACGTTGTTGAATATGTATGTAGCCAAAATGCTTTCTAACAACCGAGCCATTTTTACTTTCCACCAAACCGTTGTCATTACTATGCCTTGGCCTCGATTTAGTGAGTTCAATAAATAACTTTTGCAATAGTTTAGCTACATGCTGATTAATGTACTCTGAGCCATTATCAGCATGTAGGCCTAACACTTTAAATGGAAAGGTATCGATTATTTGCTCTAAGACAGGGATTAAGTAAGCCTCACTAATTTTTTCAACAGCGCAGACTACTTCCATCTGTGTCACCTCGTCAACAGCATTAATATGATAAACACCCTTGATTTTATCCATATCTCCTTGGTGCACTGTATCAATACGTATAAAGCCAGGCCTACCCTCTGGAGTTGGTTTTCGCCTTTCACCAATAGAAACCTGCGTTGCTTTAGTTTTATTAAAGTGTCGCCGTTTGCGCTGGTAGGTTTCAGTTTGTCGAAGATTGTAAAGATGAGAGACTGAGATAAAAGCAAGACGCGCATAACGCTTATCTCCAAACAAATGAAAGGCTCTCTCGCAAAGTTTTTTTGTGGTAGGCCCGCTAAGCGTTTGATGAACCTGATCCGTTTCAGCTAACAACCAAGTATCCTCATGCGTATAGATTAAGCTAAACTTATTTCTAGGTGATCGTTGCTTAACAACAACTTTTCCTGACTTTTGATACTGAGCAATTAGCCTAGTAATTTGTGAACGTGAGTAACCAGTCATTCGTTGCAGGTAATCACGAATCAATCCTTTGTCCTTTTTGCACATACCGCAATAAGCAAATTTTTTTAATGTGTTCGTAACCCATAGGTAAGATTCTGCTCGTGATGTAGCTTCAAAGGTAAGCTGGGTTGATGAGGATAGAAATTGCGCTAGTGCGCCATCCTTTCTGTAAATTCCATTGACTTGCTGAAAATAAGCAGGCGACTCAGTCAGATTAGAAATTCCTTTTAAGGTAAACTTAACCAAAAAAGAGGAATGACAATGAGCTGCTATAAAAATGAGAACTTAATCGAAGAAGCCATACATGTTTTAGCGATGGAGGGGTTTGAAGCTTTACCTAAGCTTGTCTCCAGGTTGATGAATGAGGCTATGTTAATAGAAAGGGAGCGCCATTTAAATGCCAGTCCTTATGAGCGAACTGGCGATAGAAACGGATATGCGAACGGCTTTAAACCAAGGTTAATTAACACAGGTCAAGGTCAGCTTGAGCTACAGATACCGCAGGTTAGAGACTCCAATGAAGCCTTCTATCCATCAGTCTTAGAGCGAGGTGTACGCTCTGATAGAGCACTTAAGCTGGCTGTCGCTGAAATGTATGTGCATGGGGTTTCCACGCGCAAAGTTGAAAAGGTGCTAAAGCAACTCTGTGGAACAGATATTTCAAGCACAGAGGTAAGCCGTTGCGCTAAATTGTTGGATGAAGATTTAAAGAAATGGCGAAATAAGCCGTTAGGAAAGATAAAATATCTTTGGCTAGATGCACGTTATGAGAAGGTGCGCACTAGCGGCACAGTACAAGACTGTGCGGTATTGATAGCCTATGGCTTTGATGAATCAACCGGCAAGAGAACAGTGCTAGGTGTTTCTGTTGCGTTATCAGAGGCTGAGGTACAATGGCGTGATTTTCTTCAGCAGTTGGTTGAGCGAGGTATACATGGTATTGAGTTGATTACTAGCGACGCTCATACTGGCCTAAAAGCCGCTAGAAGAGCTGTGTTCCCCAGTGTTCCTTGGCAACGCTGCCAATTTCATTTGCAGCAAAATGCTCAGGCTCACATACCAAAGCGCTCAATGAAGGAACCAGTAGCTGAGGAGATTACAGCTATATTTAATGCCTCAAACATTCATGAGTCGGAAAGACTATTGGCTATGGCGGTAGATAAATATCAGCAAACAGCACCAGAGCTTTCTTCTTGGTTGGAAGTGAATATACCGGAGGGCTTAGTAGTGATGAACTTTGACAGGCCGCATCAAAAAAGATTAAGAACCAGTAACATAGCTGAGCGCGTAAACAGAGAGGTAAAAAGAAGGACGCATACAGTTGGAATTTTCCCTAATACTGAATCGTGCCTAAGGCTCGTATCAGCTGTTTTAGTGGAAATTGATGACCAGTGGAGCGGATCACCTAGATACTTAAGTTGAAGTGAATAATAAGGCTTCATAGGGTTTTAGGATAGATCATTCTTGTTCTTATTAACGAGATATAATTGCTATTACCTAAAAGTTAATAATTTATTTTGAGAGGAGAAAAATTTGAGGTATAAATAATTTTTTAGATTGATTAGCATAATTAATTTAAGATATTATGCGATGAGACAGGTACAATAGAGTGCCATTTAGAATTTTAAAGGTTTTTCTAAGTACTGAAGTTGGTTTTTACAGACAAAATAACGCTCTATCGAAATTGCTCAATCTGGGCAAGTGTGTTTAATTCTATGTCGTTCATATTGATATTCATCCATATAGGATGAACGATCACGCAACAACTTCAGGCCCACTTTGCATTGGAAAGTGGGGGCTATTTCAGGCTCATCTTGCATTGGAAGAGACTTAACATTGACAATTGTGTGTGAAATCCGTACGATGCAGCTAAAATTATAATAATGAAATCACATGAAAGCCTTAAGAATTATGCTAGAAGAAATCCAGACCTACCTTTGTGTAGTTAAAGCAAAAAGTTTTTCAAGAGCTGCTGAAAGTCTCGGTATGTCTACCTCAGCCGTAACTCGGCGTGTTTTGCATTTAGAGCAAACGCTAGGTGCACAGCTATTGCATCGTAATACGCGCGCATTAAGTTTAACTGAAGCAGGAAAGTTGGCGTATGAAAATCTAGCCACCATGAACCGTACTTTTCAGCAGACCCAAGAAGCAATTACTAGTTTATCAAACGAAGTAGTGGGCTCATTGAAAGTTGGAGTGCCTAATTCGATTATTGAGTGTCATATTATTCCAGCACTACAAGCTTTTACTAAAGACTATCCAAGGCTTGCTATTGAGCTGGTGCAGGGAAATCATCTATTGGACTTGATTGATGAGAGCTTTGATTTGGTTGTACATTGTGGTGAACCGCCTGACTCAAGCCTTTATGCTAAACGCTTGGGTTACTGGCAGCAGATTGCTTGTGCATCACCAGCTTATCTAGAGCAACGTAGCACTCCAGCTACAATTGAAGATTTGCAAGAGCATAGCTGTTTAGTACACAGCGATAACGTGAAGCGTAGTTGGCAGTTCTTGGTAGATCAGCAGCCTGTGCTGCATAAAGTCAATGGTAGCTTGCGTTGTAATAGCAGTCGTCATTTAAAAAGCCTAGCTTTAGCAGGTTTAGGTATAGCTTACCTTCCTAGCTTCTTGATTTTTAATGAAGTTAAGCAGGGGCAATTGGCGCCTATTTTAAATGACTATCGTTATGGTCCTTTAGAAATGAACGTTGTTTACCCCAGTAGAGAGTATTTAAGCTCAAAAAGCCGAGTGTTTATTAGCTTCCTGGAATCGCTTCCTTTTTTATCAAGCAAAATCTGACGCTTTTTAATCAATTAGTTGCATAAAATGCAATAACACTTTGAAAGCAAAGGTCTTTATTAGCTTGGTAATGATGGTATAATAACGCCACTATAAAAATAATAATAACAAGAAGAAGAAAAATAATGGCTGGATTACACTCCCTTCGTGTGGCACTGGCGACAACCGCCAAAGCCACTACTATTCGATATCGTCGACATTTACCCGCTGTTGCGGTGGCTACTGCAGGTACTGCAATAAGCAGCACTCAGCAAGTGGTGACTAAACTCGGAAAAAGCGCTGTAAATAGCATGCCTGATTGGGCGGCTTCATCAGGTTTTCAACGAGCTGCAATGACGGTCAGTTTGTCGCCGCTTTTTATTGCTTTGCTTAATACTCCTTTAATGATAGCGAACCAGGCTAGTCAAACAGGGACTCGAGCAGATTATCGATTTGCAATTTTAGCAGCGCTATTTCGTTCTAATTGCCGGGTTTCATTCATGCGAGGTACGAGTAGCTCAAGTGGTAAGGCGTTAACTGCTGAAGTAGAAGGTGATGCTGCCTTGCTAGCTAAAGAGCTGCTGGTAGAAGAAGAGATAGTGCTAGACAAGGTATTAGACGACAGCTTAGTTGCAAAGGGTAAAGGCATAACAACTGGTAAGGCAGCCGAAGAAAGCTTCTTGCTAAGCGGCACAATGATTACTGCGAGCGTTGCATTGCTTGATTCAGCAATCTCTGGGTTGAGTAATTTAGCTAAAATGGCAGCGTTAAAAGGTGAGCCTTTAAGTGCTGTACAGGGTGTGCGGGAGCGAGTAGCTCGAGTAGGGTAGGTTATGCGTGCTTCTGCAGTAGGTGGCTCTGTGCGTACACCAATGAGTTTGGCGACGACGGCAGCTTTCTTTATGGCTCAACCTAAAGTTGAAACTGGCTTAAAGGCATTTTGGGTTCTCTGATACTTCAGCAGCCAGCTTAGGGGTTGTTGCGACAAGTGTATTATCAAGTCTTATTAAGAATCCAGGCGAGGTTGTTTATAACCCAACTTTGTCCGTTCTACAATTAAACCTATCCAAATCAATGACTTACGTTTTAAAAAAACGTTTAGGGTCACTACAACTTAACAAATTGTTTTTTCAGTGTCCCCAGGTTCTGAATTCATGCCTAACGATTTATAGATCACAACTTGCTCTGGAGTTGCCTTAGAGGTTCTTCTAATAGAAAGCAATTTATTATTTTCAAGCTGCATTGTAGTAGTGATACGAACCTGAGTGCTAAAAATCTGCCGTATAGTTTGCCAGCTACTATCAATGTTCTGCAATTTAAGTTGATGGCGAATAGTGTGTAGTAAGTGATAAGCAAGAATACTAATAAACAGATGGGCATCAACTCGCTCTTGCTTTTGATGGTAGATAGGACGCAGGCCTAACTCTGATTTTAATGATCTGAATGCCGATTCAACGTCAGTTAGAGTTGTATAAATTCTCAAAATTGTTTTTTCATCTAAATCCATTCTGTTACTACGCAAACAATATGCACCCAGATTCTCAGAGTTAACTTTACTCCAACTGATTTTCGTAACCTTATCAGCCTCTGAATCAAGCGTGATAGTGTATCGACCTGAAACACGTTTATGCCGCTCTTTTATTCGACCTAAACGCAATGTTACTTTCTCAATTGCTTTCATGCCGGTTTTTTTAGTGAGTCCATTAGCTAACTTAATTAATTCCTCTTCGAAACGAGCCTCGGCCTTACTAATCATATTTAAGCTTTTTTCTTCCTTAGCCTGAGAATGGCAGTACAGTAAGACTTCATTTGCTTCAGTATCTTTAACTAATTGCGCTGTAACCGTATTATTTACTGATTCTTTTACTAGCACTTTATCAATGGTTTCATCGACATCAGGCAATGCTCTACGGCTGACTACGATATAATGGAAACCTTTTTCAGTAAGCCATGAAATATTTTCTTCAGTTGCAAAACCAGCATCTAGGACAATTGTTGCCTCTGGCTGTGCACGAAGCTCAGTTAGTATTTCGGGTAATGTTTTAGGCTCGCTAACATTTCCTTTGAAGAATTCACTCCGTTGCGGGAACCCTGATCCATCCAGCACAAGACCTAAAGAAACAAGCGGACAATCAGACCGCTTCTCCTTTGATCGCCCATGCTGTGCATGATCATTTTGTAATGCGCGACCTTCAAAGTAGGTATTGGTTATATCGTAGAGAGTGATCACCTGATTTAAACTAAACAGATTTTTCTCACGTTCAAATAATTGATCTTCAATCACTTGTTTATGTTTAAGTAACTCATCAGCAGTCTTATAGAATTTCTTGAGTGATAGTTCTGAGAAATCAGTACCCAGTAATTCATCTAGCGCACTTTGATTGCTTAAATAATAGTGCGTACTCAAATCACTTCCTGGAGCAACTAGCCGCCCAATGATGGTAGCAAGCATCAGGTGACATTGTTTTTGATTAAAGCCCAAAGCCCTGAACAATTCCTCAAGTTGTAATTGCCTGGCAGCATGTAAGCCCAACGCCTCAGCTCCAACGTGTCGTATGTCCGCGCTCTCAATGGAGTTAACATCCACTGTTTTAAAGTCAGGTTCTACCGCGCTTACTGAATTAACAGCGATACTTGTCTCATTGTCATCAGCAAACCTAGAGCGAATGCGTTTTACATACATTTGCGCCTGTTTTTCGAGATGTGCTGGTATTGAAATTAACGTGCCTTGACCCGTTAAAATTTCCTCAATACGGTCAGCAAGCAATTTCCAACTGTCCTTCTTTACTGAAAAATTCGCACCAAGATTTAAAATCAGTCTTTGACGTACTTTGCCGTCAGCAGTGCGATGAGTATCAACAAGTCGGTAGGTTGCGTAAGACTTACCTGTCCGAGGACTCTTTTGTGTAGAGGTTCGAATATACATAACTCAATACTCTCATCACTTCACCAGCCCATGCAACCCCTTATTGCCATTATGTGTCACTACATTCGAGAATTCACGTTTCTAGGCAAGTAAAATCAATGGGTTGAGTTAAAAATAGTGATGAAATTTTTGATTTTCAGGGTGAAATGGCCAAACTTGGGATAAGATGATGCTAAAACAAGCTGCGCAAAGCCCAGACCTTAGTCGCTCTGTGCTTAAGGCAACCCAAGAGGCAGTAGCTCTTCATGGTAAACGTTTGGTAACGAAAGGGTTGCCAACAACCATACTACAATCAGCAGTCGTTTATGGTGTTTTAACCGCAATGAGTCATTTATCAGAAGAGATCTTCCCTGATAGTAATTCTCCAGCTCCAACATTGCGAAGCTAGAAGATAGGGCGGTAGTGCGTAGCCCGAATTGAAAATGCGAAGCATTTGATAATCCGGGGAAAGAATCTGCACTCAGTCCCGGATTATCCCCCGCGAACAAGTCGCGGTGTCAATCCGGGCTACGCGCTTTGTTATATAAATAGTAGAACAGCATAGACAGCTCGACTTAAGCTGATTTGTGTGTTGCTTTTGCGTAAGTAAAGCGTAGCGTAGCGAGCCATGGAGCAAAAGTAACACGCAAATCAGCAAAACAACATGTGAAAAAGGATTTACGCAACAACACCTACGGGCATAGGGTGAAACTTGCTTGTGAGGGAAAAAGCCAGGGCAAAGTTTAAGATTAGTTCAGGTTATTAAATGCTCCGCGTTCTTAATTCAGGCTACAGTTTTTCCGAACCGCATCATGACCGAAGTGAGGCTCTATCAGCTTCCATTGCTTTAACTTCTGCAATAAGCTCTTCAGCTAATTTGTGGCAAGAAGCAGGTGTTGGTATTGGTTTATCAATTGCTTGATAGTCTGGATTTGGTTTAAAGCCGCCCCAAAAAGACATGCTGCCAATAACGGCTTCTTTAGGGATTGTTCCAATGACTGAAACCTCAACTTCTATGTGCTGGTCCTCTTCGGGGTATTCAGGCGTAGCATAAGGCACGATGCCCATTAGATAACGTTGATCAACGATAATGATAGGTCGGGTGCCAAATAAGCTAAAGGCTGTAACCGTAACAGGGCAGGCAGTGTAGGAAGTAATAGCAATGGTTCCGTTGGCCTCAAGTGGGCTAGAAAAATTTCCCCGCCAATAAGCTGGTAAACAGTCTGCGCTGTAGATACCGTAAGAGGTTTGATAACCTGTCTCGCCTGATGCGGAACGAAATAAAACGGTGGTTCCAGCCATGCGAGCACGTAGCTCTGCTAGGTTGCTAACTTGTTGTTTGAATCCCGTAGTAATAGGGCGTAGTAAATTAAACTTTCCATGTGGAGTGTATAGCTGTTTTACTCCTTTACTAACAGCTCCAAGGAGTTTTGACATGATGTGAGTACTTCTATTGTTATTATTATTTTTAGTGGGAGTATTTTATATGTGTGACGAAAGGTTTTGTAGTGCCAAATTTGCTTCAAAAAAATTCCTGCTTTTTAGTGAGCTGCTGCTGGTTCACTAACTCTAGGAGCGCTATCTGAGTCGATAGGATAGTTCCTGCGGAAAGATTTCAATAGGGCACGTAAACCAGCCGGTTGGCTATCATCTGTAATTGCTGCATCAATGCCTTGAAAAACAGCTTGGAGTTCTATTGATGATCTGACTTTAGCAAGTCTGCGTTGCCAATCAATTAGAACCATTTTATCTGTAGTTAAAATTTCCGTTGAACTTAGTCTGCGGATAACAAAACCTCTTCTCTGTTTGAGCTCTAAATGTAGCACCATATGCAGGGTTGCCTTGACTATTGAGTGAGTATCCACAAGCCTATCATCATAGCCTTCGGGTATGCGTCCTTTAAAAAAACCGGTTATGCCAGGGTGGCGAGGGGTATAGCAGCTAGGTCGAAGAGCTGCGCTTTGGAATAGCCCGTACAGAAAAGCTGTATCAATGCGCGCTAATAAGTTATGTGGCTCATGAGCGCTCAAAGTAAGTAGTAATTCAGGGGTTTTATGAGTTCTATTAGCCTCCCTAATAAGCCAATCTAGTTTAGGTGTAAAGGTTTCTCTTTGATGAGCAAGTGCCAAAACAGCTAGTTCAAGCTTTCCTTCAATAAAAAAAGTTCTTTCAAGTTCCGTTGTGCTCACAACGGCAAGGGGCCAGTTAACCTCGTCTTTTAGTTTGGAATGTTTTTCAAATAGCTCAATAGCAAAACTTGGTTGTTGGATTGTTAAAACAGTTAAAGGGCGCGTGAGGAGTAGGCCTTCCCGTTGAAAGAGTTGACTATAGAAGTAAGGAAATTCGCTTTTAATAGTGAAAGCTAGATCGCAGTAGCTTTGGTGCCTAGTCGCGCCTTCTAGTGTGTGTGATAAATACCCCGGTAACATAGTAAATAGAAGTCGGGTTAGGCGTTCTTGTTGAGCTGGGGTAAGCTCAGTTGTAATTTGTGAGCTTAGGTAGTCGTATAGTACTTTTTGGCAAAGCCTAGTTTTAAAGTAACTTTTTGCTAATGATGCTACGGTTTTTCCATGTTCTCCATGCCCATCAAAGCAGGCTATACAGCCGTCGCTTCGTAAGAGTATGCAAGAGGCATCATCGTGGGCTCTATAGCCAGTTAAGCGTTGGTCTGTGCGCACCTTTTTTATAACTTTAATAGCCATTGCAGGCCAGTCGCGGTCAAGTGTAGCGGAGTGAATTTGAGTTTCTCTGATTAGGTCAATAAGCAGTTGGTTTTTTGCATCCGGTGTGTCAAGCTGGATGAGATCACCTTCCTTCTTTGTTTTGCTAGATAGTAACCCATCTGAGCCTACAAGTACGACATCATCTGGAGTCGCAGAAAGGTGAGTGATTGTTGGCGTACGTCGTAGTAGAGTGCCTGCCATTATATCCCCTAAGTCACTTAAAGGTTGTAGTCGAATAGCAGGGTTTTCGGGTAGAAACCAATACTTTCTACTAAAGTGAGCGCCACGTTCACGTGCTTCTTGCTCTGCTGCTTCATTGCCTGCTTCATCACGTGCTATTGACTGATAATTTGCGGGATCAGCCTCCAGTGAGCCAATTAACATCCCGACAGAGTCACCCATATTGGCAAAGATAACTTCCTCTCCTAGACGCAGTGCAACAATGGCAGTACAGCCACTTGTCATTGCGATAGTTAGATTTCTTTCTTTGATGTAACGCTCAGTTTCTTCCAGTGACTCTTTGAGTAGCTTAATACGTGTTGCGGTATCTTGTGGAAATAGCGGTAGAAGTAATGCTAGTTCATGAGGAAAGATAATAATATCTTGATTAAGGTGGTGAAGACCAACATTAGGCATAGAAAAGGAACTATACATGAAGCTTTCTTCTTATTTATTGCGCAGCTAATTATATTAACAGATCATTTTTTTGTCAAACAAGAGGTGTGGATATTTGTTTTAGTAGCTGTAATAGTTGCTAGGCTCTTAGTATCATGAAGCACTGATGGTTTGAAGAAGGAATAGGAATGAGTTCTTTTATTGATAAATTACCTAAAGCTGAGTTACACCTTCATATCGAGGGTAGCTTAGAGCCTGAACTAATGTTTCAATTAGCAGAGCGTAACAAGATTAATTTACCTTATGTGAGTTTAGAGGAAGTAAAAAAAGCCTATCAGTTTAATGATTTGCAATCTTTTTTAGATATTTATTACCAATCAGCAGCGGTATTAGTCCATGAGCAAGATTTTTATGATTTGACTTGGGCATACTTACAACGATGTCAGCAGCAAAACGTTGTTCATGCGGAAATTTTCTTTGATCCGCAAACGCATACTCAGCGTGATATTGCAATTGAAACCGTGATGGCGGGTATTACTAAAGCTTTGAGTGATGGTAAAGAAAAATTGGGGATTTCATCGCAGTTGATCTTTTGCATCCTACGCGATTTAAGTGTAGCCTCAGCGCAAGAAACCTTAATGCAGTTATTGTCTTTTAAAGATCACCTATTAGGTATCGGCTTAGATTCGGCTGAGGTTGGTAATCCGCCTAGTAAATTTACAGACGTGTTCTCACAAGCACGAGAAGTAGGATTAGTTGCCGTAGCACATGCTGGTGAAGAGGGGGGCGCAGACTATATTTGGGAAGCGATTAATTTGTTAAAAGTCGCTCGCATTGACCACGGTATTCGTTGTGTTGAGGATGAGAAGCTAGTGCGATATTTGGCAGAAAAGCAGCTTCCATTAACCGTTTGCCCATTATCCAATATTTGTTTACATGCAGTAGCTTCGATGGCTCAACACCCTATTAAAACACTATTGGAAAAAGGCCTTTGTGTTACCGTGAATTCTGATGATCCTGCTTATTTTGGTGGTTATGTTAATGAGAATTATCATGCTATAGCTGATGGTTTAGAGTTAACTAGATAGAGCGTTATTTTGTCTGTAAAAACCAACTTCAGTACTTAGAAAAACCTTTAAAATTCTAAATGGCACTCTATTGTACCTGTCTCATCGCATAATATCTTAAATTAATTATGCTAATCAATCTAAAAAATTATTTATACCTCAAATTTTTCTCCTCTCAAAATAAATTATTAACTTTTAGGTAATAGCAATTATATCTCGTTAATAAGAACAAGAATGATCTATCCTAAAACCCTATGAAGCCTTATTATTCACTTCAACTTAAGTATCTAGGTGATCCGCTCCACTGGTCATCAATTTCCACTAAAACAGCTGATACGAGCCTTAGGCACGATTCAGTATTAGGGAAAATTCCAACTGTATGCGTCCTTCTTTTTACCTCTCTGTTTACGCGCTCAGCTATGTTACTGGTTCTTAATCTTTTTTGATGCGGCCTGTCAAAGTTCATCACTACTAAGCCCTCCGGTATATTCACTTCCAACCAAGAAGAAAGCTCTGGTGCTGTTTGCTGATATTTATCTACCGCCATAGCCAATAGTCTTTCCGACTCATGAATGTTTGAGGCATTAAATATAGCTGTAATCTCCTCAGCTACTGGTTCCTTCATTGAGCGCTTTGGTATGTGAGCCTGAGCATTTTGCTGCAAATGAAATTGGCAGCGTTGCCAAGGAACACTGGGGAACACAGCTCTTCTAGCGGCTTTTAGGCCAGTATGAGCGTCGCTAGTAATCAACTCAATACCATGTATACCTCGCTCAACCAACTGCTGAAGAAAATCACGCCAATGTACCTCAGCCTCTGATAACGCAACAGAAACACCTAGCACTGTTCTCTTGCCGGTTGATTCATCAAAGCCATAGGCTATCAATACCGCACAGTCCTTGTACTGTGCCGCTAGTGCGCACCTTCTCATAACGTGCATCTAGCCAAAGATATTTTATCTTTCCTAACGGCTTATTTCGCCATTTCTTTAAATCTTCATCCAACAATTTAGCGCAACGGCTTACCTCTGTGCTTGAAATATCTGTTCCACAGAGTTGCTTTAGCACCTTTTCAACTTTGCGCGTGGAAACCCCATGCACATACATTTCAGCGACAGCCAGCTTAAGTGCTCTATCAGAGCGTACACCTCGCTCTAAGACTGATGGATAGAAGGCTTCATTGGAGTCTCTAACCTGCGGTATCTGTAGCTCAAGCTGATCTTGACCTGTGTTAATTAACCTTGGTTTAAAGCCGTTCGCATATCCGTTTCTATCGCCAGTTCGCTCATAAGGACTGGCATTTAAATGGCGCTCCCTTTCTATTAACATAGCCTCATTCATCAACCTGGAGACAAGCTTAGGTAAAGCTTCAAACCCCTCCATCGCTAAAAACATGTATGGCTTCTTCGATTAAGTTCTCATTTTTTATAGCAGCTCATTGTCATTCCTCTTTTTTGGTTAAGTTTACCTTAAAAGGAATTTCTAATCTGACTGAGTCGCCTGCTTATTTTTCAGCAAGTCAATGGAATTTACAGAAAGGATGGCGCACTAGCGTTAACTAATCAGCAGTTGGCCCAACTAGCAATTAATTCATTTACTGCTAGTTTTATGGATGAGGCGCGTAAGCACAGCTATATAGAGCAAATTAATGAGCTGCTAATTAACTAGATGAGTTTTCTAGCTTCTCTTTCAGAGTGTGTGGGTAAGTAAGCAGTCAATGAGTTTTTTATTTTTGTTACTCAGAGCTGCAGAACGGGTGGCACGAATCAAGCTGTAGCCCGGATTGAAAATGGGAAGCATTTGATAATCCGGGATTGAGATTAAGCTTTGCCCCGGTTTATCGCTAACGCTCAAGCTAGGCTACAGCTCAGGTAGCAGGACGCGGGCTTTAACAAAAGTAGAGGTTGGTTATGTTGGGCATTGCCGAGCTGAGTCAAGGCTATACCAACAAATAAGTCAAACAAGTAATGCCGACTCCAACAACTAGGCCTGCAAGTACATCAGATAGATAGTGCATCTTAAGAACTAGCCGAGATAACATTACGCCAATAGCGTAAATTACACCGGCAATTAAGAGCCATCCACTAAGTTGCCATAAAGCAACGGTAAGAATGACTCCAGCACGAGCCGAATGTGAAGAAGGAAAAGAGTGTGGGTCAAACTTGGCATAATAACTGCTCAGTTGATCAGCGGGGCGGCGGCGTTTAAATAAGTACTTAATGGATTTATTAAAAATAGCGGTGACGATTACAGCGACTAAAGCATTGTAGTTGTTACTGACTATACCCAGTGCTAAAAATAAAATTAACCAGACCCATAGTTCACCACTATAAGCAAAGGCAAGCATTAGCCAGTGCAGGGGTTTGAAATTATCAAGTTTAGTGAAAATATTTGAAAGTTGATTATCAAGTTTTAGTAAATTACTCCAGTTCATAAATCATCCTATTTAGTGGTTAAAGCTTGTTGGTGGTCAACGAGTTCAATTGTATTTGTTTCAATAGGATGTTGTAAAAAAATTTCACCTAAGCGTTGGAAACGCTCTGGCAAGTCTGTGACTAAGTAATGAAAATTTTGCTTGGCTTCAGCTTGTTCATTAAGTAGAGCTAAATGAGATAGTGTATTAGCAACGACATCTGCAGTTGCTTTAGCTGAATTAATCACGGTAATGCTGTTACCCAAAAAATGTTTAATTGGATTGATAAGCACAGGAAAGTGCGTACAGCCTAAAATAACTGTATCGCATAGGTTTGGTAAGGCGACAAGAGGTCCAAGATATTTATCAATAGCACATTCAGTAATTGCTTCATCAATACAGCCTTCTTCGGCAAGTGCAACAAACAAGCCACAAGCCTGCGCACTAATAGTAATGTTAGGATCAAGGTTGAGCAGGGCATGTTGATAAACTTGTGAACGGATGGTTGTTTCCGTTGCTAGTAAGGCAACATGGTGATTGCGTGTTGCAGCAATAGCCGCTTGTGCACCTGGTTCGACTACACCAATGATGGGAATCTCTGGAAAAAGCTGTCGTAACTGAGGTAGTGCAGCGGTGGTTGCGGTATTACAGGCAATCACTAAAAGCTTAATGCCTCGCTCAATCAGTATGGAGGCCATGCGTTTGGCGTAGTGTAAAACAGTTGCCTGGCTTTTGGTGCCATAGGGTAGGCGAGCTGTATCACCTAGATAAAGGAAGCTTTCTTGAGGTAGGTGATTTTTTAGTTCATGGAGAACCGTTAGTCCTCCCATTCCTGAGTCAAATAAGCCGATTGGTAGGGTATTCATAGCAACACTAATAATAAAAAGAGGGTATTTTAGAGGCTTAGTTGGGCTTAGGTCAAATAAGCTGTCGCTTAGCACCGGCAATATGTAGAACATCCATTAAACCAATGAACCTTTCACTTAAGTTTCGAAATAAGTGAGGGTCATGGTTGGGTTGATCAACATTAGCAACAGCATGATAAGCATTTTGGCCGATATTAACTAGATGATCTAAGGTAATAGTTTTTTTAAGTAAGCGTTCTGGAAATAAGCCAGAGACAAGTAGACAATGATCGCCAACTTGGCGCAAGTGAATAGCTCGGTGTTGACCTTGTTTTTGTAGTCCTTCTAAATAATCAAGCGCAAATACCGTATCAGCAATTTCTTCGACTAATAGATACTTTTGCTAGTGCGCCATCCTTTCTGTAAATTCCATTGACTTGCTGAAAATAAGCAGGCGACTCAGTCAGATTAGAAATTCCTTTTAAGGTAAACTTAACCAAAAAAGAGGAATGACAATGAGCTGCTATAAAAATGAGAACTTAATCGAAGAAGCCATACATGTTTTAGCGATGGAGGGGTTTGAAGCTTTACCTAAGCTTGTCTCCAGGTTGATGAATGAGGCTATGTTAATAGAAAGGGAGCGCCATTTAAATGCCAGTCCTTATGAGCGAACTGGCGATAGAAACGGATATGCGAACGGCTTTAAACCAAGGTTAATTAACACAGGTCAAGGTCAGCTTGAGCTACAGATACCGCAGGTTAGAGACTCCAATGAAGCCTTCTATCCATCAGTCTTAGAGCGAGGTGTACGCTCTGATAGAGCACTTAAGCTGGCTGTCGCTGAAATGTATGTGCATGGGGTTTCCACGCGCAAAGTTGAAAAGGTGCTAAAGCAACTCTGTGGAACAGATATTTCAAGCACAGAGGTAAGCCGTTGCGCTAAATTGTTGGATGAAGATTTAAAGAAATGGCGAAATAAGCCGTTAGGAAAGATAAAATATCTTTGGCTAGATGCACGTTATGAGAAGGTGCGCACTAGCGGCACAGTACAAGACTGTGCGGTATTGATAGCCTATGGCTTTGATGAATCAACCGGCAAGAGAACAGTGCTAGGTGTTTCTGTTGCGTTATCAGAGGCTGAGGTACATTGGCGTGATTTTCTTCAGCAGTTGGTTGAGCGAGGTATACATGGTATTGAGTTGATTACTAGCGACGCTCATACTGGCCTAAAAGCCGCTAGAAGAGCTGTGTTCCCCAGTATTCCTTGGCAACGCTGCCAATTTCATTTGCAGCAAAATGCTCAGGCTCACATACCAAAGCGCTCAATGAAGGAACCAGTAGCTGAGGAGATTACAGCTATATTTAATGCCTCAAACATTCATGAGTCGGAAAGACTATTGGCTATGGCGGTAGATAAATATCAGCAAACAGCACCAGAGCTTTCTTCTTGGTTGGAAGTGAATATACCGGAGGGCTTAGTAGTGATGAACTTTGACAGGCCGCATCAAAAAAGATTAAGAACCAGTAACATAGCTGAGCGCGTAAACAGAGAGGTAAAAAGAAGGACGCATACAGTTGGAATTTTCCCTAATACTGAATCGTGCCTAAGGCTCGTATCAGCTGTTTTAGTGGAAATTGATGACCAGTGGAGCGGATCACCTAGATACTTAAGTTGAAGTGAATAATAAGGCTTCATAGGGTTTTAGGATAGATCATTCTTGTTCTTATTAACGAGATATAATTGCTATTACCTAAAAGTTAATAATTTATTTTGAGAGGAGAAAAATTTGAGGTATAAATAATTTTTTAGATTGATTAGCATAATTAATTTAAGATATTATGCGATGAGACAGGTACAATAGAGTGCCATTTAGAATTTTAAAGGTTTTTCTAAGTACTGAAGTTGGTTTTTACAGACAAAATAACGCTCTATCATACTTTTCTAACGTAATGACTAAATAAGCATGTAGGTCTTCACTAAGGTCATGACCTGCTATATGCCCTGCTTCCTCAATAAGGTGATGCCAATTCTCGCGGCTAGGTTGTAAATGCAGTGAGTTGTTCATTCTTATTCTCATTTGTTATGAATTTGTTAATTATAGTAAACTTGTGGGAAGTCATGCTAACTCATTGTAAGTTAAAGGTTAGCCGTGAGGATAAGAGCGACAAGGGGTTGATGTAGGGGGGGTGGTTTCACTTACACTTACAGAAAAAGAAAGCTTTGCGTCTTCTTCCCATATAGACGTTGGTATTGGTATTGAAGCTGAGGGTGGAGGTAAAGAAGCTTGTGATCCAGGGTTTTCAATTTGTTGTATAGTTTCAGAAGTAGAAGTTTGGTTAAGTGAGCTGGTTATTTCTTCATAGGAGCAGCAGTAATTTAAAGCATCTTCTGCAATTTCAAGTTCTTCATTATTTGTTGTTGGTATAGTTCCAGTTAGGGTAGAAGGATTTTCTGTCATGCAGTGGCGTATACCACTTGCTGTAACTGCACTAATAGCACAAGTTCCAGCTAGCACGGCGGTAGTTGTAAGCGAAGCTTCAGAGAGTATGCCGCCCAATGCAGGTACTAGGGGTGTCAATGTAGCGGAGCTACTTAAGGCTAATGCTGGTGCTACCGCTGCACCAAAGGCCAAGGTTGTGCTGGGTATTGAAATAACGCTGGCAATAGCGCTAATAGCTCCTAATATGGGGTTTAGTTCATAACGTTCTTTGAATGCAGTAATTGGAGAGGCTAAGGTGCGTACTAGTTGATTAAGTGTTTCAATTAGTATGCTTGCTGCTTTACTAATCTTGCCAGTGACTTTATAAAATACCGACTGTAGCCCCGTTGTTTCTTTTTCATTAAATTGAGCCCATTCTGCTAAGGTATTAAGGCCTTCACAGAGTAGTCTTAATAACGTTTCAGGTATTTTAAAAGGTGTTAGTAAATACTCTAAATTATTATCAGGTAACCAAATAGGGGCCAAGGTTCGTTTTAGGAAAAGTATTAAGGCTGCACCACTTAGAAATTTTGGCGCAACTTCTTGAGCGCTAGGTTCATCAATAAGTTCAGTCTGTACTTGCCCTTGAAGTGAGTGGATGGTTTCATCCTCACTTGAACGTACAATTTTTTCGTAGTTTTCAATGCTGTGAGCTTTAGTTAATAGTTTTTTTGCCTGTTGAGTAAGCTTCTTTTTTGGTAAAGAAAGGTCAATGTTATCTTCAATGATTGCTTGAATGCCTGCTAGAATATAGCGGCCACAGTTTACTTTGTCTTTATATGGTTGATTACCATGGTGAATGCTGATTAGTTTAGGAGCTAGTTCTATTGCATGATTGGTTCTTAATAAACGGCTAGCTTCTTTAATGGTTTGTTCTAATCGCCTTTCTGATCGAATATTTTTAAAAATAGAACGATGAGAGTCTATTAGGGTGGTTTTATATGTACCATCAGCTTGTTGATGAAGGGCTAAAAAGACAAAATGTGCACGTTGATTAGCTTTTTGAGCAATAGGTATAAGAATTTTTTTTGCACCATAATTCTCTGAAATAATGGCTTGCAAAAACTCGGGGGTTAATGGTTTGATCTCACTAGAATGAGTGGGGAGTTCTTCTCGTATATCCATGAATACTGGTGTGATGATATTTTTTTCTTCGTTTGTTGAAATGAAAAGAAGCTTTGGAACATTCTCTTGGTATTGTTCGCCAAGCGATCCCCACTTGTACAGTGCGTAGTCAATTGCTCCTGGCGTTAATGCCTTACCAGATTCAGCCATGGGTGTGACATGTCCAATAATGACGTGTCTATATTCTTCACTACTATCATCCCAGTCGCTATCCCTTAAAAGTGGGTTTTGCTCATCATCAGGCGTTAGCATTTTCTTACCTCGTTAAAAAAACTAAAACAAAGCTTAATTAAGTCTTGGTGAGGAAAAATTAAGTGGTCACTTTACTAGGTAGGGAAAGTAACCATTTTATCAGAATTACCGATTGCCAATGTTGATATTAACATTAACGTTACCACTGCCTCTTACATTGCTATACTCTTTTTCTTTTAGTTTATAGAGACGATTTTGTAAGTGTTGCCTAGTTTTAATTGAACGATTGAGTTTGTTTAATGCTTGTTTAGCAGGCTGTGAGTTTTCTAATATTGGAGTGAGGCAGTAGTAAATTCCACATTGCTCGAAACCATATTGCATAGTTAGTGACTGGATCTGGTTATTGAGATCATTGATTTGGTTTTGTAGATTTTCTATTTGGCTGTGAATAGTTAAACCACTTTGATAAGCATCATAAAAAGCAGGAAATTGTTGTTGAGAACAGGCTTGTGGATAATCATTTCCTTGTTTGCCTAGAGCAAAGCCGTTAGCAGTTAAACTGCAATACCTTGTAGAGCCTTTTAAATAGCCTCTATTGAACGCGCTAGTGTTGCTGCCACAAGTGCCGGGGTTTCCTTTTCCTTTAGAGCCGAACTGATAGCCTTGTTGATAAGTGCAGAATTTCGCCAAACCGGCTTGATTACCATCGTTATAAGCTTTAGTGTCAACTCTAAGCTTATATTGGTCGCAGTCTAGCGTATCTTGCTCAAGATTTCGCTGTTTGCCTTGCAAGCCATCTTGGTAGCCAAGTTGATTCCAATTGGTATTTAAACATTGCTCTTTTGATAGATGACTAGCACAGCCGGCTAATAATAAAGGCGTTGTTAATGCAAAAAAAAGTTTTAGTTTCATCTTGCTTCCTATTTTGTAAGATTATAATTCTAGTTTTTGGTGAGAGTGGCGGCGCCAAATAGCATGGTAAGCCCGCTCACCTAATCCTTGTGCAGCAGCCCCTAGTTTTTCATGAAGTTTTTTTGGTGTGCGTGAGTAGAGTTGTAATAGGTTAGTTGAGTCTAGCTTGCTAAGCAGGTAGTCATCACTAGTGCGTAGTTCATCCACTAAACCAAAAGCTTTTGCTTGAGTAGCAAACCAGTGTTCACCAGTTGCAACCTTTTCAATGTTGAGAGTTGGGCGGTGCTCGCTGACAAAGTCCTTAAATAGTTGGTGTGCTTCATTAATATCATCTTGCATCTTAGCGCGGTCAGAGTCGTTGTTTTCCGCGAATAGTGTCATGGTGCGTTTGTATTCACCCGCGGTGAGTTGTTCGAAGTCAATTTTCTTGTTTTGCAAAAAGCGATAGAAGTTGGGTAACTGAGCAACAACGCCAATAGAGCCAATAATAGCAAAAGGTGCTGCAATGATTTTGTCAGCAACACAAGCCATCATATAGCCACCGCTAGCAGCTACCTTATCAATGGCAATAGTAAGTCTAATGTTTTTGTCTCGCAGTCGTTGTAATTGAGAGGCTGCTAAACCATAACCGTGCATGACACCACCTGCACTTTCTAAGCGTAGCAATACTTCGTCATCAGGTTGAGCAACCATTAAGATTGCACTAATTTCTTCCCTTAGTTGTTGGGTTGCTTTTGCTTTGATGTCACCGGCAAAATCAAGCACGAAAAGATTAGGTTTGGTTTGTGGTGCTTTTTTTGCTTTTTTCTTTGCTTTCTTTTCTGCTTTGCGTTGTTTTTTGCGTTCTGATTTAACCAACAATGCTTCGCGTAGTGGTTTAACAGCGTCTTGGTAAAACTGATTAAGTTTCTTAATTCGTAGCTGTGGTTGGTGGCAGCTCTTGCTTGCAATAGCAACCAAGCCACTTACTAAGATTAAAATGGCAGCAACTAAAATTACTGCTTCAAAGAAAAAAATACCTAAGTGAATTAATGCTTCTAGCATAGGGAAAATAGCCTAATTGAGAAATGCTTAATCATACCGAAGCACTTACTGAGGTCAAGAAGTTAGCTTTGCTTTGGTTTAATCATGAGCACGTAATGAAGGTTTCCCTCATTTAAATGCAAATAAGGGCTGATGCGTTGTATAGAAAATGACAAGGCGCTCCAGTGAGGGTCACGCAGCACATGAGCTAACGATAGTAGGGCTTCATCTTTTGAAATTAAAAGATAAACATGATGGAACAGTGGTGCTTTTTCTGGTGGATGATAGTCAATGGTGCCTATCCAAAGAGGGATATGTTGTGGTAGTAGTGTGATATTGGCTGACCATAACGTAATTAATAGTAAATGCCTAGAGTTTCCAAAAGGTAGCTTCATCATTACAAGGCTGGGTGGTTGGTCATTAAGAAGCTGCGGCAAAATAAGTAAGTGTAGATGAGACAGAATTTGGTTGCGTGCAGCAATGGAAAGTTTTGATGAGGGAATGTCGCCGTAAAGTTGTTGCCATCCGTCCCTTTCTAAGGCATTGCGAATTTTTGATAAGCTGCCAGCCCATTGAATATTTAATAAGCCTGCAGCACGGCCATAGCGGTTAATTCGGTAAAGTGGAACCAGGCGTAGCTGACCGCTCCACCAAACTTGCATTGAGGCATAACGTTGTAGCCAAACAGGACTTGTTGCTTGTTTAATGATGTTGTAGTTTTCAGAAATAAAAGGTGACCCTGAGATTATCAATGTAGCTAGTGTAACAATAATAAGACCAGTAGGCCCTGGAGTAGAGGCAGCCTTTCGTTGAAAAATGATAGCCCCTAACGTTGAAACTGCGGTCCCTAAGAAAAAGGCTCCGATAATGTCAGTAAGCCAGTGTTCACCTAGATACAGTCGAGAAAGGGCTAGCAAAAGCAAACCTATGCCAGTTAGTCCATAGACGGTTTTTTTCCAACTTGAGCGTTTAAAGCAAATCATCCAGGCAATAAAGCTATAACAAGCAAAGGCCATTGTGGCTTGAGCACTGGGAAAGGAAGAAGAGATTGGTACGTGGAGGATGCCAATGGGGCGAGGTGAAAAATAGAGTAGTTTGCAAAAGTAAGCTAGGCCCGTACTAGCAATAACGACAAAGCCCCAACAAAAAGCACTGCGAAAATGACGTGTAATTAGTAACCAGAGAAAGAGTGTCGCTCCCAAAGGAAGAATAATCCATGGATTGCTAAAGGAGGTGATTAAGATCATTACTTTTTCAAGGAAGATAGCTCTAAATCCCCTTAAAAAGTGATAAGAAAATGAGTTAAGCGAGAGCTCGTGATGACTGAGTGCAACAATTAAGAAGGTAAGAATGAATAATGTTACGCTAATAACGAAGATAAAGATTAGTAAAAATTGGCCATGATCAGAGGGCGCATTAGCATCACGAAACAAATAGCGTAGGCGACGTAAGCGTTTAGAGCGAGCTAAGAGGTTCCAGAGTTTTTTTACTTGAGAGTCAGTAGCTCGAGTCACATAGAGAAAAAGTTTTTTAAACAGCCAGTAAAAGAGCCAAATACCTATAAGCAGAGTAAATAGAGAAATTAATAAGTGTGTGGCAATATCCGTTGGTAGGGCGGTAGCTGCTAAGCCAATTAAGTAGCCTGGTAATAAGTAAGCAGGGGCCCAAACGATGGCAGCAAGGATATCAATAGGAAAAAAACGTAAAGGCTTCATGTGTAACATGCCTGCCAAAATAGGAATCATAGCGCGGATAGGACCAATAAAGCGTCCAAGGAAAACACTTTTACCGCCGTGCTTAGCAAAGAATTTTTTAGCTAAATTAAGTAAAGTCGGATAACGTCGGAATGGCCAGAGTTTTGGTAATCGATCTTTTAGGTAGTAGCCTGCTGCATAACTAATACTATCACCGACTATAGCGCCAAAGATTGCCAATGATAAAGTTAGCGGGGTTGAGAGTACACCTGAGCCTATCAAGACTCCAATAGCCGTCATGGTTACTGATCCAGGGACGATAGTGCCAACAAAAGCAAGTGATTCAGCAAAGGCGACTAAAAAGGCAGCAATCCCGCCCCACTGAGGATTGTTATGTAACCAATCTGTAAAAAGCTGCAGTTCAGCATGAATGTGCATAGGGGCAATTAAAGCACAAAGAAGGGGGCTATAAAACCATTTTAATTAGGGAGCTAGCGCTAAGTTCAGTATAAAGCGCATTGAGCTGTTCTTGGCTAGTTGCATTAATTGTAAATGTGAGGGCTAGGTAGTTGCCTTGTTTACTAAGGTTTTGCTGTAACGTTTCAGTATCAAAATCAGGCGCATGACGCTTAACAATAGTAACCGCTTCGCTTAGCATTTTGTCAGAATGTTCACCGATAACTTTTAAAGGAAATTGGCAGGGAAATTCCAATGGTGTATCTTTACTAGTGAAGCTGTCTGTCATTTTGTTAGTTACCCTGTCTTTTACCCTCTACCTACTACCACCTGACAAGTGCGTCCCCTCCTTAGAATAAGGAGGGATAGGGTGGATTTATTAAAATTAGCTTTTAGACATTGTTGTCTTTGTTGTGGCTGTGCTTGCTGTTTTGTTGTTTGTTGTAGCGTTTGTTTTCTGTGGCGCGGCAGATGAGTTAGTTGGTGGTGTTGTAGCCGTTGTTTTTTTTGCTATCACTACCAAACCACTCATGGAATTTGTGTGCGATGCTATCACTGGTGCGGCGCCATAGACCACCAGTTGGATCATTGGCTAGTGCTATCAGCGGGTAGGTTGCAATTACTTTACCGCTTAGGGTAATTTCAATGGTGCCTAGTCGCTGACCTTTTTTAATTGGTGCTTGTAGGTTAGGCGTAGTTTTTATTGCAACTTGAGTGTTGGCAAATTGTCCACGTGGTGTTGTGACAGTGACATTACTGAGTACACCAGCAGGGACGGTTTTATTTTCACCATACCAAATACGTGGTTTAGCAATCACGCTGCCTGCTTGATAAAGTAAGTGTGATGAATAAAAACGGTAACCGTAACTTAGCAAGCGAATACTAGTATCAGCACGTGCTTCATCGGTAGGTGTGCCAAGGACTACAGAAAGTAAACTCATACCATCGCGCTCGGCAACGGCAATTAAGCAGTAGCCCGCTTCATTAGTATGCCCGGTTTTCATGCCTAAAGTGCCTGGAAAGCGCCACAATAAGCGGTTGCGGTTAGGTTGGCGAATATGGTTGTAAGTTAACCACTTTTGCTTGTACCAACTGCGATACTGTGGATAGTCTAACCAAATGGCACGAGCCAACAGCGCAAGGTTATAAGCTGTTGAATAGTGATCTGGCGAAGGCATGCCTGTTGGGTCCATAAAGTGAGTGCCATTCATGCCCGGTGCCTTTGCTTCTTCATTCATCATCTCAACGAAAGTACTAATTGAGCCACCCACGTATTGAGCTAATGCCATAGTAGCGTCATTACCTGAGTCAACAATAATACCCTGGGTCAGCAAATCAACAGGAACTTCTGAGTTGACTTTAACGAACATGCGTGAGCCCCCGGTTTCCCAAGCTTTCTTGCTGATAAGCACTTTGTCATTAAGACCGATGATGCCTTTCGCTAAAGCTCGCTCAGTTAAATACAGGGTCATCAACTTGGTTAAACTTGCAGGTGCACGGCGTGCATTCATATTCTTCTGAGCGATAATCGTACCGCTATTAATATCCATTAGTACATAGGCTTTGGCATTAATATTTGGTGGTGAAGGCACTAGAGCAGGCTGCGCAGCAGGGGTTGGAGAAGGTAGTGCTTGTGCTAGAGCTGTCGTTGCAGTAAAGATGCAAAGTGTCGTCGTTATTAGAGAGAGGAGAAGTTTTTTCATTGCCAATGCCTTTTGTGTCAACAAAGTTGCAGCATTCTAGCGTAAATTCCCTAGTTACTGCAACCTAATGCATTAAATTGAATTTGCTCTAATTACTTACTGGCTCCTATAGAAACACTATGTCGTAGTGGGCTCGTTGAAGCTCTGCGGTCATAAAGTAATGGAATGGACTCGCTCCACTTTGAACCATTCTAAAAAAATGGTTCTCGGCATCTAAGTGCTAAATAGCTAAGCTATTAAATTTAACGAAAGCGAAGGAGTCCACTATGGATATTAACGTGTTAGCCATTGATATTGCAAAAAATGTTTTCCAGCTCTGTGGCGTTAATCAGCAGGGGGCAATTTTAACTGAGAAAAAAGTAACGCGTGCAAAATTATTAGAAGTGATTAATCAGCTTGCTCCCAAAGTGATAGCAATGGAAGCTTGTGGAAGTGCAAATTATTGGGCGCGTGAATTAATTAAACGAAACTATGAGGTTAAACTCATTTCACCCCAATACGTGAAACCTTATCTAAAAGGGAATAAGAATGATCAACAAGATGCTCGCGCAATAGCTGAAGCAGCTCAACGGCCAACCATGAATTTTGTCACCCCGAAAACAGTTGAGCAGCAAGACATGCAAAGCTTGTTACGTATACGTGAAGGTCAAGTAGAAGCTCGAACTAAGCTATGTAATCAGTTGAGAGGTCTTCTAGCAGAGAACGGTATTGTCATTGCAAAAAGTATTTATAAATTAAGGGCCGAGTTGCCTTCAATTTTCGATCGTACAAATGACAATGGTTTGACAGATCGCATGAAAGCCTACATTCAGAGGCAATATGAAACCTTGTTAGTTCTGGATGAGAACATCGATGTTTACGAACTTGAAATTAATAGCATTTCCAAGAACAATGAAAGTAGCCAGCGTATTCAGGCGATAGAGGGTGTGGGACCAATAACAGCGGTGGCAGTGGTTGCTCAGGTGGGTAATGGGAGTGAATTTAAAAATGGCAGACATCTTTCCGCTTACCTAGGCCTAGTGCCTAGGCAACACTCAAGTGGTAATAGGGAGTATTTGGGAGGAATAAGTAAGCGAGGAGATAAATACCTACGAACCCTGCTTATCCATGGCGGTAGGTCTGTAGTTACCAGGTGCGGAAAAAAGGATGATCCAAGAAGTGTATGGGTTAAGCGTATTAAAATGGAGCGTGGAAGCAATAAGGCTAGTGTTGCTGTCGCCAATAAAAATGCTCGGATAATTCTAGCTATGTTAAAAAGTGGCGAAGAGTATCGACGTGCTGCTTAGTAGTTAGTTGAGTTTAACAGTCAGGAGAATTGCAAAGAGTATTGAATGATGACAAGTGGGTAAGACCAATGTTTGAGAGCCTGAAAAACCCAAGGCTAACCAGCCTGTAATAGGTAGTTGAGTCTAAACAGTGATGAGGCACAAACATGCGTAGTTCCATCAGGGCACGAAGAGGTGATGCATCAATCAGTCATCTGCTTCAGATGTCGGATATATGAGCGCATCTCTTCTACCATTGTCGTCAGAAAATAATCTTTACAATACGGGGCGAGTCCATATATGGGTTTATTGCCAGGAAGTTTGGGCTACCAGCAGGGGAAGTAAAAAGCCGGCTAAGTGGCGATACGGGGCTACCAGCTGACGAGGTTCTTGTATCTGGTGCTTGAGATGAGTGAGCTGTTGCCACTCGCAGTGGCGTAAGAGCGGCTCTTAGTGCTCCTCTTGCTTGTGGTGTCCGGGGTGAAGCAGTAGGGCTGCTTAGACGAACTAAGGTTGAGGCTCTTCTGCTTGGGCTGTCTCCTGGTGAGCCACCAGTAACTTCCTTAAAAAATGAGCTTGCATGACGGCTTACCCACAGTGCCTCGCTTCTTTTCCAAAAACCACGCGGCTTGGCTTGCAATTCTTTAATGCTTAAGCGCTTTCTTGAGTGTTTGGTAAGCCTATCGCTTAACCCTTCTCTAAAGTAAGCAACTAGATTCGGTGTTGCCTCAGCTTGAGATTGTGTCGTTGCCACAAGTGCCATCGCTCTTTGGCTAAGCACATAAAGTTCATCCCAGCTTTCAATAATTCCGTAGCGAAAGACCCAGTTGGGTTCAGATCTTGCCAATCTTTGTATCTCTCGAATAGCTGCCTTGAGCGGCTGTATAAGTTCTTGTAATAATACTTCATAGCTTGCACTTATTACTTCACGTCTTTCTACTACAGTCCTAAACTTTGTGATAGCTGCTTCAACTTTTTGATCTGTAAGTGCTAAGCTTAAATACCAACCTTGGGGAATATCATAGACAAAGCGTTTCGCTTCCCTGGCCATACCGAAAGGAGTAAAAACATTAGATAGCACACGTGCTAAGGTGTCTCCCCAGGTTGCACTCCCTTCAATACTCAACAAAGCCTCCCTTGTTAATAAAACACGATGATAAACTTTAACCTGTTTATCCGAGAGCGGGGCAGAGCATAGCCTCGGTTTTAGATAGAGCGTTATTTTGTCTGTAAAAACCAACTTCAGTACTTAGAAAAACCTTTAAAATTCTAAATGGCACTCTATTGTACCTGTCTCATCGCATAATATCTTAAATTAATTATGCTAATCAATCTAAAAAATTATTTATACCTCAAATTTTTCTCCTCTCAAAATAAATTATTAACTTTTAGGTAATAGCAATTATATCTCGTTAATAAGAACAAGAATGATCTATCCTAAAACCCTATGAAGCCTTATTATTCACTTCAACTTAAGTATCTAGGTGATCCGCTCCACTGGTCATCAATTTCCACTAAAACAGCTGATACGAGCCTTAGGCACGATTCAGTATTAGGGAAAATTCCAACTGTATGCGTCCTTCTTTTTACCTCTCTGTTTACGCGCTCAGCTATGTTACTGGTTCTTAATCTTTTTTGATGCGGCCTGTCAAAGTTCATCACTACTAAGCCCTCCGGTATATTCACTTCCAACCAAGAAGAAAGCTCTGGTGCTGTTTGCTGATATTTATCTACCGCCATAGCCAATAGTCTTTCCGACTCATGAATGTTTGAGGCATTAAATATAGCTGTAATCTCCTCAGCTACTGGTTCCTTCATTGAGCGCTTTGGTATGTGAGCCTGAGCATTTTGCTGCAAATGAAATTGGCAGCGTTGCCAAGGAACACTGGGGAACACAGCTCTTCTAGCGGCTTTTAGGCCAGTATGAGCGTCGCTAGTAATCAACTCAATACCATGTATACCTCGCTCAACCAACTGCTGAAGAAAATCACGCCAATGTACCTCAGCCTCTGATAACGCAACAGAAACACCTAGCACTGTTCTCTTGCCGGTTGATTCATCAAAGCCATAGGCTATCAATACCGCACAGTCTTGTACTGTGCCGCTAGTGCGCACCTTCTCATAACGTGCATCTAGCCAAAGATATTTTATCTTTCCTAACGGCTTATTTCGCCATTTCTTTAAATCTTCATCCAACAATTTAGCGCAACGGCTTACCTCTGTGCTTGAAATATCTGTTCCACAGAGTTGCTTTAGCACCTTTTCAACTTTGCGCGTGGAAACCCCATGCACATACATTTCAGCGACAGCCAGCTTAAGTGCTCTATCAGAGCGTACACCTCGCTCTAAGACTGATGGATAGAAGGCTTCATTGGAGTCTCTAACCTGCGGTATCTGTAGCTCAAGCTGACCTTGACCTGTGTTAATTAACCTTGGTTTAAAGCCGTTCGCATATCCGTTTCTATCGCCAGTTCGCTCATAAGGACTGGCATTTAAATGGCGCTCCCTTTCTATTAACATAGCCTCATTCATCAACCTGGAGACAAGCTTAGGTAAAGCTTCAAACCCCTCCATCGCTAAAACATGTATGGCTTCTTCGATTAAGTTCTCATTTTTATAGCAGCACATTGTCATTCCTCTTTTTTGGTTAAGTTTACCTTAAGAGGAATTTCTAATCTGACTGAGTCGCCTGCTTATTTTCAGCAAGTCAATGGAATTTACAGAAAGGATGGCGCACTAGCCGGTTTTAATTTACCAGCAAGTTCATTTAATCGAGCGATATAGCTCTCTTTAATGGTTTCTTGTAGTTGTAGCTTTTGGCCAGTATGGTAAAGCCAAATGAGCCGCATCATTTGATGCAGCATACCTACTAAACTGGCTTGTAATTCCAGTGGCCAACAGTCACTGATCGCGGTTTCAACAGCATCGAATAAGGTATTAGTAAAACCACCTTTAATCAGCAGACCGGTAATGGCTTGTGCAACAGCAAGTTTATTTTGTGCGTAATAGCGCTGTATGTTGCTTATTACTGTCGCGAGACCTTGTTTGAGTTGGTCGATATCAGTGCTGATATGACAGTTTTCTATTTCAGTTCTTAATTGGCTTAGTGGTTCTATAATGCTAGTCGGTAAGCTAACCATTGCTACTTCGCCACTTTCGGTTTGGGTTTTTAGCCATTCATCCCTAATGCCTGTTGCACCTAGTTGAGCAGCACGAATTTTCTTTTGTCGCCTGACAGATAAGCAGGAGGCGAGTAGAGTGACAATAGCAGCTAGACCTGTATAGCCAGCAAGCTGTAATTGCTGGGCGGTATTTAACTCTAGTGCAGTAGGGTCTACGTCAATGATCAGTGAGGCCTGTGCTTGCCCGCTAAAATTATCTTTTGCTGTGAGGGTGGCATGATACCTGGTTACACTTTGTGGCGGCATACCTTGTAAGGTTTTGCTTTGTTCGTCATAGTGAATCCAGCTGGCTGCAGAAATACGATAGTGTAGCTCATCACCATCAAGATCAGCGAAGTGACCGTCAATGGCTAAGTTTAACTCTTCGAGCGGCCCTAGTTTAGTGTCTGAATAAGTAGTCATTAAATGAGGTGTTCGATTGGGCACAAAAACACTAAAAGGAAGCTGGGTTGAGTTACCTTGTGGATCCCTTGCTATGAGAATAAAGCTATGGTTGCCTTGATCCCCCAGTCTAGGTTGCAAGGTAAAAGTATTAATACTATGTAAATGAGTAATCCAAGGAGGTAAGGGTAAGGCTCTTGTAGCGGTAGAGTCAAGCTGTGCGGCAGAAAAGGCCAACTTATCGTCATCAGCATCGATGATAGTATCCTTTGGTATGATAAGCGCTTGCAGCTCACCTACCAACACAGCAATGGTGCCTAGTTGTCGAGTAGCAGATGGTGCTGAGTTGGGTGTGCTTAGCGCAATAAGCCGTTGTGCTTTACCACCAAAGCCATCGCTGCCTTCCACCTGAATCAATACTGCTTGGTGGCGGTTGAAAGGCATAGCGCCAAATAGCGTGGTATTTTCTAACTTAATACCGGTTGGTAATGGATAAGTAAAGCTG
>CBDALO010000193.1:0-17233 GCA_965196985.1 Gammaproteobacteria bacterium | reverse complement strand
TTGGAGAATGCCAAACACTTAGCTTTATCATTTATGATGACAATTGATAATAAATTTCAGGTAATTGCTGAATCTAATAATATCTCTGTAAATACTTTGTGTAAAATAGCAGTCTCTTCCAATGCAAGATGAGCCTGAAATAGCCCCCACTTTCCAATGCAAAGTGGGCCTGAAGTTGTTGCGTGATCGTTCATCCTATATGGATGAATATCAATATGAACGACATAGAATTAAACACACTTGCCCAGATTGAGCAATTTCTATCCTCATCAACCCAGCTTACCTTTGAAGCTACATCACGAGCAGAATCTTACCTATGGGTTACGAACACATTAAAAAAATTTGCTTATTGCGGTATGTGCAAAAAGGACAAAGGATTGATTCGTGATTACCTGCAACGAATGACTGGTTACTCACGTTCACAAATTACTAGGCTAATTGCTCAGTATCAAAAGTCAGGAAAAGTTGTTGTTAAGCAACGATCACCTAGAAATAAGTTTAGCTTAATCTATACGCATGAGGATACTTGGTTGTTAGCTGAAACGGATCAGGTTCATCAAACGCTTAGCGGGCCTACCACAAAAAAAGATAGAGCGTTATTTTGTCTGTAAAAACCAACTTCAGTACTTAGAAAAACCTTTAAAATTCTAAATGGCACTCTATTGTACCTGTCTCATCGCATAATATCTTAAATTAATTATGCTAATCAATCTAAAAAATTATTTATACCTCAAATTTTTCTCCTCTCAAAATAAATTATTAACTTTTAGGTAATAGCAATTATATCTCGTTAATAAGAACAAGAATGATCTATCCTAAAACCCTATGAAGCCTTATTATTCACTTCAACTTAAGTATCTAGGTGATCCGCTCCACTGGTCATCAATTTCCACTAAAACAGCTGATACGAGCCTTAGGCACGATTCAGTATTAGGGAAAATTCCAACTGTATGCGTCCTTCTTTTTACCTCTCTGTTTACGCGCTCAGCTATGTTACTGGTTCTTAATCTTTTTTGATGCGGCCTGTCAAAGTTCATCACTACTAAGCCCTCCGGTATATTCACTTCCAACCAAGAAGAAAGCTCTGGTGCTGTTTGCTGATATTTATCTACCGCCATAGCCAATAGTCTTTCCGACTCATGAATGTTTGAGGCATTAAATATAGCTGTAATCTCCTCAGCTACTGGTTCCTTCATTGAGCGCTTTGGTATGTGAGCCTGAGCATTTTGCTGCAAATGAAATTGGCAGCGTTGCCAAGGAACACTGGGGAACACAGCTCTTCTAGCGGCTTTTAGGCCAGTATGAGCGTCGCTAGTAATCAACTCAATACCATGTATACCTCGCTCAACCAACTGCTGAAGAAAATCACGCCAATGTACCTCAGCCTCTGATAACGCAACAGAAACACCTAGCACTGTTCTCTTGCCGGTTGATTCACCAAAGCCATAGGCTATCAATACCGCACAGTCTTGTACTGTGCCGCTAGTGCGCACCTTCTCATAACGTGCATCTAGCCAAAGATATTTTATCTTTCCTAACGGCTTATTTCGCCATTTCTTTAAATCTTCATCCAACAATTTAGCGCAACGGCTTACCTCTGTGCTTGAAATATCTGTTCCACAGAGTTGCTTTAGCACCTTTTCAACTTTGCGCGTGGAAACCCCATGCACATACATTTCAGCGACAGCCAGCTTAAGTGCTCTATCAGAGCGTACACCTCGCTCTAAGACTGATGGATAGAAGGCTTCATTGGAGTCTCTAACCTGCGGTATCTGTAGCTCAAGCTGACCTTGACCTGTGTTAATTAACCTTGGTTTAAAGCCGTTCGCATATCCGTTTCTATCGCCAGTTCGCTCATAAGGACTGGCATTTAAATGGCGCTCCCTTTCTATTAACATAGCCTCATTCATCAACCTGGAGACAAGCTTAGGTAAAGCTTCAAACCCCTCCATCGCTAAAACATGTATGGCTTCTTCGATTAAGTTCTCATTTTTATAGCAGCTCATTGTCATTCCTCTTTTTTGGTTAAGTTTACCTTAAAAGGAATTTCTAATCTGACTGAGTCGCCTGCTTATTTTCAGCAAGTCAATGGAATTTACAGAAAGGATGGCGCACTAGCCAAAAAAACTTTTCGAGAGAGCCTTTCATTTGTTTGGAGATAAGCGTTATGCGCGTCTTGCTTTTATCTCAGTCTCTCATCTTTACAATCTTCGACAAACTGAAACCTACCAGCGCAAACGGCGACATTTTAATAAAACTAAAGCAACGCAGGTTTCTATTGGTGAAAGGCGAAAACCAACTCCAGAGGGTCGGCCTGGCTTTATACGTATTGATACAGTGCAGCAAGGAGATATGGATAAAATCAAGGGTGTTTATCATATTAATGCTGTTGACGAGGTGACACAGATGGAAGTAGTCTGCGCTGTTGAAAAAATTAGTGAGGCTTACTTAATCCCTGTCTTAGAGCAAATAATCGATACCTTTCCATTTAAAGTGTTAGGCCTACATGCTGATAATGGCTCAGAGTACATTAATCAGCATGTAGCTAAACTATTGCAAAAGTTATTTATTGAACTCACTAAATCGAGGCCAAGGCATAGTAATGACAACGGTTTGGTGGAAAGTAAAAATGGCTCGGTTGTTAGAAAGCATTTTGGCTACATACATATTCAACAACGTTTTGCCCCGCAAATTAATGAATTCTATAACCAGCATTTTAACGACTATATTAATTTTCACAGACCTTGTTACTTCCCTGTAACCAGCATTAATAGCAAGGGTAAGCAAACTAAACTTTACCCTTACGAGGCCATTATGACCCCTTACGAAAAGTTCAAATCAATTGAAAATGCTAAGCAGTATTTAAAGGAAAATGAAACCTTTGAACGACTAGATAAATTAGCGTATTCTCTGATTGATCATGAATCTGCACAAAAGATGCAGGAAGCAAAAAAGACGTTATTTGAGAAAATAACAAAAGAGCAAATAGCTGATACTATCAGCACTGAAGACTAACCGATGGACCATCATGGTGACATCTGTTCAGATGCTGCTTCAGGCTCATCTTACGATTGGAATATACTATAGCTGAATTACAAAGGTGTAAGGAAGGATCAATGAAATATGCTGTTCGTGCGTTACCCTTACAAGATGAATTGGTTGATGATTTCTATGACATAGAAGAACTTGTGACTCGAGTGCTAGAGGGCACGGAACGCACAAGCTCTATGGCAGAAAACCTGCATAGTCGTATATCTCCCTACTTATTTGTACGTAAGTAAGTAGGGAATGGATTTCTTAATTTACTACGCTTCTTTTTAAATCATGAGAAAATCGAGCGTAGCGAAAAAAGCTTTCGTCATCAGAAAACTCCAGCACATATTTTAACTGGTCAGGAGCATCCACACTGGGTAGAAATGCTGGGCTTCAAACGTTTTCAACGAGCAGCATAACGCAATCTAATTTTTAAAGAGCAGTAGTTATTATGCTTTAATTGGGTAGGTATTTCTATGCGCCCTGATACCTAAAATACACCGTAATTGAACCAAGCCTATAATAAAACCCAAGAGAGCCTTCTCTTTTCCAGGTAGGCTCTTACAATCCTGCATCTGTAATACTATTAAAAACCGACCCATATCCTTCACAATCATCTACAGCATCTCTTGGTTCGCAACAGGTATCAACTTTAGCAGTAGAAGCATTCGTAAAAAAAGACGCTGAACTGTTAGACATAAATTTACCTGCGTCATATACAGGAAGGTTAAGATTTGTAGCAAGCTCATCATGTTTTATTCTAAGCTGTCCTAAATTTGATTTTGGCTTATCCACGCTCACAGGTGTAAACCCAGTCTTTTTGTAAAATATTTTATATAAAACATGGTCCTGATCAGTAAGTGCAGAATGAATTACTTTATACTTTGCTGTATCATCATCCTCGCCAACTAAAATCTGTTTCAGTAACTCTTTTTTATACCTTATTAACCACTGATAAATAGAAGTAGAAACCGTTTCTCCAGTTTTCAATCGTGGAAGAAGAGCATTTATTAAGTTATTCGGCGTAAAGAATTGACTACCAGTGCTCAGAAGATCGCTTATTTCGCGATCTAGGAAGTTGCTGAACGATACAACCGCTCGATCGTAAAGCACTATTGCCGCCACGTAATCTTTTGAGCCACCCAGGCCGTGTTGATGCATATATGCGCGATTACGCATCGCATAGGCATTACCCAGCTTAATCGCTTGCTCGTAAAGCACTATTGCCGCCGCGTAATCTTTTGAGCCACCCAGGCCGTGTTGATGCATGTATGCGCGGTCATTCATCGCAGCGGCATTACCCAGCTTAATCGCTTGCTCGTAAAGCGCTATTGCCGTCGCGTAATCTTTTGAGCCACCCAGGCCGTGTTCATGCATACATGCGCGGTCATTCATCGCAGTGGCATTACCCAGCTTAATCGCTTTCTCGTAAAGCACTATTGCCGCCGCGTAATCTTTTGAGCCACCCAGGCCGTGTTGATGCATATATGCGCGATTACGCATCGCATAGGCATTACCCAGCTTAATCGCTTTCTCGTAAAGCGCTATTGCCGCCGCGCAATCTTTTGAGCCACCCAGGCCGTGTTGATGCATATATGCGCGGTTATTCATCGCATAGGCATCACCCAGCTTAATCGCTTTCTCGTTAAGCGCTATTGCCGCCGCGTAATCTTTTGAGCCACCCAGGCCGTGTTCATGCATATATGCGCGGCCACTCATCGCAGTGGCATTACCCAGTTTAATCGCTAGCTCGTAAAGCACTATTGCCGCCGCGTAATCTTTTGAGCCACCCAGGCCGTGTTGATGCATATATGCGCGATTACGCATCGCATAGGCATCACCCAGCTTAATCGCTTGCTCGTAAAGCGCTATTGCCGCCGCGTAATCTTTTGAGCCACCCAGGCCGTGTTGATGCATATATGCGCGATTACGCATCGCAGAGGCATTACCCAGTTTAATCGCTTGCTCGTAAAGCACTATTGCCGCCGCGTAATCTTTTGAGCCACCCAGGCCGTGTTGATGCATATATGCGCGATTACGCATCGCAGAGGCATTACCCAGTTTAATCGCTAGCTCGTAAAGCACTATTGCCGCCGCGTAATCTTTTGAGCCACCCAGGGCGTGTTCATGCATATATGCGCGGTTATTCATCGCAGTGGCATTACCCAGCTTAATCGCTTGCTCGTAAAGCACTATTGCCGCCGCGTAATCTTTTGAGCCACCCAGGCCGTGTTGATGCATATATGCGCGGTCACTCATCGCAGTGGCATTACCCAGCTTAATCGCTTTCTCGTAAAGCGCTATTGCCGTCGCGTAATCTTTTGAGCCACCCAGGCCGTGTTGATGCATATATGCGCGATTACGCATCGCATAGGCATCACCCAGCTCAATCGCTTTCTCGTAAAGCGCTATTGCCGCCGCGTAATCTTTTGAGCCACCCAGGCCGTGTTGATGCATATATGCGCGGTTATTCATCGCAGTGGCATTACCCAGCTCAATCGCTTGCTCGTAAAGCGCTATTGCCGCCGCGTAATCTTTTGAGCCACCCAGGCCGTGTTGATGCATATATGCGCGATTACGCATCGCAGTGGCATTACCCAGCTTAATCGCTTTCTCGTAAAGCGCTATTGCCGCCGCGCAATCTTTTGAGCCACCCAGGCCGTGTTGATGCATATATGCGCGATTACACATCGCAGTGGCATTACCCAGCTTAATCTCTTTCTCGTAAAGCGCTATTGCCGTATCGTATAAAGAATTAGCGTGGCTAAGACCCACAACGCCACGTTTATTAAATATAGATAAAACATCTACATCATTATAAAATGAGTCTTTACTAGGATCATCATGTAATTTTTTAAGGCCCTCTTGATTGATGCTGTTACTTTGCGCTCCTGCTATAGAGTTCATCATACTTTGAAAACTTTGACTTTGGTTTGATAACCATCTCAGCTGGTCATGACTTATCATACCGTTATTACCATTAGCTACAGCAATAATGCTGTCATAGTATCGACTAGCTCTGTCTTCCCGATAGCCACTAGCTTGTATATCCATTACTACCATGTTATATAAGGCGTCAAGATCATTATTTCTTGCTACTAACAATAAGCAAGTGAAATAATCTGGGCGTGAAGATACAATAATATCCCTAATCAATTTTAAATCTGTATTATTTGAAATTGAAATATGTTTGGATTGAACCATTGAAGTAAGGTAATTTAGTACTTGTTTGTCGCTAGCTAAATTTACCGCTATGTCAAACGGTATAGTTTCTCTACCATTCTGAGAAATAGATAACAACCAACTCTTTATTTGATTGGTTTCATCTGTTAATAAGTCATAAAGTTTGTTAGCGTCTTCAACCTCATAATCAGTAATTTTATATACTGTAATTCCTGTATCACGTTTAATTTTATCTTTTAAATCAGAGCCAGCACCCATAACTAAGTTGCCTCAAAACAATCAACAATATGTTTCATGATAATCGCTCATCGTTAATATAATATGATAAAATCATGGTTGTTTATGTGGTATTTCTTACGCATAGTTCGGGTATCTCCATAACCCGGGACAGTGAAACATCTTAGGATTCTTTCCATGTGTCATTCATTTTTTGCTAGTGCGCCATCCTTTCTGTAAATTCCATTGACTTGCTGAAAATAAGCAGGCGACTCAGTCAGATTAGAAATTCCTTTTAAGGTAAACTTAACCAAAAAAGAGGAATGACAATGAGCTGCTATAAAAATGAGAACTTAATCGAAGAAGCCATACATGTTTTAGCGATGGAGGGGTTTGAAGCTTTACCTAAGCTTGTCTCCAGGTTGATGAATGAGGCTATGTTAATAGAAAGGGAGCGCCATTTAAATGCCAGTCCTTATGAGCGAACTGGCGATAGAAACGGATATGCGAACGGCTTTAAACCAAGGTTAATTAACACAGGTCAAGGTCAGCTTGAGCTACAGATACCGCAGGTTAGAGACTCCAATGAAGCCTTCTATCCATCAGTCTTAGAGCGAGGTGTACGCTCTGATAGAGCACTTAAGCTGGCTGTCGCTGAAATGTATGTGCATGGGGTTTCCACGCGCAAAGTTGAAAAGGTGCTAAAGCAACTCTGTGGAACAGATATTTCAAGCACAGAGGTAAGCCGTTGCGCTAAATTGTTGGATGAAGATTTAAAGAAATGGCGAAATAAGCCGTTAGGAAAGATAAAATATCTTTGGCTAGATGCACGTTATGAGAAGGTGCGCACTAGCGGCACAGTACAAGACTGTGCGGTATTGATAGCCTATGGCTTTGATGAATCAACCGGCAAGAGAACAGTGCTAGGTGTTTCTGTTGCGTTATCAGAGGCTGAGGTACATTGGCGTGATTTTCTTCAGCAGTTGGTTGAGCGAGGTATACATGGTATTGAGTTGATTACTAGCGACGCTCATACTGGCCTAAAAGCCGCTAGAAGAGCTGTGTTCCCCAGTGTTCCTTGGCAACGCTGCCAATTTCATTTGCAGCAAAATGCTCAGGCTCACATACCAAAGCGCTCAATGAAGGAACCAGTAGCTGAGGAGATTACAGCTATATTTAATGCCTCAAACATTCATGAGTCGGAAAGACTATTGGCTATGGCGATAGATAAATATCAGCAAACAGCACCAGAGCTTTCTTCTTGGTTGGAAGTGAATATACCGGAGGGCTTAGTAGTGATGAACTTTGACTGGCCGCATCAAAAAAGATTAAGAACCAGTAACATAGCTGAGCGCGTAAACAGAGAGGTAAAAAGAAGGACGCATACAGTTGGAATTTTCCCTAATACTGAATCGTGCCTAAGGCTCGTATCAGCTGTTTTAGTGGAAATTGATGACCAGTGGAGCGGATCACCTAGATACTTAAGTTGAAGTGAATAATAAGGCTTCATAGGGTTTTAGGATAGATCATTCTTGTTCTTATTAACGAGATATAATTGCTATTACCTAAAAGTTAATAATTTATTTTGAGAGGAGAAAAATTTGAGGTATAAATAATTTTTTAGATTGATTAGCATAATTAATTTAAGATATTATGCGATGAGACAGGTACAATAGAGTGCCATTTAGAATTTTAAAGGTTTTTCTAAGTACTGAGGTTGGTTTTTACAGACAAAATAACGCTCTATCCATTTTTTTGACCATGTCACGCTTCGCAAGTTGAAATTCTTTTTTATAAAGATAGATTTATTCTGATTATGTTTGCAGTGTGATACGGTTTTGTTCATTTTAGTCGAACGTCATTGCTTGCTCTTTAACAATTAACTGTGCCTCATGGAATCTGAAACTACTATGCTATAGCTACTACTTTCTGCCTAGGCCTTGCATCAGGCATAGCAGGCATATTAGTTCTGTCGCAAATTAATGGTTATTTGATATAATACCGACCAAATTTAGCATTGAATAATAATGGAGTTATTATGGCGATTAGTTTTAAAGGAAGACATTTCCCCAAAGAGATTATTTTAACAGCAGTACGCTGGAAGCTTGCGTACCCATTAAGTTACCGAAATATTGAAGAGCTCATGGAGGAACGTGGTGTTAGCGTTGATCACTCTACAGTACAAAAATGGGTGGTTCGCTATGCGCCCCAGCTTGAGCAAGAGTTTCGTAAAAGCAAGCGCAAGCTTGCTGATAGTTGGAAGATGGATGAGACTTATATTAAGGTCAATGGCAAGCAAGTTTATCTTTATCGTGCAGTTGATAAGTACGGTAACACCGTTGATTTTATGCTGTCAGAGAAGCGTGATCGTAAGGCAGTTCTAGCTTTTTTTAATAAAGCGATTGGATCAAGCGGGTTACCCAAAAAGGTTAACATTGATAAAAGTGGTGCAAATACAGCAGCGTTGGAAAGACTCAACACCTTATTATTTTTATCTGGATTCTGGTTTGCGATGGTCGAGGTTAGGCACATTAAATACCTCAATAATTTGGTCGAGCAAGACCATCGATCGATAAAGCGTATCACGAAATATACACTGGGTTTTAAAAAGTTCAATTCAGCTAAGGCAACAATAGCTGGTATTGAGTTATGCCATATGCTAAAAAAAGGGCAGATGCGAGGCAATAGCATGATGCCAGCCTGGCAGCAGTTCTACACGCTCGCAGACTAGTTGCGCCCAAAAATAGGCTACCTCATCTAGGTGTAAATTTTTCGACAGAACCAAAGCCTCTACTTCCATCGTGAGCTTGCGGTAAGTATGTGTGAACCAATAAGTTGGATAAGGTAAACTTTCGTTGCCGAGTACTTTATTGGGCTTGATAATTATCCATTATCTTCATTAACCTATTGACTTAGAAAAGAAAATTATTTTATTGTGACGACAGTTTCTTACGCATCACGTGAAATAATTATGCCAACCGCAACTGAAATACTGGATATAGCGACTAAATCAGAGCATGAAATTGCAGAATTTCGTGCTCGCTTGAATCAGTCCAATCTTGGTGATGAGGATAAGGAGCTTGCAGGTGGTTGTTTGGACCTTGCTCTTTGGTTGCCCGAGGTGCTTCAACAGCAGAAAATTACAATTAAACAATTACGTGAACTTATTTTTGGAGCTGACAGTAATCAGTCACCCAAGAAGAATCAGGAGAATAAGGGCCAAGAATCTGAAAGTAATATTGAGGGTGTTGGCAATAACTCTGACGATAATACATCAGGCAATAAAAAAGGTGATAGTCAATCAGATAAGAAAGGGAAATCCGGTCATGGCAGGCGAGGTAATCAGGATTACCGGAATGCCACTGATGTTTATTGCCATGTTGCTGACCATGCATGTGGCGATGCCTGTCCTGGAGGATGTGGTGGGAAACTGTATAAGGTTAAAAAAGCCGGTGTAGTTATTCGTATAACTGGCAACTCATTAGGCACGGCAACACGGTATCATTTGGAAAAGCTTCGCTGCGCCTTGTGTGGGCTTATTATCACTGCCCAGTTACCCACGGATGTTAGGAAGCAACCAAAGTATGACGCTAAGTTTAAAGCAATGCTGTGCTTGCAAAAGTATTACATTGGCGTGCCTTTTTACCGTCAAGAAAAGTTCCAAGAGTTACTAGGCTTTCCGTTACCCTCAAGTACACAGTTCGAGCTTTGTGAGCAGGTGGCTGATATCGGCTATCGTGTGTTTGATGTTTTAGAACAGTATGGCGCGAACGGTGATATTATTCAGCATGATGACACATTCGCAAAGATACTTTCGATACTATCTGATAACAAGGCGGACCTTAATAAACCAAGAAAAGGGATGTATACAACAGCCATTTTAAGCAAGACTATTGGTGCTCACCAGGTTGCTCTATTTTATGCAGGCGAGCATCACGGCGGCGAAAACTTATCACAACTATTAGCAAACAGGGTGGCTGAAAAAAAGAAGGTGATTCAAATGTGTGATGCGTTAGCAGCCAACATGCCGAAAGAGTTACAAACTATCATCTGCAATTGCTTAGCTCATGGTTTTAGAAAGTTTCGTGATTTACTTGAATATTATCCTGAGCCTTGTTTGCACGTTATGCAAATCCTGGGTGAGGTTTATCGAAATGATGAGCAAACAAAGCAAATGGACCCACATCAACGCTTACTTTATCATCGAAAGCATAGCAAACCATTGATGCTTAAACTGCATGGTTGGCTCAATAAGCAATTATCTAACAAAGTGGTAGAACCAAATAGTCACCTTGGTAAGGCGATGAAGTATATGTTAAAGCACTGGAAAAAGCTTCGGCGATTCTTAACGACACCAGGAGCGCCACTAGATAACAACATTGTCGAGGCGATACTAAAGATTCCTATTCGCATTAGAAAAGCTGCAATGTTTTATAAAACTCAGCATGGCGCTAACATCGGTAGCATCTTATTATCTTTTATTGTTACAGCTCAATTGTGCGGGGAAAACCCACTCGATTACTTAGTTGCCTTGCAGGAAAATAAATCAAGTGTTTTTAAGGATCCCTCCTTATGGTTGCCATGGAATTACCAGATTGAAGATAAAGGAGGTTTGGTCGATGAAGAGGCCGCTTGACTTATTACAGGAGGTTGACTAGCGAGCCTTCTCCATGGCTCACCGAGATGACTAGTGATAGGGTTACCTTGGTTAAGCAGAATCATTAGCTGCGTGCTATCGATATGGTACGTGGCTGAGTGGGAGTTTGGCCACCATTGTAACTTTCCTTGCGAAAAACGCTTTAGACAAAGCCAGAATCCATTGCCATCATAAACTAGAAGTTTCACTGAGGTACGGCGGCTATTCGTAAAAGCAAAGACCGTACCAGAGAATGGATCCTCACCCAGCCGTTGCTGGCAAAGCGCAACTAAAGCATCAATACCCTTTCTAAAATCAGCAGGTCTGACTGATAACAATAGCCTCATTTGAGGCGTGAATTGCAGCATACACTAGCCCTTGCAAAAAGTAAGAATCAGATTAATGGTTTCAGCATACTCCGGCTTAGGCAGTTGTAACACGACGCCATCAGTTCTTGTAATGCTAATCAGTTGCTGTGAAAGCACAACTGAATCCTGAATAGTGGCTTCAACAAAACATTCATCGGCTTGGTCATCATCAGAATTGGCAACTGATGTACTGCTGGCTAATAATTCTTTTTCATTAATTTTTTTGTTGAGCCGTTTAGAGCTGATTGATAATCGTTCAGTAATGTCCTTTTTTGTATAAGCAGGATAGAGCGCAATAATTTTCACCCAAAGGTCTTCTGGAATCTCCCATGGCTCTTTTGATGATGAACGCCATGACTTGAGCGATTGAGCAATATTATCTAGTGTTGAAGGTGTTGCTGACTTGGGTGTAACGACTTTTTTATCAAATGTTTTGCCAAACATAATAGGACCTTTCTAAATAGTTTTACTATCGGTCCTTTAGGATAAAGTAACTAGCTGACCTAATGCACACATGCTTGCCGCAAGCTCACACCTTTTTAGAAACCACCACCAGGACAAAGGGCTTATTCTGCCAAATCAGTTAGCCTCTACACTGAACCACACTTTCAACTTTAATCAACTGCTTGATCAGCTTTACCAAGAACGATGGGTAGTACATTGCGCAAAGCCCTCAAAGAATCACAAACAAAACGTTAAATACTTAGGTCGATACACCAAACGTCCTCCTATTGCTGAGTCAAAAATTAAAAACTTTGATGGGAGCAGCCTCAGTTTTAATTATCTTGATCACGTCTCTAAAACCTACAAGCAATTTAAATTAACCGCGGAAGAGTTTATTGCTCGATTTATTCAACACATTCCTGATGTTGGCTTTCGTATGGTGCGTTATTATGGGTTTCTTGCTAACCGGGTGCGAGGTGAGATGCTACCCAAAGTCAGACTCCTATTAGGTGAAACTGATCCAAACACACCCCAGGTCAATTACCGCACCTTAATGCAAAATAATTTTAACATTGACCCCTATGAATGTGTTCTATGCGGTAGCCAAATGTTTTTAGCTAACTGCTGGTATAGACAACCTAACCGTTACAAATTGCTATCAAAGCATCGTGAACTCGCCTTACTGAAAAAAATCTAATAACTTCCTAGGGGGGTAGTCCGTCCAAAACAACAAATAACAGCTAGTTTTGGCTATTGTTTGTCATAACTAACCCTGCCCCACCACTAAATCGATTTTATAAAAAATACCTGTGCTAAAATTACTCATTTTAATTGGTGGTATTTTTACCAATTGACACATTGAAATTCCTTAATATCAAGTTACTTAGTATGTTAAATGAGTATTTAGAAACAGAGTTTAAAATTACAGATGAGCAAAAACAATCTCTTTATCACGCTTTGCTTTTAAATTTTGGCAATGATGGTTACGGATTTGACCATAATGATTTATATAAAAGAAACATAAAAAAACACAGTTGTGTACTTGAATTCATTCATACAACAGACAGCACAACAAATGAGTTTGAACGTTACATTGCTGCAAAAAGAAACTTTGATGAGTATTACAATAAATGCAAACAAAAATTAATTTTTTAGAACTCACTGAGTATAACACTTTTACTTTTATAACAGTTAAACCCCATAAGGCAGCTTATCGGGGGTAATATTGGCTTATTTTAGCTATATTTTGCCCAACCCCCGATAAAGCTTGTTATAGGGACTAAATTAGTTATGTTATTATATAATAGAAAGTCAGATCATATCCATAAAGTGTCAAATAACGTTATAGTTTTGCCCGAAGGGTGGTATGACATTGAGGATCTGGATCAACACCAGCTTTTTTCTTAGTATTAAAAATTCCTTGAGTAGATAGTGTCTTACTTACATCATTTGCGATGTAAGCGATCCACGGGCGTCCTTGCTTCCGTAGCTAACACGTGCTAGGTGCTATCCGGCGGCACATTACATGGCAGCAGTGCCTCAATATCTTCTAATGTTTTGCAATGTGGTGGGCGCTCATAAAGATAGGTGAAGTATCGACAGACATTGTGATGATGCAGTTCAGCAGTTAGAGCTAGACTTGCATGCATTGCTAGTGCGTTAGCGCCTGGCATTGTGTCGCAAAATTGAAAGTTCTTCCTTGCAAGCACTAAGAGCTTAATGTCTCTCTCTGTGTGATTGTTATCAATCTCACATCTACCATCATCAAGAAACCGAGTCATGTTTTCCCAATGCTTGATGACATATTCCATTGCCCTGCCAAGATGAGATTGTGGTAGAACCTTTGGATAATACTCCTCTAGCCACTCCTTGTACTCATCCATAATCGGTTTTGATTCTTTCTGCCGAAGCGCAAGGCGTTGCTCAGGCGACATCTCTTCTTCTTTCGCCTTTCTTTCAATCCGGTAGAGTTTTTTATAGACCCGCATAGCATGAGCGGCTAACCCATTCTTTTTGGTCGCCTTGGTGATCTCTTCAAATTTCCTGCGGTCATGAAGGTTGCACGCAATGATCGTAACGCCGGTATTTTCTAATTGGTCGAATATAGGGCTTGCATCAGTATGAAGCTTGCCAGTCCACCCTTGAAACCATTCTACTAGAAACTCACTGTGGTCACTTGGCGTATAGGCAAACAGGATAACCTCACGACCAGGAGCACCACCTCGCATGCAATGAATCAGTGACTTAGTTTGTGGCCGTCGACCAGGCTCTTTTAAGACTTGTAATTTAGTCGCGTCACAACTTGCTGATAGAGCGTTATTTTGTCTGTAAAAACCAACTTCAGTACTTAGAAAAACCTTTAAAATTCTAAATGGCACTCTATTGTACCTGTCTCATCGCATAATATCTTAAATTAATTATGCTAATCAATCTAAAAAATTATTTATACCTCAAATTTTTCTCCTCTCAAAATAAATTATTAACTTTTAGGTAATAGCAATTATATCTCGTTAATAAGAACAAGAATGATCTATCCTAAAACCCTATGAAGCCTTATTATTCACTTCAACTTAAGTATCTAGATGATCCGCTCCACTGGTCATCAATTTCCACTAAAACAGCTGATACGAGCCTTAGGCACGATTCAGTATTAGGGAAAATTCCAACTGTATGCGTCCTTCTTTTTACCTCTCTGTTTACGCGCTCAGCTATGTTACTGGTTCTTAATCTTTTTTGATGCGGCCTGTCAAAGTTCATCACTACTAAGCCCTCCGGTATATTCACTTCCAACCAAGAAGAAAGCTCTGGTGCTGTTTGCTGATATTTATCTACCGCCATAGCCAATAGTCTTTCCGACTCATGAATGTTTGAGGCATTAAATATAGCTGTAATCTCCTCAGCTACTGGTTCCTTCATTGAGCGCTTTGGTATGTGAGCCTGAGCATTTTGCTGCAAATGAAATTGGCAGCGTTGCCAAGGAACACTGGGGAACACAGCTCTTCTAGCGGCTTTTAGGCCAGTATGAGCGTCGCTAGTAATCAACTCAATACCATGTATACCTCGCTCAACCAACTGCTGAAGAAAATCACGCCAATGTACCTCAGCCTCTGATAACGCAACAGAAACACCTAGCACTGTTCTCTTGCCGGTTGATTCATCAAAGCCATAGGCTATCAATACCGCACAGTCTTGTACTGTGCCGCTAGTGCGCACCTTCTCATAACGTGCATCTAGCCAAAGATATTTTATCTTTCCTAACGGCTTATTTCGCCATTTCTTTAAATCTTCTGAAAACTACCCAAAATTTAAATCAGCAAAATAATGCTGAAATATTGTGTAAAAATGACTATGCTTTGTCTTTTTAACAAGACTAACGAGATGAGTATAAATGTTAAACTTCGCCGATTACGCTGCCCCTCTTTTTTCAAAATTAACTGGGAAAGTTGTTTTAAAAAAATCTATCGACGATTGTAGGAAAGCTATTAACTGAAGGTAGTTGTAAGTTGTTCAGTTCATCAAAAGATAACAATGAGTATAAAAAGATGATTCGTACACTTACCGGTGAAAATAAAAGCACCGATTTAGATCCAATAAAAACAAATGATGTATTGCTAGAACAGAGCTGTGAAAAACTTTCACACGCCAGTAAAATTGATGTTCTTCATGATCCTTCTGATATTAGAAAGCCACATAGCAAGCAAACTGAAAATCTAGGTAAAGTAAGGAGTCTGGACGGGGATATTATCAATGGTTACAGCACGCATAACGCAGTTGCATTAGTACCTGGTGATAAGGCTGTGCATCTACTATCGCATGTAAGCTACAGCAATAAAGACCCTAAGTTTTTAAAAGCTGAGCATATTAAGAAAATAGAGGCTGGAAAGCCATTTGAGGGAGATAAAGAGGCCAAGAGTCTTTATGAATCTGGTGATTACTTTAATAAAAAGCTGCTGTCTATTCGTGAAATAGAAAAAATAGGAATCTGCCTAAAATCAAAGAATGAAGATGCAACCATTACCCATATTCTAGATAGAGAGTTTGATGATAATGACTATCTCTCACTAATTGATACAAACCTAGATCAAGACTTTATTATTCGCTCAAAAATAACAAGAACAATAGAAGGTAGAGGTGATGATGGTAAAAAGCTTAAGCTGATTAACGCTGATTTTGATCCTCAAGGCGAAAAGCAATTCCAAAAGTTAACAGTTGGAAAGAATTGCGTACAAGACGGAAAAATAACTATTTATTTTGGAGAGTTTGAGAACATCAATGCAATTAAAATCCAAATTACAGGCAGAGATGGTAGGAGAATTTTTAAGAATGACATGCTGCTATTAACTAATAAAAAAGTAACGACTTTTGATGAGGCGTATGAGGTATACATAGCCTATCTATCTCGTGCGAAAATTGAATATGTTTTTAAATTTCTCAAGGAAGGACTAGGCTGGGAAAATATGCAGATAAAAAATTTTAAAGGGATACAAAATCTACTGGCTGTATGTTTTTATGTGGCCTCATATTTGTATGAGATAGGTAAGGAAAAAGCTTATGACGATTACGCAATTATGCTAGCTAAATTAGGAGATGGTAAGGGCAAGGTGACACGACACTTTATTGCGAAGGGTATTAGAAAACTTCTAACGTATCACTTAGTAGAGCAATTTTTTAAAGAAAATAGTGTTTCTCAAGAAGAACAAAAAGAATTATCGAATTCAGTTCAGGTAGGGAGATAACAATTTTGGGTAGTTCTCAGAAATCTTCATCCAACAATTTAGCGCAACGGCTTACCTCTGTGCTTGAAATATCTGTTCCACAGAGTTGCTTTAGCACCTTTTCAACTTTGCGCGTGGAAACCCCATGCACATACATTTCAGCGACAGCCAGCTTAAGTGCTCTATCAGAGCGTACACCTCGCTCTAAGACTGATGGATAGAAGGCTTCATTGGAGTCTCTAACCTGCGGTATCTGTAGCTCAAGCTGACCTTGACCTGTGTTAATTAACCTTGGTTTAAAGCCGTTCGCATATCCGTTTCTATCGCCAGTTCGCTCATAAGGACTGGCATTTAAATGGCGCTCCCTTTCTATTAACATAGCCTCATTCATCAACCTGGAGACAAGCTTAGGTAAAGCTTCAAACCCCTCCATCGCTAAAACATGTATGGCTTCTTCGATTAAGTTCTCATTTTTATAGCAGCTCATTGTCATTCCTCTTTTTTGGTTAAGTTTACCTTAAAAGGAATTTCTAATCTGACTGAGTCGCCTGCTTATTTTCAGCAAGTCAATGGAATTTACAGAAAGGATGGCGCACTAGCAACTTGCTATTTCATAATCCAGCAGCTCATCCTTCAAT
>CBDALO010000192.1:0-4599 GCA_965196985.1 Gammaproteobacteria bacterium | reverse complement strand
GTAATTGGAATAGTATTACAAAAAAAGAACATATAAAGAAAATTGAAATCATAGATGAGATCACGAGCCTGGGTGATTGGGCGTTTTCTGGCTGCAGCAGTTTGCAATCCATTACGCTGCCCAATAGCGTCACGAGTCTGGGTTTAAGGGCGTTTGAAGGCTGCAGCAGTTTGAAATCCATTACGCTGCCCAATAGCGTCACGAGTCTGGGTGATGGGGCGTTTTATGGCTGCAGCAGTTTGAAATCCATTACGCTGCCCAATAGCGTCACGAGTCTGGGTTCTTGGGCGTTTTATGGCTGCAGCAGTTTGCAATCCATTACGCTGCCCAATAGCGTCACGAGCCTGGGTGATTGGGCGTTTGAAGGCTGCATCAATTTGCAATCCATTACGCTGCCCAATAGCGTCACGAGTCTGGGTTCTTGGGCGTTTTATGGCTGCAGCAGTTTGCAATCCATTACGCTGCCCAATAGCGTCACGAGTCTGGGTTCTTGGGCGTTTTATGGCTGCAGCAGTTTGCAATCCATTACGCTGCCCAATAGCGTCACGAGTCTGGGTTTAAGGGCGTTTTCTGGCTGCAGCAGTTTGCAATCCATTACGCTGCCCAATAGCGTCACGAGTCTGGGTTTAAGGGCGTTTTATGGCTGCAGCAGTTTGCAATCCATTACGCTGCCCAATAGCGTCACGAGTCTGGGTGATGGGGCGTTTTATGGCTGCAGCAGTTTGCAATCCATTACGCTGCCCAATAGCGTCACGAGTCTGGGTTCTTGGGCGTTTGAAGGCTGCAGTGCATTGGCGCTCATAGTTGCTCCAGACGCGCTTATTTCAGATCTTGAAAATCAGATTCACCAGACTAATGGATCTTCTTTAATAATCTCACAGAATAATCACAAAAAACTCGATGATTATTTATTAACCTCACTTAATGTTTCTCATGGTTTAGATGATCCAAACAAAAAGCTACGAAATAAGTCACTAGTCGATTCAATGAACTTTGAGGATAAGGTATTCTGCTATAGAGCTTTTATTTTAAAGGAGGCTCACTATCAGCAAAACGTATTTACTGAAGTAGCTCAGAGTAGATCTGAAGAAATCCACCAATTTGCAAAAACCTATTTAATGAAGGATCAAGCTGAAACATCATCACTTTACAGCCTATGTAAATATCTGAATATAGGTCAGCTTTCCGCGATACGAGATGGCAGATTAAATAAGGATTTATTTGAGGCAATGCCGACGAAGATAGTTGACTCAATTATCATGGAAGCAATAGCATTAATTGAGGATGATGAACCCAGAAAAAGCGCTTATCTAAAAACGCTTTTTCAGAGTTCTAGCGGCTTAGATTATTTGCGAACAGCTGTTAACAAATCAACCTATAAAAATCCAATTTTATTGGATGCTTTATTGGATCAGCGAAGACCAGATCTATCCTGTCGTAAGAGCAGATATGAGCATACCACTAGTGCAGAAATAGTCGTTGAGCTTATAGATTCGCTTCAAGAACAAGTGCAGATAGAACAACCAGGCTCTATCTCCAATAATAATAGCGCTTTATTTGCCCAAGGTAATAGATTGAAAAAGAACGTGGTTGAACCAGAACAGTCGTCAATGAACAGGCATTTTTGGCCTTGTTCATTTCTGTAAGCATAACTTAATTAGCTGCACTATTTCTACACATTGCCCCATAAGGTTCATTATGAGGGGTAATAATGGCCTTTTCTGAATAGATTCTGCCCAACCCCCGATAACGCTGGTTATGGTGTGCTATATTACCTACAGTGTTTTCTACCTAAGAAATAATCCCCATACCCTTTCTGTTACTCTAAATAAACAGATAATTTCTATAAGTTATTCTAAACGCATTATTTGGATTAAATGAGAATGATAAATATGCAAGTTAGAGTTACTTACCTGTCCGATCAAAAAAAACAACCAGAGCGTGTCGAACAATGCAATTGGAATAGTATTACAAAAAAAGAACATATAAAGAAAATTGAAATCATAGATGAGATCACGAGCCTGGGTGATTGGGCGTGCTAGTGCGCCATCCTTTCTGTAAATTCCATTGACTTGCTGAAAATAAGCAGGCCACTCAGTCAGATTAGAAATTCCTTTTAAGGTAAACTTAACCAAAAAAGAGGAATGACAATGAGCTGCTATAAAAATGAGAACTTAATCGAAGAAGCCATACATGTTTTAGCGATGGAGGGGTTTGAAGCTTTACCTAAGCTTGTCTCCAGGTTGATGAATGAGGCTATGTTAATAGAAAGGGAGCGCCATTTAAATGCCAGTCCTTATGAGCGAACTGGCGATAGAAACGGATATGCGAACGGCTTTAAACCAAGGTTAATTAACACAGGTCAAGGTCAGCTTGAGCTACAGATACCGCAGGTTAGAGACTCCAATGAAGCCTTCTATCCATCAGTCTTAGAGCGAGGTGTACGCTCTGATAGAGCACTTAAGCTGGCTGTCGCTGAAATGTATGTGCATGGGGTTTCCACGCGCAAAGTTGAAAAGGTGCTAAAGCAACTCTGTGGAACAGATATTTCAAGCACAGAGGTATGCCGTTGCGCTAAATTGTTGGATGAAGATTTAAAGAAATGGCGAAATAAGCCGTTAGGAAAGATAAAATATCTTTGGCTAGATGCACGTTATGAGAAGGTGCGCACTAGCGGCACAGTACAAGACTGTGCGGTATTGATAGCCTATGGCTTTGATGAATCAACCGGCAAGAGAACAGTGCTAGGTGTTTCTGTTGCGTTATCAGAGGCTGAGGTACATTGGCGTGATTTTCTTCAGCAGTTGGTTGAGCGAGGTATACATGGTATTGAGTTGATTACTAGCGACGCTCATACTGGCCTAAAAGCCGCTAGAAGAGCTGTGTTCCCCAGTGTTCCTTGGCAACGCTGCCAATTTCATTTGCAGCAAAATGCTCAGGCTCACATACCAAAGCGCTCAATGAAGGAACCAGTAGCTGAGGAGATTACAGCTATATTTAATGCCTCAAACATTCATGAGTCGGAAAGACTATTGGCTATGGCGGTAGATAAATATCAGCAAACAGCACCAGAGCTTTCTTCTTGGTTTGAAGTGAATATACCGGAGGGCTTAGTAGTGATGAACTTTGACAGGCCGCATCAAAAAAGATTAAGAACCAGTAACATAGCTGAGCGCGTAAACAGAGAGGTAAAAAGAAGGACGCATACAGTTGGAATTTTCCCTAATACTGAATCGTGCCTAAGGCTCGTATCAGCTGTTTTAGTGGAAATTGATGACCAGTGGAGCGGATCACCTAGATACTTAAGTTGAAGTGAATAATAAGGCTTCATAGGGTTTTAGGATAGATCATTCTTGTTCTTATTAACGAGATATAATTGCTATTACCTAAAAGCTAATAATTTATTTTGAGAGGAGAAAAATTTGAGGTATAAATAATTTTTTAGATTGATTAGCATAATTAATTTAAGATATTATGCGATGAGACAGGTACAATAGAGTGCCATTTAGAATTTTAAAGGTTTTTCTAAGTACTGAAGTTGGTTTTTACAGACAAAATAACGCTCTATCTTGGGCGTTTGAAGGCTGCAGCAGTTTGCAATCCATTACGCTGCCCAATAGCGTCACGAGTCTGGGTTTAAGGGCGTTTGAAGGCTGCAGCAGTTTGAAATCCATTACGCTGCCCAATAGCGTCACGAGTCTGGGTTTAAGGGCGTTTGAAGGCTGCAGCAGTTTGAAATCCATTACGCTGCCCAATAGCGTCACGAGCCTGGGTGATTGGGCGTTTGAAGGCTGCATCAGTTTGCAATCCATTACGCTGCCCAATAGCGTCACGAGTCTGGGTTCTTGGGCGTTTTATGGCTGCAGCAGTTTGCAATCCATTACGCTGCCCAATAGCGTCACGAGTCTGGGTTCTTGGGCGTTTTATGGCTGCAGCAGTTTGCAATCCATTACGCTGCCCAATAGCGTCACGAGTCTGGGTTTAAGGGCGTTTTCTGGCTGCAGCAGTTTGCAATCCATTACGCTGCCCAATAGCGTCACGAGCCTGGGTGATTGGGCGTTTGAAGGCTGCAGCAGTTTGCAATCCATTACGCTGCCCAATAGCGTCACGAGTCTGGGTGATGGGGCGTTTTATGGCTGCAGCAGTTTGCAATCCATTACGCTGCCCAATAGCGTCACGAGTCTGGGTTCTTGGGCGTTTGAAGGCTGCAGTGCATTGGCGCTCATAGTTGCTCCAGACGCGCTTATTTCAGATCTTGAAAATCAGATTGCTAGTGCGCCATCCTTTCTGTAAATTCCATTGACTTGCTGAAAATAAGCAGGCGACTCAGTCAGATTAGAAATTCCTTTTAAGGTAAACTTAACCAAAAAAGAGGAATGACAATGAGCTGCTATAAAAATGAGAACTTAATCGAAGAAGCCATACATGTTTTAGCGATGGAGGGGTTTGAAGCTTTACCTAAGCTTGTCTCCAGGTTGATGAATGAGGCTATGTTAATAGAAAGGGAGCGCCATTTAAATGCCAGTCCTTATGAGCGAACTGGCGATAGAAACGGATATGCGAACGGCTTTAAACCAAGGTTAATTAACACAGGTCAAG